>CALIRO010000001.1 GCA_938042245.1 uncultured Thermoguttaceae bacterium
TTGGCTGCAGAGAGGAACGTTTCTCTTTCGCGGTGGGTAGAGATGGGAATGCCCCCTCAGCAGGCGTTTCCTTTGGGCGTCCCCTCAGCCGGCCTGCCTGTCGGCAGGCCGGCCTCTCCCGCGCCGGGCAGAGGCGTTGGACATGGAAGCAGCACAAGCTGCCTGGATTCCCGCTTGCGCGGGAATGACAATAGGCTGACGGGGAACCTGGGCTCTTGGTGCGCCCCCTCACCCGGCTTGCTAGCGCAAGCCGGCCTCTCCCGCGGCGGGGCGAGGCGATGTTTTGCGGAGGGCAGAGGCGTAAATTTTCCCTCGCCCGGCCGGGCTTGCGTCCGGCTCCCCTCTCCCCTGGTGGGAGAGGGTTAGGGTGAGGGGGAGCCTGGATTCCCGGTTGGGCGGGAATGACAATGTACCCAGTTGTGCGGGAATGATAAGGAAGCGAGTGCCTAGCGAAAGAAACGATTCGAAGGATCCTTGCCATGAAAATCGTGGATTTGCGTGCTCGGACCGTGGCGATTCCGACCCAGGGGATGCTTCGACATAATACGGGGGTGCATCCGGGGTATTTGATGCGGACGATCCTGGAACTATTTACTGATGAAGGGATTGTGGGGTTAGGCGAGGTGGGCGGGGGCGACCAGCGGGCGGCCTTGGAAAAACTCAAACCCCGTCTGGTGGGAATGAACCCATTTCAGCTGGAGGAGATCAAACTGAAGGTGCTGCGGCCGATTTATTATCTGTCGAACGCCCGGCTTTACGGGGCCATTGAGATCGCTTGTTTGGACATTCAAGGCAAAGCGGCTGGGGTACCGATGCACCAACTGCTGGGCGGCAAAGTGCGGGATGCGATCCCGATGATTGCTTATCTGTTTTGGCGCTATGATCGGCCAGGCGGCGGCGACGACACCAGAGCCGAGGACTTGGCCGACTTCTGCGAAGAGCTTCATCAGACCCTGGGCGTGCGGAGCATGAAGTTGAAAGCAGGCGTCATGGACCCATGGGAAGAGGCCCGGGTGCTGGAACTTTGCCGAAAACGGTTGGGCCAGCGCTTCGGCCTGCGCATCGACCCCAACGGTGTCTGGAGCGTGCATACTGCGGTGCAGATCGGCCGACGTTTGGAACCGCTTGGCCTGGAATATTATGAAGACCCTGCTTGGGGACTGGAAGGGATGCGGGCCGTTCGGCAGCAGGTTCGTATCCCTTTGGCCACCAATATGTATCCTAATAAGTTTGACGACTTGGGACCGGCGATTCGGCTTGGGGTGGCCGATGTGATATTAACGGATTTACATTATTGGGAGGGTCCTCGGGGCGTAAAAGACCTTTGTGCGGTCTGCCGAACTTTTAACCTGGATGTGGCGATGCATTCGGGGGCGGAATTTGGGGTGGAGCTGGCGGCCATGCTTCATACGGCCTCGACCATTCCACAGATGCACTTGGCCGGGGACGCCCATTATCATTATCTGGTGGATGATATTATCGTGGGTGGCAAGCTGGGCTATGTGGATGGGGCCATTGGAGTGCCGGACGGCCCCGGGCTGGGTGTCGAACTGGACGAAGACAAAATGGCCTTTTACGGGCGGTACTACGAAGAAAAAGGCGATTACTACGCCCGATTTCACCAGGACCCTCGGCGTCCGGACTGGTATCCTCGGGTGGGCGGCCTGTGAGAGCGAGCAAGTCATCTAGCTAGGCACGGTCCTGGAAAAACAGATCAGCCGGACTTTCTCATCGCTTCGACTTTCTACCGTACTTTCGGAAGTGTCGATTCCTGAAGGGTCGATTGTCGGTTTCCCCAAGGCAACGTAAAATGGCAGAGCGGTTTGCAGGCGGTACGTGGGATCGCGTCGTCGGCCAGCCTGAAAAAGGCCGGATCGGGTGGTTTTCTCGGTGGAGGGAAATCAGGCCGGAAGCACCGGCGGGCTGTGCGAGATGGTCCGAAGGTACTGCCCAAAGGGCGGAACGTCCGAAAACGGTTCGTACTGGGATAGATGGGCTTGCTGGTCCATTCAAGGCGCAATCCAAAGAGGGAGTGATGAACCGGAGTTTTGATCAAGCGGGGAGCGTCCAAACAATCGTTTCTGCCAGAGGGTCGGGCAAGGGAAGAAATGGCCTGCCGGCGCCGTCAGGCGAGAAGGCAGGCGGCCGGACCCCCTCTGGTGGGCAGCCAGGTAGTGCTTCTGGCAAACCATCGGAGTCTAGTTTGGGATTGGAGGCGGCTCGGGAGGGGTTAGGGACGGAGGGGGTCAACTGGTCGGCGCCGGCGCAGAAGCGGGAGTATCCGGTTTATGAGCCGGGCGAACCGGTGGCGCTATTTGTGCCCTGTTATATTGACGAATTTTATCCCCAGATTGCCCAGGCCACGGCGGAGCTATTGACTTGGCTTCAGGTGCCGGTGGAGTTTCCCAGCCGACAGACCTGCTGCGGGCAGCCGGCGTTTAACTCCGGGTATTGGAGGGAAGCATGTAAAGTTGTCCATTATTTTTGCGAGACATTTGCGTCATATCGATGGATCGTCTGTCCATCCGGTTCCTGTGCGGCCATGTGCCGAGTGTTCTTCGGCCATGTCGATCCTGATCCCCGGATTGTCGAAATTGGACGGCGTGTCTTTGAGCTGACCGAATTTTTGGTCGAATGCATGGGCGTTCGCGATGTCGGGGCCCGGTTCCCTCACAAAGTAACCTTGCATATCGGATGCCACACCCGCCGGGAATTGGGCGTGGTGCAGCCGCCGCTGGAACTGCTCCGCTATGTAGAAGGCCTCCAGTATGTGGAGTTGCCTAACGTGGAAGAATGTTGCGGATTCGGCGGCACTTTCAGTGTAAAGATGCCCGGTACGTCGATCGCCATGGGCCAGACGAAGGTGGAAAATATCATCCGCAGCGGCGCCGAAGTGGTCGTTTCCCCAGACATCAGTTGCCTGATGCATGTAGGCGGCATCCTCCGCCGCCACCCCCAAGGCCGAAACATCCGCTGTATGCACATTGCCGAACTGCTGGTGGCCGAAGAATAATGGTCTATGCCAAAAGGCACCAACTTCCCAGGGCGACTATGGTGGGCATGGGGCTGGAAGGTCGGCCAGGGCCGTCGCAGGGGGTCTCTCACCGGCAAAGGGTCTTCAGAGCGCATTAGGAGCCATAGACTATGCACGTAGCAGCGGCAGAAAGCGTTCCTGGTGGAGCTAGTCTGTCCATGCAAGGGGCTCGGTTTTTGAGGGAATGTACCCGGGGGCTGGCGGAACCGGGCCAGTTCGGCTCGTTGGCCCAGTCGGCCGAACGCTCCAGCAAACAAAATCGGCAGATCATTGCTTCGATCCCCTATTTTCAAAGCTGGCGGGAGCAGGCCCACCAGATCAAGCGGTACGCCCTAGCCAATCTGGACAAACTCCTGGCGGAGTTTGAGCGGAACATCACTGCCCGCGGCGCTACGGTCCTATACGCCCAAAACGCCCAGGAGGCAAATGAACATCTGCTTCGGATCGTTCGACAACATGGCGTTCGCACTGTGGTGAAAGCCAAGTCGATGGTCAGCGAAGAGATGGAGATGAACCATGTGCTGGAGGCGGTGGGCGTCCGGGCCATCGAAACCGATCTAGGGGAATTTTTGGTCCAACTGGCCGGCCAGCGGCCGATTCACGTAGTAACCCCGGCACTGCATCTATCCGCCACCGATGTAGGCCGATTGTTTCAAGAAAAACTGGGCGAACCGTTTACTCAGGAGCATGCCACCCTAACGCAAATCGCGCGCAAACACCTCCGGCGGCAGTTCCTCCAAGCCGACTTGGGCATTTCGGGCGTCAATTTCGCCATCGCCGATACAGGGACCATCTGCCTGGTAGAAAATGAAGGCAACCAGGGGCTTTCCACCTGCTGCCCAAAGGTCCATGTGGCCCTGATGGGCGTGGAAAAAGTGATCCCCAGCATTCGGCATTTACCGGTGTTTTTGAACCTGCTAGGCCGCAGCGGTACCGGACAAAAACTGACCACCTATACGCATTTAATTCACGGCAGTACACCGGGCCAAAAGTTATATGTGATTATCTTGGACAACGGCCGAACCGAAGTGCTCCGGGACCCGAAGGCGTGGTCGGCGCTATTTTGCATCCGGTGCGGGGCATGTTTGAACGCATGTCCTGTGTATCGGCGGGTAGGCGGCTGGGCGTATGGATGGGTCTATCCAGGACCGATCGGGGCGATCCTGACGCCCCATTTAGTTGGCCTGGAGCAGGCGGGCAAGCTGCCGTTTGCTTCTTCGCTCTGTGGGGCCTGTGGGGAGGTTTGCCCGGTGAAAATCGACATTCCGCATCAATTGGTCCATTTGCGGCATCGGGCGGTTCAGGAACCTTCGCCGGTTCGGTGCTGGCTGGAACGGCTTGTGTGGCGGATGTGGGCCTGGGCAATGTGTCATCCGTGGATGTATCGGGTGTCGATGCGGTTGGCGAGGCTGGGCGCCCGGTTGGCCCGCTTCTTGCCATGGCATCCAGGACCATTGGGCGCCTGGACCCGGGGCCGAGAGTTGCCAGAACCTCCTCCCGGGCCTGATTTCCACACCTGGTGGAAAAAACATGCCCATGAGCTGAAAACCTTTCCTGCCGATCTACCGCCGGAAAGTCCCTCTTCGTGAACCTTGTGGGCTATTTGGACCACGTTGGCGCCCATGAGGCACCCGCTTTACTCTTTTTGGGGGTCCTCCATTGCTGCCTTTTAGTGAATATATGTCCATTTTCCCTCTGGTACTCTCCTGCCTGCTTCCCCTTTGGAGTTGGCTCCGGTGGTTCTGGTCAGAATTATCCTGTGCTCCTTCTTTTCCCCCCTGTGGTGGGGATACTGGAAACCGGCGTTTCTTTGGGGTGTTAAAATTTGCAAACTTGGTAAAAAAGAACAACTTTTGACGCAACTGATTATAAAATAACGGATTGCGAAGAATCGGCAAAGTTTGCCATCGGCTGAGGCCCCAAAAAACTTCAAAATTTTTTGAAAATCACTAAATCCTTTTCTACACTATAGTAAGAGAGAAAATTCCCACCAATTTCACCCTTCCCGATTTGCCGATGGGACTAAATTTTGCCAGATTTTATTGTATAGAACCCTTTGGCCGGGATTTTGGGGCTAGAGGATCGAAGCATGTTTTTGCAAGCATCATTTCGCTAGCTTTCTCAGAAAAGGAACGACCGATGAGACGATTCTGGCATACGGGCTGGCTAGTGCTAGGACTGCTGGCCGGAGTATTTCCCGGCCCGGCAGAGGCAGTGGTTAGCCAAGGTCCCTACTGGACAGCCGCCGATGGGATTACCTATCGGCTGGTGTATCAGACGGTCTATGAGCCGCAGCAGGTTACCGCCTACCGCATTGAGTACGAAACCGTCCTGGAGCAACAACAGGTAACCACCTATCGAGCGGTCTGGGAAACCCAAATGCGCCAGCGCCGGTATCTGGTCTCCAAACCGGTAACAGAAACCAGCTATCAGGAACGGCGGTACACTGTCTGGCGGCCCGTCTATGAGACCCAGTACCATACCCAGACCTACCAGCAAGTGCGATATGTGGCTGAAACCAGCGAACGGGAAGAAGTGGTTACCGTGCTCAAGCCCGTCTATCAGACCGAAGAACGAGAAGTATGCCAGACCGTGCTTCGGCCCGTTTATGAAACGCAGTATCAAACGCAATATACCACCCAGTACCAAGCGGTAACCACCTACCGAACTTTTTATCAGGAACAAGGTGGTTTTGTGGATCAATTGGTCTATCGGGAGCCGATCTTACGGAATCGGTTGGCCTGGCTACCGAGTGCTTATGTCATTGATCCGGTGACCGGACAGACCGTGTATCAGCGAGCGGGTTTGTATTGGGTGCCTCGGCCAGGCCGGTATGAAGTGCATCGGGTCTGGCAATCCAATGTGGTGCCGGTCCAGGTGCCGCAGACGGTCTTGATGCCGCAGACGGTGGCCCAGCAGGTGCCTGTCCAAGTGCTTCGGTATCAGCAGGAACAGGTCTGTCAAAAAGTGCCGGTTCAAGTTTGCAGGATGGTGGAAGAACGCCAAGTGCGGAAAATTCCGGTTACCACCTACCGGCCCGTGGTCGAACAGGTCCAGCGGCAGATCCCGGTCCAGGTGTGCCGAATGGAAGCCCAGGAAGTGGTTCAACAGATCCCCGTGACAGTTCACAAAACCATTCTCGAAGAGCAGGTGGTCGAAGAACCGGTGCAGGTCTGCCGTTGGATGCCGGTGCAGGAGACGGTCCAGGTACCGCGGTTGGTGGAAAAGCGGGTGCCGATCACCTATTACGTATATATGCCGCGAGTAGTCTGCTGTCGGGTGCCGGTGGATGCGTGTGGTCAGCCGATTGGGGTTGTGCCAACGCCGTCGGCGCCGTCCATCAGTGCGCCGGTTCCGGGTCCCGTATTACCGGAGGAAAAGGGCGGCGCCGTCAGTACACCACTGCTCCCGCCTTCTCCGGGTCCTACTGGTGCTGGGACATCAGCTCAGACTGTGCCAGGCGAAAGCACCCCGGCGCCCACGCCAGGCCTCTATGTGCCTCAGCAAGCTCCGAGTCCAGAATCGGCCAAACAACCGCCCCAGACCCCCTTGGAAAATCAATTACCCGGACCTGGCGACTCCAAACAACCCTCCTCGACCCCTTCAACCCCGTCTCCGGTTATCCCTCCACCGGTGAAAGGTGCCTCTTTTAAAACCACGTAATGCCGGGCAGAAGGGGTTGCTCAGTGAAGCAAATTCGTAGAGGGATCTATCAGAAGCGGTCGGCTCTTCCTTCATAGCGTGGCCCGGCAACGTTTAGCGAAGCAGATTGGTGGGCGGATCTACCAACGCCACCTGTTTGACGGCCACATGTTTGGCACGGGGTTCGAGCATCAGGCCGGTTACCCCGGTGACCGCGATCCATTTGCCTTCCAACGGATGCAAATTGATCCCAGGGGCTGGGGTCAGATAGCAAACGACTTCTCCGCGCTCGTCCAGCAGGGCATAGGTCGGGGCGCCCGGTTTAGCTGAGACCACCCGGGTCAGACGTCCGACAGCATCGAAACGGTCGGCAGCTTGAGGGGGCCGAACTGTTTGGCTTGGCTGCCCGGAAGCCGAAATTCCTTCTGTGCTTGCCGCTGCGCCCGGCACGGGGGTGGTTGCGCCGGTAGGGGCTTGCAGGGGAGGGCTCCCAATGGCCCGATTGCCCGTCCCAACACGCCCGGGGGAAGAGAGCGGTTTGGGAGCTTCTAGTCGACCGGCCAGCAAGATGTGGGCATATTGCCGTTGCACCTCTAAAAATTGACCGATGCGGGCCAGTAATTGGCGGGCTTCGGATCGACTTGAGCTATCCGGGGCTTGGCCCAACAGGGCTTCTGCCCGAGTGTGTAAATCTTGCAATTGCCAGCGGGGAGGGTCGGCCAGGACTCGGTTGGCTAGCTCCAGCTCCAGTTGCCGGAGATATTGTTGAAACTCCCCCAGAGAAAGCCCTCCCGAACCAGGCGGAATTGCTATCGAACCGGGGGCAGTGCCAGCTCCAGAGGCTGGTGCAGGAGGAGTAGCCGCCCCCCCAGAAGATAGCTGGCCTGCTACATCAGAACCGGAACCAGCAGGCCGAGCTATCTGGTCCTGGGGAGACTGTATATCCCCAACAAGAGGGGAGATGTCCTGGCTAAAAATCCAGCGAAATTCCCCCGATGGAGGGGCAATTTTACACCATACCCCCTTGCTCTTCTGGGATTCAGAAGGGTCGTCTTCGAGCAGTTCCACCTCTTCGCCTTGCTTTAAGTACACCTGGACCACATCCTGGAGGTTTTTCAGGCGACTACCGACTACCACCGGCACTTGGTCTTCTTTGGCCTTGGCCAAACCATCTGGCCCCATTTCTACTTGCCGAGCTAAGACCCAAGAGAAACTCCCCTCCGGAGGTCGAATGGCAGCCCAACCACCCGGATCATGGCGATATACTTCGACAATTTGTCCCTGGGGTAATGTGTCGGTGGGGTAATATTCTAATCCTGGGCCGCTGCGTACATAAGCATTCTGTTTGATAACTTGGGCTTTGTATGGAAATTGGGTAGTTTGGGCAACTGCTGGCAGGGGGGGATCTAAAAGGAAACAGATGCCTATCCAAAGTAAAATACACAATCTACATAATCTACATAAAATAAAACGCTCAGAAGAAATTAATGGTATTGCTAAAATAAAAAATCTAGATAAGAACATCCCCAGTCTCCTATAGCCCAGTCCTTTCCCCACCGGCTCCCCCCACCTGCACCGCACCGTGTAGCCAAATAGTAGACAAAAGCAGCCTCTTCTACTCAATTCCGGCCGGAAACACAAGAGCAACCCTTCCTATGAAATGTCCATGGTTACACCCGCCAAACTTCTCCTTGCCGCTCAAGCCAGGGTTCCCAGAGAACATAAAGGTAGGCCCAGAGCAGCCCGGATTCAGCGCTTCCACAGGGATGACAGGATAGTAGGTCATTAGAGTTAGCTTCGGGAGCTTTCCCAGAAATGACCACTAAAAGCTGCCCTCCTTTTGCAGGCAGCATAACCTTGCTTCCTTGTCCTTGGTGTTTTCCCGGCAGTCAGAATCAAACGAGGGTAAGGGAAAAGAGGCGTTAGGGTAAAAACAATTAGTCTGACGGCCCATGGTAAAATTGGGCTGGTTCATATCTGGGTTGGGCTGGTTATGGTGAGGAAAGTACTCTTCAGAGCACAGGTGGGCCAAAAAAGCGATGAGTTTCGCCCTGGCAGCCTTCTAGGGCGGCAAGACTCGGAAGGATTGGAAAAAAGGGGCGGTGTTTGTTTCGTTCACGGTGCCCTCCGGTCCGACCACGCCAAGACAGTACAAACGATCCTCGGCCAAACACCATCGGACTCGGAACTGGTGGCGAAGCTCCGGCAGGACCAACTCGACATCTAAGGCAGGGTAGTTCTGGATTTGGAGTTGCTGGCGACGGCGGATTTGAGTCTTGGGATTTTGGGCTAAGCTGGCCGCAAGCTGATCGAGCAACTGGTACGGATTTTCCTGAGCTACCCGATAAAATAGCGCGCTTCGGATTCCAAACAGCATGTACTGCAGACCGCAGAAGGTGGCCTGATAGGACCACACGCCCGATCCTTCTCTTCCAGATGTTGGCCCTGGCGGCGCCGGTTTAGACGGTTGAGACCTTGGTCGGGGCGTTTGGCCGGAAGGCGCTGTGTGGTCTGATCCCCGCAGAGGCGATCCGGCCGCCGAGTGGCGTTCTCGGGCAGGAGGGGTGGGAAAGGCCACCTTTACCGGCGCTTCTGGCGGACGAAACGGCTCCCATTGTGGTACCGTTTGGGTAATATCGCCAGGTTGGAGCAACCGTGCTTGGCCGCTTACATAGCCGACCGGTAAATCGTCCGCCCGGGTGTCGGCCCGCAACTGATACAGCATAACTACCCGCCCAGCCAACGCAGTGCCCGGAACCCACTCGGGCGGTTTGACATATTCATAACCCCTCTGCGCCCCAGTTACCGGATTATGCAACGCCCGGTCAAACTCCTCCTGACTGGCAAACCCTTCTTGAAGCTCTTCCAAGCGGTCCGGCCATCGCTGATGTTGTTGGTAAAATTGTTCAATCCGAGCCAACCAGGCTTTCAGAGCCGGCAGGGACCGCTCCGCCTCCGACTGACAACCAGCCAAAGCCAACACTAGCAGTATCGCCACTGCCCCTCCTGCTACCCAACGCCGGCTTATCCAAAACCTAAAAGACATCAGAAGATCTCCTTGGCAGTTGGGCTCTGTGGGAAGGCAGAGGACAAAACAATCTGGCAAGAGAGAGGCAATCGGCACTTTTCTAGCGGCAAACTCAGTTGGGCAACTGACACATGATAGTTGGCTGTACCGTATATTCGGCCTTCTGGGCTTAGCCGGGCAGAGTTTCAACGGCTCCCTGCTGTCGGCTTTTTACATTCTACTGGACGGCAGCCAACTTCTCCATATATTCCCGCCAGGCCCGCATCGACTGCCGGAGGTTTTCCACCGGATCGCCTTTGAGTCCATAGCATTGCAGGCCGATCGGCCCTCGGTAGCCGGCCGCATAAAGCTGTTTCAAAAATCCATACACATCGAAGTTTCCCCGGCCTAGGGGCTGGATCAACCGGTCCCAGCCAAAGCCAGGTTCCTTGGCATCCGCCCCGTTGATGGAGACCAAAAATAGATGCGGCATGGCCTCCCGAATGGTGCTGGGCAGTTTAGCCCCCTGATCGGTCATCAGTTCATGGCACAGGTTGATCGTTACTCCGACATTGTTTCGGTTCACCTGGCGAACCAGGCGCAGGGCGTCGGCGGTGGTCGCTACATAAAAACCTGTGTGCGGATACAAGGCCACCCGCAGACCGGCGGCCTGGGCCATATCGGCAATCTCCCGAATGATCTGGAGGGCCTTTTCATCCTGTTGGCCTGGTTTGCCGCCCAACACACAAAGCCACAAAATTACATCAGTACCCTTCAGTTGGCCGATGGCCTCTTTCGCAGCCGGGTCATAGGGAGGGGTTTTGTCTAAATGGCAGCTCACATAGGTGCTGAAGACCTTCAGGCCTTCTGCCTCATATTGTTTGACTACCGGCGACACATTCCAGCCGCCCCATGCCACCCCCGCATAACCAAGCTCTTTAAGCAGTTTTGGGGGATCGGCAATACCCCGGACCCCGTTATCGAACACAAAAAGCTGATACGGCCTCCCCTGTTCGGCCGCCTGGGCCAAGCCCACTCCAAGCCCCGACGCCACCCATGCCGCCATCGCTAGAACCAACCCAACCCATCGATTTGGCCCTAACAGTCCATCCCAAAAAGAAACTTTATAATCCCGCAAAGCCTGGAAAATTAGGGGGTTTGGAAACGTGAGGAATTTACTTTTTAGGATGAGTTTTAGGCTGCCCCAGGAAGCAAATGTTCTCTGCGCTGGTCTCTTCCAGGAGGCGTCCGGCGCCGCTGCAGCAAGTCGATTCATAGATGCTCTCCTTTTGCAAAGATCGACGAGGAGTACAACCCGTAGTTTCCTCCCCCTCTGCGATTTTCTTCTATCCGCCAGGGCTGCCCGCCACTATTCACCGCCGCTGCCCCAGTTTCTACTTTATCTATTCCCGGTCCGTTGCGGGAGGGGTGGTCCGGGCCGGAGTTCTCGCTGAATATAGTCCGGCCAAAGCGGGCAGTTCATGTCGATCCAGCATTTGAGGGCGTGCATTTCATCCCGGCTGAGCCGAACCTCGTAGTGGCCCCGGCCGAGCACCTCCCACAGTCGGCTTTTCACCGTGCCGAAACTGACCGGTTGCCGTTTTTCGTTGCCCCCGGAGTTATACCCGCAGTCCAACACATGCACCCAGCCTTGTCGGATCAGGGTCTTATAAGATGATGGGATCCTGTCTCCATCCAATGTGCCGGTTAGATCGATTCCTTTGGCGTCCCGGTGGTCATGGCAACTGGCGCAGTGCCGATCCAGCACCGGCTGCACCACTTTTTCATAGGAAAACGGCCCAGCACCCCAGGGAGGCGGTGTGGGATAGACCGGCTCTTTGAGCATGGCCAAGGGCGGTTTGGCCGGCGGCGCGGCACGCCGATCTTCATGGCAGCCGATGCAACTGCGGCGTTCGCCCGGCTGGAGTTGGACGACGCTTCGCATCCGTTGCAATTCGTTCAGGTCTTCGTCCAGGATTTGGAAATACAACGTTTTGCCAGCCGGGGCGTAAAAATGCGCCGACCCATCTTCCGCCACCGGCACCAACCCCCAAGGCGCTTTGGCCACATAAGAAGGCCAGCCGTAGGGCCCGCTTACCCGGTCCACCGGCGCAGCATAGAAGTGCATAAATGGCTCATGGTCTTTCCGGTATTCGCCGTTGGGCAATTGTTCCAGGTTGGCCCGCACCTCTTCGACCACCCGAAGGTATTTTACCTTGCCTCGGGGGATAAACTCTTCAATGCCCTGATAGACATCCACCAGGACAAACTGTCCCCATGAATCTTTGGGGTCGATCTTTTCTGGGGCCAAAACGGGCGGCGTAGGCACGGGCCGAAACGGCGTCGGCGACATGCAGCCATACACCCCGTCCATGTACAACATTTCCCGGTTGCCGTATCGGTCGATCACGCACAGCCCGGCCCGTTCCCTCGGAGCGTGGGAACACAAGATATAATCCCTAGCAATCGGGTACGGATCGCGGAAATATTCGGTCCTAGGCCACCAGCCCGGCCAGGGCACTTCGGGCGTCAGGCTCTTGATCGCCTTTGGGTTGAATCGCCCCTTGTCGATCTCTAGCAGAGCAATCGGGCCGTTCAAATCCCCAAAGTGCGACACCAGCACACAAGAGATTTCCCGTGTACCCGGCACTTCCCGACCGCTGGCGTAGCCATTCGGCTGGATGATTGTATTGCCGAAGACCAGTTCCGGATGGGTGCCATCGGGCCGGATGGTCCACAGGGTATGGCTGAAGTCGGCTCCTTTGTCGATGTATTCCGATCGTTGCCAGATGATCCGGCCGTCCCGGGTTACTGAGGGGCCCCATTCGCTCAGGTTGGCAAAGGAAAGCGGCCGAATGTTGCTGCCGTCGGCTTCCATGCGGAAAAGCACCGCCACCTGCGGACGCCAGCACAGATACCTGGCCTTGCACCGGGTGGAGATCATCGCCACTCCGCCGTCCGGAAGCGGACAGGGGAAATAATCATGGAACGGCCCAGAGGTCAGTTGTTCTAGTCCGCTGCCGTCCGGACTGATCCGCATGATGTGGAAATACTCCGGTTGGCTGCGGCGGTAGGCGAAATAGATTTTGCTGCCATCGAAGGTGGCCACTGGGTCTCGGGCAATGCCGCTGCCGGAGTCGAAAAGTTTCTGTAGCTGGGCTTTGCCCGGTTCCAATCGGCCGCTCTGCCACGGCAGGCGAATCCGATAAATCCCGCCCCCAGGCCGCCAGGGAGCATCCAGCATCACACTGTAATTGTGCGAGGGCTCATAGGGGTATCGTTTCACAAACAGGATTTCTTCCAGCGGCTGGAGGTCTGGGTCTCGGAACATGCTGCGGCGTTTGGCCAGCCGGGCCTGCAAGAAGGTTTCCCGCTCGGCCTGCAAATCCGCCGCTGTTTTCAGGAGTTCCTCTTGCCGCCGGCGGAACTGCTCGGCTTTTTGCCGCTCTTCAGCCACCGACAGGCCCTTAGTCTCCAATCGCTGAAGCATTTCCTCCCACAAGGTGAGCGTCCGTTCCAGCGGATCGTACCGGAAGAGGTGCAGGCGGTATTGCTGGCCGGTTTCTGGTTCTAAAATGTTCAGATGCAATTGGGGGCCGATCGGGCCTCGGTCGGCGGGAAGACGGACCATCTTCACCTGTCCCGGCTGGAGCACCAGATCGCCTGGCCAGCCTGCCTGAGGGCTTTGCAGTCGGCATGGTTTGCCGCCGACCGGTACTCGAAGCCGCACTCGGAAGGTTCGATCGAGGCAGGGCGGCTCTTCGGCCACCGCCAGCCCGGCAAACACAAAATACACCGGCCTGCCAATGGACGGCGTATGCCGACCGCCCATGCCCAGGCCGATTCGCAGACCCTGCTCCCGGCAGCCCGGAAACCACTCTAGCGGCAGTCGGACTTCCCATCGCCGAAGGCTCTGGTCCCAGCCGCCTTCTACTGGCCGAGTTTGGTCCAGTTTGACCTGGTAAGGGCCTTCTCGCAGATAGGTTTTGAAGACCAGGCCCTCTTTTTCCAGGGCTACGACGCCGCAGCCTTGGCCGTCGGTGCTGGAGACCACGGCCAGATGGCTGCTCAGAAGCCGATCGGTCTGGAGAGCAAGATACAGATATTCATTTTTCCACCCGGCCCACACAGCGGTTTCGACCAAGGGGCTTTGCTCAAAGTCGGCCAGATGGACCACTCGGGCCACCCCTCGGCTTGCCTCCTGCCAGCAAGGCTCGTCCAATTGGCCGTCTAGCTTTGGCGCCGTGCTCAGCGGCGGCAACGGAAGCCGATCGTCCCCCACATGCCGGGGATACTCCTTTACCCGACCGTTATAGGGAACCAAACTCGGATCCAAATCGGCCCGACCAAACGTCTTCAGCCAGGCATGTTCCTCGCTCAAAAAGGCATATCGCAAAAGTTCTTTTTCTTCCGGCGTGCTTTCGACGGCGAATTGACTGGGCAGTGGGCCGACCTTTTCCCATGGGATCGGCTCTTTTTGGCCGTAGATTTCCAGTTCGTCGATCCGGGCTTCCCCGCTGCTAGCCGACTGAATCTGAAGGCGAATCCATCGGGCCTGCACCGGCGCAAACTTAAACTCCCGCCGCACCTGCACCGGTACACTATCTCCTTTATAGACTACCTGCCAACTGGGGGCGGCTGAATCGGCCTGATACTCCCTGGCTGCTAGAATCCTAAACTCCCGAGGCGCCCGATCCTGATATTGGCCGCTTGTGTCGCTGCCAAAAGCTACCTTATACACCCAGAACATCTCGCCCAGGTCGATTTCGGCCCAGGAGGGTTCGCCCTGGCTGATCCAGCTATGCGAGTTGCCCAGTTTGCCGTCGTTTAAGTGCGGAATCTGGTGGATGGCATATCCTGGCAAAAGCGAGGAGGCGTTCGCCTTGGCGCCAGGGCGCAAGGCCAGGTTCTCAAAACCTAGCTCATCCTTTCTAGGCGCTTGGAGATCGGTAATAGGTGGGATTTCCGGTCGGTCTTTGCCGGGCTTCATCCGGGGCGGCGGCGGAGGCGGCCCGACCACCCCCAGAAAACCGCCCGGCGCTGCCCGGCGCGCCGAACCCATCGCCCGGCCCGCCACCCGGACCATCGTCTGCCAGGTTTTCCCATCCACCGATAGTTGCACCTCAAAATGCGTCGGCACTCGGTCCCCGTACTGCCCCTCTCGATCGCGGGAAATAACCAGCCGATTCACCTTAGCCGGTTTCGGCAGCTCGATCTGCGCCCACTCGCCGCTTTCGGTAGCCGGAATCCAACTGCAGGCGTTGCCGTAGTGGCCGTCGTTTAAGTGTTCGATGCGATGCTGCGGATACCCGCCAAGCAGCGAGGAGGCGGTTGCTTTGGCGCCGGCGGCGGCTAAGGCCAGGTTCTCCGGCCCATCCGGCCCATAGACTTCCAGTTCGTCAATGCAAGGCTGATTGCTGGTTGTGCGATGGATCACCAGCCGAACAAACCGCGCCTCTTGCGCCGGGAACTGGACCCCATTGGGCCGATCCGGCCAAATGTCCATCGTCACCTCCGCCGGTTCCGCCGCCAATGCCAAAGTCCACGCCAATAGCGCTCCCCACATGGCGGTACTCCTAAGTAGAGACATCCCACTGCTCCTAAATCGAGAGGGTGAAAATCGGAATCAGGTTCGCCGACTTGGCGGGCCTTTCTTTTCTCCCCTTACCTCAGCTTAATCCGCTGGACCAGCAAGCCAAGAGAGAAAAGGATCTTTTGTATTGGAACCCATTACGTCCGGGTGGAAGTGGTTTCTCAATCGGTCAATTCTAAGGAAAACTGGTTTGGGCCTTCCGGCAGGACGGTTACTCTGAGGGGCGAGGTTTGCGCACTGCCGTAACGGGCAGGCAAAAGGTTTCGGAACATCTCATACGGGGAATCGGAGGGCTTTGGATCGACATATTTTTCTTTTTTGACCACCAGCACCGTATGTTCGCCGGCAACGGCCCCGTCGTTAGCGGTAAAGGTGCTCAATTGGAATTGGCCTTGGGCGTTGGTTTTGCCGGCAGCCATCGGGCCTTTGGCCGGGACAAAGGTAACTTCGGCATCTTGGACCGGTTGGTTTCGATACATCAGTTTACCGCCTGCCGGGTAGGTCTTCGGCCGATCTGAGCCGCTGCAACCGGGCACAGTTGCCAGAATCGCCGCCCAAAGCACCGCCTTTTTTGCCAAAACAATTTTCATGGCCCGAACGCTACTCCCCCCGACAGATGGAATAAGGAAAACTCTCCTTTCCCCTGTAGACTCCACCCCCAAAAGGGAACGGCCCAGGTTTCGCCCTATTTTAATTTTCCGGGCTTTGCCGGATTACCAAAATTTTTTTGAGACGGACTCTTACTGCCTCCTGGAATGCTTAAAACTCTCCGATCGGTTCGCCGTCTCGGCGGTCGCCCAGACGTTGGTAAGTGCGGTAGTCGATGCTTTCGTTTAAGAATCGGACGGAGCCGTCGCACATCACAAATTGCGCCCCGCCCGGATGCAAGGACTTGAATCCCTGTTGAGCGGCCCAAGAAGTGGTATCCAGCACCGCACAGGGCAACTGGCCGTAGCCTCTTTCGCCCGGGCAAGTCGGGTAATTGATCGGGGCGGTGGTGGCGATCCAATTGTTGGCGTTGATATGCATCCAGCCGTCCCAGAGGTGCCAGGCGCACTTGGGCCGGACTTCGCCCATGGCAATGGTGTTGCTCGTGCCGTCCCGGATCTCGGAAATGGAAGCCCCATAGATCATATGACTAAACACACCGGAGACTTGCGCGGGATTGAGCGTGTCGGCGTGCCCGGCCGGGCCGGTGCCAAACATATTGCCCGGAAACGAACAGGTCCAGAAGTATTGGTTGCCGATACATGCGCCGTAGTTGGCCGTGGCTCGTTTTTGGCCCTTAGTCGATGCCCCGCTGTTGTGATAGAGCGGATTGCCGTCCCAAAAGCGGGGCCGTTCGTCGCTGGGGCAAACAAAGATGGGGATGACGATTTCATGGACGAATTGACCTGTACCGCCGACTCGGCTCATGTGGGAGGTGTTGACCTTAAAATCGCAGGCGTCATAGAGGGGCTGCTGTTCGAGGTACGGCAAAAGGGCCACAAAGACGTTGGCATGGTGGCTGGGGTGGGCCTGGCTCCAGGTGAAATTATCGTGGATGGCGCTGGGCGGAAACTGATTGTTGCTGTGGTGATAATTATGCAAGGCGATGCCGAGCTGTTTGAGGTTATTGGCGCACTGGGCGCGTCGGGCCGCCTCCCGAGCCGCCTGCACCGCCGGCAGCAAAAGCGAAATGAGGATCCCGATGATCGTAATGACTACCAAAAGTTCCACCAGGGTGAAACCCTCTGGCTTAGGAGGCAAGAGGTGATGGAGCCGTTCGGAACACCGTTGCTTCTGCTCTCCAGGGTTAACGGCGGGCTGGCCAGCAGGACCGGCCTCCTGGCTGGGCGTCGGCAACAAGCCGTTCGACCTGGCGGCAGACCGGGCCGGGAAGGAACCATAGGATGGCATGACGGCAGCCCTTTTGCTAAAGATTATGCATAATGTATAGCCTTCTTTCCACTATATCCTTTTTGCTTCTTTTGTCAAGCCCTAGACCGGGCCTTTTCGGAAAAACTTCCGGTTTTCCTAATCCTCACGAAATGGGGATATGGGGCATCGTAAGATGTCCGCCCCATGGAGCAAAGTTCTCCGGTGATCTCCCCGAAAGGGGGGACCAAGAATTTTTAGTTTTCTGGTTTCCCACGGAGGCGGAATAGGCAAGCCCCTTAATCCCTCCTTATTTCGAGGGGCTTGCCCATCAGAAAGGTACAGGGGGAATGGGAAAAATCGGTAAAAAGCAGTTTTTTCCCCCAAATTGACGCCTAAAAGCAACCCTAACAGCACACCTGGGCAAAGCATCCGCCGCTGCGAGAAGAGAATCTGGCCCCAGGCCGGGTACTCGGCCACCCAACTTACCTGCTTCGCTAGAAAAAAATCCCACCGCTTGGAGAAAATCCAACAATTTTTGTGAAAAAAACTTGCATTTCCAAACGCGGGAATTACAATAAAGCCTGTGGATAATGTATTTTGTATGACATGTGGCCTTGGCCTTTTCCTGTCCGGTCTTTTGGAATCGGGAGGGTAGATTATGGGAACATTGCTTCGGAATCTTAATGTGGTTGGGTTGGCATGGGTGCTGCTGGGGGGAGGGATATTGGAAACAAAAGTTCACGCTAGCCCTATTCCTCCGACCGATCTTAGTGTCTGGCTCAAAAGCGACGCCGGCCTCGTGGTGGATGGCAGCGGGTATGTGCAAACCTGGCAGGACCAGTCCGGCCAAGGCCACCACGCCACCCAAAGCGCCTCGGGTATTCAGCCTTTGAAGGTCGATAACTTCTGGGCCGGTCGGCCCGTGGTCCGCTTCGATGGCGCTGATGACCGGCTCCAATTGCCCACAAGCGCCACACTGGGTATCCAAAACCATGATTACGAAATGTTCGTCGTAGGTCGGTCCCCTTGGGGCACCATCCAGTTTCTTATCTCCAGTGGGACTGCGGAACACTATGAGATCCACCTCAACGGTACCCAGGGAGTTCGCTTTATCCCTAACTCCCCATGGACTAGTCAATCGGTCGATTACGGCAGCCCCGGGCAATTTACCAACGGCGCCTTTCATGCCTTTGGCGCTCGGGTCGATGCCGGCACGGGCTATGTCCGGGTTAACGGCGTTCAGAGCACCGATACAGCCATCGGGGCACAGAGCAATCAGAATGTGAACCTCTATTTAGGTACCCGCGGCAACGCCGCCTCTTATCCCCTGGCGGGTGATCTGGCCGAGGTGATCATCTACAGCCGGGCGTTAACTTCGGCTGAACGCACTCAGGTGGAAACGTATCTGATGGACCGGTGGCTTTGGAACGTGGCGCATCTAGCCGAAACCGGCGGCACCATGCAAGGAAACAATATCGCCCGCTACGGAACCGCTTTTGCCAAGGACTGTATCTCCGGCTATCCACAGCACCAAATCCCCCACCTGAACGACGGCCTGTATGGAAATAATAACAGTTGGATTGCCGGTTCCAATAACAGTTTTGCCGGGATTGCTTTTGATCGGCCCTATGATATTAACTCCATTGCCTTTGGCCGGGATAACGGCGGGGAAGCCCAACAATATACCGACCGGTATGTCGGGCAATACGTGTTGCAATACACCCGGGTCGCCAATCCCAACGCCTCCACACCGGATAGCGACTGGATCACCATCGGCGAGTTTAATTACCTGGGAATCCCCGCCGCAGACAGTTTCGGCTATCTACGACATCTTTACACCTTTGAGCGGATCAACGACGTAACCGGCGTCCGGATTCGGACGATCACCAGCGGCGCCTGGATTGCTATTGATGAGATCGAAGTCGGCGCGGTGCCGGAACCCAGCAGTCTGCTTTTGGGCGCACTGGCTCTAGGGGGGCTTGCCTTGTTGGCTTGGCGACGGGGAGGAACCGCCTCGGCCTGGTGAGATCTTCTTAACCCTTTAGGTTCTGGGGCGATTCTCTGCTGTGGGGAATCGGCATCGGCCAGGTAAGCTCTTGTTCCTCCTGGGTTAGACGGCGATTTTCCGGCCTGGGGGCGCCGCTTCAGCCCGAGCTACCTAATCATCTGGTATTGCCGGGTTTAATACCCCTTCGTCCCCAAGGGAAAAGTGCCTCTTTCCACCGTGGGAGAGGCAAACAACTCCCCTCTCCTCTCTGCGGGAGAGGGGAAGCCGGGCGCAAGCCCGGCAGGGCGAGGGGGCGAGGAGCCTGTGCGGCAGGGGACAGGGAGGCTTTCTTCCCCGGCCAGTCCAACGGCCAAGCCGGGCGTGATCGGGGTGGACGCAACTTCAGAACCTACCCCCGACGAATCAACCAGAGGCAAGTCGGTGAACCCGTGGGCCCCGCCGTGTCGGCATTGCTTTTCGGAAATCAGGGGGACTTGTACCCCCGCTGCTGTATCCGTACATTATCCGTTGGGAGGGGTCTTGTCCTGCTTTTTCGCCCCATGGGTATATCCAAAGGAGCCGATCGTGCAGAAACTGATCGAAACCATCCAGATGCTTCGGCAGAAGTTGCCGAAACTGCGGGGAACGGACCTAAAAGAATATCCTACCCGGACCATCCTGATTGATCCTTTGTTGGAGGCCCTGGGATGGGACGTAGCCGATCCGGATGAAGTCAAACTGGAGTATTCCACTTGTGGCGGGAGAGTGGTGGATTATGCGCTTTTACTGAACG
This sequence comes from uncultured Thermoguttaceae bacterium, assembly GCA_938042245.1. Classification (GTDB taxonomy): domain Bacteria; phylum Planctomycetota; class Planctomycetia; order Pirellulales; family Thermoguttaceae; genus JANXAQ01. The sequence goes on from CALIRO010000001.1 coordinate 19,917, forward strand.
GCCAGCCAGTGCTGCTAGTAGAAGCGAAACCGCTGGATGATCCGCTGAGCGATGTCAAAGCCATTACCCAGGTGGTCGGCTACGCAGCCAATGCCGGGATCGAATGGTGCATTTTGACGAACGGAGTTTTATGGCGGGTGTATAAAAGTATGGAAAAATGCCCCGCCGAAGAGAAACTCCTTTTCGAGGTGGACATCGACCCGCCGGCCCCTGGTGGTCCTACGGTCGAACAGATCGCCCGCCAGATGTGGCTCTTCTCACGGGAAGAGATGGCCAAGAATACCTTGGATGCGATTGGAGAGCAAAAGTTTACCGATAGTAAAGTTCGCAAAGCCCTGGAAGCTCTCCTGGCCAATCCGCCCAAAAAGCTGCTGATTCTGCTCAGACAGACTATCGGAGCCAGTAGCTTGAAATTTCCCCAGTTGAAAGAGAGTTTGGGCCGAATCATGGCGGAACAACCTTGGTTATCCGGCGGGCAAACGGTAGGGGCGCCGCCGCCCAAGCTGGCTGCTGACAGGCCGGCTAGATGCGACTCCCAGAAAACGACCGGAGGCAAAAGACGAACTTCCGCGGAGCGGCTTCCCCGAGGCCGTCGCACCCCTGAAGATGCCTATCGCCGACCGATCTTGGAAGCCCTCAGCGAACTGGGCGGCCAAGCCCCTATGAGCAACGTGCTCGATCTGGTCGAGAAGAAAATGGCCTCCATTCTCAACCAGTATGACCGTCAACCGCTCCCCTCTGAACCCCGAACCCTTCGGTGGCGAAATACCGCCCAATGGTGTCGGAATACCCTTGTTCGTGAGGGACTGCTTAAAAGCGATTCTCCGCACGGGGTTTGGGAACTCACGGAGGCCGGTTGGAGGGAACTGAAAAAGCAAAGCTAAACCATCCATTTGGTAACTACTAAGGAATTTCTAAATAATTCAAAAGATATGCGCAACATTTCAGCCGTTTGGAAAGTGCGTGGGCTATTTTTTCGTAAGAAGCGGCGTCATGACACTCCCGCGCAAGGGGCCGTCCAGGCGTCTTTTCCCTGCCCCCTTGTCATTCCGGGATCGCCGCTTGCGGGGGGATGACCATTGGCGTCCCAAACCCCCCTTGACGTCAAGACGGTATACTCACCCGGCCAACCTATTGGTTGCTAGCCTTTCCCGTAAAGGGGCGCGGCGATACTGGCATCGGGCGCTTTTGCTCCCGATGACAAGAAAGAGGTGCCATCCGGCTGGAGTGTTACAGAATAATCAACGTAAATAGGCCCAATCGGAGACGGATAGGTGTTTTTCATAGGGGGTCGGGCAGGGCTCCGCTGGGCGTTGGGGTCGGCAGGCAACCGACTGGAAAAAGCGGAGGATTTTTTTCTGTGCCGCTTGTTAACGCTTGTCGGGCTGGGTATAATGTTGCTGGAAGGGCAAGGGGGTTCTTTTCTAAGGAGATGCTCTCAGGCTGCAGAAGGCAGAGGCGCGTCTGGAGCAAGCGGGGATGATTCTTCTCAGACGGCAAACCCGGCTTCGAGGGAGCGTTTGGTGCTCGGCGTGTTTTCCACCACCCAGGACGAAGCAGGGAGCTTCCTTCCTGGAAGGGCCATGGGGCAAGCGGGCAAGAGCCCCAACGGAAACGCCCTTGTGGATTCGGGGGTCTTTCCCTGAAAGGGAGAGCAGCAACCGGCGAGGAGCCACCGCCCATTTCCCCTGGATTCGGAGGCCCCGTAAATGGGTAGGGGAAATAGGAACCAAGAGCCGTGGCCGACTGGGAAGAAACCCGGGCTGTGAGCTCTCGTTGAATATCTTGTTCTTTGGTAGCCGTACTGTGGAACTGCTGGGGAAGGCCCGCAGGGAGTCCGGCTTGCCTGGGACGAGGTGGATTATACGGGCCAATAAAAGGTAGTTTTCGTCGTCTTATCGGTTATCTCGTCTTAGGCAGCAGATGGGCTTAGGTGGTTTTCCCCACAGGCCTAGGCAGTACGTTACGACGCAAAGGCTTCGGGATGGGATCGCTCTGGCAGGCCGATTCCGGAGCTCTTTGCATATGCGGGGATTGAGGGCTGACCGGATGAGACTCGGGGCAGGTAGATGCTCTATCTGGCATTAGCCGGGTTGCCTGCTGCTTGTACCCTATGCCTTGTGGCTTATGCGAAGACCAGGCCAGCCCTCAATATAAGGGGATGGTTTGAGTTCCCTTTGGCGAAGGGGGAAAGCCATGAGTCTTGCCCAAAGGGAGGGGGTTTCTGGAGTTCGCGGGGGGTCCTCAGGCAGCGAGGGCGGTGGGCTTCATCGGTTGGCCGAAGTGCGTAAACGGGAGGGCATCTCCCGGCGGACTGTGGCCCGTCGGCTGAAAACCACCGTCTCGGCCGTCAAAGCCATGGAGGAGTCCCCAGATCTGCTGCTGAGCCAACTGTATGCCTGGCAAAAAGCGCTGCGGGTTCCGATTGGCGAACTGCTCGGCGAGTCGGACGAGGGGCTGGCCGGACCGGTGCTGAAGCGGGCGCGGATGGTTCGGCTGATGAAGACGGCCTCGGCCATTTTCCATTGGAGCCGGCAAAAGAGCATCCGTCGGCTGGCCCAGATGCTTATGGAGCAACTGGTGGAGATGATGCCGGAGTTGGCCGAGGTGGGGCCTTGGCCCATGCGGGGCCGACGCCGACCATTGCAGCCAGATGATAGCAACCTTCCAGCCACCTATTTCGCTTCCACCCGTGACCAACCCAACCCAAAAAATCCGTAATCAGTAACCCTTCCCCCGGCGGAAGCAAGCCGAGGGAACCCACAGCCGCTTGTACCACCAGCGGGTTTGTCGGCCAGAATAGAACTATTTTGTCTCTGCCCCTGGATGCTCCGCCGCTATGTTAGCGGCCCTGCTTTGTGGGCCAGAACGCCCCCATTTCTCATTGCCGCACCAGGGGCAATCCAGAATAATTGCACCAGGGGTTCCTTGGCCCCTTAGGAAGCCCTGAGGGGGAGTGTTTCTGCCAGACGGTACTCCATCCTCCAAGGGCCGGAGTCCGGGTGGGCCGGGAATGATCGAGTGGGACCCTCTTTTCTTAAAACAGATTTCATGCTATCTGAGCAATGATCCAGCCGAGGGCTTCACTGCACAGAGTGAGGGCTCCTCTTTGTTCAAAACACGATTTCAAGCCATCGGGAGAGATTCTTGGGCAACTGTTCTGTCGAACCCTTGAGATAACCGGATGTCGGAACCGATTCTTCATGTGGTGCTGTACGAACCGGAGATTCCGTTGAATACGGGTAATGTGGGCCGAACGTGTGTGGCCGTGGGGGCCAAGCTCTGGCTGGTTCGGCCGTTGGGATTCCAGATCGACGACCGTCGGCTCAAACGGGCGGGCCTGGATTATTGGCAACATCTGGAGTGGGAAATTGTGGATAATTACCAAATGCTTTTGGATCGGTTAGGGGAGCGGCCGATGTGGTTTTTCTCCAAACGTGCCAGTCGGCTCTATACGGAAGCCAACTTTCAGCCCGGCGATGCCCTGGTCTTTGGCAGCGAAACCCGGGGACTGCCGCCGTCGCTGATTGCAGCTCAGCCAGAACGCGCACTCCGAATCCCCATCAGCCGACGAGTCCGGAGCCTCAACTTAGCCGTCAGTGTTGGCATCGCCGTCTATGAAGCGGTTCGCCAATTCGGTCTTCAAGACTTGGACTGACACAGCTCCTGGGATTTCGTAGGAAGTCCAATTCTTTTGCCAGATTCCGGCGAACCGGCCGAGGAAGGTTCCCCTGCAATAATTGTTTGGTGTACTTCGTTGATTCTCCGGAGATAGTCCGTTCCCGATGGGCGCTTCGGGGTGGCGCAGGAAGCTATGCTTTGACAAAAATTCGTCGGTGTTGATGAAATTTTCGACCGAAACTTTCCGGAATTGTTCGGGTTAAAGCCCTTAAACGTAGTCCAATCGTTGGATTTGCTCGACCCTTATTAACAGGAGGGTAGCCCGATGAGACTAGTGGACCGCATTTGCCTGGTGGTAGGGGTGGTGGTGGTAGGAGTAGGTATGCTTCGGCTGGCTGGGTACTGGGACCCTCCGGTGGTAGGAGATGCGCCGATGCCCCGGGCGTGGGCGGAAGAGGGCGGGCAACAGCCTGGGCCGGGTCCGGCTGGCGTGCCTGGCCAGGATGCTCCGGGAGCGGTTCCGGGGAAAGAAGGAGTTCCGTTTCGGCCTGGTCGGCCGGGGGAGCTAGCCCCCTTTGGCCCATCCCGAATGCTGCTCCTGACCACCTTGGACACCAATGGCGATGGTACCCTCTCGGCGGAGGAAATTGCTAACGCTGCCGATGCCCTCAAAAAACTGGACAAAAACGGCGATGGCCAACTGAGTCGAGAGGAGCTTTTCGGCACATTCCGGACCCCTGGGCTAGGTCCAGGTGTTGGCCCTGGAGCAGGTGGGCCGGCTCGCACGATGCCCGGTCAACTAGGTCAACAGGTCGGTTTAGATACTCCTGCCCAACCCAAAGACGACGAAGAAAAGAACCTCCTTTCGCTTATCCTAGAAGAAATCCCCCGCGAACAAGGCCGACGCCTGAATGTCCCCCCTGTCGATGGCCGAATGCTCCGTCTTTTGGCCGAGGCCATCGACGCCAAAACCATCGTCGAAATCGGCACTTCCAACGGCATTTCTGCCCTGTGGATGGCCCTGGCTCTGCGCAAAACCGGTGGCAAACTGATTACCCATGAAATCAACCCCCAGGCGGCTGCCTTGGCACGGAAAAACTTCCAACGGGCCGGAATGGCGGACCGGATCACCCTCGTCGAAGGCGACGCCCATAAAACCATCACCCAACTGAAAGGTCCCATCGACATGGTCTTTCTGGATGCCGACAAAGAAGGCTACATGGATTACTTGGAGAAACTATTGCCGTTGGTTCGGCCCGGCGGGTTGATCTGCGCCCATAACGTCAATGCCCGGTGGGTCGATACACCCTTCTTCAAGGCCATTACCACCGACGGCAACCTGGAAACGCTCTTTTTCACCGCTGGCGGCGGCCTGAGCATTACCATCAAAAAACGATAACCCTCCTATTTGCCCAAGAAGGCCGACCGGCCCAAGTAGGCCAGGTAAGAATACGGCGGGGCCTCCCGATGGTTCAGGCCTGGATGGGTAGGGTGCCTCCCGTTACAATCATCTAAAAGCTCAGAAACTCCAGGTCCATCGGGAGCAACACTATGCAGGCAGAAGGGATGTTTCCGACGGTGCGGTTACGGCGGCTGCGATACTTACCGGCGGTGCGGCGGTTGGTTCGCCAGGTGCATCTGCAACCGGAACAGATGATCCTGCCGCTTTTTGTTCGGCCTGGCCGGGGGGTAAAAAAAGAGATTCCCTCCATGCCCGGCCATTGTCAGCTTTCGCCGGATTTGGCGGCCGACGAGGTACGGGAAACCGGTCGGCTTGGGCTGGGCGGAGTGATGCTGTTTGGCATCCCAGAGCAAAAGGATCCAGAAGGTCGAGAGGCCCTTCGGCCCGACGGCATTATCCCGCAAGCCATCCGGGCTGCCAAAGACGCCGCCCCCGAAGTCCTCGTGATTACCGATCTGTGTTTTTGCGAATACACGGATCATGGGCATTGTGGGCCGTTGTGCCAGCGCGGAGGCCGAACCGATGTGGATAACGACGCTACGTTGGAACTTTTGGGCCAGCAGGCGGTCGTCCATGCCCAGGCCGGCGCCGACATGATCGCTCCCAGCGGCATGATGGACGGCATGGTCGGGGCGATTCGGAAGGCCCTAGATGCGGCTGGGTTTGCGCATATTCCGATTCTTAGTTATGCGGCTAAGTATGCCAGCGGGTTTTATGGGCCGTTCCGGGAGGCCGCTGAAAGCGCCCCGCACTTCGGCGATCGGCGCAGCTATCAGATGGCCCCGGCCAGCCGGACTGAAGCAGCCCTTCGAGAAATCCAACTCGATTTGGCCGAGGGGGCCGATCTGGTGATGGTCAAACCGGCCTTGGCCTATTTGGATGTGATTCGGGAAGTGCGGCGTCGTTGGCCGGAGGTCCCGCTGGCCGCCTACAATGTCTCCGGCGAATATAGCATGGTCAAAGCGGCAGCCGAGCGAGGCTGGCTTGAGGAAAAACAGATCGCCCTGGAAATCCTCACCGCTATCCGCCGCGCTGGTGCCGACATCATCATTACCTACTGGGCCAAAGAAGTTGCCCATTGGCTTGCCGAAGCCCCTCCATGACCCGTCCGCCCCCTCTGCTAAGATCTCTCTTTGGCTCACCTCACTAAAAAAAGAAGCCACATCGCGAAGCAATTCTCTTGCCAATCCAAAGAAGTTTTGATAGCATACTTCTTAGGCAGGAACCGGGCCAGTGTCAGAGGCATGCCAGGTGCCACTAAAATCGCTTCGCGGTAAGGAGTCTCGGCTATGCGCCGCACAACCATTCTGCAAGAAGGAGCGAAGGGGCTTCGAGCCGGCAGACTGGGTTTCACTTTGGTAGAGCTTTTGGTGGTCATTGCGATTATTGGCATTTTGATTGCGCTTTTGTTGCCGGCGGTGCAGGCGGCCCGAGAGGCGGCCCGACGCGCCCAGTGCACCAATAATCTCAAACAGATTGCCTTAGCCTTGCATAACTACCATTCGGCCCGAAACACCTTACCCTACGGAAGCAACTATCTGGATAAACGGGGCGGCACCTGGGCGGCCTTCATCCTGCCGTATCTCGAACAGCAACCGCTTTTTGATCAGTTCAATTTTAAAGTCTATATCTGGGATTCGGTCAACGTGCCGGCGGTGCAGACGGTGGTGCCGACGTTCATCTGTCCGAGCGATCCGGACAGCCGAGACCCGCTCCTGGGCGGACGAATCCAGACCGGCGTAAACAATCCCGGCAAATCGATGGGGGCCTGGTATTGTCCGTCGATGGGGCCCACCCGGGACGGGACCAATCCGAATGTCTCGTGTGTGTACTGTCCGGAGCCGCCGCCCAGTTATTGCTGCGCCAATACGGCGGACTACGGCTGTGGCTCGCCCAACTGTAACGGCGGTGTGGGCATTATGGACCGAAGCCCTAACTGCGTCCGGTTTGACTATATCAAAGACGGCCTCTCGAACACAATTATGCTGGGCGAAACGCTGCCCAAACACTGCGTCTTTAACGGCGCCTACAACCACAATTTCCCCGCCCTAGCTACGCAGATTCCTATCAATACCATGGAGCAGACGATCGAAGGACAGAACACCCTTTGGTGGCGGGGCTGCGGCTTTAAGAGTCGGCATCCGGGCGGGGCCAATTTCGCCATGTGCGATGGAAGCGTTCATTTCTTCAGCGCTACCATCGACTATAAACTCTTCAACCACCTGGGTACCCGAGACGGCGGCGAACCCGTTCAACTGCCGCAGTAAGCCCCCCGGAGCGTTCCTTCCGGAGGAACGAATACCAGTTTTAGTGCAGAAGCCCCGCTATTGTCATTTGCACAAGCGGGAGTTCAGGCCCCCTCAGCCTAACCCTCTCCCACAGAGTGGAGAGGGGATATTTAATGGCTCGAGAGAAGAGGGGGAAAATTGCCTCTCCCCCAGCGGGAGAGGCCGGCGGAGCCGAAGGCGTCGCCGGGTGAGGGAGGAATTCCCGCCTCTGCCCCAACGGGAGCCGACGGCCAACCGAATTTGTCCGGCATAAGAGGAACCAGCGCTGGGGATTTTGCAGGGATAGCAGATGCCTCCATTTGCCTGAGGGGATGGTTTATTTCATATCCACGGCTCGGACCCAGATCAGGCCGCCCAGTTCCACAGGAACTATTTCGCCTTTGGGGCTTTGCATTTTTTGGTCCGCTTCGACCAGGGCGGCAAAGCCCCACCAACCGGCCCGAGGAATCGTGTAGCAAAAGCACCCCTGAGCGTCGGCTTTGATCACCTGGGTGACGAAGGCGTCGTTGGGTGGCTGGACTTGTTGGCCTTCGTTGTAGTATTCCACTTCGATGGTGGCAAAGGGGACCGGTTTGCCGTTGCGGCGCACGATCCCCCGGAAGCAATTGCCGGTCCATAGTCCGTAGGGGCGAACCAACGGCTCAATCTCTACGGGCAACCCCACCAGAGCGTCCCATCCTTGCTGTGCTCCGCCGTAGGAGACCACCACTTTAGTATAGTGGATGATCATCTTTTTCTCTGCCGGTTCATAGTAAGGTGCGGGTTCCAGGTAGAAGACATAATCGCCTGGCTGCCGGAGGGGAGCCCGGCAGGTGTACATGGCTTTCCCATCTCGCTTTTCTGCCCGGAGCTGCTCGAGCAGGTCGATCTTCTTGCCGCCTACCACCACCCCAAATTGCACCGGTTGGCCCATCTCCATAATGGGGCCTTGCTCCATCGGATGGGTAAACAGCAGGGTTAAATCGACGCTTCGGCCCTCTTGGATCACATCGCTGGACGGAAGAACTACCTGAAAATGCGCCCAGGCACCGGAAACCCAAAGGCCAACCACTCCCCCGACCACGATCCCCAACCAAACCACAGAATACCGCATGAGCCACGCCTCCTTTGAAATAAGAACCCTATCGAAAGACCAACCCATTGGTAATACGATTTTCTAAAGTGTAACACACATTCCCGGCCTGGACCAGAGACTTCGGCTGGAAACCTTGGAGCCACAACATCCGCTCCACCCGCCCAGCTTTTCAGGTCTTACTCAAGGAATTCAGACCTGCTAGTGGATCAAACAAACGGTAGCGTACCCTCCTAGCCGAAGATCCCATAGCAGGAGCAGTCCGACGACTGCGCTAAGGTTGCACGCCCTCTTTGCGGGAGAGATAATAGACAAGACCTCCATCCAAATACCCCTTTGCCAAGGAGGGGAGGCAGCATCGGGTGCATTCCAAGACCTGGCATGGCCAATCGAACCAGCCTCGCTCAACAAGGAGTATACAGACAGTGGCGGATGTATCGTTACAGCCGATTCTGGCTCTCTTGGGCTGTCCGGTGGCGGGCAACCCCACCCAATTCATGATGGAACGGGCCTTTGCCCATCACGGACTGGACTGGCGGTATATTTCTGTAGAGGTCCGGCCGGAGGATCTAGCGGATGCCGTTCGGGGAATGCGGGCCATGGGCTTTGTCGGCGGCAATTGCGCCAACCCGCATAAAGAGGCCATCGGCCAATATCTGGCCCGACTTGGCAGCACCGCCGAAATGACCGGCGTAGTCAACCTGCTGCTTCGCCAAGAGGACCAACTGGTGGGCGAAAACACCGAGGGACGGGCTGTTCTGGAAGCGATTCGCCAGCGTCTGGACCCAACAGGACGGCGGTGCGTGGTGTTGGGCGACGGCCGATTGGCCCGAGCGGTGGCCGTGGAATTGGCCCTGGCAGGCGCTGAACAAATCCTTATATTAAGCCGGAACCCCGCCTCCGGACGCCCCTTGGCCAACCTCCTTTTGGATCGTCTGGAGGTGGCCGCCCAACACATCCTCTGGGAAGAACCCTACGCCTTACCCCCCCAGACCGACCTGCTGATTCATGCCACCTCCATCGGTCAACAGAACCCAGAGGCCCGAGTGCCGCTGGATTTTTCCAGCCTGACGGACGCCACGCTGGTGGTCGATTGCCAGTTTCTGCCCCCCCAAACCCATTTGGTGCAATCGGCAGCCCAACGCGGCTGCCAAACCATCGATGGCCTGGAAGTGCTGCTAACCCGAGCGGCTATCGACTTCCGTCTCTGGACTGGCATCGATCCTAACCAGGAGGTGCTCCGAGAAGCAGTCGAGGAATTCCTCGAACTGTAACAACGCGAAGGGGTGTTTCCTGATGCTGTTTTAAAGTACACCATCCCCTCACATGCCGTCAACTCCGGAAATCTGAGGCCCCCTCTTCTGCCCTCGGCGGAGCAAAAGCAAGGGCCGCCAATAAGGGCAGAGAATATGTCTGAAGCGGCAGAGGGCGGTTGGACAGTGCAAAAAAAGCATGCATTCTCCGATAACCGATCCCCCAGAAATCCTCTACGATAAGCGATCAACGACCTGCTACCAGCGATAATCGCTCTCCCGGAAGCACAAGAGGCTTTGGTCTAACCGATTTGCGATAACCGATCAGCAACGAGAAACCACCTTCGCCTATGGAGCGCTACCCGGCGGCAATGGCGCGGCGGGCAACCACTGCAAACCGCCGTCATTCCCTGAGCCAGACCCCGCCTCACCGTATGCTACTTCCATGGGCGGGTGGCTATTCACCAAGTTGCTACTGCTCGAATCGAGCCCCGAGGCATCCGGCCCAGCTTCCAGTTTTCGATCAGTAATCGAAAGGATCTGAGCGGTAGGGCGATCTTCGGGCGGAATGGCCGCCCAGACCTCCGGCGGAACCCCCATAGGCCTACTACCGGCGCCAGGCGGTACGCTTTTGGCAGTAGCATATCCACTTGGCCATTGCCCCTTCCCAGAGCCTTGGCCACCCCCCGTGGCCAGTACTCCTGCGGGAGGAACACCAACTTGGTTTTGAAAGCCAAAGGATTTCCCTGGAGAGTGGAGAGTTGGATTTGCGGAGCCCAACCCTCCGCTTTTAAAAGCCTTAGACCCACCCGCCTGAGTTCCTGGAGGTACCAGAGTACCCGGTGAGGCCGGGGGGCTGAACCGGGCAGGCCCGGCACTGGGCCCTCCAGAAGAGGATCCCCAGGCCATTCGAGAAGCCACTGTCCCGGAAGGATACAGGTTCTTCTGGAGAGTCTGAGTTTGCGGCGGCTGGAAAAACCAATAGCTGAGAAAACTCAGCGGACCCGACCAAAAACCCGCATGGGCAGGATACGTTCCAGGAGGTTGGTATGGCCCTGCAGCAGCAGGCCAACCAGCTTGCCCAGGACTCGGCCAACCTGGATTCCCCATCGGCTTCCTTGAAGGCAAAGCCCCGGAAAAAGCCCCCAGAGAAGGATTCGGTGGATGGGCAGGCCCATGCCGAGGGAAGTTCGCCACCGGGGCTCCCGGACCCACCGGTGAGTTCCCACCAGAAGCAGTTGTTGGCCGCTCCGCCCTTCGCAGAGATGCATCTTGGGGAGAGGAAGCCAGTTTTCCCCTCTCTTGAGATGAAATTGAATCGGTCCCCTGCCCAAGCAGGGAGGAAGGGCGACCAGCTTGGTCTCCCACTGGCCCCATGGCTCGAATGGAACCGGCCCGAGGTCCCCAACAACCCATCGGGTCCCCCCAGCCCGGATAGCCTGGATAGCATTCATCATAGCAGGCCCCACACATGGCACAGCCAGTTAGTACTCCTGCCCAAAGCAAGATGCCTACCACCAGCATTCCATACCGACTGCTACTCTCCATATATCCGCCTTTCCTAAAGGTTTTTGCTCCTTTGGCCTATCTCAGGGCCTCGGGTTTAGCTCTCTTAAAAGCGGAGCTTGCATGAAGCCATGCTGAGCTTCCGAACCTCGTCAGCCAGGGGGAAATTTTCAGCTTATGGAGGATTTTATTACCCCCACAAAGGGGGGTCCCAAAATTTAAGGTTTTTAAAGTAGGTCGGGTTGGAGTTGGTTTAGGGAAAGTCCGTCTGGGGGTAATATTTATTTCGGCCAAAAACTTTGCGCAATTCATACATTTTCGCAGTCGTCATACGAAAAAGATGGGGGGGTGGAAATCCCCTCTTCTGGTGTTATCTAAATAAGGCCCTAAGTTCGCAGTGTCGTTTTTGCAACACAATAAGACGATCAATGCATTATTACAACAATGTTGATTCATGTTGTATCGTTTTTGCACGCCTCCAAAGAAAAGATGAAACTCTCCTCTTTCTTACCACCAATTGAAACGGGGGAAAACTTCCGGACACACGGATTCCCTCTTTAAGAACGTTCTTAAGGGGGGCTACACCCCCCCCAAATCCCCCGCCTAAAAATCGCTCCTCCTGTTGCCTAAAGAAAGAAAGATTTAGTAAAATAAAAAAGTTATTCACCATTAAGCAGAGGAGGCGGTTTTGCCATCCTCCCAGAGGGTTTTTCCCAAAGGAGGGGCACAGGGTTTTTCAACAATCCGAGCCCCGTTCCATAGTGCAAATGGGAAAAACCCCTGCAAGCTCTGGGGAACACCCAGTTGGGAAAAGCCGAGAGGCAAAATGCTCCAGCCTAATGGATTCAGCTCGGCTCCTATTAACCAAAGCAGTGTGCTGCAGGAACCGAGCAAAGATGTCCATCCCGGCAAGCAGCTTATATTTCGGGGCGTAGCGCAGCCTGGTTTAGCGCGTTAGACTGGGGGTCTAAAGGTCGCTGGTTCAAATCCAGTCGCCCCGACTAACCAAAAGCGGGTAACGGGAAGCAGGGGTTTTCCCGTTACCCGTTTGTTTTTGGCTCCCTAAGCCATGGGGGCCTCTTCCCCGGTGGCAGTGGAAGGAGTGAGGAAAGGGGATTTGGTGAGCAGCTGTTTCGAAAAAGATCAGAGGCTAGGTCCCCCCTCAATTTCCCAGTCAGGATAAGAGCCTGGCAGTTCCTGATGGTCTGGCTTACCCGACACGCCATGGAACCGCCTCAATTTCACAGTCAGGACAAGAGGCTGGCTGAGGTTAGGGGCTTCAGACAGCTCCTTGTCTTCGGAAACCTGAACTAGGGGGACGAGCGCTTGGCGCAGTGCTGAGGTTAGAGGCTTCAGACAGCTCCTCGTCCTCGGAAACCCCCGGCACAAACTAGAGGAACCTTTGAAGAATTCAAAGGATATGTTTTTACACTATTTCGGAACCTCCGTCAACAGGCCTAACATATAGTAGCACTGCCAACATTAGACTCAATATATACTGCTCAATATATAACTGCTCAGCAATGGGAACCGATAGGCAAGGAACGATTCAAACGTTCATAAAGTTCACTTAATGTTCAGGATTTTGCGGGCTTCCTAGATTCCCGATCTCGGGCCAGCACGCAAGGGCTATATCAGGCCAAAATCCCTGAGAGAGCCCAAATGGGGTTTCTGGGCTCTCTTGCAGGGAATTAGCCCACATTCTCAATTACAGCATAAGGATTGCTGATGGCCAATTCACGCCTCAGCTATCAAAAAGAGGATCGATCGTTGTCTGAGTTACCGGCTTTTAGACAAAAGAGGCGTTAGGTGGGAATGGAGCGGGTGTTGGCAATCTGGCTCTGGGGATGCCATGGGTTGGGAAGCAGAGAAGTTTCTCCTGGGGGGAGATTGGAAGAGGATTGCCAGTAGAAGGGCCGCTTGGCCAAGGACCACCGAGGGCCAGCCCCACCATTGTAATTCAGGTCGGCTCCCCAGGTAGGCCAACACCAAAAGGACCAGACCACAAGTAAGAAAAATAATCCCCCCATAAAGGAATATCTGACCAGTTCGTTTGGGGCTAGAACTTCTACCCAGAGATGGGAAATGTTCTGAGGAGCTAGCCCAATGGATTTCCGGAAGTAGCTGATGAGGGCTGTCCACCCGAGTGAACCGGAGAGCTTGGGACTGTGGATTCGGCGGAAGAACTAGTTGGCGGACTCGGCGCCCAATATGCCGAAGGTGTTGTTCGATCTCCCAATCGTCGTAGCCTAAAAAGGAGGATATGGGTAGCAGAATGCCCTCGTAAGAGGGGGATGGAGAAGGCTCTGATCCCCTGGCTGCAGGAGCCGAGCTTTTCCAGGCGGGAGCTTCCGGAAGATGATGCCGACTGTTGGAAGGATTTGTCCTTCTGAGCCCCATAGAGTCTTCTTTAGGACGAGGTATTTTTCCCCCACACCGGATGCAGATTAGCCCCCTATTTTGTGGGGATGCCAAGCTAGGTACATCTTGTTCGCATCGAGCACACCACATGGCATATCCAAGATCGGTCAACTGGTAGGCAAAACTGTGAAAAAATTGCGGATTTGGTAAACTTTATCGCCCCGCCCCCCTTTTAGAAGTACCCAGGTGAGGGGCTGCTTCCGGAGGCTCCCAGGTACTTTCCCCTGCACCAGTTGGGCTGGAGTTTTGCCAATTTTCAGATTACCAGCAAGGCAATGCCCTAACTAGTTGGAAATATTGGCGTTATGAAATATGCACAATTTCAGCTCTGGACCTAGCTCGGCAGAAGGAAAAGGAGTTATAAAAAATGGCAAAAGATAAGCAGAAGCGGAGCAGGGAACTGGAGAGCTGTAGGTCTGTTGGGATTGCTTAGTGTGATCGAGCTACTATACTAGGTGTAGGGTCCGGTGGGTTTGCCTTTGGCAGAAGCAAGCTGGGTGGGGGGGCAGCGGCGGGGGACGGCAGTTGAAATGGACAAATGTACAAAAACCATTTACCAAAGAGGCTGCTCCTATGCAGCAAGTTGGACGAATGGTCGCTGGGATGTGGCGGGGCGTAGTGCTTGTAGGGGCCATGGCCTGGCTGGGAGGGCTTTTCGGTGCCGAACCGGAGGGCCGGGGCCAGAACGGGTCGGCCCGCAAAGAACTGAAAATCTATATCGTTACCGATTTGGAGGGGGCAAGTGGCGTGTACAAATTTTCCCAAACGCGAGAACCCGGCCCGCTGAACGAACAGGCCAAAGAGTATCTGATGGGCGATATCGCTGCGGTCGTCCGAGGTCTGCGAGAGGGCGGGGCTACGGAAATCCTGGTTCTGGACGGGCACGGCTCGCAGGCCTTCCTGCCCCACCTGATGGAACCTGGTGCAAAATATATCACTGGACTACCCCGGCCGGGACACCCCTTGTGGGGGCTGGACGAATCGTTTGCCGGCTTGGTCATTGTCGGTCAACATGCGATGATGGGCGTACCGGACGGCGTGCTCTGTCATACCCAATCCTCTCGGACGGAAAATCGCTACTGGTATAACGGGGTGGAATCGGGGGAAATAGCGCAGGTGGCGGCCATTGCCGGCTATTATGGGGTGCCGCCGATTATGGTCAGTGGCGATGAAGCGGCCTGCCGGGAAGCCCGCCAGTTTTTCGGTCCGCATTGTGTTACCGTGGCGGTCAAACAAGGCATTAGCCGAGAAGCTGCCGTGCTGTATCCGTTTGCACAAACCCGCAAAGCCCTCCAAGAGGGGGCCAAACAGGCGATGAACCTAATCGGCGTGGCCAAACCCTATCGGCTCCAAACCCCCATTCAAGCCAAAAAAGAATACCTCATCTTCGAAGGCCCCGAGAAAAAACCCCGCCGAGTAGTTAAAGAAGGCGTGATTGAAGATGTGCTCAAACTGCTGGAATTTTAAGCGGCACTCTCTAGCAATTGCCAGTCTCTACGAGAAATCGAGGGGGCAACTGCTTGGGGTTCTCAATCGGCTGAACTACTGCGCCCATTTCTTTTAGGAGAGGAGCCCCTCTTGGGACCAGTTATAGGTTTGCTTTAGGGCTTGGCAGACGGTGCCGGTTAGCAGGCGGGTGCTTACGGGCTTGGGCAAAACAGAAAAGGCTTGGGCTTGGCGGGCTTGTTCCAAGAGCCATTCATCCCATCCGGCCGACAGCAAAATGATCGGCAACAGGGAATTGAACTCTCGGACTAGCCGAAGCACCTCCAGGCCGGTTAGCTTCGGCATATGCACATCCAGCAGGACTAGATGGACCTCTTCCTGCCGGACGATCTGGACGGCTTCTTCGCCGTCGGCAGCCAACAGGGTCTGGAAGCCCCGGGGTTCAAAGACCCCCCGGAGGGTTTCCCGGAAGGCCGCATCATCGTCGCTAATCAGCAGTCGAGGAGTTCGGAGCATGAGCTTACCTCCCGGTTGGAGGGTCTGGGCAGTACCTTAGTATCCCACTGAAGAGGGACTAAGCTTGGGAAAAACCTCCAAGTCTTCAGCCCGAGGCTCCTTCAGAGAGGAAGTTCCTCTTATTGTGTTATACCTAGCAAATAGAATGCCATGCAATCGGAAAAACTCCTCCGAAAGCCAATTTTTTATAACTCGTTGTTTTATAAGATGTTATATAAAAAGAAATCTTTGCTTTTTCGCCGACCCCCCCCTCGAAGAGGGGAGAAAATTCCTTCTTTTGCTCTGCTTTCTGCCATCTTGACAGGGAACCGTTTTGCCCCCTAGAGAGGGCCATATGCTACCCAATCTTTAACCCGCCCTCTAACGGATCATTTGAGCCCTTAGTTTGACTTTTGCCATTGTAACAATTCAGCCGAAGGGCGCCTCTTTCTTGTCATCCCCGCGAAAGGGGGAATCCAGCCAATACGCCTTTCCCCCTGCGGGAGAGGCCGGCGGAACCGAAGGCGAAGCCGGGTGAGGGATACCTTAATCCCCCGGGCGAGGAGGCCCGTGCTTCCTGGGGTGCCGCGCAATCGGCAGTCCAGGGATGTGTTTGATTGGCTTGGGCGAAGAAGGCAAAGCACCCGAAGCACCGTAGAACCTCCCCCCACCCGGCCTGCTTTGTAGGCCACCGTCTCCCACGGAGGGGAGAAGGCCCCTGAGCCTAACCCTCTCCCACAGGTGGAGCTTAGAGAGGGATGGTTCGGCTTGCCAGTTGATAAGTGAGCAGGGCGCCCAGATAAGCCAAGGCGGTCATATAGGCGAACACGAAGATAGGCCATCGCCAGGAGTGGGTCTCCTGTCGGATGGTTACCAGGGTAGCGGCGCACTGGGCGCAGAGGGTGTAAAAGACCATCATTCCCAAAGCCACGGGCAGGTTGAAGAGCTTTTCTTGTGAGCCTTCCCAGGTAGCTGCCTGAAGGCGTTGGTGCAATTGAGTGATCTGTTCGGGATTTTCGGGGTCCACCGGACCGGCCTGGAAGATGACGCCCAAGGTGGCCACCACCACTTCACGAGCTGGGAAGGAGGCAAGCACGGCCATGCCGATCCGCCAATCCCAACCCAGGGGACGAACCACCGGCTCCAACACTCGGCCCAGCCGTCCAAACAGACTTTGCCGTTGATAAGCCCCAGTCAATTCCGTCCGAAGCGTTTCGACCTGCTGGAGCAGGTCTTGGAGGGAGGATTGCCAAGCCAAATGGGGGGAGGGAGTCGCAGATTGCACTATCGGAGAACTTTCCGGCGGAGAAGGCAGCCACTTCTGAATGGATTGCTGAAGCTGGAATTGGGTTTGGTCCAGGAGGAATTCCAGGGGCGGCTGGACGGCAACCAAGCGGTTGGCCAACTCGGTCAGAACCGTTTTGTCGCATTCCGCCTCGGCAGTCCAGCCGGCCGGCCACTGAGCCAGCCAGCTTTGAAGCTGTCGGCCTAGTTGGTGAGCTTGGTGGACAAAGGCTTGTTCTACCTCATGGGACCGGGGGTAGTACAAGGCAGCCCAGACTAAGATGGATACAGCGAGGATAACTGTGCCGGCATATCGTACAAACACCCAACCTCGTTGCAAAACCCGATAAACTACCGTGCGGAGGGAAGGCCATTTGTAACTCGGCAGCTCCATGACAAAAGAAGGGATGGGGCCGGTAAACCAGACTCGTTTCAAAAGCCAAGCCACGGCTACGGCCGTCAGAATCCCCAAAAGATACATGGCCGCCAAGACCAAGCCTTGCAGGTGGACTAGGCCGCCCAGGTAAGTTCGTTCTGGCACAAAGGCGCCGATGAGCATCGCATAGACCGGCAATCGGGCGGAGCAGGTCATTAGCGGGGCTATCAGGATGGTAATCAGGCGGGCCCGCTCTTCGTCGATAACCCGGGTGGCCATGATGCCGGGTACCCCGCAGGCGAACGACGAAAGCAACGGAATAAACGATTTGCCGCTCAGCCCGACCCGAACCATCCACCGATCCATGAGATACGCTGCCCGGGCCATGTAGCCGCTGTCTTCCAACAGCCCGATAAACAAAAACAAGACCAGAATCGGGGGCAAAAAGCTGAGCACACTTCCCACCCCTGCCAGGACCCCTTCGACCAGCAGGCTTCGGAATGGACCGGGGTGCAAACTTCTTTCAACCAATGTGGAAAGCCATTGGACAGCGGCGTCGATCCAGCGCATGGGCGGCTCTGCCCAAGTAAAGACTGCCTGAAAGACCAGAAACATCAGCCCGGCGAAGACGACCAGGCCCCAAACCGGATGGGTCAGGAGCCGGTCGATCCGCTCGGTGGGCCTGGGCGCTTCTTGCAGAGGGCGATGGACTAGTCCATGAAGAGTTTTTTCGATCCACTGGTACCGGGCTGTAGGTTCGATTTCAGGCAGGCCGATACCGGCCTGAGCCAGCCGGGCCTTTGTCTGAGCCAGTTGGGCTGCTTCGGAGGTGCTCAGATCGGGTAAGAAGAGTTTTTCCAAATAGCCGCTCGGATCCAATAGCAGCCGGGCCAGTAACGGCCTGGGCAATTGGCGATGTGGCCAAGCCTGGGCCAGATGATCCACTTCTTGCCAGAACTGTTCCGGCAAAGGGCTTACAGCCGGACGAGTCCCTTGGGCAATGCTTCGGGCCAGCGCTGCCTGCAATTGCTGGATCCCCCGCCGACGATGCGCCTGGGTAGCAACCACAGGCACTCCAAGGCGGCGTTCTAACTCGGCTATGTCAATCCGAATGCCCCGGCGCTGGGCCAGGTCGAACATGTTCAAGGCTACTACGGTGGGCAGCCCAAATTCTAAAACTTGAGAAACTAGATAAAGATTTCGCTCCAGATTGGTCGCATCCACAATGAGAATTAGGCCGTCTGGGGCAGGAGTACCTGGAGATCGGCCCAGGAGCACCTCCACCGCAAGGGCTTCATCCCGACTCCGAGGCGACAAACTATACAGGCCCGGTAAATCCACTACCTCAAACCGCTGGCCCTGGTACAGGAAGCTGCCAGTCTTTTTCTCTACGGTTACCCCGGGATAGTTGCCCACCCGCTGATGCACCCCCACTAAAGCAGTAAAAAGGGTGCTTTTCCCCGTATTAGGATTACCTAACAGGAGGATAATTAAAGGGGAGGTGGATTTTTCGGGACCCATTGCAAAAGTTTCCTGGCCGGTGGGGGAAAGAGTTTTTGTACCCATGCACTGGATGGAAGGGATCCGCCGGCTTGTCCTCCCGGGGACACCAGGAATCCGGAAGATTGCTCCCATGGTGGCCGCCTTTTTCGGGGGTATAAGGATTATATTTGGATTCTGGACTGCTGCGTTAGGAGGAGGCCCCCTGGGTGTGGGCATCTGACAGGGGCAGAGGAGGATTCATCGGCCCCGATGACGCCATCGGAACCTTCCCAAAGAGCCAAAAGCCGTCCGGAGGGGACTAATTTTGGGCGGAGGGAGCGGCTCTTCCGGCTCGACAAGGACCTCCACTGCTGGGTGAGAACGGAGGCAGAGGGTATGGCCATCCAGGCGGAGAATACACGGATTGCCGCACCGAACCACCTGCAATCGACAACCCGGACGAAGCCCTAATTCCCGCAGGCGATGGACCTCGGCCAGCGGGCCGGTAATCGAGGCAATCCGTACTGAATAGCCTGCCGGACAACAGCTTAAGGGGATCCAGGGAGGCATGGAGGACCTCCAGGAGGGGAGCTGGGGTGGAAATCTAGGCGTTCAAGGGACTGTGGGTTTGGAAAATCCGATTCCGGCTGCAAAGGGGACTTATTGCTAATGAGAATCAATCTCATTTATTATATCCTCTTCGCCATTTTCGGCAAGCGGAATTCGGCCCAAAGATCTAGATAAACTAGGAAGGTTAGGAAAAAGCTCCTTTTCGATTAAGCGGGTCTAACAAAAAGCAACCCCCCATTTCAGCCGAGGCAAGCAGGGGCCTGGTTGTTAGGGAGAGAGTGCCCCGCAGTGTGACTGGCCCGGAAGTGGCAGTCCAGAGAGCAAAAATCCGTTGAAAAAAAACTGGGCTGCTGCTTTCCCAGCAGTGGCAGGTTGCATCATTCGGCCGAAATATTACCAAGCTCCAAAAGTTTACCTAGCCCCCCTCCTAGGGCCCAGAGTACCCGAAATGCTCGTTTTCTTAGATCCTCTAAATGGCCGCACCACCCATCTGAGCTCTCTGGGGAAACTGTTCACTTGGCCTCGCCAGACGCCTCTGGCACTAAGGCTACTGGGAATAATCCCATAGCCTGGACATTTTAACCCCTCAAAGAACTCACTTTTTAGGAGCTTTGGCTGTGGTAACCTCCCTCTGCCCGCCAATTCCCCCAAGCACTGAGAATCCAACCGGCAGGGTCCCTGGCTAATAAATCAGTTCTTCCCTTAGGATGCAGCTTGGGCAGCTTTTCGAAAGAGCCGATTACCTATGGAATCTTTTTGGCAGAGCGTTGAGCGAGCAAGGAGAGAGAAGGTGAGTGAGCGAGGGAATGGAAATGTAAAATTTTTCGAAAATCTTCAAAAATTTTCTTTTTCCCTCTTAACCTTTTAACAAAGATTACTACAATATGGACAAACAACCGATGATTGATAATTGATTAAAGAAGAGCTCTATGAGGAAATAGCTGCGCAGTCGGGGAGGTAGGTAGCTGCTGGGGCAGCTCTGGAACGAAAACGGACGGTCCTTCCCGGCGTGTGTGTTCCCCTGGAAGGGAGTCTGGTCGGAATTGGGAAACGACCGGACCAACTATGGGCGAGGAAACGTGTCCCCAGACGACAATTTCTGTTTGGCGCTGCGATAACCGGCCGGTTGCTTTGTGCCGGAGCGACGCCGAGGGCATTTGGGTGGCCGATCTGGAAGGCTCTCGGTGCTTGCCTGCGGAAGCCGCCTGCGAGGAGGGCTGGCTTTTTGCATTCTTGGCTCCGGCAAAAGCCCTTTCTCAAAGGAGTCCACGATGAGTAGTAGTACGGAGTCGCTCGAATCCTCTGTTGATTTGGGGCTGGACGAGGAACCTCCCGGTCCTTTCACTCAGCCATTGCTTCCAGTCCTCTTCCCTCCGCCCCCGGTGGCTTCCTGCGAAGGTGTTTGGGAGCTGGGCTATCCGCTTCGGAAGCGGAAAAAACCCAAAGGGTATTCTTCTTTCGCAGAGGGATCTGGGAAGGTTGCCAGTCCGGCGAAGGCCCCCTGGGGACCCAATCTGCGGACCAAGGCTTTCCGCAAAACCTTCTTTGCTCAGGTACCGGACAAACTCTGGAATGACTGGCATTGGCAACTGCAGAACCGTTTCCGGAGTTTAAATCAACTGGATCGGATCCTTCGGCTTTCGGAGGAAGAGCGCCAGGCGATGTGCCAAGGGGGGTTGCAGCTTCCGGTGGCGATCACCCCCTACTATGCCAGTCTGCTCGATCCGCTCGATCCGGACCATCCGCTGCGGCGGATGGTAGTGCCTAGGCCGGCCGAGTTTATCCATTCGCCCGGTGAAGCGGCCGACCCGTTGGGCGAAGAGACCCATAGTCCAGTGCCCGGGCTGGTCCATCGGTATCCGGATCGGGTGTTGCTTTTGGCCCATGACTTTTGTTCGACTTATTGCCGGTACTGCACCCGATCGCGGTTGGTCGGGCATGGGGAGATGGCAGCTACGCCTGCCCGGCTGCAAGCCGCCTTGGACTATATCCGCCGAACCCCTACCGTGCGGGATGTGTTGGTCTCTGGCGGGGATCCGCTGACCTTGAGCGACGAGCGTCTGGAGCAGATCCTTTCGGCCCTACGAGCCATCCGGCATGTGGAGATTATTCGGCTTGGGACTAAAGTGCCGGCCGTTTTGCCGCAGCGGATTACCCCCGCCTTGTGCCGGATGCTTCGCAAATATCACCCCTTGTGGATCAGTTTGCATTTCCAGCATCCGGAGGAATGCACGGCCGAGGCCTATCAGGCCTGCAGCCGACTTGCCGATGCCGGCATCCCCTTGGGCGCTCAAACCGTGCTCTTAAAAGGGATCAATGATTCGGTCGAGACGATGCGGGAGTTAGTGCATCGGCTTTTGCAGATGCGGGTTCGGCCCTATTATTTGTTCCAATGCGATCCGATTTATGGATCGGCTCACTTCCGCACGCCGGTCTCTAAAGGGATCGAAATCATTCAGGGCCTCCGCGGCTATACCAGCGGGTATGCAGTACCCCATTATGTGGTCGACTTGCCCGGCGGCGGAGGCAAAGTCCCCTTGCAGCCAGAATACCTCGTGGGCCGAGACGCCAACGACCTGGTCTTCCGAAACTTCGAGGGGAAAACCTTCCGTTATCCTGATCCTATCCCCTGAAACCCCCACTGCCGGCTTCACCAGGATCATTTCCGCCGGCGGAAAAAGGACTCCGATTCTCTGCCTCTGGATGCCAGTTCAGCGACGGCCTAATCCTGCCCCCGGTGGGCTGATCGCAAAAGGATTCCGATCTGCTCCATCGGCTCGCCTGCCCATGGAACGGAGAGGTCTCTGGGGGTACCTTGGTAGCCAACGGCGGAGAGCTGTTTTTGTAACACCTCAGCCGCCTGAAGTAAGTTCCTGTTTTTGAGGGACAATGCCCCACAGGGCTATGTTCCCTGAAGCGGACTGCCAACTTTTTGTGCTGGTTCATCTGTTCTGGATTCCCGCTTACACGGGAAGGACAACCTAGGCCGTTCCTCCCATAAACTAGGCAGCATCTTCATTCGGATGAAGGAGTACGTGTTTTTTCCCAGCCATGGCTCGGGCTTGTGCGGAGGGGCTTTTGTTTGCTGGCTTCTATGCTTGCTTAGATCCTGCAGGAGGGGGCCCCAAATGATGCTCAAAATGACTTAGCACCTGCTGCCGGTGGTCTGCCCACGGCAGATACATTCCTCGCGGCGGGGATCCGGTTGTCCCCGGCTGGTGGGGAAATAGCCAGAGGCCCGAATCGGCCACTTCATAGCGGGCAATGGCCTTCCAAGGAATGGTCCATCGCATTGCCCAGATTGCCTCCTGGATCCCTTCCGCAGTCAGGGCATAGCGAATCGGTATCCACAGACGCCAACTGCCCAGCACCACCACCCCCACAGCCACCCATCCTAAATACCCTCGGCCAGTAACCCAACTAACTACCACCCAGATACTTCCAAGCGCCAAAAGCCAGCTTATAGTCCAGCCTGGATGATCTGCCAAATACCACACCCGCCAACGCACCGGCGGCGGTGGGCTTACTACCACTGGTTTAGATCGTTGGGAGGATGACGACGGCATCCAAACCCTCCTACCACCTTTGCTTTTTCTTCAGACCGATAAAAACCCTCCTCCGGCGATTGAGACTGGCTTCTTCTGCGTGTATCGTACCGAGTTGTCTCTAGCAAACGCCGGCGGCGGGAAAATTGATAGGAAATGACTCTATTGGGCAATCCCCCTGACCATTATAGAGACCACACTGCCGACAGAAGAGATTCGCCCGCCAAGGGGAATAGACTCGCCCTCGACGGGGCCACCGTCAAAACGGAGGCGTTCGATTTATCGGCGCTGCCTCGGGTCCTGGCGGTAATCGGCGCTAAAGCTCCGGCGGGGGACTTCCACCGGAATGGGTTGAGGATCGAACGGAATCCCGGCCAGGGTTTTTACCTTAGGGCTTGCACCGGGGGTGGTAGCGGGTTCGGCTTTAAAGAGTTCCATGATGGCATGGATTTGCGGATTCAGTTCAATTTTTCCATCCGGCCGAGGCGTCCCTACCGAATCGAAACTGCCTACCGTAACAATACTGGCACAGCGATCATGGAACTCGTAGGCCTCGTATCCTTTCATGCGAAGAGCTTCGGTCAGCTTATGGGCGGCCCAGGCCGCTTTGTCCAGACTACTCTCAAATCCCTCCAGGCCTTGCTCAATACGCTGGATGCGCTGCGGATCCATGATCACCGTGCCGGTAAACGTGGCTACCTGCACGGTATATTTCCCAGGGCACCGGAGCAAACTATACGGCAAATCGGCGTTCAACTGTTCGACAAATGCATCTACTCCTTTGGGAGCAAAATATTCCCGGGGTAACAACGGGTTGGTGGTCAAAAAGGCTTTGGACATCGGACCCAGCGACTGTTTTTCTGGCCGAAGGGATTTGATCCACATTCGCCAAGCGGCCAGATTTTGGGAGGTAGGTTTTTCGGGGCTGGGTTGGAGGCATTCGGGTTGGCAGCGTTTGATTTTTTCCAAGGTGCGCTGGGCTTCGGGGTCATCGACGGCGGGAAAGTCGCCGACCATCACAGCAATTTCATCAAATTGGGGGGGTCGGCGATACCTCATGCGGACGGGATTGCCATACCGATCTACTCCCCGGCCAAGCACTTCTTCGCCTACTTGGAAATGCATCCGATACATGTAAGCAGGCAGCTTATAGCGTTGGCGAAGCTCCAAGACCAATTCCCGAGCTTGCTGTTCTGCCTGCTGGCCGGAAAAGCTACAGGCCATGATCAGCCAGGGGCCGTTCTCTGGGGTTAAAAGATACGTTTTATTAGGATCTGCCTCTACTTTTTTGGGGGTAATAATACCTAACCAGGGGGGAGCTGCCACCCCTTTCTTGTCCTCACAGCCTCCTCCGAGCACAAACCCATATATCCCTATAAGGAACATCGCCTGTTTCCAGAGAAGCCGTCGAATGAGCATTTAAGTGGATCCTCCCATAAACGTTCCGAAAAAGTTGGCCTTAAATGCCTCCGTTGTTGTACTGGAAAAATCTCCGGCTCTGCCCGATTGGGGAACATTTCCTCCAATGGGAGGAGTGAAAGCCTGCTGATGTTCCAATCTAGGGAGAGGAGATCCGCTCCATGCCCCCCTCATCAATGGGTTTATTTTACCCCATTGTGGGCATATCCAACACATCTAGCCTTCTCATTTTGAGAGCGAGTTGTTAAGGCAGAAGGTTCCCCATTGGCCTGTGGTGGCTCTTTTGAGAGCTTTAAGGGAGTGTTAAAAGCCGGTAGAAGTGTAGCAAATCTAGTTTTGTGGGGTCCAGAGGAACTTTATTCCCACAAAATAGTGGATATATATAACTCCAACGGGGGTCTATTTCTTGACATCCCGATTCCCACCTCCACAATAGAAAAAGAGAGGTACCTGCTCCCGCCTGGGAAGAAACTCTTTGGGGTGAGAAGGCCGGGGGCATCCCATAGAGCCACGGAGATATGGTTTAGACGTCGGCGGAAATTCTTTAGGTTTGAACTGGAGAGCCCCAAATTGCTCCTTCGGAAGTGGTTGCGCTTCCGGGATCCGAAGGAAGCTGTTTGGTATTTTGGAGGTCTTTCTGCGTGGCTAATTTTACGAGCCGGGGTGGGCTGGGCAGATGGGGAGGGCTTTTGTCCGGAGTGGGAGGATGCAGCGGCAGATGCAAATGATGCCCACGCGGATTGCCCGTAGGGGGCCGAAGTCCATCTGGAGCCTTTGCATTGCCGGTCTGGCAGTGGGCTGGGCTTGCTGGGCTGTGCCTCTTGCCGGCTTGGCAGCGGTAGTCATCATGGAGGATGGACGGATAATTAGTGGCAAATTAGGGCCGCCGATTCCTACGGTGGGCAATATTGCCCGGACTGCCTCCCAAACGGATGTGGGGGGGATGATTTTGTTTTTGGATGATGATCTGCGGCGGATTTTCATCCCCAGACGCCAAGTGCGGGAAATCCGCCCGGATGAATCAGGCCCTGTGGAAGAAAAGTTTCGCATTTGGCAGCGTGCGGTTCGGGGGGGGCCAACGGTGCAAAGCGTTGGTCCGATTCTGCGGGTTCAGCCTTTTGACGAATATGGCCGACGCATTTTGAGCATGGCCACTGCTCGGGGGCCGGTGGACATTATTCAAGGTATTACCGAACTTACGCCCCGCTGGGCCAAAGTGGAAGGTTTGACCCATGCCTGGGACATGCGCATTGCCACCTCCACAATCCCTCAGGAGACCCTGGCCAAAATCTTGGCCAAACAGATCGACCCGAAAAATCCGGAACATCGGAAGCGACTGGCTCGCTTCTATTTGCAGGCCGAGCGCTATGAAGAGGCCATCCGGGAGTTGCAAGCTCTGCTTCAGGATCATCCAGAGGACCCACCGCTTCGGACGCAGGTGGAGGGGGCAATCCGGGAGCTTCGGCAGATGGCGGCCCGTCGGCTTTTAGAAGAACTCAAATTACGCCGCCAGGCCGGCCAACATCAATTGGTCATGCAACTGCTCCAGAAATTCCCCTCCGAAGGGGTGGCAGGCGAAATCCTCCAAGAGGTCCGAGAAATCCTCCAAGACTACCAACAACAGCTTGCTGTTCGAGAGGAGGTGATTCAGCTTTTAGATCGCCTCTTTGCCCAGCTCCAACAACCGAATCAATATCGCCCTCAGCTTCAGCCGGTTTTGGAAGAGATCCGCCGAGAATTAAACCTCAATACCCTAGGCCGGCTGACGCCCTTCCGCCAGCTAGCTTCTGAGGCTAAGTTACAGCCGGAGGAAAAACTTGCCTTGGCCATCAGTGGCTGGCTCATGGGGGCCGACGGCGCACTGACCCGTTTGCCCATCGCCCTGTCGGTCTATGAAGTACGGAACCTGGTCCAGCAGTATTTGATCGAACCCCTGAAGCCCCAGCGGGAGCAGATCTTGGAACAATTGCGTCGGCAAGAGGGGGCCACGCCGGAGCGGGTTGCTAGGCTGTTGGCTCATATGAAACCTCCCCTCCCTACCCAGCCGATCGAAGGAAAACCCGGCTATTACGTCTTAGAGGTACCTAGCGTGGGCCAGGAACCGGCGGTGCGCTATTATGTGCAACTTCCGCCGGAATATGATCCGTATCGTCGGTATCCGACGATCCTGACGTTGCGCGGTGCCGGCACCACCGCCGAACTTCAGGTGGATTGGTGGGCAGGTCAATGGGAACAAGGAGGTTGGCGCAGTGGGCAGGCGGCTCGACATGGCTATATTGTCATTGCCCCGGATTGGCCCGCCCAACATCAAAACCAATACCAATATTCGCTCCGCGAACATGCGGCGGTCTTACAAACGCTGCGCGATGCCTGCCGACGATTTTCGATTGATACCGATCGGGTCTTTTTAACCGGTCATTCCATGGGCGGCGATGCTGCCTGGGACATTGGCCTGGCCCATCCGGATCTGTGGGCGGGGGTAATTCCCATTGTAGCCCAGGCAGACAAATATATTGCCTTTTATTCGGAAAATGCCGCCCTGGTCCCTTTGTATTTCGTTGGCGGCGAACTGGACCCTGGCAAAATGGCTGCCAACGCCCGAGATCTGGATCGGTATCTGAACCGGGGTTATAACACCACGCTGGTGGAGTATCTGGGCCGAGGGCATGAGGACTTTTACGACGAGATATTGCGGCTTTTTGATTGGATGGGCCGGTTACGCCGGAACTTCTTTCCCAAGGAGTTTGCGGCGGTGTCGATGCGGCCTTGGGATAATTTTTTCTGGTGGGTGGAATTGGAGGGGTATCCGGCCCGGTCGATGGTGGAACCCAGCCAGTGGCCTCCGCCCAGTGGGTATCGGCCCATCAAGACCGAAGCCAGCCTCAGCCCCAATAATGGGGTCCGGGTACAGGCCCGTTCGGGGCGAATCACCGTCTGGCTAGCGCCGGAGATGGTGGATTTCCAAAAGCAGATCGTGGTGGTGGTCAATGGGGTTCGGGCCAATCCGCCCAACCGAATCCTTCAACCGGACTTGACTGTCATGCTCGAAGACGCTCGGTTGCGGGCGGATCGGCAGCATCCGTTCTGGGCTAAGTTGACCGTCCCGACCGGACGGGTCTTGGACACCGGCGTCCGATAGTCCCCCTTTTGCTGCTGCCCGAAACAAACTAGCATGGACAAAGCCTCTGGTCTGGCAACCCCTCGGGGAGGAGGCGATTTCGATGTCCAGTTTACTGATCACTGGCGGGCGGGTCATCGATCCAAGCCAACAAATGGATCGCATTACCAACCTGTTAATCCAGGATGGTCGGATTGCCGCCTATGATGTCTCGGTGCACGAAGCGGAGCAGGTGCTGGATGCGACCGGCAAAATCGTCTGTCCGGGGCTGATCGACATGCATGTGCATCTTCGGGAGCCAGGCCAAGAAGAGGATGAGACGATTCAAACGGGTACAGCGGCCGCTCTGGCCGGTGGCTTTACCACAGTCGTCTGCGCGCCCAATACCGATCCGCCCATCGACACGCAAGGGGTGGTGGCCTTCATTTACCACCAGGCTGCCAAAGCGGACCACTGCAACGTCTATGTGCTGGGCTGTGTCAGCAAGAACCGCCAGGGCAAGGAATTGGCGGAAATCGGTCAGTTAGTGGAAGCCGGTGCGGTCGGCTTTACCGATGACGGCAATCCGATTGCCGATGCCGAGCTGCTGCGCCAAGCCTTTCTCTATTGTCGCATGTTCGATAAGCCGGTGCTGGACCATGCCGAGGTGAAAGAGCTAACCGAAGGGGGAGTGATGCATGAAGGTTTAGTATCGCTGGTGCTTGGCCTTCCCGGCATGCCCTCGGCCAGCGAAGAGGTGATGATCGCCCGGGATATTGCTCTGGCCGAAGCTACCGGCGGCCGATTGCATCTAATGCATCTGACTACGGCCAACGGGCTGGAGATCCTCCGGCGGGCCAAACGCCGAGGCGTCCAGGTTACCTGTGAAGTTACCCCCCATCATCTGACTCTTACCGACGAGGCGATGCGCAGCTTTGATCCGAATTACAAAGTCAATCCGCCCCTGCGAGGCCCTGAACACGTGGAAGCCTTGATCGCCGGCCTCCAAGACGGCACCATCGACGTCATCGCCAGCGATCACGCACCCCATGCCCCCGAAAAAAAGATGCAGGAGATCGACCAGGCGCCGTTTGGCGTCATTGGCCTGGAGACCACCCTGGGCGTGATCGCCACCCGACTGATCGAACCTGGCCTTCTGGACTGGCCCACCGTAATCGAAAAGATGACTATTAACCCAGCTCGTATCCTCGGCCTACCCAAAGGGACCCTGGCCATCGGCGCCGATGCCGATGTAACCATCATCGATCCGGAAGCCCGTTGGACGGTCGATCCCCAGCAATTTCGCTCCAAAAGCTCCAATACCCCCTTTGCTGGTTGGCAACTTAAAGGCCGGGCTGTCGCTACGATCGTCGCCGGACGGATCAAATATACCTGGCCATAAACAGGTATTCGAACACTTCAGCCGAGTGAAGTAGGTTGCTGTTTTCTGGGAAAAACCCCTACCCTGCCTCAGTACCTAGGGGCTACGGTTTTGCTTTTGGCGGAGCAGCTTCTGGCGGAATCGGCACGGTGCGCAGAGGGAGCACTTTTTTGGTCCGCGGCAACTCCAAGAAAAGTCCTGCGGTTTGGCCGTCGCTGCCCAGCACACAAACGGCCGAACCGTCTCGGTCCACTGCATTGACCACTCCGTGGCCAGCGGCCGACCGAAGCTGCACCAACGGGTTTCCCTCCCCAGAGAGGATTTCCAGAATGCCAGTGTCCGAAGCAGGTTCCACGCTGGCTACCAGAACCGGTTTTCCTTGGCGATTATAAAGGATCAAGTGTCCTCCATGGACGAACTGCCCGCTCAAGCTGGCTCGAACCGTTCCGTCGGAAGCCATGATGCTTAGGTCGTTTGTCTCCAGCAGGGCGCCTTGAATTCGGTTGGCTTTTAGCTTCGGTACAATAAGCTGGGCTGCCACCGCCGCTTGTTCCACCTGCAACGTCTCTACAGCCAAGCTCCGCGCCCGCATCAGCGAAGCCGGCCAAAATTTATCCCGAACCGCAATTCCTAACGCCAAAATCAGCAGAGGATAGACCGTCCAACGTTCTCGGCTTGTCATGGGGGAGCGGCTCCTATAGAGCAAGCGAAAAGGAAAAGCAGGAAAATAGAACCGTTCTGACTGAGCTTGCCAATTGACACCATCCGGTTCCTGGGATATTATAGCGACGACACGTTTGGCCAACACCGGTCCCCTGGCTTACTGGGAGCAAACAATCATGGGCGAACCGATTCTGCCACAGCCCTGCCCGTTCCAAGAGGCAGGCCCTCAAGAGCCGATTTCAAAAGTGGGTTGCTGCGGCTGTGTAGCACCGAAGGCGAGTATGCTGGGAGACAGGGGCTTTTCCCGGCGAGAGTTTCTCGGCGTCGCTGGGTTCGCCGGTGCTGTGGGATTGGCCGGGGGGCCGCTTTCGGCAGAACAACCAACCCCCTTGGCCTCGGACCGGCTTCGGGTCCAACCGATCAAACGTCCGCTCCGCGTCCAGCCGGTCTTCAATTGCCATCCTTACCAACGGAAAGAGCAAACCAGTTGGCGGACCACCGGCGCCATCATGGACGAAGCAGACATCCAGCAAGAGGAGGCCCATATTCGGAAGGATTTAGCGGAGCTAGGCCAAAAGGCGGAATTCCCGCTGGAAATCTTGCCGTTGGTGCGGGTAGAAACGGTCGAACAGGCGCAAGCGGCAGCCCAAGGGGATTTTGATGTGATGCTGATTTATGCGGCACGCCGGAATGTGCCGGTCTTGGAGGCCCTAGCCCGGCCCGAACGATGGAACCTGATGTTTGTTCGACACCAAAGCGGCCCCCTCTATTACATGTACATCGGCGCCCATGTGCATTATCTGCGCAAACGCCGAGACTTCTTTGCCGAACCGGCCATGACGATCCACGACGTGGTGGTCGATGATTACCAGGAGCTCTTATGGCGGCTTCGGGCATTGTATGGGCTAAAAAACACCCTGGGCAAGAAGTTTGTCTGTGTAGGTGGCCCGGCCGGTTGGGGGGCTGACGGCAAACAAGCGCCAGAAATCGCCGCCAAAAACTGGAAATTTGAATATGTTACCGTTCCTTACGACGACCTGGGCCGCCGGATCGAAGCCGCCCTAAAGGACCCAAAACGCCTCCAAACCTGCCAGCACCTAGCCCGACAATACCTCCAACAGCCGAACGTCCACCTGGAAATCCCCCAAGAGTCTGTCCACCGAGCCTTTGTGCTGAACGAAGTGTTCCTAGACCTATTGGAAGAGGCCAAAACCGATGCGATCACCATCAATCTTTGCATGACGACGATCATGCCGGTATCCGGTACGACGGCCTGCCTGCCGCTAACGCTGCTTAACGACGGGGGGCTGTTAGCCTTTTGCGAATCGGACTTTGTGGCCATTCCGGCTGGGGTGCTGATGCGGTATATCGCTGATCGGCCAGCGTTTTTGTGCAATCCCTCTTGGCCGCACCAAGGGATGCTGACAGTCTCCCATTGCACGGCGCCCCGGCGGATGGACGGCAAACATTTAGAACCTCTCCGGCTGCTTACCCATTATGAATCCGACTTTGGCGCAGCCACCAAGGTCGAAATGCGCAAAGGCCAGCCGGTTACTGTGGTCGATGCGGATTTTCAAGGCCGCCGCTGGCTGGGCTTCCAGGCCCGAATTCTGGATAGCCCCTTCTATCCGATCTGCCGAACCCAGCTGGACCTGGCCATCCAGGGCAATTGGCAACGCCTGCTGGAAGAGATTCGGGGCTTCCATTGGATCCTGATTTATGGAGAATATCTCACAGAAGCCGGTTATGCAGTCCGAAAAGCCGGCCTGGATTGGTTGGCCATCAGTTGAAACCCTCCGCATAGACATGGATCCGGTCTGCAAGCTCCGGAATGATAAACAGATAAGCTATATTAGTCTTCTTTTTGGAAAGCTTTTGATGGGCTTGGTCCCGCCGGAAAAGGTTTCAACCGAGCCAAATGGATACCTCAGAGGAGAAGCCGACAGTGAGTCGAGGAACTGGGGAGGCCAGGCAGCCATTGGACCTGACCGCGTTTATCCGTTCGGTTCCGGATTTTCCCAAGCCGGGGATTTTATTCCGGGATATTACGCCGCTATTGCGATCGCCCGAAGCGTTTCAGGAGGCAGTTCATCGGCTGGCTGAGCCATTTCGGACAGCCGGCGTCCAGCTGGTAGCCGCCGTAGAGGCCCGGGGGTTTTTATTTGCTGCTCCGGTGGCCCTCCAACTGGGTGTAGGTGTAGTACCGATCCGCAAAGCCGGCAAACTCCCCTGGAAAACCCTCTCCTGGACCTATCAACTGGAATATGGCACCGATACGCTCCAGATGCATGCCGACGCCATTGCGCCGGGCGAGCGGGTGCTGGTGCTAGACGATGTGCTGGCCACAGGCGGCACGGTCGAAGCCTGCTGCCGATTGATCGAACAGGCAGGCGGGCAGGTGGCCGGCTGCGCCTTTTTAGTGGAACTGTGCTCTCTGGCCGGGCGAAACCGCCTCCA
Source organism: uncultured Thermoguttaceae bacterium (assembly GCA_938042245.1). GTDB lineage: Bacteria > Planctomycetota > Planctomycetia > Pirellulales > Thermoguttaceae > JANXAQ01. The sequence continues at coordinate 51,755 of CALIRO010000001.1, forward strand.
ACCCTATCCGGTGTTCAGCCTCATCCAATACGATTGACCGCTGATCTTTTTCGGGCGCCTGCCGGTCTCTTGCCTGGCAGCGCCATCGGCATCATAGAGAGCATCCAATACGATGGATCTTTTTCGGGCGGCAGCCAGACGAGAGCCAGCGGGAGGGCTATTTTCTTTTCCACCTGATGCCATCCGAATGACGCTACGACCACCAGATGGTTCCGTGGTTCGAAGGGGAACCTGACTCGCCTATGGGGCCGCCGACGCAGCCGTTCCATCGGCTTTCAGATCTCCGGGGGAAACTTCCGGCAAGGGCACCAATTTGCCCGCTCGTAGTTCGCTGACCGAAATGGGGCGGATCGGCTCGGCGGCCGGGATAATAATTTCGACCCCGATCGGCAGCAGGTGGGGATCTGGCAGCAGGGAGCGGTTGGCCTGATAGATTTGGTCGGCCAAGGTGGCCGAACCAAGATAGCGTTCTGCCAGTTTTTCTAAGCTGTCGCCATCCACGAGCCGATGCCGCCGGACCGAAGGGCGATTGGCGGGGCGCAAAAGCGGAGCAAAAGTGCCCTCCGCCTGGGGAGAGGGAAAACGGGGCGGCAAAACCGGCGGAGACACACTTGAAACTTTTGCCATTTCCTGACTCCCCCCACCCATAGAATGGTTGCCAGATTTGCCCCCATCTGTCTGAACGTTGCTCTGGTGCTGTTTCCCGATGCCAGGTAACAGCGGGTACCAGGAAACGCCGGAGGGGTACACCCCAGAAGGGGGTGCCTCTTTCCGAAGGATCAACCGCCCGCTGCCAGCCGGAGCAAATCCAAACCCTTGGCCCGAGGGACGTACCAGCCAGGCTAGCCCTAGCCCGCCCACCAAAATGCTAAAGGCCAATAGTTTCCTCGCTCCGCTTCCCATCGGACCGGCTCTCCTGAAATCCCATTTAATTGTAGCCGACAACCAACCTACTGGTCTGCCCTAGACTTGCTACCGGCCTGAAGGAAAATTTGGGAAGCCGCTCGCCAAAGTACCGGATATACCAATCAAACCCAACCATACCAACAGGGGCAACAATATCGAAAACACCGAATATATCAACAAGCACCAATCTTACCGAACTCCTTACGCCTCCACCCCCAAAACTTACTGAGGTCAGCCTGGCCAAAGTGCCGGACTGTTACCCTACGACCAAAAAGACCCCTTAAAAAGCCCCTCAATCCTCTGCAGACCCCCAGGCGCTTTTCCCCCCAGAAGCCGGGAAAGATAGGCGGCATATTATGTGGTCGATGCCCCCTGCGGAACCATCCGAGGCTCGCCGCTGCAGACGCCTCACAAAACCTCTTTCGGGCAGGACCAGAGCAGTCCGGATCGTCCGGGCAATACAGCCTGCAGAACCACCCTAAAACCCCTCTTGCACAGTACCCAAGCCGGGCAAAATGGGAAATAATAAAAGAAAAGGAAACAGAAATCCTGCAGAGCACCTGGCACAGGATAGGACCAGGAGATTGGACTCCCTAGGGGAAACGACCTTTTTTCCCAACCCCTCTGGGAGAAATCCTCAAAACGCCAGCGGGTTTGCAGAATATCGGGTCGGACTCTCCAGCAACACCTGCTTGTAAAAGGAGGAGAACACATGAGCGGAAGGGAGGGGATGGTTCGGCTAGAGAGAAGTCGAAGCTGGCTCCGGCAGGGAGCTTGCTGCGGGGAGCAACCGGCGGAGCGAGCGACACGGGTTGGCTCCGTCGGTTGGCCGAATGCCTTGGCCTTGGTCTTTGCGGGGTTGGTTTGGGTGTTGGCCGGCCTCGGGAAACTAGCTCTGCACGGCGCTGAAGAAGAACCCCCTGTCATCAACCCCTTCGGTCCCAGGCCGAGCGACCGTGAAGAGGCCGTTCCCGGCTACGTAGAGACCTCCGACGGCAAAGTTTATCCGGGCCTAATCTACATGACCCGCGACAAACGCCTGAAACTCTACGACGAGCAGTTGCAGCGCCAGCGGGAAATTCCGCTCCGGGTGGTCAAACAGATCGACTGCCAAGTCAAAAAAGAGTGGATGGAGAAGGAATGGCGGTTTAAGGAGTTGGCTCTGGACGAAAAAATGTACACAGGCCGGGAATACCCCGCCCGGGAATACCTCCATACGATTACCCTGCAAGACGGCCGCCAAATTACCGGACCATTGGCCGAAATCATCTACGTAAAACCCTACCTGCCTAAACCAGAACCTGGCTCCAAAACCTACCAACCGGATGTGGAACCGATGCGGTTTATCCTTTACAAACGCCATAAAGGAGACTTTGGCCAAAGTTTAAAGTCGCTTGTTTATGTCAAGTGTATTAAATTGGGAGAAGAGGCTCTGGAGGAGGGGCGCCGGAAGGCGGCTGGCCGTCCTACCAGCAGCTCCGCTTCCAAACAGACTCCTGCCACGAAGCAGCCTAAAGAGGAGCCGTAACTGCGTTTGGTTTAGATAATCAAATGTCCTCTCCTCTCCCTGTTGCCGTCCTGGCGGCGTTTTGCGATGCGGCGGTCGGGAGAGGGGAGTGTCGCCTCTGCCCTTTGTGGGGAGAGGCCCAGCGGGTCATTGCAGCGGAAGCGGGGATCCAGAAAAAATCTGGTTCCCTGCTTGCTAAGGGTGACATGCCGGGAGAGGCAGGTTTTGCGCACATGCCACCAACCAGTGGGTACTGGCAGCAATTGGAGCGAATCAGGAGAAGTTTTCCTCTCCGGCTTCAGGGGAGGTTCCGCCTGTGCTTGAACTGACGTTGGAACATTCCACGTTAGGGATGGCCCTGTTGGTTACTCTAGCAGCCATTGGGCTGGTCTCGGTGTTTTACTATTTTGCCTTTGGGAGGCTTCGGCCTCTGCAATGGCAGACGCTGCTGGTGCTTCGGATTATTGCCATTGTGATTGTGGTGCTGCTGCTTTTTCGGCCCGTGTTTACCTACCAGAAGGAATTGGAGGAGAAGCGATCGGTGATCTTGTTGGTCGATCGGTCGGCTTCGATGAGCATTGCTGACAGCGCTGCCGGCCAAACCCGATACCTGCAAGCCTGCGAATTGGTGCAGCGATGGTGGGATCGGCTCAAAGAGACGGTCAATTTGCATCTGCTGGCTTTTGCCGAGGACGCCGTGGATGTAGCCGATCCCCGCTTGCTGGTTAGCCTGCAACCGGACGGTAAAGCTACCTCCATTTCTCGGGGGCTTCGTGCGGCTTCCAAAAAGGCGCCTCGGAGCGAGATTGAAGCCGTCTTCTTGATCTCCGATGGCGTGCACAATTCGGTGGGCCGACCGGTAGAGGAAGCTGGCCGATTGGGTGTTACCATCCACACCGTAGGCGTTGGGGCTACCTTGAAAAGCGACGTCTCCTACCGGGACGTTCAAGTCACCGGGCTGGATGTGGCAGAACGCATGCTCATTAACAATGTGGCCAAAATCAAAGCCTCGGTGGAAGGCATTGGCCTGCCAGGCCGAGTGGTCCGGGTGATCCTCCTGGAAGACGAACAGCAAATCGGCGCGCAGGAACTGACCCTAGATGAAATCGAAGGGTCGCAAATTGTCGAGTTTGAGTTTCGGCCCACAGTAAAAGGCCGCCATGTCTATACCGCCCGGGTGGAACCGGTGCCCGAAGAACGGATCGTGGAGAACAACCGCCGATCGGCCGTCTCCTTGGTGGTCGAGCCGGGCATCCGGGTCTTGTATCTGGAAGGCACCATCCGGGCCGAAATCGGCGCTCTGGTCGGCCGATTCTTGTCCAAAGACCCCGACCTAGAATTTTGTGCTCTTTGGCAAACCAAACAAAATACCTTCGCCATGCGAAGCAACATTCCGCAGTTGGAGCTGACGAGCATTCCGAGCGACCCGGCCTTGATCAATACCTTCGACGTGTTTTTGATCGGCGACCTGGATAGTTCGTTCCTTCGGCCCGAAGTCCAGCAGCTCATTTTGGAACGAGTCCAGAACGGGGCTGGTCTGATGATGCTGGGCGGTTATCACAGTTTAGGGCCGGGTGGCTATGCCGGTACGCCCATCGGCGAGGCCTTGCCGGTCGTCCTAGGTTCTCGGGACATCGGTCAGGTGACCGAGGAGTTTCTGCCGCAGCTTACCCCCGACGGGGTGAGTCATCCGATTTTTGCTAATATTGCTGACTTTTTCCCCACCAAACAACGTTCCGCTAAAGTGGAAGGTCTGCCGCCGCTGGATGGATGTACCCGTGTGGGTGGCGCTAAACCCGGCGCCACCGTGCTGGCCACCTGTCCGGTGGAAAATGATATGCCGGTCTTAGCTATCCAGCCGTGGGGCAAGGGCCGAGTGGCCGTATTTACCGCCGATACCACTCGGAAATGGCAACAAGGCCCCCGGGCCCTAAACCAACAATCTCCCTTCTTGCAGTTTTGGGGGCAGGTGGTGCGTTGGTTAGCTGGCCGAAGCGAGGAAGTCAAAACCGAAGCCAGCATCACCGCCGCCACTGATAAAGGCTACTACGAACCCGAAGAACCTGTTCGTATTTCCGCCATCGTCCGCGATAGCCAGGGCGAAGGCGCCCGAGATGCCAAAGTGCAAGCCAAAATCCGTGGCCCTGGCGGCCGACCTGACCTGGTGGAACTGACGCCCATTCCGGGACCGGCTGGCCATTACAGCGGCTCCTTCGAACCAAAAGTCTCCGGGCCGTACGAAATCGAGGTCGAAGCTCGTCTGGCCGACCAGACCATCTCGGCCGAAAAACTTAAAATCGAAGTCGGCCGACCTAACCTGGAATATGAAAAACTGGACCTGGATGAAAAAACCCTTGCCCAGATTGCTGCCCAAGCCAAAGGACGGTATATGCACATAACAGCAGCAGACCGCTTGGTAGATCAACTGGATACGGCGGTGCGCAAACGCCAGATGCAACTGCAAGCCAAGCTCTACTGGCCGCCCGGCTTCTGGGCACTGTTTGTCCTGGTGCTTACAGTTGAATGGATCTTACGCCGTAGGTTCCAACTGCGATAAAAAAGAGCTTGTTTGACGCCCATGGTAGAAGCAGTCTGGAAGGACGACAGCTACGATAGACATAGTAAAGCAAATGTACACAAAACACGTCCCAGCAACCTGAAAGGGTAATACCTACGATGGACACCGGCTATCGTTTTCTAGAGCCGGAAGCCCTGGCCAGGGTGAAAAATCTTTCCCTAGTGGCCCGGGGCGTGGTCGAAGGGTTTATCAGCGGGCTTCATGCCAGCCCATATAAAGGCTTTAGCGTTGAATTTGCCGAGCACCGAGAATATGTCCCCGGCGATGACCCCCGGCACCTAGATTACAAGATGCTGGCCCGGACCGAACGGCTCTATGTCAAACAATACGAAGAAGAAACCAATATGCGCGTTCAGATCCTGCTGGACACCAGCGGATCGATGAACTACCGGCATTCGGCGAAAATTACCAAGTTGGAATACGGCGCCTATTTGACGGCAGTGTTAAGTTATCTGATGATCCGGCAGCAAGATTCGGTGGGGCTGACGACCTTTGATACGGAAATCCGCCTGGATATGCCGCCGCGCGGTTCCCCCCGGCATTTTAACGAAATGATGCGCCAACTGGAGGCTATCCAGCCGGGCGGCGAAACCGATATTGCCGCCACGCTCCATCGGCTGGCCAACCGCTTCAAACGCCGCTGCCTGATTGTGGTCATCAGCGACCTTTACGACGATCCCGACGAAGTCATGCGAGGGCTGCACCACTTCCGCCACCGCCGCCATGAAGTGATCGTCTTCCATATCTTCGACAAAGCTGAGCTGGAACTCCCTTTCAAAGATACTATCGCCTTCCACGATTTGGAGACCGATGAACGCATCCAGATCGACCCGGCCTATGTGCGGGAGGCCTATCTGGAGCAGATTCGGGAATTTACAGAAACCTATCGGCGCCAGTGCGCCGAATCGCAGATCGACTACATCATGACAGATACATCAGTACCGTATGACTTCATGCTCTCCCGGTACCTAGCCAAACGAAACCGATTGTAGCCTGATTGTGTCTTGATGAATCCAAGCCATGACGTTCTTAGCCCCCCTGTTTCTACTGGCCACGTTGGCTGCCGTCATTCCGGTCATCCTGCACCTGATCAACCGGCAGCGGGCCAAGGATTTGCCGTTTCCCACGCTTCGGTTTTTGCGGATTGCTGCCCAAAAGACCCGGCGGCGGCGGCGCATTCAGGATCTGTTTCTTCTGCTGGTGCGGATGGCTGCTTTGATCCTGATCGCCATGGGCCTGGCCAAACCGACGGTTACCAAGTTGGGCAGCCTCCTGGGGGCCGGTTCTTCCACCGGGGTGATGATCATCCTGGACAACTCGGCCAGTATGGGGGCGGTGGACGGGGAGCGGGTGCGGTTTGAAACAGCTCTTGCAGCAGCCCGCCAAATCCTAGACGAGCTACGGGACGGGGATTATGTTGGCCTGTTTCTTACCGGCGGCCCGCGATTTCCCGAAGAAGGTAAACTGGAGCAATCGCCCGATAAAGTGATTCAAATTCTCAACCAAGCCGCCCCTAGCTACGAGCGCGCCGATTTGGCGGTTCGGGTGCGCCAGGCGCGAAAAGCGCTCGCGAAACTGGACGTCCGCAATAAAGTCATCTATGTCATTACCGATATGCAGGCGATCAACTGGGAAGGCTACGAAGCCCTACCCGAAGGAACCCGCCTGGAAGACTTAGACCACGAGCAGCGAAAAGAATTCCAGATCCCGGTGGTCATTGTCGATTGCCAGCAGGCGCCCAAGCCAAACGTGGCCATTCAGCGGGTAACCGCCGAGGCGGCGGTGCCGGTGGCCGGGGTGCCCATCAAAGCAGATGTTCTTCTGTATAACGCTTCCTCCGCCCCTCAGCAACGCCACCTGGAGCTTTACATCGACGGCCTGCGCGATCAGTCAAGTCCAGCCATCGAAATCCCCGCCGAAGGTACCAAAGAGTTCTCCTTCCAATTCCGGTTTCGCACGGGCGGACGCCATCGCTGCGAGGTGCGCCTAGTGGGCGAAGACGGCTCTGCGATGGACGACCGCTACTTCTTCGCCATGGAAGTCAACCAAAACATCCCGGTAGCCATCGTCAAGGCCCAGGCCCACGAAATCGCCTACCTAGACGACACTTTCTACTTGGAAAAGGCTTTCCGTCCCACCACCGGCGACCAGTGGGCCTTAAATCCTCGTATCCTCACCCTGGGAGAACTTGCCAATGAAAACCTTAGCCAATATCTGGCTATCTTTTTGGTGAATGTTCCGGCGCCGACGGCCGGGCTGGTCGAACGCCTCCGGGAGTACGTGCAGCATGGCGGCAACCTGGTCTGGATTAGCGGGGAAAACGTCCGGCCCGCCGAATACAATGCCATGAACGAACAGGCCCAGGGCAAACTGCTTCCTGCCCCGCTCCTGGATGTGCAGGAACCTGCGCCAGGCAGCGGCAGGGAAAGTTGGTTCATCAGCTCTCTAGACCGAGAGCATAAAACCATGAAACTTTTCCTCGAACCTGCCAGCCTATATCAGACGGTGCTTATCTATAAATATGTACGTATTGACGAGCGCTCCCCGGAAGCTAGTGGCCTGCGCGTGTTGGCCCGCTTGGACGACGGCCAGCCCCTGTTCGTCGAACGGCCCATAGAACGAGGCCGCGTCTATTTCTGGGGCTCCAGCGCCCATGTCGGCTGGACGAACCTACCGCTCAAACCGCTGTTTTTGCCGCTTTTCGTTCGGCTTTGCTTCGATATGCTCGGCGTCGAACAGGCCCAGGCATCCATCTTGGCCGGACATCCCATTGTAGTTCATTTGGATGAGCTGCAGCGTCCTTCGATTGTCGAAGTGGTCCCCCCTTCCGGTCAGCGAAACCAACTTCCCACCACCGACTCTCAGGGGGCACCTCTGCCCGAGGTCCGCTTCCATGAAACCTATGAGCCAGGCATCTACACGGTAAAACTGCTCGGCGGCCCCCAACCCAAAGAACGTTGGTACTCCGTGAACATCGACCCCGAAGAGGCCAACACCACAAAAATCCCACGGGAAGAACTGGAAAAACGTTTCTTACCAGCCGGTCTGGTCTTTGCCGAAAATCCAGAAGACCTTTCTAGCACCTTTAAACTCCTGCACGAAGGCGAAAGCCTCTTGGAGAGTTTCCTCTGGTCGGTACTGCTGGTTTTAGTTTTTGAAACGTTTGTATCTAATTACTTTAGCCCGAAGCGGGAGGAAGAAGAGCTGCAATATTTGGGGCCCTACGCTGCCCGCCGGGGCCGCCGCCCCGCCCCCTTGGCCGCCTCGTAAAGCCCCAACAAACACCCGTCTGGCTGACACAGTTCCGCCGAGCAATCTGAATTGCCAAGCTCCGCCCTCGATTATCATTCCCGCCAAACGGCAGTACAGAACGCCTGGGTGTCCGCCCTCCGGTCATTCCCGCCCAAGCGGCAGTACAGGCCCCCTCACCCTGACCCTTTCCCGCGGAGGGCAGAGGGGATTGAAGTTAGCTTCTCCCAACAGGGGAAAGGAGAGTTTCGTCTCTCCCCAGGGGTGGGAGAGGCAGGCTGGGTCAACGGCCAAGCCGAGTCAGCGGGAGTTCAATGCTTCTTTCCTGGTGGGACAGGTGGGTCAGGCCGGGGGCTTCCAGGGGGCGGAAGGATTTACTATTTTTCCTTCTCTATCTATTTTCTCCAAATTGCCCTTGACCATACATCTCAATTAAGGCTATCATACCCGCTTGTCTGCTTTTCTGGCCGCTAGGTTGGGGTTGAACCGAATTCTCTCACGCCACCTTGGATACCTGTCTTTCTGAGCGTTGCTAGTGAAGATTGCCCAAAAAGGGATGGAGGGATGGGTTGGTGCAACCCCTTAGTGGGGGACCAGGATAAGCATCCAGTATGGGAGATACGGTAGATTAAGTCTGTTAGAGTGAGTGGTAGCTTAGTCTGTTAGACTGAGTTGCCCGTCAGTTGACCGAGAATACCTCCTGTCTAACAGTAGGGACTACCTACAAGGGGGGGAGGTACTGGGGGTGGAAGACAACAGGCGGAGAAGTATCCGAAATTGGGTTTGTTTGGCACTGTTGCTTTTGGGGGCCTTTTTGCTCCGGTTGGCAGCAGCGATCTGGTGGCAACGTCAGTTAGTAGGCCCCCTGGAGTTCTTTTTCCCGGATAGCCACAGTTATTGGCATCTGGCGCTGGCGATTGCCTTTGCCCAGCCGTATCAATTCGGCAGTGCGGATGCCCAGGTGTTTCGGATGCCTGGGTATCCGATGGTATTAGCCCCGGTATTTTGGCTGGGGGGAGCGGAAGTGCCGGTTTTATGGGCCCGGCTGTGGGGTGCCCTGTTGGGGGTGGTACCGGTGGGATGTTGTTGGTGGCTAGGGCGTCGGCTTTTTGGCCTGGCAGGGGGTTGGTGGGCCGGCATCATCGCCGCCGTGTACCCCGAGGCGGTGGCTGCCAGTGTGTGGATCCTGAGTGAAGCGGCTTTCTGCCCGGTGATGTGCCTGCAATTAGTGGTGCTGATTCTGGCCTGGCAAAGTCGGCAAACCCGCCACCGCTTGGGATATGTCTTCGGAGCCGGGCTACTAGGCGGCGTTGGCACGCTGGTTCGACCCAGTTGGCTCTGGTTTACTCCCCTGGCAGCCCTTTGGGGGATAGTGGCTTGTTCCAAGCAAACCGGCCAAAGGGAATCCACCAGCCAGCGCCTCCCCGGAAGCCCGATCTCGGAACAACTGTCGTCCGATGGAAGCGGGGCGGGGCTATGGAATCGGCTGATGATGGCGGGCCTCATGCTGGCCGGAATGACGCTGCCCTTGATACCATGGTGGATTCGGAATTATCGACTGATAGGCCGATGGGTGCCTACAACGCTTCAAGTGGGGGCCAGTTTATATGATGGGCTTCGCCCCGGGGCTACCGGGAAGAGCCAGATGGAATTTCTGGAGGAATTTGCTCGGTCGGAATGGTGGTTATTACAGTATCGGGGCCCGGCAGTGCGGATGTTGGCCCCGGAACGATGGCGGGTGGGCCAGAACTTCCTTAAACCAGCCGCCTCCTCGCCGCCGCCCACCCCTTCGGCGGTGCCATTATCTGCCGAGCCGAAACCACTCCCTGAAACGCCGCCCCCGACTGGCCCAGAACCACCAGACGGAGCCTCTCAGCCGGTGCTTTGGGAATATTGGCTGGATCGGGCATTGGCCGAAGAAGCTCTCCGGTGGGCCAGCCGACATCCTGGCCAGGTGCTTGGATTAGCTTGCAAGAAACTTTGGCGGATGTGGAGTCCTTGGCCCAACGAACCGACCTTGGCTGCTTCACCGCTGGCGGCGGTGGTGGGAGGAACCTATTTGCCGATCCTGCTGGCCGGTTTTTTGGCACTGGGCCAAGCAGCCCGCCGGGGCAAACAGGAGGTTGTTCTGCTGGCGCTACCGGCCTTGTATCTGAGCTTGGTTCATCTGGTGTTTGTCAGTTCGGTTCGTTATCGGGGGCCTGCCATGCTGGGCTGGATTGTTTTGGCTGCTGGCTGGGCAGCCGAAAAACTTTCCGTCCTCCGGCATTTGCCCAATAGCTCGAAATAAACCTACACCCTCTCCGCTCGACGTTGCCAATTGGAAGGCCGCCCCTGGAGAGTCGATCTTTTAACCGGTTGTCAACATTGAGGTTAGGTACTTATATGCATAAAAGAGGTTCTGCAGAACCATCGGAAATAAAAAAAGCGACGAAAAGGGCAAAACTCCAGGGGAACTTTTGGCTGACTGAAAGATCGATTCGGAACATGGATAAGTACGCCAGCAGGCAGGCAAGGAGGCGCTGGCCATTGTAGGACGCATGGTAAAAATCTGCTGGCAGTTGGCTAAATGGAGCTTGGTGGTGGCCGTTCTGGGAGCGGCCATTGGGCTGGCGTATTTTTATCGGCAGGTCGATCAGCGTTTGCGGAACGCTGTGCTGTCGGCATTAGCCAACCAGTATCCGCAGCTAAAAATCACGCTTCGGTCGGTGGAGTTAGTCCAAGAGGCGCATCGGGAGGGGATTTTGCTTCGGGGGCTTCGATTGGCCGAACCAGTCGGACAGGATTGGCTGCCTCTGCTGGAATGCGACGAAGTGTTGTTAAGCTGCCCGACCGACTGGCAGCATTTGCTCCGGGCGGAGGTGCCGATCCACCGGATCCTGATGCGTCGGCCTACCGTCTATCTGCGCCGCCGGGCTGAAGGAGTCTGGAACTATGCGCACCTTCAGCCGAAGGCATCTTTGGCCACTCAGCACCCAGAGCTTGTGGTGGAAGAAGGTACGGTAGTCTTGTTGGCCGATCAGAGCAAGACCGGTTCGCCCCTATTGATTCGGGATGTCCAGCTCCTGGCAAGTCCGCCGGAGCCAAGCGCTGCCGAGGCTTCGGAAGGGGCTGAGCTGCCCGATCGGCCCCAGACCGCTCATCATCTCCGCTTGAGTCTCTCGGGTCAGGGGCTGCAGGAGTTGACCATGGAAGGCTGGCTGGATGCTGCCTCAGGCGACTACGCCTTGTCAGGAAAAGTAGTCAGTTGGGACCTGAGACCGGAATGGCAGGCGATTTTGCCGAACCAGCTACTGCCCCAATGGCTCTGTGGGGGGACGTTGCAAGGGCAACTGGACTTCGGTTTCCACATCCGCCATTGTCCTTCGCGTCAAGAGCCGATCCAATGGCAACTGGCAGGCCGACTGACCAACGGCCGACTCCATGAGCCGCGCCTTCCCTATCCGTTGACGGACATGTGGGCGGTATTTCGAGCCGACGCAGACGGACTGCGGGTGGATCAACTGTTTGCCCGTCATGGGGCTGCTACGTTGCGTCTGTCGTATCGGCGTAACGGCTATCAAGCCGACGCCCCCTGTCGCTTAGAGGGAGAAATTCGCCGGCTGGAGCTTCGGCGGGAATGGCTGGAGCTGCCCGGAATGCCCACGGCACTGGCCCAGCAGTGGGATCTGTATCGGCCTTCGGGGCAGGTGGATCTATATGGGGTGCTCGAGTACGACGGCCAGCACTGGTTCCCGGAGGCTACTATCGAATGCCTGGATGTTTCTTTCCTATATGCAAAATTTCCCTATCGGCTGGACCACGGTCAAGGCCGCTTGGAACTCCGAAACGACACCCTTTGGATTCACCTGACCGCCTTTAGCGAAGATCAACCGGTTCGGATTGCGGCTGAAATTTTGCATCCGCTCAGCCAGCCGACCGGCTGGGTGGAAATCCAGGCCCAAAGCCTGCCTATGGATCAGAAGTTTTTCGATGCCCTTCGGGACCCAACTCGCCGGTTGCTGGCTCCCCTGCATCCCCAAGGGAACTTGGCTGTGGTATATCGGTGGCAGCGGGATCGGCCCCAGGAGCAGGGGCATCGGCAAATCCGATTGCAGCTCCAGCGGGGGGCCATCTGCTATGAGCGGTTTGCCTATCCCATTCGGAACCTTCGAGGAACCCTGGAATTTTCCGACGGGCGATGGGAGTTTTGGGGGCTTACCGGCAGCAACGGTTCGGCTCGAATCCGTGGATATGGACATTTGATTCCTATTGAGGAAGCCCCTTCCCAGCAAGTTCTACAGGCCGCCAACGCCGATTGGCAAACCATCCTGGACTCTGCCCCTTTCCCACGGGGAAATCCGCTAGTAGAGGGAAGTTCTTCCGGTTCCGCTTTGTTCCCTCGGATTTTTGAGCTTGCTGAACAACAGTTGCCGCCCATGGAACTCTATCTGAACTTGGTGGTCGAGAATGCCCCGTTGGATGAAGAGCTTCGGGATGCTCTGCCGGCAGCTGCCCAACGCCTGTGGAATCAACTCCGGCCCACAGGCCAGGTGAATGTGCCGGAATTAGAGATCCGGTATCGCACTGGCCAATCCGCCGCTGAGGTCCGCTTTACCGCCCAACCGATCCCAGACCGCTGTAGCATCGAGCCGGTGGCTTTCCCCTATCGGTTGGAAAAACTTCAAGGAACGTTGTTTTTCGCCCAGGATCAAGTGTTCTGGCAGGGTTTTCGGGCGGAACATGGGTCCGTTCGGATTGCCGCAGACCTTTTCGGCCGATTCCAACCCGACGGCGCCTGGCAACTAGAGATGGAACAGCTTTTTGTGGATCGGCTTCCGTTGGATCGGGAATTGACCAAAGCACTGCCCGAACCCCTTAAAAAAGCATTTGCCGTGCTCAATCCAGAAGGTAGCTTGGCTCTGCGAGGCCGATGGCAATTGGCCCAATCCGCCGAACCCGCAAGACTTACCTCCGAATGGGACCTTCGGCTGACACTGGTCGGCCTTCAGCTTCAGCCGGGCATCCGATTAGAAAATATTTATGGTGGCCTGGACGTGGCAGGGCATTGGGACAACCAAGATTACGCCCTCTGGGGCCAGTTGGACCTGGATAGCCTTCTGTACCAGGGGTGTCAATTTACCCGAGTTCGAGGACCCTTTTGGATCGATGGCCAATATGTGCTTTTTGGTCCGGATGCCCAGAGCCGACGGCAAACTTACTTAGCCGAGCGGGCCGGCAAATCGGCCGAGACCGGCCTGGTAGAGGCCAGTCCGCTGATTACCGGGCAATTGTTTGGCGGCCAAACGACCGGCCAGGGATGGATCCGGCTGGCAGGGGCCAATGAATTCGCTCTTCGGGCCACCCTATCGGATGCCGACCTAGCGCAAATCGCCCAAGAGCATCTGCCCGGGGTTCAAGATCTGCGTGGGAGGCTGTATGGGTGGATGTATCTGCATGGTTACGGCAGGAATATACATACTTTTACAGGCCGAGGCGCCCTCCACCTCCGACAAGCCGACATCTATGAATTGCCCCTCATGATCGCCCTATTGAAAATTCTCAATCTGCGCCGGCCGGATACGAATGCCTTTAGCGAGTGCGACCTACAGTATCGGATCGCTGGTCCCCACATCTATCTCGATCGGATCGTCTTCCAAGGCGATGCCATCAGCCTGCACGGCACAGGCGAAAGTAATTTCCAGGGGGAATTGAACTTGGCTCTCTCGCCTATGTTGGGCCGGGAAGATCGAAAGTTGCCGCTCCTGAAACAATTGCTCGGCGGGGCAGGGCAGGAGTTTATGGTCATTCGGGTCACCGGTTCCTTGCAAGAGCCGAAAACCGAAAAACACGTTTTCCCCACCCTGAATCAGGCAGTGCAAAATCTCACCAGTGCTCCGACCGGTTCATGGCCCACTACCCCTCCGCCGCGACTAGCCAGCCCGTTTCGCCCGACGTCCCCAAAACCGCTCAGCAACCCTTGGCCACCTCTCACCCAGGATCCCATCATAGCTACCGAATCGTTGCCCCATCCCCCCTAAACCCTTGCCCATAAGCTAAACTTTCAAGGAGACAATGCCTCCCCAAAACCGATGCTATCCCTGGGATCGCGGACGGTTCGCCTGCATCCGTTGTCTCTGCTTACCACGGCAAAGGGGGGCCAAGCGATTGCCTGGCCGGAGGGAAGACCGGGCAGGGGAACCATCGGCTGGAAGCCAATGGGAACAATTCTCCGTTTCCCAAATGCATTTGTTCCCTGTCAAAGGAGAACGAGCATGCAAGTGGGACCTTTAGGCAACGTGGCCGCCGGGGCGGCCGGCGCTGCTTTGGCCCAAACCAAAGGAACCGAATTAGACCGCACGCAGCAGGACTTGGCCGCCCATCAACGCCGGATCCAAACCGAACAGCAGGCCGCCGAGGCCGCTGGCATCGGCCAAACCGACGGCCAGGAACATCAAACCGACGAGCGAGATGCCGACGGTCGGCTCCCGTGGCAGATGCCCAATCGGCCGGCTCAAAATCCCCCGCCCCCAACCCCGCCGTGTCGGCCTGAAGACCCAACTGGGACGGCCGGGACCCAACTGGACCTGCTCGGATAAATAAACGAGCGGGATAGGCCGGCGAGCATATCCGTCTGGGAAGGCCCCCTTTTGTAGGCGATCCGCAAAATGCCGTTTGCCCTGCTGTCTCCACACACAAACATCCCCTCAGACGTCCCCTTGCCCGCTAAAATAGTTTGATGGGCGAAGGGCTACTTCTTTAGCCCGGCTGAGCTGGCCGTTAGCATGGGCCCCCAAAAAATTCAGAGCTTTAGAGTGGGCTCGCCAAGCGGAGCTGGCTGGCAAAGGGAGTCCCGCTTGCGCGGGAGTGACATCCGTGGATCAGCATCTCAGCCATTGGTTCTTACCCAGAGGAAGCTGCCATGCGGATTCTCTTGAGCGGTTCGACAGGTTTTATCGGCAAGGCCTTACAAGGAACTTTGAAAGCCGAGGGCCATGAGGTAGTCCCTCTTCTGCGCCGGGCGCCGGAACAAGCAGAAGGCTCTTTTGTGCTTTGGGACCCAGCCGCAGGACAGTTGCAACCAGCCGATTTGGAAGGGCTGGATGTGGTGGTGCATCTAGCGGGCGAGAATATTGCTGCCCGTCGATGGACAGAGGCCCAAAAAGAGCGGATTCGCTCCAGTCGGGTCGATGCCACCCGCCTGCTCGCCGAAACGTTGGCTAAACTTCGTCAAAAACCGCATAGTTTGCTTTGTGCCTCGGCGGTGGGCTTTTACGGCGACCGAGGCGACGAAATCCTCAGCGAAGCCAGTGCGCCAGGCAGCGGCTTTTTGGCCCAACTGTGCCAAGCTTGGGAAACCGCCTGCCAACCGGCCCAACAGGCAGGTATCCGAGTGGTGCATCTTCGGTTTGGGGTGGTCCTAGGGCCTTCGGGCGGCATGTTAGCCAAACAGTTGCCCTTGTTCCGATGGGGTTTGGGAGGCCGACTCGGCACGGGTCGGCAATGGATCAGTTGGGTCAGCCTGGCAGACCTCACGGCGGCGGTTCGGCATCTATTGATCAATCGGAGTCTTTCCGGCCCGTTCAACATCACTGCGCCAGCGCCGGTTACCAATGCGGAGTGGACGGTAACCTTAAGCCGACTGCTCCGACGACCAGCCATCTTCCACCTGCCGGCCTGGCTGCTCCGAATGCTCCTAGGAGAAATGGCCGAGCAGTTGCTCCTGGCCTCCACACGGGCCATTCCCTACCGATTGCAAGACAGTGGCTTTACCTTTCAAGAAGGCATTCTTGAACCTGCCCTCCGCCGAATGCTCGGTTAACCAGCAGATGGTCCGGCACCGTTATATGGATGATGTGCCGGGTCCAGTCATCTCGGCCTGCTGTCGAAGACTCGGAGAGACGGCAGCAGCTCCAACTAGCCCAACTGCCAAAGGAGCATCTTCAGCAGGTCCCGGAGCCCTTTTCGGGCAAGGACGGCTGCCGGTTCAAAACCGCAGTGGACCATGCAGTGCTCGCATTGGGGGTGCCGACCTGGCCCAACTGCATCCCAATCCGTCTGCCGCAACAGTTCTTGATAACTGGGATAGTGGCTATCGGCGCGCAAATAACAAGGGCTGCGCCAACCAGCACGGTTGAACGTAGGATTGGCCCAGGCCGCACACCGAAGCTCCCGCCGACCGCACAAAAACTCCATGTACATCGGCGAAGCCACCAGCCGAAACCGGCGCAACATCGGCCATCCTGCTCGAAATTTCTCCTGAATCTCCTGCCGGGTGAGGAAAATTTCGGATGCCCGTTCCGGCCCCGTTGCCTGCACCGCTTCATAGCTATAGGCAGGGGAAACCATCATGCCATCTACGCCCAACTCGCTCAGAAGCGAAAATAGCACCACGATTTCGTGCATATCCGTCTGGCGATAGATGGTGGTGTTGGTATAGACGAGCCAACCAGCACTCTTGGCTTGCCGAATCCCTTCCACCGCCTGGCTGAACACGCCCGGCCGGCCTGCCAGAGCATCATGGGTGGTTTCCATCCCGTCTAAGTGGACATTTAACATCATTCGGCGGCTCCGCGGCAGACGGGGAAGGCATTGGGCCAGCAATGTGCCATTGGTACATAAATAGATGTATTTTCGCCGGGCTACCAGTTGATCCAGTAGCTCCGGCAGCTCCGGATACAACAGCGGTTCCCCGCCGCAGACACTTACAATCGGCGCCCCGCACTGCTCGGCCGCTGCCAAACACTCGGCCACACCCAGCCGATCCTCCAACCGGCCGCCATATTCCCGAATCCGGCCGCACCCTTCGCAGCGCAAATTGCATGTATGCAGCGGCTCCAACATCAGTACCAACGGAAACCGCTTCTGACCCGAAAGCCGCTGCCGCACGAGATACCAGCTCAACGTCCGCGTCAACGAAAACAGAAAACGCATCCAAAAGCACTCCCAAAGTACATCTCAACCTATGGGAACCTCCCAGGAGCGTGGGCGTGCCGTGCGGCATCCCCGTAGGAGAGATCTCTGGCCTAAACAGCCCCTTCAGACGGCCTGCTTCGCAACCCAGTCGTTCCCACGCAGGGGAGAGGCAACATCCCGGGAATCGCCAGACTTCCCCTCCGCAAACTCTGGAATCAGGGGCCTCCCCTCCCCACAGCCTGGCAGTGCGAACGTTTCGTTCACACGTTCCTCCCCTAGGCCTTATCCAGAGCGGCATCTGTCAGAGCCTAGTTGGTCGGTCCACTGTCAAGCAGCCCACTCTACCAGAGTACCCTCCAGCCCAAAGATACCCTCCCACCAGGAAAGACCGTGAGGCTGCTTTCGGGGCCGGAACGCTTCTAAATGGTTCCTATCCTCCTGCTAGAACCGCTTCCCGCCAACGGGCCAATGCCAACAGCGGAAACGAAATCGGATAATAATGGTAGCGGAGATAGAACACCCGGGGGAACCCAGTTCCAGTAAACTCTTGTTCCTGCCAAGTGCCATCTGGCTGCTGGCGATCGAGCAAAAATCGCACCGCCCGGAGCAATGCGGGATCATCCGCCCTGCCAGCAGCCACCAACCCCAAGATCGCCCAGGCAGTTTGAGAAGCGGTGGTTGGGCCTTGGCCCCGCCGGCTTGGATCATCATACGTAGCAGGTGATTCGCCCCAGCCGCCATCGGACTGCTGGCAACTCAGAAGCCAATCGGCCCCTGCTACGATCGCCGGATCCTGGATCGGCAACCCCACTGCCCGAAGCCCCATCAGAACTTGCCAGGTGCCATAGATGTAATTGACGCCCCATCGGCCGAACCAGGCGCCGTCCGGCTCTTGAGTGCGGCGTAAAAAAGCAATAGCCCGATCCACCGCCGGATGCCCCAACCGATAACCCAACGTCCCCAACGCCTCCAGCACCCGGCCGGTCAGGTCCGGGGTACTGGGATCGAGCATCGCATTATGATCGGCAAAGGGCACATAGTTGAGGAACTGGCGGTTATTGTTCCGGTCAAAGGCGCCCCAGCCGCCGTCCCGATTCTGCATCGCCAGCATCCATCGCAGTCCTCGGCTAATAGCCGCCGCGGTCCACGACAAGGCCTCTTCGGTTTCGATCGATTCACCAGCCAACTGGGCAATTGCCTCCGGAGAGGATGCCGAAGCGGCGGCTCGGCGCGTACCGTCGGCTAAGCAGATTTCGCTAAGAAGCGGATCGGCCCTCTTATCCAGAGGGCCTTGCACGCCCCGTCTCGCACCGGCGCCTTGCCCAGCTAGCCAAGGATAAAGATTCTCGACCTTCTGGCTAGCCAATCGCCAGGCCCGATATTGTTCCCAAAGAGCCAACAGGACCATCGCCGTGTCATCGTTATCGGGATAAAAATCATTATGATATTCAAAACACCATCCACCCGGTTCCACTCGAACCGAATCGGCCCAATCGCCCGGTACCGGGATCTGCCGCTCCAAAAGCCACAAAGCAGCCCGTCCTACTGCCGGATGGCGGGGACCTACCGCCGCCGAAAGAGCTCGGATGGCAATCGCCGTATCCCAGACGGGCGATTTGCACGGTTGTACCCGCACCGAGCCGCTCCGGCGATCTTCCAACATCAGATCATGTAGGTGCCGATGGCACTGCCGAACAGGAGCACTTTCCTCACTATAACCCAAACAGCGCAAAGCGACCAGGCTCCAGACAATCGGCGGAAAGATGGCGCCCAGGCCATCGCTACCTTGCAACCGGCGGAGCATCCATGCTTCGGCTGCCTTCAAGGCCCGATTTCGGCAGAGGAAAAGACCTCGACGTTGGGCCCATTTGCAAAGCCGATCCAGACCAACAAACAAATGCTCCCATAACGACCGTCCCCGGCGGGCCTCCAGGTCCGGACATCGCGGCGGCGCCCACTGCTCCGGCGCACGAATAAACAATTCCTTCACCCCACGCTCCGGGTCAATCCGGCGGATCGGCTGACAGGCCCAAACAATCGACAGCGGCACAAGAATCGTCCGCGTCCAGGCACTGACGGCGCCCAAATGGATCGGACACCATCGAGGCAAAAGCACCAATTCCGGCGGTACTGCCGGACAGATCTCATAAGGCACCTGCCCCAGCAAGGCCAGAAAGAATCGCGTGTAACTGTTGACCCGATCGGCCCCGCCGTGCTGTAAGATAGCCTCCCGGGCCCGACGCATCGGCTCACTGTGGGGATCATGGCCGGTAAGTTTCAGCGCAAAATAGGCCTCCACGCTGGCACTGATATTGACCGGGCCGCCGGGAAAACTCGCCCAGCCCCCTTCAGGCAATTGGCTTTCCAACAGATATTGGGCCAAACGCCCAGCCAGTTCACCTCTCTCCCGCTCCAAAAACGCCCAAAGGATCAGGGTTTCGCTTTCCAGGATGCTATCCCCTTGCAGCTCGGCACACCAATGGCCATCGGAATGTTGATGGTCTAGGAGCCACCGGCTGGTGCGGTGGATGGCCTCCTGAACCTCCTCTAATAGGGGGATTGATGCTAGATGCTGGAGGTAGTTCGGAGAGGAATTGCCTTCTTTTAGATGACTTTGAATCCCCCATTGAGGGTATGAACTCATGGAAAAAACCTCCTTGGCTTTCCCTGGACGTCTGCCATGACCCACCAATCTGGTAGCTTATGCCCAGAAAGCAAAATAGGCAAGGCCAAAGCAGGTTTAGCTATTTTCCCTATCTTTTCTGGTTTCGCCATTTGCCCCTGGCCTGAAAAGGAGAAAAAACGCTTTAACCCCTTATGGTAAAAAAACTTAGTACTATTTTGGGAAAACGGCTTCCGTGTTTTTCCTGGGGTGGGTAGCAGAGAGGTGAATAGCCCGATTTTCCGAAGTTAAAATTTACCAAAGAGTTAGGATTTTCTTTTCGATTCGGTTTCGCTAGCAACGCTAGCAGTGCTAGCAAGAAGAATCCCTCCAACTCCTTATCTGGCAACTAGTTACAACAAAATTTTTCCCCTTCTTGACGCACCCGTGCGAAAGATTTACCCTTTTTCCTGGTATCCACTATATTGTGGTCCATTTGGTATTGGCTACAATATATAGTAGATAGCGCGGTGTTTTGCCCTTCTAGATACGTTGGCTCTTCGATCGCCCAAAGCAAGCTATCTCATCAAAGGAGGGCATCAGGAAATTGGTTTGGTAAAGTCCCTATTTTAAGGAGCTATTGGAGGGCTCGAACATGCATCCGGTTGATACTACTCAGCAAACCAGCAGCGTTCAAGTTGGTCAAGAGAAGGGTTCGGAATCGGCTCGGGAAGGATTGACCATCCAGCCGGTCTTCTGCCCCCCGGAACTGGCCGATCCGTTCGACTCCGTAGCCTGGGAGCGGCGAACCGCTGTCATTAAAGGCGACGACGGTCAGGTGCTGTTTGAACAGACGGATTGTGAATTTCCAGCCACCTGGAGCCAATTGGCAACCAATGTAGTGGCCAGCAAATATTTTTACGGCGAAATCGGCACCCCCCGGCGGGAAAAGAGCGTTCGGCAATTGATCCATCGGGTAGCCCGCACCATTACCGATTGGGGCTTGGCCGACGGCTATTTTGCTACCCCTGCCGACGGCGAGCGATTCTATCGGGAATTGGTCTGGCTATGTCTGCACCAGTACGCAGCGTTCAATTCGCCGGTCTGGTTCAATGTGGGGCTATATCATCAGTACGGCATCAAGGGTGCCCAATGCACCTGGCATTGGAACGCCGAAAAGGGCCAGGCCGAACAGCCAGAAAATCCCTACGAATATCCTCAGGCCTCCGCCTGTTTCATCCAGAGCGTGCAAGACAATATGGAGGACATCATGGAGCTGGCCCGGAGCGAGGCGATGCTGTTTAAGTTTGGCTCCGGGACCGGGACGGATCTATCCACGCTGCGTTCTTTCCGAGAAAAACTTTCTGGCGGGGGTAAACCTTCCGGGCCGCTTTCCTTTATGCGGGTCTATGATCAGATTGCTGCGGTGGTAAAAAGCGGGGGGAAGACCCGGCGGGCCGCCAAAATGCAATCCCTGAAAGTTACCCACCCGGACATCATGGAATTTATCCAGTGCAAGCGGCGTGAAGAGCGAAAGGCCCGGATGCTCATTGAAAAGGGACTCAGCCCGGAAGAGGCGATCAACTCGGTCTTGTTCCAAAACGCCAATCTTTCGGTGCGGGTAACCGATGAGTTCATGCGGGCCGTGGAAACGGATCAAATGTGGACCACCCATTGGGTCACCGACCCAACCAAAGAAGGTCCCACCTATCGGGCCCGGGAGCTTTTAGATGCCATGGCCGAATGCGCCTGGGAGTGCGGCGATCCCGGCGTGCAATACGATACGACGATCAACCGCTGGCACACCTGCCCCAACTCCGGCCGGATCAACGCCTCCAACCCCTGCTCCGAATATATGTTCCTGGATGATTCGGCCTGTAACCTGGCAAGCATGAACCTGATGAAGTTCCGGCGGGAGGATGGCGCGTTCGACGCCCAAGCGTTTGCCGCCGCTTGCCGAATCATTTTCATCGCCCAAGAAATCCTGGTCGATCGCTCTAGCTATCCCACCAAAAAGATTACCGTGAATAGCCATCGGTTCCGGCCGATCGGCCTGGGATATACGAACCTGGGGAGTCTGATCATGGCCAGCGGGCTGCCGTATGATTCTGACCAAGCCCGAGGCCTTTGCAGTGTGGTCACCGCGATCATGACCGGAGCAGCCTACCGGACTAGTGTGGAGTTGGCCGCTGCGAAAGGAGCTTTTGAGGGCTTTGAACAGAACCGAGAGGCGATGCTCCATGTCATGGAGATGCATTGGGATGCGGTGCAAAAGATCCGGCATGCGCCGCCGGAGCTTCAGGAAGCAGCCCGAAAAATCTGGGACGAAGTCCTCCTGGAAGGACGACGCTATGGCTTTCGAAACGCTCAGGCCACCGTGTTGGCACCCACCGGAACGATCAGCTTCATGATGGATTGTGACACGACCGGCATTGAGCCGGACATCGCCCTGGTCAAATACAAACAACTGGCCGGCGGCGGGGTACTGAAGATCGTCAATCATACGGTGCCGTTGGCGCTGCGCACGCTCGGGTATTCGGACGCCCAAATCCAGTCCATTATGGAATATGTACACCGGGAAGGCACTATCGAGGGCGCCCCGGAATTAAAACCGGAGCATTTGCCGGTCTTTGACTGTGCCTTCCAGCCGGCCAAAGGAACTCGCTCGATCCATTGGCGGGCGCACATTTTGATGATGGCGGCTGCCCAGCCGTTCCTCTCCGGCGCCATTTCCAAAACGGTCAACCTGCCCAAAGCCGCTACCCCGCAGGATATCCGGGATGCCTATATGGAAGGGTGGCGGTTGGGCTTGAAGGCCTTGGCCGTCTATCGCGACGGCTCCAAAAACATGCAGGTGCTGACGGTCAAAAAGGAAGACAAACAGAAGCAGCAAGAGCTCCTCAAGAGCCTGCCAGCGCCTCGACGCGAACGTTTGCCTGACACGCGAAAGTCCATCACCCATAAATTTTCGGTGGCTGGCCATGAAGGTTATATCACCGTGGGCATGTATCCGGATGGTCGGCCTGGAGAACTTTTTATCACGATGGCTAAGGAGGGGAGCACCATTGGTGGCCTGATGGATTGCTTCGGCACAGCCGTCTCGATGAGCTTGCAGTATGGGGTGCCGTTGGAGGTATATGTCAATAAGTTTACCAACACACGATTTGAACCAATGGGCTATACTTCCAATCCGGAAATCCGGTACGCCAAAAGTATTGTAGATTACATTTTCCGTTGGTTGGGTCTGATGTTTTTGCCCGGCTATCGGGAGGCCCAACGGGCCAGCGAACTGGAGGGCCTGCCCACCGGCGAACCCTCAGCGGCGCGGACAGGTGGGACAGAAGCCTCTCCAGCCTCCCCAGGGGTTTCGGTTCCGGCCTGGCAATTTTGGGCCCCCGGCGCCGAGTCGCCCAATGGAGCCCGGCAACAGCCCGAACCCTCGGCCGGCGGTCGTACCGGGAAGCAAGAATCGGCTCCGTGGCCGGCACCCGGGGAAGCAAAATCCTCCGCCGGGCCAACTGCCCGGCCTTCCGGAGAAACTCCCTCAGCCGCCCCTTCATCCCCAAACCCTCTCCAAGCTGCTGTGGGTCCTTCTGCCCGGCTCCAGGAAATCGTCCTTTTCCAAGATGACGCCCCACCCTGCGATCGCTGCGGCGCCATCACCTGGCGGAGCGGCAATTGCTACGTCTGCCGCAACTGCGGCCACAGCATGGGCTGCTCGTAACCCCCTTCCCCACCCGGGGAAACTTTCTTGGCGTAGCAGCTTCTGGTAAACTATCCAGTACGCCTCTCTAGAGGAAAAGGGGAGACTTTACTCTCCAAGGTCATCTAGGAAAGATTCGGCGAGTGTTTTCTTGCCACCCTGCGATGAGTGAGGAGTCTGCCGATGAAGACTAGGCGTTGGTTTGTTTTGCTTTGCGGCTTGTGGACGGTCGGATCGGCGGTCAGTCTGGCGGCAGAGGGGCACTCCGCCGGCGTTTCGGCGCCGGAGGCTCGGTGGACAACCCTTTGGAACGATCCCCGCCTGGTGGAAGAAATCCAGGCCTTCCTGAAGACGGTGCGCCAGGAGGAAATCCGCCGACATTTATTTTATCTGGCCAAGGACCCGTTGCCGTTTCGGAAACTGAATTACACCCGTCCCGGCCAGCAGAAAAACACTCTCTATGAGGCGGATGATTATATTGCAGCGGAGCTTCAGAAGTGGGGCTACCAGGTGGATCGGGAGGAGGCGATGGTGCAAGCCTATCGCCGTGATCCGAAAAAACCAAAGGCCCACCAATACTTCCCACCTGCCCCGGAGGATCCGTGGTACAAGGCCTATAATCTCTATGCGGAGCGGAAAGGCCGACGCCAACCGGAGGAGATCATCCTCCTGGTAGCGCACAAAGATTCTCAAAGCTGGGTCGATTCGCCCGGCGCCAACGACAATGCCATTGGAACCTCTGGCCTTTTGGAGATTGCCCGGGTGTTGGCCCAGCATCCTAGCGACCGGACCATTCGATTCTTGTGGTGCAATGAGGAGCATACGCCTTGGACAAGTGTTACTGCCGCTCGGAAAGCCAAACAGCGGGGCGACAAAATCATCGCCGTATTTAACCTGGACGGCATCGGCGCCAAATCGGCCGAGGATACAGCAGCCGGCAAAAAGAAAAATGTCCTTGTATTTACCTTGCCGGAGGGCGAAGCCATTGCCCGATTGGCCTTGGCCGCCAATGAACGGTTCCGGATCGGGCTAGAGCAAAAGATCTTCCAACGCCCTCGCCCCGGCGACGACGACGGATCGTTTGTCCAAGCCGGCTATCCAGCCGCCCTGCTGATGATCGGTTCCTATCCATACGCCGACCCCAACTACCATACCGAAGGCGATATTCCGGAACGGACCGATGTGCCCAATGCCGCCATGACGGTCCAGTTGACGTTGGCAGTGGTGCTGACCCTGGACCGGTCGCCATGAGCGGAGCAAGCTTCTTTCCTGGTGCGGTGGCAGGCTAGAGCGGATTCTGATCTGGTCGTCCGCCGGGAAGTGGCTCCGTTTTTTTCCGTGCCGGCTCTGGGATGTTTGTTTGGAAGGAGTGTCTTTCCACGTTTCGCCTGAGGCGGACCGGTGTTCTTCACGTTCAGACGCCGCCTTCGGATGAACCAGGGGGTGCCTGAGCGGAGTCAAAGGCACGTTGGGCTGCCTCATAGACCGTGCGAAGCGGCAGGCCCTGTTGGGCCGCCACCCGTTGGCAGGCTTCAAATTCCGGCGAAAACCGGGCCTGCCCATCTGGCCCCCAACAGAGTTTCCCTTCGATCGCTCCCCAGACGGTCTGGACGGTATAGGTGGCACGGGGCAGCAGATGTCGGCTTACCGGCCAGCGCCGAATGCCCAAAGTAGTCGTTTCCTGAAAGAGAATCTGCTCCAATCGGCCCACGTCTTCCGACCGACAGAGCACCGAAACTTTCACTGCGGGCCGATTCTTCTTCATCTGGATGGCTGTGGTGTAAACGTCCAATGCCCCGGCCTCCAGAAGCCGAGCGGCGCAATAGCCAATCCACTGCCCACTGATATCGTCCAGGTTGGTTTCGAGCATCCAAATGGTGTCGGCAGCGAGTAGGTGGATCGGACGGCCGAGAAACAATCGCAACATATTGGGTTGTTCTTGGAGATCTCGTGTTCCGGCCCCATAGCCAATCCGCTCCACCTGCATGGCCGGCAGGGGACCAAACTCCTGGACCAAACAGGCCAAGATGGCGGCGCCGGTGGGAGTGGTCAGTTCCGCCTGTACGGTGGAATCGGCCAGGGGAAGGCCGCACAAAAGTTCTGCCGTCGCGGGTGCTGGGACCGGTAACCGGCCATGCGCCGTCTGGACCCAGCCGCTGCCGACCGGCACAGGAGATGCTATAAGTTTGCCCACTTCTAGTAGATCCAGCCCCACTGCAACCGCACAAATGTCTACAATCGAATCCACCGCGCCCAGTTCATGAAAATGGACCTCTTCTAGGCTGGTGCCGTGAACCTTGGCCTCGGCCTGGGCCAATCGGATGAAAATTTCTAACGCCCTCTCTTTCTGCCGATCCGTCAATCGACTCCCCTCAATAATGGCCCGGATGTCATGCAAGTGCCGATGAGCGCTCTGCGGCGGATGCTCTACCGTAATCTTCAAAGCCCGAATCCCCTTCTTTTTTACCTCGGCGGCAACCACCCGGGCACCAAGGCCAAGAGAATCGATCGCTTCATTAAGGGCCTCCAACGACGCTCCCGCATCCACCAACCCGGCCACCATCATGTCCCCACTAATCCCACTGGAACAATCTAAATAAGCAACCTTTCCCATGGGAACTTCTCTCCTCCCTCGTGAAAAAAACCGTGCCATTTCCGTCGAATGGCCGAACCTGTCATTCCTGCGGAATCAGGAATTCCGGTTTTTTTCTAATGGTTTACTTTTTCCGGAACACTTCCGCCGAATGGTGCACCAAGACCTTCCTCCAAAAGCAGGAATCCAGTTTTTTGTGCTAGGTGATTTGTGCTGCACTGCCCCTTGGGCGGCAGTAACCCCTAAAGGCTTTCCCCGAATCAACCAGGCCGCTTCTTCATTCGGCGAAAGTGTTCCCCTTTTCTAAATTCCCGCTTTCGGGGAAATGACAACATGGGGCCTTCCTCGAAAAAGCCAAGGGAGTTCTTATTTCAGTGGAACTGCGACGAAAAACCTTGCTAGCTGAGTATAACACAGCCCCCTGAAGAATTAAACACAAAGACGTATCCCCCCTATATGATCAATGCAGTTAGGACCAATAGCCTGGGCTTTTCCGGCCGGGTCAAAAGACGTAGCAGATCCCATGGATTGACAGAGACTCTAGATGGTGGATACTCTGAACTTTGGTGGTTCATGGAGTTTCTAGTTTGGGAGGAGGTGGGCCTATGTCTAGGATAGCAACATGCACGGCAATTGTCATCTGGGGGTTGGAAGTTCTTGGAGCGGCACAGGCTGCTGATAATGTCGCAGCTCCGATGGAGCGGGCAAAACAGCCCACGGTCCAAGAGCTTTCGCGGGCCGAAAAGGTAGTCCAAGAGGTCTATGGCCGGGATATGGCCCGTGTGAAGACCGCGGCGGATCGGGCTAAGCTGGCCCGTGATATCCTTCAGGCGGCCTTCCTCAATAAAGCCGGTAATAGTCTCTGGCAATAGTTGGCAAGGCCAGCCAAGGCCGTTTCGGTCGGTTACCATCAGGGCCGTATCACCCTGATTGCCGCTGGAGGCCTGGACCTGAATGGAACGGTTGCTTACGGCAAAGTAATAGCCAGCGGCCTTAAGATCGGCGATCAACAGTTGGAGGGCTTCGCGCAGGCTAGGCCGGGGCAGGTTTTTTTCCTGCACGTAGCGCAGAAGCAGTTCTTGGGCGGCGGCGGTAATTTGGCCTTGCCAGCCTCCGGCGGCTGCTAGCCAGCTAGGCCGGTATCGCCAGGCTGGTTCGGCCTCCGGCGCTAGGTCCAAGACGGCTTGTAGGGCCTGCCATTTCGTGGCTACCTGCCCGGTGCGTGCGGCATCCAGGGCATGGGCCAATCCAAACAGTTTTCCCCAAAGGTTCAGCAGTCCATTATTTCCGGCGGGATCGTAGAGCAACATGGCTAGGTTTCCTTGCTATTTTGGAAATCCAAGACCTAATTTTTGTGTAAACTTGGTGGCATCGAAGCCACGGCTGGGCAGTTTGGTGCGATCCAAGGCAATATGTGGCGGATAGCCGATGGACCACGTGGTCTCTAAGTGCAACGGTTGATCGATCAGGTAACGGTATTTGGCGCGCACGCGGAAGATCAATTCTCGGCCGGTAGGGCCTTTGGTGGGCGGAAAAGGCTGGACTTCGTAAGAGACTAAATAATGTTTTGCCGAATTCGGGTCGGTACCTGGGATTTCGTCCTGTGGATAGGGCAGTTCGGGCCAATCGCCGACACGTTCGGCGTCGTAGATAAGGATGTGATCCATTACTGCTTCTGCCAGTTGGACTATCGTTACGGTAGGTTGAGGTGAGTTCGATTGGCCTGGGGAGGTGGCTTTTTTGGCTTTCGGGCAGCCGATACGCATTTTCTTATGATGGAAGATGTTATACATTCGGACAAAGGTATAAAGAGATTTTTGATGTTCTTCTGAATAAGGGGCTGGATCGTGGAATTGATCGCGTCGGGGGAGCCAATCGACCCGATGGACAGGCGGGGGAGCGGCCCCTGCGCCTTCGATGGGCATTGGTTTCCATTCCTCCGGGAGTCCCTCATTGGCGCCGATATGGTGCGGCGGCCGGTGAGGGCGCTGCAAATAGCATTGGATAAGCCACCACAGGGCTAGGTCTTGCAGGCTGCGTTTTCCTTGGCCAGTGTATCCGTAAGGGTCGGGCGTCCAGGATAGATGCGGATTGTAGCCGTCAGGCCCTTGGACCCCGGTAGGCGGAACAGGTTCTTTCGAGAGGTCCAAATCCTTGCCCAATTGGAGCCATTGCTGTTCCAGGAAATCCATCGATAGGGATTGGGGATTGGCCGGATCGCCCAGGACGGCCAATTCGATATGGCCTTCGACGGCGTTTTCTTGGCCGATTTCTTCCACCAGGTCCGCTTGGGTAATGTAATAGCTTTGGCCGTAGTTTTTGGCGTTGGTCAAAAACTGGGTATAGAAATCCATGATCTGGACTGCTCGGGCTAGCAAGGCCGATTTGGGTGCAAATGGCGGTCCTTCCAGGCGGACTTGGCAGGCGGCGGTAAATCGCACGCCGTCGGCGGTGCTGCGGCGATGGCGCACCTGAATGCGTGTGGCAGGCCAAGGGGTCGCCGTAGCGGACCCGTTGGCCATCAAAATACCGAAAGTAAATCCCAGAGCGTCTTAATTTCCACCGTCGCAGCCAGTTTCGGAACATGGCTCCTGGATGCCTCCTTCCTCTAATGGGGGTGTTGGTTCTTGATCCGTTGGGTTCGGTTCTTTGGGCTGCTTTTGCTCCGGCGGCAGAACAGGCGGCCGCTCAGACGGTTCTGGTGGGCTAATCCCCCAGAGTCCCATGGAATGCTCTCCTTGGGTCCAAGGAAAAAAACATGCTGCCAGTATGGTTCCACTATACCAAGCCGGGGTAGTCAAAATGGGACAGTTCCCCCCCGGTAGGCCTCAGCAAGAAACAAAAATGCCCCGGCCAGGCTTCCTGCCCAGCCAGGGCTGCTTATGGCAATGGCTTCCGATTACGTGAAAATCGTCCCGCTTGCCTCCTCTTCTTCTTCCTCTTCGTCTCCCATATAAACCTTTGCACCACGAGCCTTGGCTTCTTCCATCAATTGACGAAATCTCTCATGGATTTGAGCTTTTTCTTCAGGAGATTTTATGAAATACCACTCATAAAGATGGCGCATGTGTGCGGCTGCCAGTTTAGTTTTGGGATCCCATTCGGGTTTCTCTTGTAAATACCATTTTCTTCCTATCCTAAGGAACATAGGAATTTCTTCTTCTGGAACGCTCATGTGTCGGCTTTCAAACTGCTGGATGATTTGGCGATAAATCTGGGCCGCCTTCTGGCGATCTTCGTCCCCAAAGTAGCCAAAAACACCTTTTACGAATGTTTCCTCTACAGGAGTAAGAAGCTTTATGAACTGTTTTATTTTGTCGGCAAGTTCGCCTTTCCTGCCGCAGATAATTACTCTTACTCCCTCTTGTTGGGGGATAAGGGTTCGATATTTCAATCCCACCTCGTCTAGATGTATACTAACTTCTTCTAGGTTCGTAGGCAACAGGGCGGACCACTGACTTATCCCCAGTTTTTGGGTTCGTCTAAAAATTGCTTGCGTCAAGGCGGCAAGGGCTTGGAAGGCCGTCCGTTGCCGTCGGCAAACCACGTTCTGGCCAATGAAAAATAGCCCGCACGCCCCAGGACGATTGCTACCGCACCCCATCCTGGGCCGGTAATGCTTCTTGGAGGGTGATGGTTGCTGCACCCCAGGCCGGGCCGGTAATGCTTTACGGAATGGGATTGTTGCTGCACCCCATCTTGGGCGGGTACTGCTTCATGGCCATCAGCCCAATCCCCAAAAGCAGCCAGTACGCCAAGCTCAAGATCAGCAACAACCGGTCGAACCGCTCCGGATGCCTTAAAGCATGATCTTGCCGATAACCATCTTTAATTGCGGCAAGATGAGCACCAAGCGTTCGAACCGCTCCGGTGCCGGATCAGCCTGGTGCGCACCGCCCAACCGGGCCGACGGTTCTTTTCGTCGAGGACAGCTCCTCGATCCCTCGAGCGTCATCCGCTGCCGCCCTTCCAAAAATTAGCGCGACTTCCGGTTTTGATGCAGCCTGTGGGCGATTTTTCCTCCCGGGCTGGTAGCGGGGTTAGGGAAGCAAAAGAGCATTATCAGACGAGCACCCAGACCTACTTCCAGGCGGCTTCTTAGAGCAGTTTTAGGGACCAACAGACGGCGTAGCGCCCGGGCCAAAAAGCGGCGCACGAAAAACCACCATCCCACGCCGTCAGCAGATGCAGGCGGGAACAGCCTAGAAGGGGGCTAATATTTCAGCCGACTAATGCAACCGCTCACTATTGCGAAAGCAAAGAGCCTATTTTCCGATGGTTGCTGCTCTCTGGCGTGCCCCTTGCCTGGGAGGAAACAGTCGGTGGAGCATCCCCCCTAACCAACAGGCCCCTAATGGAATCGGCTGAAATGTTACGAAAGGGGTTTCTGTAACCGCTTGGCAGAATGCTAAGTGCGCTGAATGGGGTAGATGTTCGCCGAATAGTGTACATTAATTAATGGGCGCATGAGGATTCGAACCTCAGACCTCGTCCTTATCAGGGACGCGCTCTAACCAACTGAGCTATGCGCCCAACGGAATTATGACCTGAAAACTAATTATGTTACCCGAAAACTATATTGTACTAGCCCATTCGAAAGAGTAAAGCGGGACCAGAGAGACGGGGATTTTTTCCCAAGGCTGAATGGGGCCTCAATATTACCTGTCGACTTATTTCCTCTTTCCTCGGATTCCATTAATTTCAAGGGCTGAATGGGTTCCCTTCTAATCCCCCTATGGAGGTAGAACTGATCCCTCAATTTCTAATCATTACCCTCACTAAACTTATCTAAACTGCCCATTTTTCTCATTTTATCAGAAAACCAGAGATCCGCCTTGTTACCCACCGTCCTTACTCCTTATCTTGAAACCTTTGGGATCTGGGACCCTCTAGGAAGGAATATCCCACGCACAGAACTGTTCTCGGAACAAGCCGACTTCTTGTCTGGCATCGGGGTAGCCCGGAAACTCTGCGGAAAGCCGGACCGGTCCGATCCAGGCATCAAGATGCTTCCGGAGTTGTCTGCTCTGTAGGGGGTAGTGTGTCGGTTAGAACCCCCTAGCTTGGTGGTCAATCGGCGAAATAACCCTCCGGAGTTGTCTGCCGAAGGGGGCCGTTGGTGGTTAGAACCAAGCGGCGGTGAAGCCGCCATCTACGTTGATACAGGCGCCGGTTAGGAAACTACCGGCTTTGGGGGCGACCATTAAAAGTAGTGCGCCGATCAGTTCTTCCGGTTCGCCGAAGCGTTTCATGGGCGTGCCGCGCATGATGTTTTCCACCCGCTCGGCGTCCAGAAGCCGACGGTTTTGTTCGGCCGGGAAAAACCCCGGGCATAGGCAATTGACCCGCACGCCATGCGGCGCCAGATCCTGGGCGATATTTCGGGTCAGGCTCAACACACCGGCCTTGGAGGCCGCATAGCCGAAGACTTTCGACAGCGGTAGGTGGGAGGTAACGCTACCGATATTGACGATGGCGCCGCCGCCCTGTTCGACCATGTGTTGGCCAAAGACTTGGCAGGCCAGGAAGGTACCTTTGAGATTGATGGCCAGGACTCGGTCCCATTGTTCTTCGGGGTGTTCGAGGAATCGGCCGCCGAAATTCACACCAGCCGCATTGACCAAGATGTGGACACGACCGGAGACTTTTTTCGCTTGTTCCAGGCAGGCTTGGAGGGAGGCTCGGCTGGTAACATCGACCAGGCAGTAGCTGGCCTGGCAACCGAGGGATTGGAGTTCTTCGACGCGCCGTTGGCAGCCTTCGTCGGTTACATCAGCTACGACGACATGAGCGCCGGCCTGTGCGAGGCCTCGGCAGAAGGCGCCGCCGAGCACACCGGCTCCGCCGATGACCACCGCCACCTGACCATCTAGGCCAAACAGCTCTTTGAGATATTCTGCGGACATGATGGGTTCTCCTGTGGATAAGTGATAGAAGTTGACGTCAGTTGGCTAAGGACCCGGGAGTTCCCGACGAGTTATGGCATGGGCGAGGGCCGATTATGGCGCCGCC
This sequence comes from uncultured Thermoguttaceae bacterium, assembly GCA_938042245.1. GTDB lineage: Bacteria > Planctomycetota > Planctomycetia > Pirellulales > Thermoguttaceae > JANXAQ01. The sequence continues at coordinate 83,800 of CALIRO010000001.1, forward strand.
CGCCTGGCTTACTTAGCATGCTACGGTTCCTCCTAGTGGGCAAACGCAACGGTTGCGGAAGAGACGTTCGCGGTGCCAGCGAAGGTTCCTATGGGTCTTAGCAGGTGGCCAAGGCCCAGCAGCCCATGGTTGCGGGCGAGACGTCTGTTATCCAGCCGACGAGACGTCCGTTATCCGGCGGACGGGACCTTCGCGCTCCGAAAGGGTTATTCGTTGGGGGGTCGGCGTTTTTGGAGCCATTCGGTGTGGAAAAATTGCCCCCTGGGTTTATCCACCCGTTCGTAGGTGTGGGCGCCGAAGTAATCCCGCTGGGCTTGCAGGAGGTTGGCCGGGAGGCGTTCGCTCCGGAGGCTATCGTAATAATTCAGTGCGGTCATGAAAGCCGGTACAGGGATGCCCAATTGGGTGGCGGTGATGACCACATGGCGCCAGGCGGGCTGTGCCCGCTGGACGGCCTGCTGGAAATAGGGGGCGAACAGCAAGTTTTCCAGGTTGGGATCGGCGTCAAAGGCCTCTTTGATGCGTTCCAGGAAGACGGCTCGGATGATGCAGCCGCCTCGCCAAAGCAGGGCGATTTGGCCGTAGTTGAGCGGCCATTGGTATTCTTTTGCCGCCTCTCGTAATTGGACGAATCCCTGGGCGTAGCTGCAGATTTTGGAGGCATAGAGGGCTTGGCGGATGTCTTCGATAAATTTTTGTTTATCACCTTCATATCGGCCGGTAGGGCCCTGAAGGAGTTTGCTGGCCCGCAGGCGCTGCTCCTTCATAGCCGAAAGACTCCGGGCATAGACGGCTGTGGTAACCAAGGTGCTGGGCACGCCGAGGTCCAAGGCCAATTGACTCATCCATTTGCCGGTCCCTTTGGCCCCGGCCGTATCCAGAATCATATCCACCAGGTCTTGGCCCGTTTCGTCGTCCTTGACGCTGAAGATGTCGCGTGTAATTTCGATCAGATAGCTGTTCAATTCTCCTCGGTTCCATTCGTCGAACACGTCGTACAACTGGGCGTTCGAGAGGCCCAGGGCGTGTTTGAGCATCCAATAGGCTTCCGAGATCAGTTGCATATCGCCGTATTCGATGCCGTTATGAACCATTTTGACGTAGTGGCCTGCGCCGCGCGGACCGATCCATTCGCAGCAGGGGATGTCTTTATTCGGGCCGACTTTGGCGGCAATGGCCTTGAAGATCGGTTCGACCAGAGGCCAGGCCTGGGGGCTGCCACCGGGCATGATGCTCGGTCCGTGCAAGGCTCCTTCTTCGCCGCCGGAGACGCCGGTTCCAATGTACAAAAGTCCTTTTGACTCCACGTATTGGGTGCGGCGTTCGGTGTCGGCAAAATGGGTATTGCCGCCGTCGATAATCACGTCGCCCGGCTCCAAAAGCGGAATCAGCTTTTCGATGAACTCATCGACGGCTGGGCCTGCCTTGACCATCAGCATCACTCGCCGAGGCCGCTTCAGGGCCTGGACAAATTCCTCCAGCGAATGAGCGCCCACGATGTTTTTCCCCTTGGCCCGACCGGCTAGGAAATCGTCCACCTTGCTGACCGTCCGGTTAAACACAGCAACCCGATACCCTCGGCTTTCCACATTCAGGGCAAGGTTTTCGCCCATAACGGCTAAACCAATCAGACCAAAATCGCACAACTGGGTCATGGCTCTGTTTGCTCCTTAAGGAACAGGAGTATTTTGGGGTTCATGGATATGTTAGCTATTTTGGGTTTCGTGCAAGGAGTTGGTGGTTTTTCCGGTGGCCCCCCTCCTTGGGCAGAGCAGTAATTGCTCCGTTGGCAGCGGAAGTCTGGGCCCTGCTTGCGCAGGGATGAGATGCAATCCCCTTGGAACGGGCCAACCTATCCGCTAGCACATCCGGTGGAGGAGGGACCTTCTAGGTACCACTTGCTCTACCAGTTGGGCTGGGATAAGACTGTTCGGGTAGTCTCCACCGCCGGGAAGTAATTTCTTACGGTTCTGGATCGACCGGCCAGGGGGGCCGATCCGGCAGGCAGCGGTCAAACTCTGCCAAAAGTTCTTCCTGGTAGGCCTGGTCGAATCGACCCGAAAGGAACCGGTCGAGGCCTTCTTCGTAAAATCGGCGCCAGCTTTGTTCTTCCCGACCGGGATTGATTGGGAAGAACAGGGTGCCGTTCGCTTTGGCTGCCTCGTAGTCGCCTGGGGCATCGCCGATCATCAGGCTGTGGCCGGGCGGATATTTGCGAGCCAGGGCGAGGCATTCTTTTTTGGTGCCGAGTTCCTGGCCAGCAATGGCCGCTACGTATTGGGTCAGGTTATGCTCCTCCCATTCCCGTTGCAAGGCTTCGTGCGGCGTAGCCGACACGACAATAATGTCCGCCTGGTCCCGGAGTTTCTCCAGGCTTTCCCGCACAAACGGAAACGGCGGCACACCGCGAACCATCCCTGCTATGGCGGCATTGACCGCCTTGGACCATTCCAAGGTCCGGCGCAACCAAGGGTCGCCGGTCTCTTGCACCTTCTTTTCCAGGGCAGGATTGCCCAGTTTGGTTTCCTCTTGGACCCAGGCCCGAAGCGATTCTGGGATTTCGATCCGTACGCCCCGGGCTTTTACCTCCGGCCGACGTCGAAGCCACTGCAACGTCTCAATCAGGGCGGGGAATCGGTTGATCCCTCGGCTTTTGGAATAGAGGTTGACGAACTCCGCCGCCTCCCGGGCATATTTGCTCACGCCCTGAAGGTTCCAATAGTTGATCGTATTCGGAATGAAGCATTCTTTGTGCTTCAGTTCCATGGTGTCAAACGCACATCCATCGGAGTCAATGCCGACGAAAAACTCATGTTTTGGTGTGAGATCTAACATGGTTCCTCCACATGAAGATAAACAAGGAAGTATCCAGAAATAATCTCTCGAAATACTCCTAGAAAGTTATGGCGCCATTTCTGCCGAGTGATCCAGGTTCCGGTTTTTCGGCAGGATTGCCGAGCGTGTCATTCCCGCGGAAGCGGGAATCCAGGCGTCTTGGCCGCCTCGTTGTTCCTTGCCTCCGCCTTTTGCTGCAGAGGCCCGATTTGTCATTCCCGCGGAAGCGGGAATCCCAAAACACCAATCCATCAAACAAACAGAATCGCTGGTTTCGGAGCACCGAAAGGTGGTGCTTCATTATTCGGCTGAAATGGTACAGCTTATTTCTTTCGATCGGCCTGTGGGACATAAGGGGGCAGTTTCTGATCGGCGTAGATGGGTTCAAAGCGGGTCATGCGAAGTCGGCCGCCGACCAATGGCAAGCTGACCATATCGTCGCCCACCAGTGGCCGGGCGTACCGGAGAAACTCATCGGTAACATCGGTTCCGCTGGAGGCAATCCAGTGCCGAGGGAAGCAGCGCTCACTATTGGCTACCTCCCCCAAGGGTACCTTATCGTATCGTACTTGATAGGCGGAGCCGGGTTCCCGCAAAATGGTAGCCATATAGCCGCTTTCGCCTCGGGCAGCCAATTCGACTGCTTTTCGACCAACTTGGTAGGCCTCTTCCAGATCGACCACGGAGGCGTAAGCCATGGAGTGGCGTTGATCGGTGCCGGGCACATTGCCCCGGGCCGCCCCTTTGACCGGAAGTCCTACCCGGTTCAAATAATTCACCAACACCTGAGCCACCGACTGCGCAGCCGATCCGTATGACTTATGCCCAAAGGCATCCCGCACATCGGCCGTCTGCACGAAGGCCTTTACCTCCGGCAGATCAAATACCTTGGCCTCCGGAAGCAAGGAAACATCGAAGCCCTCGCTGACGACGATCATGCATCGGCCATGGCGGCGGAGCAGGTCACTGACCTGATCAGCAATCTGTTCGGCCGGGATTTGACTCTCGGCCAGATAGATCAGAAGGGGCATTTGGCGCTCGGGGTCGGCCAGTCGGGCTGCCGCCGGAATAAAGCCAATTTTCCGACCCATCGCCTGCATGACCAGAACCGGATCGGCCGGACAAGAACCAGCATTTTCCTCATTGGCGCACTGAACCATGTGCATCCAGTATTTGGCGGCTGATCCATAGCCGGGCGTATGGTCGATCAGCCGAAACTCCGAATCGCCCACATCGTTATCGATGGTCTTCGGCACGCCGACCGCCACCAAGTCCAAGCCCCGCTGGTGGGCCAACTGGGCAATCTTGTTGGCCGTGTCCATCGAGTCGTTGCCGCCAATGTAGAGAAAGTAGCCCACCTGGTGGGCCTTGAAGACTTCGATGACCCGCTCGAAATCCTCCTGCTGGGTTTCTTTGAGTTTATACCGACAGGTGCCGATGGACCCAGCCACCGGCGTGGTACGCAAAAGGGCGATCTCCTGCGCCGGTTGGGCCGACAGGTTCAATAACTCTTCTTTAAGCACCCCTTCGATGCCATGCCGGGCGCCATACACAGTACCAATGGCATCAAAATCCCTGGCTGCTTCGATGATGCCACGCAACGTATTATTGATCACACAAGTAGGCCCACCGCTTTGGGCCACCACCAGATTCTTCCCCGTAGCCATCGTCTGCTTTGCTCCTGGGCACTCCTTGCAGAACGGCAAACACTACTTGCTCTAAGAGTCTAAAGAAATACTATTATAGTAACCCAATGGGCCGGTAACAATCGGGGGAGCCTGCCGAAACCCCCCTTTTCAGACCCCTGGGCAGTAAATAATCCAGAGGAGACCTCTTGTCAGGAAAAGCGGTTTGCTGGCATCGTGCAGCTTCGGGGTGGGATGCCGTTACTTTAAATGAAAAGGACTCACTCTAGAGCCGGACCCCGGATCCGCTCGCCCCGCTGCTGGCGGGCCTGATCAGCCACGTCAAAGGTGCCGTAAAACAAAGCGTTGGTATCCATCCAGGTAATCAGCCGCTCCCAGTCTTCCGCCGAAAGCTCAACCTCGTAATGACCCCGGCGCAAAAGCTCCGTAAGCGGGCTAGCGCGTGCACCGAAGAAATCAGGCCGGGTCATCGGCTCGGAGTTGACCAGCCGGAAATCGCCCGGTTTGCCGCCCCAAGCCGAGTACGGTACCCGGGAGGCCAGCACATTGTAGGAAGCCGTGTATCGGCCCTGCGGCTCACCGGTAAGCACCAGGCCGCCCTCTTTTTTCTCTGGACCGTGGCAGCGCACGCAGTGTTTATCCAGCACCGGCTGAACCAGCAGGGGATAGCTGAACGGTTTGGAGCCGTCGGGGCCAGGAGTAATACCTGACGGCGCCCGCCGCAGGGCCAACGCAAACCGATTCAAACCGGCAGGGGGAGTTTCATGACGCCGTTCATGGCAACCGATACAAGAGACCACTTCGCCCGGTTGCAGATAGGTGATACTCCGCATGGTTTGGACGGCCTGGCCCATTTCGTCCAGAGCTTGGAAAGCCAACGGCAGACCGGCCGGCGCACGAAACAGAGCCGATCCGTCCTCTTCCACCGGTACGGTGCCTAGAACCTGTCGGCCCGGGGAGGCGTTCGGCAAACCGACGGTCGGCTGATTGATGTGCCAAGTGCTTTTCGGCAAGACCTGCACCACCCGAAGCCGGGTGATCTTCACCCCCTCCGGCAGCGCCGGCCAACTGCGATAGACATTCTGAAGGAAAAAGACCCCCTCCCGCTGGGCCGCCAACCGGGCCAAGAGTTCCGCATCATTCCAATCCCTCTGGGGTTTGGAATCGCCGACAGTAGTAGCCGAAAGATGTAAATCCCCCGATGCAGCCGCATCATCTCTCCCCTCCGCGGGAGAGGCCGGCTTGGCCCAAGCCAAGCCGGGTGAAGGGGCATTGTCAGATGCCACATGCGAGGCAATCACCGGCGGCTTCACTCGGGCCCGAACCGGCGCCGGCCAAACGCTACTGATATTCAAATCCCGATACAAAAGTTCCTTATTGCCAAACCGATCCATCCAATACAAGCCGAACATGTTCGGTGGGCAGGGGTCCGGTTCGCCAATCAGCCGATCAAAACTGTAGGCTGCCAGAAAATAGGTTTCCGAAACCGGCCAGGGACTTTTGTAGCAATGGCCCGGCCAGCGCTGCTGATCGATACTAGCAGGCGGCGGCGTCGTTACACCGACCGGATTGTGCCAGATCGGCCGACCGTCGCCCCGAATGACCGGCACTTCGCTTTCAGGAAACAGGGCGTCTGGCGTAAGCCGTTCGATCGGCGCCGGCCCGTCCACTCCCCGCCGGACATCCACCAAGATGATCGAACCGGCGCTCATGGCATGATGGGCGCAAGCCGTGGCCATCACCCGATGCGAACCCGGCACCGCCTGCGCCTCCCAAATACCGACCGGGTTCAATGTGTTGTTACCGTAGAAAATACGTACATCTGTGCCGTCTGGCCGAACCGTCCAGAGTTGCTGGTAAAAGACAGCGTTCCGATCGACGTAGTCCCACCGGGTGTAGATAATTCGGCCGTCGTTCAGCACCGCCGGGTCCCATTCGTGGGTTTCATGGTAGGAGATGATGCGGGGATTGGAGCCGTCCGAGTCACACAGGGCTAAGGTATGCACCGGGCAGGGGCCTTGGCCGCACCGATGAAACCCGCCCCGCCGGGTGGAAACAAACACAATCCGGCCATCCGGCAGATATCGGCCCGCAAAATCGTCGTAAGGGCCGTCTGTTAGTTGCCGAAGCCCAGCACCGTCCGCCTGAATCTCATAAAGATGGAAATGTTTGTCCAGATGGACTTCTCGGTTCGGCGGCGGGCGATCCACCGGACAATACGAGAACAGTATCCGTCGGCCGTCGTAGGATATATCGACAAACTGATAGGAGCCGACCGGCAATTTGCCCGCGGTTAGGGATCGGCATTGCATGGATTGGCCTGGTTGTTCCAGCACAAACACGCCGCCGCCCGGCCGGGCGCAATTGCCAGTGTGTTGGGTCAGTTGATGGCTAAAAATGCTATGGGGTTGTTTGACGAAGGCAATAGGCGAGCGGGGGAATAAGGGGTTGGCCAGGGCGATTTGCCGTCGGAGCTGATGAACCTCTAGCCACAGGGCCTCTCCTTCCGGGCTTTCGGTCTGGCCGGTCTGTCGAAGTTGCTGCCAGCGCCGCTGAAGCTGTTGCCACTGGTTGGCAAGCTCCGTCGGAACGGCGCCGAGTGATTGCAGATCAGCCAGGAGCCGATCGCCTCGCTCCAGCGCCCGCTCAATCGCCTCCTGGAAGGTGCTGGGACAGCGGGGCGTGCCCAGGCCGTCCTGCATCCGCCAATCCCACTCGATCATCGCCTCCTGGATGGCCGGGTGTAGCTCCGGCAACTCCGGCGGCGGAAACCGGTTCGGATTGGCCGGCTTGGCCCAGATGGGAATTGGCACAGTGGGCCGCAAAGAAGAAGATGCATCCAAACTCTGGAGAAGCCGAAGGTCCTGCCATCGGATGCCATGTGGACCCCCGGGGCTCTGGGTTCGTACCGCTAAAATCACTACGGCCTGGTGGTGCCCCGAGCAGGCCCATTTCAAATCCACGGCCTCCCCCGGCTGGACGGTTCGCCAGGAGTAGGAAGAGTTTTTCCCAGAAGGCGGCCCTTTCTGCATAGCGGAATCGCCCCCCCAAAGGGCCACCTCCACTGGCCCCGGACCCAATCCGACAGCTCGAGCAGCCAGTGTACCCTCAGGAAGATTCCCAACGGGAATGGCAATTTCCAAGATTTCCGATGGCTGGCAACTGACCACGCAGCGGTTGGCGCCCCGCATCAAGGCCGCCTGCGAGCCGCCTGCTCCGTACAACAGCAAAAAGCCAAATGCCGAACTACTGCTCGCCTGGGCCTGCTGGCCGGCAATTTGTACCTGGGCCAGGCCAATTTTCACCCCTTGCCCGGCATTCTGCTCCGCCCCAGCGTCAGATCCCCCTAAGAACACAAAAACTCCCAGCCAACATGCCAATCGGCCAACGGCCATTGGTGATCCTTTCCAGGGAGGCGATGGGTTCATTTGGGGGTGGGCCAGTTCCCTTGCACGCCGTCGGAGCGACCATTTTCCTCATTTATTTTGCTTGCTGCCGCTCCAGGCGTTTTCCTCCCAATATGGGGGAAGGTACCCCCTTCATCTTCCCAGCCGAGTTACCGTGCTCGCCGCCGGAGCAGTCTTTTTCCTCCCAACAGCAAAAGCACCAGGCCCAGCGTGAGCAAGCCCATCGTAGCCGGTTCCGGCACACTAGCCGACAAAATAGCATGTAGCTCCGCATTGGTCAAGAATCGGTCGTAGAACTGGATGCGGTCGATCCAGCCGCCAAACGGATTGACCTGGCCCAGGCCGCTCAGGCCATCGGCCCCGACGCGGAACTGCACCATATCATCCAGCCCCACCGCCCCGAGTACGACCTGCGAAATCACCGGCGATCCGAGGCCGCCCGTATTATCCAGGAAGGCTTCCAGGACATGGCTAGAGGCGTTATACCGGAGGGCGACAAAATACCACTGCTCGGTCAGAAAAGTGCCAGCGCCGCTTCCAGTCGGTCCGGAAGAACCAGCGCCGTTGACCTGCAAAAACAGTTGCCCTTTGCCGTCGTCATAGGGCCCAGTGTTCTGAAACTGGAGCCGAAACCGATTCGTGGCCAAGATGGTTTCATGGGAGGTGGTTTCGGAGGCGTCTTTGCGCACCAGAGCAGTGAACGTAAAATCATCCCCCGCCGTATAAAACTCGCCGAAATCCAACGAGGCGGTATCCTGTCGGCTGTAGTAGCCGACCGTTGTGCCCAGGCCTGGGTTGAAGATGCCGCCAGGCGGAGGTGGAACAAATTGCACCGCTCCCCGATTGCTCGCCGGCACCCGGTGGCCGGTGTCGTCGGCCAACCGGTTGGTAGGATTTTCATGGGTATATTCGGCCACCAAGCCCACATACCCGGCTGGCAACGGATTGTACTGGCGGAAGATTTCCCGCAGTTGGCGTTTGGTCAGTAAGGTGTCGTAGAAGCGGACCGCGTCGATCTGACCAATGAACGGATCTGCCCCTCCAATGCCGCTCAGGCCGTCCATACCGAGCCGAAACTTGGAGACCGCATCGAACCCGGCTAGATTGCCGATGGGCAACTGAAGGTCAGAGCCGAGGAAGACGGGCGAATCATCCTGAAGCCAGCCGGTTAGTTGCCCGGTCGTGGCGTTGTACTGGAGAGCCACAAAATACCACTGATCGGCCAAGAAGGAACCTGCCGGTGTTTCCCGGGTGCCGCCGCCAGCAGCCGAATTCAAATCCAGCCGAAGGACCCCGTTGTAGCCGTCGCCGCTTCGATACTGGAAGCGGAATCGGTCTGCGCCGAGGATGGTCTGATGTCCGGCGGAGCCGCCCTGTTTTCGCACCATTGCCACAAAGGTGAAGTCATCGCCGGGGGTATGGATGTTTGGTACATCAAGGTAGCCACTGCTGCCGCCGGGATATTGGCCTACTGTGCCGAGCTGCAAGGGGCCGGGATTGGACGCCGGGCCAAAGCCGACGCTGCCGCCATTGGTGGCGTGCAGACTGTTGCCGGAGCTGTCCTCCAACCGATTGGCGGGGTTTTCATGATCATACCGGACGACCAGTCCGAGCGGTCCGGGCGGCAGGCCCTGCAACGAGCGGAAAATATCCCGCAGTTGGCGGGGAGTAAGGGCCTGATCGTAGAACCGCGCGCCGTCAATCCAGCCGCCCCAAGGATCCGTTCCGCCGATCCCGCTTAGACCGTCGTTGCCCAGACGGAAAACGGTCATACCGGACAAATCAGCGGTGCGTGAAAAGACCGGGCCTCGAAAGACAGGATTTTCCGGCTGAAAATAGGCCCGAACCGTTTGAGTGGCAGGGTCATAGACCAAGGCGGTAAAATACCACTGTTGGACCAGGAAGGTGCCGCCGCCGGTTTCGTTGGTGCCCACGTTTTTAATATCCAGCCGAAGCGTACCCGCTCCGTCATCGGTAGTACCGGTATTTCGGAATTGGAAGCGGAACAAGTTGCTAGACAAAATGGTTTGATGGCCGCCAGTTTCGTCACTGTTTTTACGTACCAGAGCCACAAAGGTAAACGGATCGCCTTCGGTATAGAAGGAAGGCACATCGAGACCGTTGACTCGGGTATATTGCCCGACTTTCGAGCCGAGCTGGAAGTTGGTCGTGCCGCCCAGGGTGGCTGGGTCAACAAAGCTGACGCTACCCTGATTCCGCAGCGTAACGAGATGTCCGGTATCGTCGGCCAGGGGATTAGCGCCTTCATGGCTGTACTGGGCCAACAGTCCAATGGGTCCCGGCCCGCTGCCAGGCCGATACTGCCAGAAAATCTCCCGAAGTTGCTTTTTAGTGAATACTTGATCATAGAAGCGGATTTCGTCAATCCAGCCGCCAAATGGGTCCGCCCCGCCGATGCCGCTTACCCCATCTCGGCCAATCCGCAATTGCCGCATCGTCTCCAGCACATTGAGCCCGCTGCCGGTGCCGGAAAAGATTGGTCCCATCCAGACGGGGCTATCCGGCTGCAAATAGGCCTGCAGGGTATCGGTAGCAGCGTTATACGTCATCACCACCATCTGCCACTGTTCGGTGGGAAAGACATTGGCAGGGGATACCAGACTGCGGATCGTTGCTCCATCCCGATAGTCTAAGCGGAGATTGCCGTTTTGATATTGGAATCGGAAGTTTTCGCTGGCCAGGATCGTCTGATGGGCCGTGGGATCGACGTTATCTTTTCGGACCAGGGCAATGAACGTAAAATCATCGCCTGGGGTATAAAGTTCTGGCACAGTGAGGTAATCGGTTTCGGTGCGTACATATCGGCCTACGGTGGTAGCAATGGTAGGGGCAAAGCCGCCCGGCGCGGTGGCCGACGCATCGACAAAATCCACTCCGGTATTGGCAAGCGTCAGGCCGTGGCCGGTGTCGTCGGCCAGCCGGTTGGCCGCATTTTCATGACTATATCGGGCCACCAGCCCGAGCGGCCCGCCGCCGTGGCCGGTATAAGAATAGAAGACATCCCGAAGCTGCCGTTTCGTTAATGCCCCTTGGAAGAAGCGGACATTGTCGATCATGCCGCCCCAAGGATCGGAGCCGCCAATGCCGCTCAGGCCATCCATACCGATCCGAAAGGCCGTGATATTGGTAAGCGGTTCCGTCGGAGCGCCCGAAAATGCTGGGTTCGCTAGAACACCGGTAGAAGGCAGTAAGTAGCCCTGGACCAAATTGCCTGTGGCGTCATACCGCAAAGCCACAAAATACCACGTATTGTCCTGGAACACTCCTGCGGGCGTCGCAAGATACTGATTCCCGCTCGTGTTGGTAATATCTAGCCGAAATACGCCGGTAGGCGTTTGCTGGAATCGGAATCGGTTGGAGCCTAAAATCGTTCGATACCAGGGCGAGGCGCCGTCGCTGTAAACAAGACCAGTAACTGTAAATCCGCCCGTTAGGTCCAACCCGCCGGAAAGCGGATCCACCAGACTACTGGGCGGAGTGATATATTGGTAGGCCGAGTAGGTAAAGCTGGCCACGGTGGTTTCCAACCCAGCAGCAAACCCGCCGGTGCTTGGTGGAGTGATAAACTGAACACCGTTGACCGCTGTGGCATGATGGCCATGGCCGGAAGTATCGGCGGTTCGGTTCAGCGGGTCTTCATGGGAGTACTCAGCCACGAGGCCGCTGATCAACTGGGTAGGCCCAACGATGCTCATCTGGCCGCTCTGAGAGCGATACTCCGCGTTCATCCAGCCGGGGCTACGCACCAGGTTGGAAATCCGCACTTCGTCGATCAGTCCCCGAAACGGATTGCCGCCGCCCACACGGGCGCCAATCGTCAGCGGCTGCGTGTTGGCAAACCCAGGACCATGGGTATAGCTGCTCGTAGTAGGCGAACCGCCGTCCAAGTAGCCTCGCACCGTTCCATCGGCAATGGTAGTGCCAATAAAATGCCAATTGCCGTCGAAAGCGTTTGGGGCAACCGACCGGACCTGATTGTTTTGCGAGCCGCTGGTCGCCGTGTCGATCCGAATATTCTGATTGGCATCCGCACCGCCCCGCTGATATTCCCAGCCGGTTACCGCATCCGTGTTTTTGGAAATTACCCGGGTGTAACCGCCTGGCTGATTGGCCGCTGCGCCCTTCATCCAGTAGGTGATGGTGATATTATTTCCCATATCGAGGGCCGTGCCGGAGGCGGTAATTCGGCTTCCATCGCCGGCAAAAGAGCGTGCATCGCCGATAATGCCGCTGGTGGTTAGCACGCCGCTACCATTGATCGTTCCAGGATGCTGGCCGGTGGAATCCACAGCGGTCCCTGTACCGCCCAAATGCCAGACGCCCACATAGCCGTTGGACCACACATCAGCCACGTTCTGCCCGTCCGGCGCGGTCGGGTTACCGAAGTACATCTGGAGATAACCTGCTGTAGAGCCGGGATCAATCTGGGGCACTTTCACCCACACAGCGCCGGTTCGACCAACCGGGTCCCATTTTTCGATTTCATAGCTCAGCAACACGCCGTTGGGCGTGGTGAATCGGAGATCGGTCCCATCGGGCTTGGCCTTGCTAAAATCAAAATTGCTGGCATTTAGGCTGATCAGAAGCGGGAAATCGGTGAGGGTTTCTGTGCCGGAGGCGTTATGGATCCCGATTTTGGTCCGATAGGCCCAGTCGTCCAGCGGCCCGGCCAAAACGCCCGTCGGTCCTACGGCCATCCACCAAACCCATAGCCACACCAACCCCTGCCAAACCGTTCGGGGCCTCAACATCCGCCGCCAATGCCTCGGAAACCCAAAGCCCGATATTGCCCCCGGGCCAAAGAAGCAGCATAGGCTGTTGGCCAGGGGGCCCTTCTTTCCTCTCTTTTTTTCTTTGCCCGAGAAGTTCGACCTTTTCATGGCCACCCCTTTCTGGAAAAGGCAGTTACACACTCCTACCCGAATCAAATGTTCTCCCTATCCGTTCCAGTTGATTCCCTCCTATAAGTTCCGTTTGGATTTTCCAAGCATTTTGAAGGATATTATCCTCCATTTGCCATTTTAATCCCAGCAGACAGCTCACTCAACAAAAAAGAAGAGAGAATTCCACAAAGTGGGACAGGCCCTTTTCCAATCGGAAATCATGGTTCAGCTCACGGGCGGAGAAACACTCCGCAGCATGTTCCGCCGAGGAGAAACAAAATGGCTTATTGGGGGGTATTCTGTTTAGGCCGCCAGCCGGAGCGAAGCATCTGGACCGCTACGGCCACCGGGGAGGGGGCGTCGTTGGTGCGGCGACGTTGCTCGGCCACTGTGTCCATTGCTTCGTGTAGGGCGTAGCAGGCGGTCTGGTAATCGACGCCGGTCAAAAGGGCCGCCAATCGAGTGCCCCGATCGATGAGCTTTTTATTGGTCGGTTCTACATGGGACATCCAGTTGCCTTCGATCCGACCCAGCCGGGCCATCGTACCCGTAGAAAGAATGTTCAACGTGAGCTTTAGCGCCAGCCGATCCCAAAGCCGAAGCGGCCAGACCGGCAACGTGCAAAGAATCGGAAACATCTGTTGCACCGGCCCAGCCGGCTCGGTAGGTCCTACGGATACATCGGCAGGCCCGATGGATAAAGCCGCCGTTTTGGTAAACCGAGGCCCCCACTCGACAAGGTACCTGTGCAAGGAGTCCTTTATCAGTCTGTTTTGACTCAGTTCCTGGCCGACCAGGATGAGCATTAAGCCGGTTTCTTCTGCCTCCCAGCGGGCTGGGGCCGGCTCGTTGCCGATCTGGAACTTCAGGATTTCCTGGTTATCCAGTTTGGGCGGCTTCTGGGGAACCCAGAGCGAAACGCCAAGCTCTTCATAGCGGCTAGCCGGCCAATCAAGACCGCGAAGCGGCCGACGAAACACCCGTTGCCAAGTCTGGGGTGTAGAAAACCGAGGATTTTTCACAAAGGCCCAGCTCCGGGCCGAGCTGGTATCGTCGCACTTCCGGAACGGCGGCAGGCAAAAGGTGGGCGCCCGCTCCGTGGTATCTGTAAGCACGTCCAACAAAAACCGATCGGCAAGATAGGTTACCAAGCCCTGCCGGCGGTAAATTGCCTCTTCCCACAAAACGGCTTGGGCCAGGGCTTCGGCGTTTTCCGGGCGGTGTAGCTCGGCTAGCAGGCGGCGGAAGCGGGCAGGGTAATCGGGCGCCGACAGCCCAGCCAGGCCCAGTTCCGCCATCGCCTCCGCCGGCAGATGTTCTCGGAGCAGATCGGCTAGGGCCAATTCCACCGCCGCCGCCAAAACCACCATCTCCGTTGTGGTGGCCTGCATCCGGGTGGAACCGGCAATGGCCATCGGACCGGTAAAAAGGTCCAGTTTGGTAATGCGGGGTTCGTCGATCAGTTGTCGGCTTCGCTCCACATGCTGCCGGAGCACGTCGGTGGGGTTGTTATAGACGAAAAATACGGTCGCTCCGGCCTCCAATCCCTGCCAGGCAGTACCAATGACAAACGGTGTTTCGCCGCCTTCGGTAACGGCCACCACCACATCGCCAGATTGGACGCCGGCCTGAGCTAGTTGGAACCGGCCCAATTGGGGCGAATCTTCAAACCCTTCTACGGAGCGGATCAGGGCGTAGTCGCCGCCGGCCATCAGGCTATAAAAAGCCTCCTGCCAGCGTTGGACCTCCGGCAACCGGCCATAGAGTTCGGGCCGATCTTCTTGCAACTCCTGCCAAAAAGTCCGCCAAGCGGCCTCTAGCAAAATGGCCAATCGACCGGTGGCCCCACAGCCGGTCCAGAAGACCCGCCGGCCTTGCCGAACTGCTTGGTGGATCGACTGCACCAGTCGGGCAAACTCCGGACTGGCCAACACCCGATCTAACGTCGGCGGAATATCGTTGTCAACCTGCATGAGGAGGCGAACGCCTTCCACCGGCTCCTCCGCAATGGTCTGCGAAAGCCGAGCAGTCACCGGATGAGCTTGCTCTGTGGGCAACGCCCCAAGACGAAACGCCTGCTCATGCTCTAAAAAACGCCGGGCTCTTTCCGCCGCCGTTGCTGCCGCCATAAAATATTCCTTCCTATCCTGAGAAGTCTCGCACCCTCGCAACCTGTTGTAAAACAAAATGCTTGCACAACCATTTGTGGACAAAAGTTATTGCAACCGCTATCTGTTGTGCTTGCAAATACTTTTTCAACAGGCTGCTAGGAGGCGGGTTCTGGGAGGGGCCCCAAAAGGCATCTTGTTGTACGTTTTTCCCTCACCCTACCCTGATTCCCTAGGGGGAGGGCGAAAATAGGAGGGCTGCTCTCCTGGGATGGAATGTTGCCTTTTTTTGGTATAAACCAGCAGGAGAAAGAAATCAACGGATTGGCAAAAACCGTCAATTATTTTGATCCATTTTTTTCTTCTCCGTTTTGTTGCCTTTGCTGGCCGCCCGGAGTAAGTTGAGAAAAGAACAAAAAGCCTGTTTTCTCCTCGGGAAGAGAAAGGGATTCCGATGCGAAAATGGAGGGTTTGCTATTTGGCAGTGGGATGGGGGATGTTGGGGATCGGCTGGTGTGGGGGAGCCAGTGAAAGCAAACCGCTCCTAACGCTCAGCCAGGAGGGCAAAAGCGAGTATGTGATCCTCCTGCCCGAAAACCCCACTCCGGTGGAACAGGCGGCGGCGCAAGAACTGCAAACCCACTTGGCCGAGATCACCGGCGCTCGGTTGCCGATTTTGCCGGAAACACAAGCGCCGTCTGGCAAACCGAGGATTTTGGTAGGCGATTGTCGGTTGGTCCGGCGGGCGATGACGGCCATGGACCCCGCCGGTCTGGCGCCGGATACGATCGTCATGAAAACGGTAGGCCAAGACCTGATTCTCACTGGGCATCGTAAGCGGGGGGCATTGTATGCTGTGTTTAGCTTTCTGGAAGAGCATCTGGGTGTGCGATGGTGGACGCCGACCGAAGCGACGATTCCCCGTCGGCCCACGCTCCAGGTGCCGACGTTGGATATTACCTACAGCCCCAAGGTGATCGACCGGGCAGTGCGGTATTTAGTGGCTACATCGGACGGGGTGGCTTTTTCACACGATCATCTTCGGCCCGAAGAGCAACGCCAGATGGGCGTTTTTGCCGCCCGATTGCGTCTGAACGGCGAGGACATGTACACCATTCCCCCGGAATATGGCGGTCGGGATCGGCTGCTCGGCTGGGTGCATACCTTCTCGGAAACCAATTTTCCTGGCATTAAGCCGTTACTTCCGCCCGAACAATACTTCGACCAGCATCCGGACTGGTATGCCCTGGTGGACGGCAAACGGCAGAAATACGGCGCCCAACTTTGTTTAACCAATGAAGAAATGCGAAGGGAATTGACCTGGCAGGCCCTCCAGCGGCTCAAAGCCCACCCCGATGCTACGATTATCTCCATCAGCCAAAACGACAACAACCGCCGCTGCCAGTGCCCAAAGTGCCGGGCTGTCGAGGAGGAAGAAGGGGCGCCGTCGGGGCTGGTAATCCGCTTCGTCAACGCCGTAGCCGAAGAGATCGAAAAACATTTTCCCCAGGTATTGGTCGATACATTGGCGTATCAATACACGCGCAAGCCGCCACGGCAGGTTCGGCCCCGACGGAACGTGATCATTCGTCTCTGTACGATCGAATGCAGCTTTTCCCAGCCGTTGGAGACGGGCGAGCAGAACGAGCCGTTCCGCCAGGACTTGGAACAATGGCGCCAGATCGCGCCGCAGCTATATATTTGGGATTATGTCACCAATTTTTCCGCCTACTTGATCCCACATCCAAACTGGCATGTCCTGGGGCCAAACATCCGGTATTTTGTGCGAAACAAAGCGGTAGGCATTTTCGAGCAGGGCGATAGCGGAAGCCGGATCGGGGAGTTTGTGCGGCTTCGGGCCTGGGTGCTGGCGCATCTGTTGTGGAATCCGGAAGCAGACGAAAGGAAGCTGATCAACGAGTTTTTGAGTGGGTACTACGGCCCGGCCGCTCCGTATCTGGAAGAGTATATCCAGCTTATGAGTCGGGCGGTGCAACGCTCCGGCGTCTATCTGCGCTGCTCCATGCCGGATACGAAAAAGTGGTTAACCTTGGACGATCTGAACCAGGCCACGCGGCTCTTCCAGCAGGCCCAGGAGGCCGTGCGCCAGGACCCAGCAGTCTCCGAACGGGTTCGGCGGGAGCGATTGCCCGTGGATTTGGTCTGGCTCCAGCGGTATGAGGAGTTTCGCCAACAGGCAGCCAAGGAAGGAAAGGAGTTCCTGGGGCCAGCCGACCCCGCCAAAGCCTGCCTGGAATATCTCCAGTTGGCCCACAGACACCGGGTGGGCGAGTACCGCCAAGGCCAACCGTTCAGCAAATATGAGCCTGTGCTCCGGCAACTGTTTCTAAAAGAATAGCGGGGGCGCCCACATGGCCCACGACGCCTCGGCCTCCACGCTCCAAAATACCGGCAACTGTTTCTGAAAGAATATCGGAAAGAACAGCGGAAGCGTTCCCGTCCGCTCTAACGGTCTGCCGACAATTTCTCGGCGTCGGCAACCGCTCCTGATGAAACCCTAGCAGGGGTTGCCACCTGAAACCATGCCGGGCGTTCCTAAAAGAACAGCAAGGTTTAAAAATCCCCAACTTCTCCCCCTGCTTGCTTTGGAATCCAGCATTTCCAAAAGAATCCCTCTTTCCTTCTGCAGGGGGCTTGTGTGGAACAAGGGCAGGAGGAAATAATTTCTTATCGAGTAGATAACGGGACCTGCTTATGGGTTTGCCGGTCCTTTACCCACCAATCTTTGTATTTAAAAAAGGAGCACCGACGATGACGCGCCGATGGTGGATTGGTTTTTGTGTGTTGGCCGGAATGGCTGTGGTAGGGATGGCGATGGCGGTCGGTTGGGCGGCAGAGTCCTCCCAAAAGACAGAGTCTGCCGAAAAGACAGTCGGCCTGACGCCGGAGGAGATTCAGGAAGGTTTTGTGAGTCTCTTCGACGGCAAGACGCTGAAAGGTTGGCAGGGCGATACCAAAGGCTATGTAGTGGAAGATGGTCTTTTGGTTTGCAAGCCGGGCGGCAATCTCTACACGGAAAAAGAGTATGCGGATTTTATTTTCCGGTTTGAATTTCGGCTCACCCCGGGCGCCAATAACGGCGTAGGTATTCGGGCGGAACGAGGCAAAGACGCCGCCTATTATGGCATGGAAATTCAGATTCTGGACGACTATGCTCCTAGATGGAAAAATCTTCAACCTTATCAATATCACGGCTCCATCTACGGCGTGGTCCCAGCTAAACGAGGCCATCTGAAACCAGCGGGCCAGTGGAACACCGAAGAAATCTACGCCAAGGGGCCGCACATCCGGGTTACCCTAAACGGCGTGGTGATTGTTGATGCCGACATTAGCCAAATCGATCCCAATCACACGATGGACCACCGGCCCCACCCGGGCTTGCATAATAAGAAAGGCTACATCGGCTTTTTGGGCCACGGCACCCGAGTGGAGTTCCGGAACATCCGCGTTAAGGAACTGTAACAAATAACCTTCTATTGAGGCCTGCTGGGAACGCTGGGCCGGGTATCATCCTGATTTATGGCGCACACGGACGTCTCTGCCGACGCATTCCGCACTGGCCGGGCGGAAGTCTTTGCCTGGGTGCTCTACGACTGGGCCAACAGTGCCTATTCGACCATTCTGATTACCATCCTCTATCAATATCTGACTACCCAGGTGTTTGAGGCCGGGGACTGGTGGGGATCGACGCTGTATGCCTGGTGCATTGGCACGTCGATGATGACGGCGGCGGTGCTTTCGCCACCGCTGGGTGCACTGGCGGATGTGAATCGGAGCAAACGCCGATGGTTAGCCCTGACGGCTCTTGGTGG
Organism: uncultured Thermoguttaceae bacterium; assembly: GCA_938042245.1. Taxonomy (GTDB): domain Bacteria; phylum Planctomycetota; class Planctomycetia; order Pirellulales; family Thermoguttaceae; genus JANXAQ01. Next base: position 102,533 of record CALIRO010000001.1, read on the forward strand.
TGCAGGCGGTTCGATCCTGTTGGCTGTGCTGCCTACGGATTGGACCGCACCGATCCTAGTGGTTTTTACCTTGGTCAGCCTATGTTTTGAGCTTTCCTTAGGCATTTATAACGCCTTTTTACCCGAAATTACCACGGAGCAGACGGTCAATCGGGTCTCGGCCTGGGGCTTCGGGGCCGGGTATATCGGCGGGGCGTTGGCGCTCGTCTTGGCCTTGCTGATCGAGGTGTTGGGCCGACAGGGAGGCTGGGGCGACGAGGCGTTTCGGCTCCGAATGGGCATCTTGCTGATGGGGTTATGGTGGGGGGGATTTTCGTTGCCGACGCTCCTAGTGCTTCGGGATCGGGGCCAACCGCCGACACGCCAGCGATTCCTTCAGGCCGCCCGGTCGGCCATGCACCAGATTGCCTACACCCTCCAAAACATCCGCCGGTACCGGATATTGGCTTTTTTTCTGGTAGGTTTTCTCTTCTACAACGAAGGGGTACAGACGGTCCTGAATCAGGCATCCACCTTCGCCACTAAGGAGCTTCGGTTTTCTACGGGCGAACTGGTGCTGGTGATTTTGATGATTCAGTTTTTGGCCTTGCCGGGATCGTTGTTGGTGGGTTGGTTGGCGGATCGGTGGGGGCAGAAGCAGACGGTGATCGGCTGCTTAGCGGTTTGGGTAGTCCTGCTTAGCTCCGCCTGGTTTATTCAGGCGAAATGGGAGTTTTGGCTGTTGGGCGCTGCAGCGGCGATGGTCATGGGAGGCACTCAATCGGTAAGCCGGGCTTTAATGGGCGTGCTGACCCCAGAGCGGCACAGTGGCCAATTTTTTGGCTTTTTCAATTTTTCTGGCAAAGCCACCAGTTTCCTTGGCTCGTTTGTGTTTGGGGGCATGCTTCGGCTGACCGGTTCCGCTCGGCCAGCCATTTTGAGCCTACTGGTGTTTTTCCTGGTGGGCTGGGCCATTACCGCCAGGGTGAACGTTCAGGAGGGCCGCCGCCAAGCCCTCCAGGAAAACGCCGAAGATTTGACCTGATGCGGAAAGTGTACATATGGGATTCAAAGGCGATGTATCTAGCGATTGAAATTGGCGGGACGAAGTTGCAATTGGCCGTGGGCACTGGCCAGGGGCCGCCGCTGGTGGAAGTGCAGCGGTTTTCGGTGGACCGGGCGGAAGGGGCCGAGGGCATCCGTCGGCAGATTGCCGAAGCCGCTCCCACGCTCCTCCAAAAACACCGGGTCCGGGCCATTGGCGTCGGCTTTGGCGGGCCGGTCGATCCGGCTTCAGGCCGAACGCTGAAAAGCCATCACGTCGAAGGATGGACAGATTTTCCTCTGGTGGCCTGGTGCCAGGAAACATTCGGTCTGCCTACGGCCCTGGGCAACGACGCGGATATGGCTGGCCTGGCCGAAGCCCGTTTCGGCGCCGGCCGAGGGGCGAAGGTCTGCTTCTACTCCAATGTGGGCACCGGCATAGGCGGTTCGCTAGTGATCGAAGGCCGACTTTATACCGGCTCAGCTGGGGTGGCCTGTGAAGTGGGACATCTTCGGCCCGGATTGGACTGCCTGGAGCCGGAACAAAATCTGGAGTCGATAGCAGCTGGCTGGGGGATCGAAGCCGCCGCCAGAAGACTGCTAAAAAGTGCGGCTGAAAATCGCACGCTCGGCCAGTTGGCCGCCCAGTGGTCTCAGCCGGTGGAAGTGTATCTGGCCGACCTCTTGCAGCGGGCCGGGGGCGAGGCTGCCCGGCTGTCAGCCCGGCATGTGGCCGAAGCGGCAGGGGCCGGCAACCTCTTGGCCCGCACCGTCTGGCAGCGTGCCTGCCAGGCCTACGGCTGGGCGTTGGCCCAAGTGATTACCTTGATCGCTCCGGATGTACTGGTGCTGGGCGGCGGCGTCTCACTGGCAGGCGAAGAGCTGTTCCTCCAGCCAGTACGAGAATATGTGCGCCGGTATGTCTTTCCGCCGCTTCGGGATACCTATCGGATTCTGCCGGCTGCTTTGGGCGAAGAGGTGGTCCTGTATGGCGCTTTAGCGCTGGCCGCCGACACCGTGGGATAAACTACGCGGATGGCGGATCGTTGATTGCCGATGGAGGCCGCTTTCTAACGGTGGCGGCTGAGCGGGGATTACACCTCGGCCAGGGCCTCGGCCGGTTCACAGGAGTTGATCTGTTTGCCGACCGCCTCGGCCACCCGGCGCACCAGGGCCATCGTTTCGGCAAATTGCTCGAAGGTCAGCGATTGGTAGCCGTCGCTCAGGGCGGTTTCGGGGTTGGGATGGACTTCGATGATCAGGCCGTCGGCGCCGGCGGCTACGGCGGCAGCCGCCATCCGTGGCACTAAGCTGGTATGCCCGGTCCCATGGCTTGGATCGACAATCACGGGCAAGTGCGTATGCTGATGCAGCCATGGAACGCTGGAAAGCGAAAGCGTATATCGGGTATGGTTCTCGAAGGTCCGGATGCCACGCTCACAAAGGATTACATTTTGGTTGCCGGTATTTAGGATATATTCGGCCGCTAGAAGCAATTCTTCCAGGGTGGCCGCAGGGCCTCGCTTGAGCAGGACCGGTTTGCCGGAAGCCCCGGCCTCTTCCAAAAGCCGATAGTTCTGCATGTTCCGGGCGCCGATCTGCAGCACATCGGCATAGGAGGCGACCAGTTCGACATCGGTGGCGGCCATGACTTCGGTAACGATAGGCAGGCCCGTTTCCGCCCGGGCGGCGGCCAAAATCTTTAGCCCATCCTCTTTGAGTCCTTGGAAGCTATAAGGGCTAGTTCGGGGTTTGAAGGCCCCGCCGCGCAGCGCGGTAGCTCCAGCCGCTTTGACCGCTCGTGCCGTGGCCAGCGTCTGCTCCGGGCTTTCTACCGAACAAGGCCCAGCAATAATCCCTAGATGACTGTTGCCCACCCACAAAGGGCCCACCCGTACCACAGTCCGCTCCGGTTTCACCTCCAGGCTGGCCACCTTGTACGGAGCCAAAATCGGCACCACCGAATCCACCCCAGGACTACTGGCCAACGACTGCCGATATTCGTCCCGTTTGGACCCGATGGCGGCAATCACGGTCCGCTCCGTGCCGTAGATCGGATGGGCCTTCATGCCCAACTGCTGCACCAGGTGGATGACATGCTCAATCTGCTCCGGCGTGGCATCTGGCTTCATCACCACAATCATCGCCATCTCCTCCCATCTAGAAAAAGGCTCCCAAGGACTGTTAAAACGTTTAGACCAATTTGCGTCCAGTAAAAACAAAAAGCCCCGAGAACCTTTTGGGGTCTCGGGGCTTTGGTTGGTCGTGGGTTATGGGTTTTTTACTTTTTAATTACGGACCTCCTCCGGCCCCGCGACCCGGCGGGCTATAAAAGTAAAAATAAAACCCAAAGGTAGCAGGCCGGAGATCGGGCATCGACGGCTTATCCTCCAGGCGAATCCTCCGGGGATCGCAGACCCGGCTTGGTATGGATCGGTTTCCGCCAGGTAGCATCCCCACAAATATTTATATTTATTTTGCCTTCTTCCTATGTCGTTGACAAGAGCCAAATTCGAGAAATTTTGAAAAACTGATGAAGCTGGCGCACATTCCCCCGCTAATTGTTTATTTATTCCACCTCTACGGAGGGGTCTTGTAGTCGGCTTATCTCTTTTCCAATTCCCCCTCCAGTCCGAACCCGTTAGGATAGATCATATAGAGCACCCCGGTACCACGTTCCAGGTGCTGGGCCGGTACTTTCCGGACTCAAAGGAGGCAATCGGCGATGGGTGAGTTGGGGGGAGAATTTCGGTTGGTAAGTCCTTTTCAGCCGGCCGGCGATCAGCCGCAGGCCATTGAAGCCCTGGTGGACGGCCTACGCCGGGGCCTGAAACATCAGGTCCTGATGGGGGTAACCGGCTCGGGCAAGACGTTTACCATGGCCAATGTGATTCAGGCGGTCCAACGGCCCACCTTGGTCATGTCGCACAATAAAACCCTGGCCGCCCAACTTTATGCTGAGTTCAAGGAGTTCTTCCCCTACAATGCGGTCCGGTACTTTGTCAGTTATTACGATTACTACCAGCCGGAAGCCTACATCCCGCAGCGGGACATCTACATTGAAAAAGACGCTTCGATCAACGAGCAGATCGAGCGGCTTCGACTAGCGGCCACTAGTGCGCTAATCAGTCGGCGGGATGTGATCATCGTGGCCAGTGTGTCGTGCATTTACGGGATCGGTTCGCCGGAAGATTATCGGCAGATGATGATTCCGCTTCGGGTGGGGCAGATCGTGGACCGGGACGAGGTGCTGGAGCGGCTGGTGAGCATCCAGTACGAGCGGAACGACGCGGCCTTTGAACCGGGTAAGTTCCGCGTGCGGGGCGATTGTGTGGAGGTATTTCCTACCTACGATGAGTCGGCGGTTCGGATTGAGTTCTGGGGCGACGAGATTGAGAAGTTGTCGCTGGTGCATCCGATAAGCGGCGAGCTATTGCAGCGCCAGGAGGAAATATATATTTATCCAGCAAAACATTTCGTCCTGCCGGAAAACCGCATCCAACGGGCCATCGAAGAAATCCGTCGGGAATTGGACGAGCGGGTGGCCGAGTTGCGCGCTGAAGGTAAACTCCTGGAAGCGCAGCGCCTGCTCGCCCGCACCCGATTTGATCTGGAGATGCTGCAACAGGTGGGCTATTGTCCAGGGATTGAAAATTACAGTCGCCCCCTTTCCGGCCGACCACCCGGCACGCCGCCCGATACCTTGTTCTCCTTCTTTCCAAAAGATTTTCTGCTTTTCGTCGATGAATCCCATGTAACCATCCCGCAGATTCGCGGCATGTACCATGGGGACCATAACCGAAAAGTTACCTTAGTGGAGCACGGGTTTCGGCTTCCCAGTGCGCTGGACAACCGGCCGCTTACGTTTGAGGAGTGGGAGTCGAAGATCAACCAGGTCATTTATGTATCGGCCACGCCGGGCCCGTATGAACTGGAAAAATGCGGTGGCCGGGTGGTGGAACAAATCATTCGGCCCACTGGTCTTCTGGACCCGGAGATCGAGGTGGCGCCGGCCAGCCGGCAGATCCCCCATCTGATCGAACAAATTCGACAGCGTGCGGCTGCCGGCGAGCGTGTACTGGTTACCACGCTTACCAAGCGCCTGGCGGAGGACTTGGCCGATTATTTGGCCAAACAAGGGATCCGCTGCAAATGGATTCACAGTGAACTGGATGCCTTCGAACGGGTGGAGTTGCTGCGGGATCTGCGAAACGGCGCCTTCGACGTTTTGGTGGGCATCAACCTGCTCCGGGAAGGTCTGGATCTGCCGGAAGTCTCGCTGGTGGCCATTCTGGATGCGGACAAAGAGGGGTTTTTGCGGAGTTCTACCTCGCTGATTCAGACGATTGGCCGAGCCGCCCGAAACGTCAACGCCAAGGTGATCCTTTATGCCGATCAAGTTACTGAATCCATGCAGCGGGCTATCGAAGAAACCCGCCGACGCCGCCGCTTACAAGAAGAATATAACCGCCAGCATGGCATTACTCCGGAGACGATCCGAAAAGCCATTCGGGAAGGCATCGAGGCCGAAGTGGAAGCCCATGCCAAAGCCCATGCCATGGTGGGCCGACACGACGAGACGGAATATATCACCGAAGAATACCTCAACGAATTAGAAGCGGAGATGCATGCGGCGGCCGAAGCGTTGGAGTTTGAGCGGGCGGCCGCCATCCGAGACCGAATTATCCAGCTTCGGCAGCAACTAGGAAAAGCTTTAGACCAAGCGCAGATCGAACAGGCTACCCGTCAGGCTCGTGCCCGCCGCCGCGGCCGCACCGCCCGCCGAAGAAGATAACGGTTCGCTTCTGCCCCAGGAAGATGGAAACGGACACGGTTTTCTCTCTGACGGCTATTTTCCAGCGCCCGAAAGAAGATCATCCGTATTCAAAGGTACGATTGCCCCTTCGGCGGCGATTCGACGAGCTACAGCAACCGGATCGACCGGCTCTTGCATCGGTACAAACCGGCATTCGCTCAAGCTGCGGAACCAGGTGCGCTGACGCTTGGCAAATTGCCGGGTCCGTTGCTGCACCAGGGCGATGGTGCTTCGGAGGTCCCGCACGCCGTCCAGGTATTCCAGCACCTCTTGGTAGCCGACCGCTTGCCGGGCAGTTTTCCCCAGGCCTTGGGGATCGGCCCGGAGCCGCCGCACCTCTTCCACAAAACCGGCGGCAAACATGGCTTCCACCCGGCGGTTGATTCGCTCGGCAAGTTGCGCCGGAGGCCAATCAAGCACAAAGACCCGGCACTGGTCTGCTGGCCGGGCTTGGGCGAATTGCCGTTGCCAGGTGCTTATCGGAATACCGGTTTTTTCATACACTTCTAACGCCCGGATCACCCGCCGCAGATCGTGCGGATGCAATCGCCGGGCTGATGCTGGATCCACCTGAGCCAGCCGACGGTGCAAATGCTCATGGCCGAACCGCTGCGCCTGCTCGTACAACTGTCGGCGAAACTCCCGATCCGCCGGCGGCCCCTGGAAAATCCCCCGAAGCAGGGCCTTCAGATAAAGCGGCGTTCCACCCACAAAAAGCACCGTTCGGCCTCTGGCCCGGATGTCGGCTGCTGCCCGATGCGCCGCCGTCAAATATTGAGCCAGGCTGAACTCTTGGTGCGGCTCAATCAGGTCGATCAGATGATGGCGCACCCGTTGCCGTTGCTCCGGAGTCGGTTTGGCAGTACCAATGTCCATGCCCCGATAGACCGCCATGGAATCCATCGAGAGGATTTCGGCCTCTAGCAATTCGGCCAAGGCCAGCCCGACTTCCGTTTTGCCGCTGGCCGTCGGACCGGTCAGGATCCAAAAGTCGCCCGGGATCGGCTCAATGGTGGGCACAGTGCCTTCCGACATACACCCTCTCCGGCAAAACGGGTAATATTCCGACGAAACTCGGCACTCCTAGCGTCTCCAGGTCTTGCACCGACACCCAACCGGCAAAATGGCTAATATTCCGACGAAGTGTCGGTGGAGGTAGAAAATACCCTTTGACCGGCAATCCAGGCGCCCACTACGGGCAGGTCGGTATGGAAAAGCAGTTCATAGGGATCGGCCGCGCCAGGTTGGTCGGGCAGAGCCACAGCGATTATATCGGCCCGTCGGCCGGGGACCAAGGCGCCCAGTTCTTCGCCCCAGCCCACCGCCTGGGCTGATTCCAGGGTAGCTAGTTCCAGAATCTTTTGCGGCGGCAGGTCAGGAAACCGCCCAGCCGCCCACCGGAGTTCCGCCAGCATGTTCATCTCCGGCGCCGAAGCCCGACTATCGGTTCCCAGGATTACCCGCACTCCCCAGCTTAGCATCTGCTGGAGCGGATAGGGCCGATGGCCGAAATGGGCATGGCTACGGGGACAAAAGACCACCGCCATCCGGTCCCGATGGGCCGCCAGAAACGCCCACTCCTCTTCGTCCAGGTAATTACCGTGGATTATCAGCGCCCGGTCTGCCTGAGCCAACTGCCGAAGGTAATCCAGGGGCCGCAGCGGCGGCTGAACCAAACCGGGTTCCCATTGGCCCAGATCCTCTAACAAATCTCGCAAAGGTCCCTGCCCCGTCTGCAGGAACTGGATTTCTTCGAGCGACTCGGCCAGGTGCATGGCCAACGGCAACCGATGTTTCTTTGCCAAGGCTACCGCCGCTTCCAAAAGCTCCGGCCGAACCGTATAAGGTGCATGAGGACTCAGACCCAATTGCCAAGGGGGAGGGAAACCGATGGTAGCCCCTTCGGTCGGAGGGGTAATAATGGCGGAAGATGACTCTTCTATGGGTTGACCAAAATCGCCTCTCTTGCCAGGGGAGAGGCCGGCCTGCAAAGCAGGCCGCCTGAGGGGAACCTTTTCCCTCTCCCTACGGTGGGAGAGGGAAAGGCTGAGGGGGCTTTTGCAATAGTTGTCTTCCACCGGAGAGATCGGCGCCACCTCTGCCGAGCCGGCACCGGAGGAGATGGGCTTTCCAGATACTCCGGCTAACCAGGCCGCCAAATGTTCTTGGGCCTGCTGGAGGGCTTGGGCAACCCGGCTGCGAGTCGGCCCCCGTAGTTCCAAAAAAACGATCCCTTTCATGCCGGTCTGGCTGTACAGATGACCGGTGAAACCAGGTTGGGCGATGTCGGCCACGGCGGTCGTGCCGGAGCGGATCAACTCGGCCAGTCCAGTCTGGAGGGCCAGTTCGGTCCAGTTGGGCGGCTCTCTGGAAGACAGCGAATCGACCAGGTAAGCCTGATCCTCGAAGCCCACTGCCTCTGATGGGCCTCCGATGCCTTCCTGAGAGGCATCGACCGAGGGCTGATCCCCATCCGAGCAGATGCTGGGAGGGGACTGTCTGACAACGGGGCGACGAAATCGCTCTACCACAAGCCGCACCCACTGGGAAAACGAGAGGCCCGGCCGGCCGATGGGCCGATCCAGCAAGCTCAAATCCAGGTGGGTATGGGCGTTGATCAGACCCGGCAAGAGGGCGACCTGACCAAGGTCTTCCACAGATCCCGGAAGAGCTTCCTTTCCCACGGCCACAATCTGACTGCGGACAATACGGACCACGCCGTCCGGGATCGGGGGTCCTAGAACCGGGAAAACATATCGGGCCTTTAGGTTTTGTACTCCGGTTTCAGACATGGGTCAGCAGGAAGGCAGGCCGGGTTGCCGTCGGGGGCGGCAGCCGAGGTGGAAAATGCTTCCAAGGGGTCGGCCAAAGCGGGGGTCGGGACTGCCGCTGAAGGGGCTTGCAATGCCGCAGAAGTCCTCAGTCCGGCAACGTTCGAAGAGGCTGTCCATTTCCAAAACCATACCAGGAGCATAGTACTCAAAATAACACTGGCTCCAACCACCGGCCAGGGATAGACCAAACTAGCTGCGGCAGCCTCCTGGTCGGCCCAAACCGCCAAGCTTAATGAAATGGCATTATATGTGAAATGGAAGGCCATGGGCGGCAAGATACTGCCGGTCCAGACGGCTAGCAGTCCGAGTACCATCCCCACCGCACAGGCGCCGATGGCTTGCTGCAAGATCGGATGCGTCAGGCCGAAACAGAGAGCGGTATAAAAAATGGCTCTAGTCGGCCGACCCACCCGTCGAAAACCAGAAAGCACAAACCCCCGGAAGGCCAGCTCTTCGCACACCGCTGGCAACAGGGCAGCCAAGACAAGTAGTTGGCCAAAGCTCGGAACGCTTCGCACGGCCCGCTGCAGCGCCCGAAGCACCGCCGGATCAATAGGATACAGATGAATAATGATTGCCTGCAAGAGCATAGCAGCCGGGTGGATAGCCGCTGCCAGCATGGCAGCCGCTCCTATTGGCAGCAGCCCCCTCCACCCACTACCAGGCCACCGCAAAAGAAACGTCTGCCTCGGACTTCGGGCCAAAAACAACCCAAACACCACCGCCGGCCCTAGCACCACCACCAATTGGCTGACCAGCACATTGAGCACAAAATCATCTAGCTGTGCCAGGCCGACGGTCATAAAAAACTTGAGCATCAAGATGAGCAGGGCACAGGCCAGAGCAGCACCGGCGGTAGGGGTGGCCTGTCGGTTGCGTACCAAGTGCCGAAGCCAAAGGCCCAGTTCCAGCCGATCCCCAGACCGAAACAGTACCTTCTCCGAATTGAATTGTTCCACCGCCCAACGCACCGCCAACGCACAACAGCCCAAGGTAACTCCTACCACCGGTGGCAAGAATTCCAACGCCTGCCAGCCGTTGCCCTCCATCGCCGCCCGTAAAACCAATACTACCCCACAGACAGGAATCAGACTGCTACCCAGCGAAAGTTCCACACCGGGCGCCATCGGCCAAATGGCTAAAGGCATCGAAATCACTAGAAGCGGCATCAGATAATATTGGGCTTCTTTGGTGCTTCGGGCTAGCGAAGCCAGCGCCAAACAGAGTGCGCCAAACAGCGCTGACATCGGTACTAAAGCCGTCAGCAGCCACACCACCGACCAAATCGGCGGAGCGCCCAGCCCAGGCAGTTGGGACAAAAGCATCCAGCCGGTCAGTCCAATTGCCCCTACGTTCAGTAGGGCCGTCATCATGCTGAACAGCATCACCGTCAGCAGTTTGCCCACCACGATGTCTTCCCGCTCGGCCGGGCTGCAAAGTAAAGTTTCCAAGGTGCCCCGTTCCTTTTCGCCGGCACATAAATCTATCGCGGGGTAAAAAGCTCCTGTCAGAGCCCACAGGAGCAACATGACCGGCAGGATTTTGGCCCAGAGGGCTGCTCCATGGAAAGCGGTCTGCTCGGCCACATCGGCCTTTTGAAGATGAAAAGGTCTGGCCGCCTGCACCGGCACTCCGCTGGCTTCCAGATTCCAAGCGGTGATCCCCTCCCGCCATCGTTCCACCAACTCGGCTACCCGAGCAAACGCCACCTGCGAACGATCCGTGGCCGTCGAATAAAAAATCTCCGGCGAGGGAACAGCAATGGTTGGCCAAACGGCTTCCGGAACCGACTTGCTCGGGAAAGACTCAGAGACTAAGGATTCGGATAAACCTGTGCCTTCGGCCAATGGCTCGTTGGATTTTCCAGGCGAGGCGGCACTGGAGGAACTGGGTGGGATCGATAGCTTGGTCTGGGGGGCCTGTGCCTTCATCGCCTCTCGCACGGCGGCCAGACGCTTCGCAAAATCCGGCGGAATATACAAAGCCGTCTCATACAACCCCGCCTGCACGGCCAGTTTGGCCTGCTCCCGCTTCTGCTCCCAGGATAAAGGTCCCTCAAATCCTGGCATCTGCCGAGCATCTACCAACTGCACCAGCTCCGCCCGTTGGGGATCATCAAACAGCCCGGCTGCAAACCGCCCCCCATCTACCAACTTAGGTTCCACCCCCTGCAGGTTTTCTATTCCCAGGACCAACACTCGGGTGGGCTTCTCCTGCATAAATTGGCGGATCTGAAAAAGACTCATCCCCAAAAGCGGATAGAGCACCAGCGGCAAGACCACCATCATGAAAAGCGTCCGACGGTCCCGGAACTGATCCCGGAGTTCCCGGCAAAACACTAACCCCACATGCCGCCAGTTCATGGTCGTTGCTTTCGGAATCCCTCTGGGGAATGTTGTCGGTGCTAGAGGCAGTTCAGGTTCCCCTTTCGATCCCTCCAGAATACGCCGCCTCCTGATGGTTTTTCTCAGCCTCTTGAATCAGCCGGAAGAAGAGCTCTTCCAAGTCTTGCTGCCCGTACTGACAGCGGAGCTGATCCAGGAGGCCTTCGGCCAAAAGGCGCCCTCGATGGACAATAGCAATCCGATCGCAAAGTTTTTCTGCCTCCCGCATAATATGGGTGGAGAATAGAATGCATTTGCCTTGCTTTCGTAATTCCGCGATTGTTTCTAGCAGCGAACGAGCCGCCAATACGTCCAGCCCCACCGTCGGTTCATCGAAGATCAAAATCGGCGGATCGTGAACCAAGGCCCGGGCAATGGAGACCTTTTGCTTCATGCCAGTGGACATTTTTGCCCCAAGCACCTCTCGGATCTCGTGCATCCGGAGCCGCTCAAATATCTGTTCCATCCGATGCCGCAAGATCCGATCCTCCAAGTCATGAAGCCGACCAAAGTATTCCACCATCTCCCAAGCGGTCATCCGGTCATAAACGGCCGTCGAGGCGGAGACAAAGCCGATCTGCCGACGCACCTGCGCAGGTTGCCGGACAATATCATAGCCGTTCAGCGTGGCGGTACCGGAGGTCGGCTGGAGCAAGGTACTTAGGATTCGTAAGGTGGTGGTTTTGCCCGCCCCGTTCGGCCCCAATAGACCGTAAATCTCTCCCGGATAGGCCCGGAAACTCAGCCCGGCCAAGGCGACCACCTGGCCCTGACGCAAATCCGGATAATACTTCGTCAGCCGGTCAACACATATCATCCCCAATACCCATCCAATAGGGTACTAGATACCCCCGAACCAATAGCCCCATCCCCGTATCTTGTGCCTTTGCAACCTCCTGAATGTCCATAAATAAAAAAAGAAAAATAAAAATTAGCACAATCAGGCCACATCAGCGGCACAAAACAGGGATTTCCTTCTGGGTTTCTCCTGTCATACTACTCCAACGTGTTCCCCATACTCTGAGATCAACGACTTTGGCTGCCGGTTATCAGCCAAAAGTTATATATTTTATCCCCCATTAGGAGGTCCAATCCACTCATAAAACACGTTTCGACGTCGAGGAACAAACCCAGCCCCTCGAATGGCTGCTTTAATTTGCTCCAAAGTGGCCTGACATCGGGTACCGGCTGCAGCCACCACATTTTCTTCGATCATCAGGCTGCCCAGGTCGTTGGCTCCGAATCGAAGGGCCATCTGGGCCACCTTTAAGCCTTGGGTTACCCAACTAGCTTGGATGTTAAGGAAATTATCCAGATAAAGTCGGCTAAGGGCCAGGGTACGGAGGTAATCGTAGGTACCGGTTTTGGGCAGATGCTGCAGAGCGGTGTTGCCAGGTTGAAACGTCCAAGGGATAAAAGCGGTAAATCCGCCGGTTTCGTCTTGGAGGCGGCGGAGGCGTTCGAGGTGTTCGATTCGATCGGCCAGGGTTTCCACATGGCCGAACATCATGGTTGCAGACCCACGTCCGCCCAGTTGATGCCACGTTCGGCATACTTCCAACCACCCATCCGAGGAGACTTTATGAGGACTGATCCGGCGGCGGACCCGATCGACCAGGATTTCTGCCCCTCCGCCGGGCAGACTGCCAAGGCCAGCTTCTTTGAGACGCAGAAGCACTTCCCGGATGGGCAAATGAGAAAGCTGGGCAAGATGGGCAATTTCCGGCGGGCTAAATCCATGAATGTTGATTTCCGGAAACCGCTGACGGATCGTTTGCAACAATTCTTCATACCAGGAAAGGGGGAGGTCCGGATGCAATCCCCCTTGCAGAAGTATTTGATCCCCCCCTAATGCGACCGTCTCCTCAATCTTCCGAAACAAGCTCTCTTGGTCGATCACCCAGCCGCCCGGTTGGCCCGGTCTGCGTGAAAACGCACAAAACTGGCACCCGCTAATGCATACATTGGTATAGTTTATGTTCCGATCAATATGATACGTCCGATACCGGTGCGGATGCAGCCACTGCGTCATCTGATCTGCTGCCTCCGCTAACCACGAAAGCGGCGCCTCGGTCAAAAGCCAAACGCCCTCCTCCGGCCTGAGCCGTTGGCCCACTAACACCCGATCCAATATCCGAGCTATCTCCCTCAACCGGGGTGTACCTGCTTGCCCACCCTCTGGCCCAGCAACTCCACCGCTTCGTGTACCGGGTATTTCCGAGGTCCTCGTTCTGTACATCGCTCAGGATTCGAAGAAAACCAAGACTACTCTGAATCTACTTTCCAGAACCCAAAACCAACATCCCCAAAGAGCATTCCCGGAAATCTAACTCCCCTCTGGCTACTATGCCCGGAAGGGACTTTAGGCAGGTAGTTTTTGATTTTCTGCCTAAAGCTTTTTCTTAACGCTGTATTTTACCAAATCTTTCTGAGGAGGTCTGATGAGTTTTCTCCAATTGCCCTCCTTAGGGAAAGTTTCTAAACATTCTCTTTTAAGGTGGACTTTTGCCAATTTTCCTAGTTCCTTTTGTTTCCGATAGTTCCGTAGAAAATATTTATGGAACCTCTGAATAATTCAAAGGAGATATTTTTGCACTATTCCGGAACCTCCGTCAATAGCCCCAACATATAGTAGCACTGCCAACATTAGACTCAATATATAGTGTCCAACAATGAGAACCAATAGGCAAAGGAATGTAT
>CALIRO010000002.1 GCA_938042245.1 uncultured Thermoguttaceae bacterium
CGATGAGTTGTCCTACCCATCGGCCTGAGGCAAGTCGTTTTCCTGAACAAAGCGCAGAACCGGTCGGGCTGGGGGCCTTGGTGGATCGCCGCCGTTTTTTGGCCGACGGCGTCCGGGCTGCCGGACTGATGCTGCTGGGCGGAGCAGCCGCCGGTTTGGCCGCCCACAACGGAACCAAACAACTTCTGGTCTGGCAGCTCGACCCGGACCTTTGCACCGCCTGCGGCCGATGTGCTACGGAATGTGTCTTGGAGCCATCGGCCGTGAAAGCTGTGCAATTTTATCCACTGTGTGCGATGTGCGATGTCTGCACCGGCTATTTCGACCCCAACCACCGAGAGCGAACCACCGCGGCCGAAAATCAGATCTGCCCCACGGGAGCGATCCGCCGGGTCTTGGTGGCCGAGCAGGCCGGAGTCCCCCGGTTTGAATACCATATTGACGAACGGCTCTGCATCGGCTGCGGCAAATGCGTGGTCGGTTGTGCGATGATGAACGGATCGCTGTATCTGCAAGTTCGGCATGACCGTTGCGCAAACTGCAACCAGTGCAGCATTGCCCTAGCCTGCCCAGCCCAGGCGTTCCGCCGGGTCCCTGCCAGCCGACCGTATCTACTCAAACGCAAAGCCCAAGCCATCCTAGCTGCCAAGGAACACCGAGGATGAGCGGGCCCATACTTGCTTCCCCCGCTGGCCGGAAACCGGCAGGGCAGATGCTCCTTTTGGGGTGCTGCCAATCGTCGGTCGGCCCTTTGGCCCTGGCTCTTTGCTTTCTGTTTATCTTTACCACCAGTTCCTTTTTAGCTCAGGCCGAGGAACTTTTGGTTCGGCCAGAGATTCCTGGATATCAGACACCGGATTGGCAGGCAGCCTATCAGCGGGCCGCCCCGAAACCGATTTGGCAGGAATGGCTGGATGTGGGCTATGTGGCTGCCGCCTTGGGCATGGCTAGTTGGTTGGCCCTTCGGCGGCGAAGCCAAGCCGGGCTTTTCACGCTAAGCATCGTCAGCCTGATCTGGCTTGGCTTTTGGCGCCAAGGGTGTGTGTGTCCAATCGGGGCTATTCAGAATGTGGCCGCCGCCCTGGCCGATCCGGGGTTTGTTCTGCCTTGGTCCGTGCTAGCGATTTTTCTTTTGCCGATGGTAGCCACTTTGTTTTTCGGCCGGACTTTTTGTGCGGCCGTTTGCCCGTTGGGGGCCATTCAGGAATTAGTAGCCCTTCGGCCTGTTCGAGTGCCTACCTGGTTGGAACACGCCCTGAGGCTCATTCCTTACCTGTATTTGGGGTTGGCGGTGGTGTGGGCAGCTTCGGGGGCTACGTTTTTGATCTGCCAGTATGACCCGTTTGTGAACTTCTTCCGGCTTGGCGGGGACCGGGCCATACTGCTTTTCGGCGCCGGTATGCTGCTGGTGGGCGTCTTTGTGGGCCGACCGTATTGCCGATTCTTGTGCCCCTACGGAGCGATTCTTGCCCTTTTGTCCAAATGTTCAAAATGGCACGTCTCCATCGCCCCCGAGCCGTGCATCAATTGCCGACTGTGTGAGGACGCTTGTCCCTATGGAGCGATCCAGCCGCCTAATGCCCCGCTGGAACCGGCCCAGCGCCCAACAGCTCGCAATCGTTTGGCCGTCATGCTGCTGGCGCTGCCGGTGCTTATTGCCGTCGGAGCCGGTTTGGGAACCCTACTAAATCGAGCCTTGTCTTGGATGCACCCCAGCGTGCGACTTGCCGAGCAGCTCCGCCTGGAAGAAACAGCCCATGCCCAGGGGATTCCCTTCCCGACCACGCAGGCCCTCGAAGCCTTCCGAATGCATGGCCGATCCAAAGGAGAGCTTTATGCGGAGGCCCTCCGATGGCGACGGTGGTTCGGTTGGGCGGGAATGCTGTTGGGGGCATGGATAGGCCTGGTGGTGGGAATCAAATTGGTCCATTTATCCATGTATCCCCATCGACCGGACTACCAGGCGGATCGCGCGTGGTGCGTCTCCTGTGGGCGCTGTTTCTGGTACTGCCCACTGGAACACGTGCGCCGGGGTTGGATCCGAGACCTTGCCGAGCTGGTGCCTCCGGATCGCCTGGCGCAGCCGCCCACCTCGCCTCAGCCGCCGAAGGAATAGGCCGGCGGAGCCGAAAGCACAGGCGGGTGCTGGACCCCTACACCTCTGCCCGCGGAGGGGAGAAAATTTCCCCCTCACCCTAGCCCTCTCCCGCCCTGGGGAGAGGGGATTTGTTAGCATCTGCTCACCGCAAAAAAATCGCCTCTCCCGTGGACGGGAGAGGGAGGTGCGTTTTAGGGCGCCGGTTTGGCGGCGGTGGGTTTTCGTGGGGATTGGACCTTGGCGCCGGGGCCGTAGGGGATTGCACCCCGAGGGCCAACCTCGTAGCCCCACCGGCGTAAGTAGTCCTGACGAGGCCGAAAATCCTCGCCGATCGCCTTTAACAATGCCTGCAACCGTTGGTCCAACTCCGCCTGCAACTGGGCAAACTGCGGCTGGCCGACCAAGTTTTTCATTTGATAGGGATCGGTTTCGTCGTCAAATAGGAGCCAAGGGCCGTTCAGGTCTCGAACATAAGTATATCGGCTGGTACGGAGGCCTCGGTATTCTTTGCCCTCGAAGTTGTCGGCAAACGGCGCCACATTCATGATGAGCACTGCCCGATCTGGGCGCTCTGGCCCGCCGCGGAGGAGTTCGGAGAGGTCTTCGCCTTCGACGGTTTTGGGTACGTCGAGGCCGGCCAAAGTCAACAGCGTCGGCATCAGGTCCACCGTGCTGATAGGTGTACGAATGATCTTTCCCTGGCGACCGTGCAGGCCCGGCCAACGGATCAAAAGCGGGACCCGCACCGACTCATCATAGGGGACCTGTTTCCGATAGGGTGGCAAGGCCTGGCTGCCAAGCATTTCGCCATGGTCTGAGGTGAACACTAGGATGGTTCGGTCGGCCAGGCCGGTCTCCTCCAACGCCGCTACAATCTGGCCGACACATCGGTCCAGGGCGGCACAGTGGCCGTAGTAACCAGCCGCCTCTTGGCGAAGTTTTTCGGTCTGCATTTCCGGCGGCACATTAGGCGGAAACTGGATCTTCTCCGGCGGGCAAAGGGCCTGGCAATCTGGGGGGGCCGTGTGGTGGGGAAAATGGGGCGGTCCATAGGAGACAAATAAAAAGAAAGGTTCGCCTTGCCGAGCCGACCGCCGAAGATACTCCACCGCCGCCTGGGTCTGAGCAAAGGCGTCGTAGCCTTCCCAAAACTGTTTCTGGGGGTTCTGGCCGGTGTAATAATGAGACTTAAGATAATTATGATCACATTCTGCCGCCATCCAAAACTGGAATCCTTGCCGACGTTCCGGCGGGATGTAGGCGTCTCGGCCATGGCCGTCCAGGTGCCATTTGCCGATGTAGGCGGTTCGGTAGCCGGCCTGCTGGAATAGTTCCGCCAGGGTAAGCTCTTCATCCGGCAGATATAGGTCGTTCATGAACATGCCGGTGGTGGTGGGAAACCTGCCGGTCAGCAGGGCGGCCCGATACGGCGTGCATACCGGACAGACCGAGATGGCCCGATCAAACCGGATGCTCTGCCGGGAAAGCCGATCCAGGTTCGGTGTGTGTACATTGGGATCGCCTTCCCAAGGCGCTGCTTTGGCCCGCCATTGGTCCGTCAGCAGAAACACGAGGTTTGGTTTGGAAGATGAATTTTTATCGGCCGGTCGATTGTCGCTGGAAGGCGTTGCCTGGTGCTGGACAGGCGTAGATGGCGGTAGAACCGAGGAGGTTGGTTTGGCCGACTTGGGCCGGGCTTTGGGTTTGGGTTGAAGTTCTTCCGGCGGCAGATTTCGTTTGGCGTCTTGTTGAAACTGCTCCCAAAGCTGGTTCCAGAGGGTTTCCAGCTGCTGGGCTTTTTCTGGGTGTTGAGAGAGGAGGTTTTTGGTTTCGCCGCGGTCGTCAGCCAGGTTATAAAGTTCCCAGGGATCGCCGCGGGCGGCCACCAGTTTCCAATCGCCCACTCGGATGGCCCGATGGCCTTCGTGCAGGAACCAGAAATAGTCATGTTGGACCGTGCCGTCTTTTTCGAAAAGAGGCCGGAGGCTTTTTCCTGGCAGCGGCGGCCGTGCCTGCCCCTGCCACTCCTCCGGCACGGGGATGCCCGCAAGCTCCAAAACAGTAGGAAACACGTCGATAAAATGGACCGGCGTATGCCGAAGTTCACCGGCTGCTCGAATTCCTGCCGGCCAGTGCACCACCAGCGGGGTGGCAATGCCGCCTTCGTGGACCCAGACCTTATGTCGGCGAAATGGGGTGTTGGAGGCGCTGGACCAGCCGGGCCCCAGGCATAGAAAAGTTTGTCCACTCCCCGGCGGCGCTTTCGGGTCATGGCCGTCGCCCCGGACCATGATCTCCGCACTGGCCCCGTTATCCGAGGCAAATAAAATCAGCGTATTCTCCCAGGCGTCCATTTTGCGAAGTTGTTCGAGCACCTGGCCGATCGCCTCGTCCATCAGATGGACCATAGCCGCATGGATGGCCATTTTGGCGGCCTGAAAGCGCTGTTGCTCGGCCGTAAGCTCCTGCCAGGCAAGAGGCCGGTTCACCTCGCCCGGGCCAAGAATCTTCATGGCATCTGGAAATGGGTACGGTGGACCAAGCTCCCGCTCCATCGGCGGCGGATCATGCCGAACCAAACCCATTTGCCGAAGCCGTTGGCCCCGCTCCTGTTGGATCTGGTTCCAGCCCACTGCGTACCGCTCCACATAGCGGGCCACCACCTCTTGCGGCGCATGAAGCGGAAAATGCGGAGCAGTAAAGCACAGATACAAGAAAAACGGCCGGTCCTGGTACTTCTGCTGGTGCTCCTGCAAGTATTTGACGGCATATTGAGCAATGGCCGAGGTGGCGTAGTAACCGTCTTCCGGTCCAGGCTGGGGCAGGGGCCGATCGTCTTCTAAGTGGTTCTTCGGAGCAAAGAAGCGATTGTGATCTTCCAGAAGGTAGCTATGGTCGAAGCCGCCGGCCAAAGGTGAACCGTCGATATGCCATTTGCCGCTGTGATAGCAGCGATAGCCGTGCTGGCGAAGGAGTTCGGAAAGCAGCGGGGCCCAGGTGGGGCGGCGTCCTTGATTGCCGCTTCGGACGCCCGGAACCGTATCCCGCCGAACTTGCTGGGCATAATAGCCGGTCATAATGGCGGCCCTTGAAGGCCAGCACCGGCCCGTATTGTAACATTGGGTAAACCGAAGTCCACCGGCAGCCAACCGATCCAGATGGGGCGTCTCGATCTCTCCGCCATACCAGCCCAGATCGGAATAGCCCATGTCATCGGCTAGGATGATGAGCACATTCGGCCTGGACGCCGTGTTGGCAGAGCGAACCGGCTCAGACGGTTTGGAGGATGGCTGATCGGCCGGTACGTTTTCCGAGGCAGAAGCCAGATTGGTTTGGGGAAGCTGCTGGGCCAATCCAACCGATCCGCCTCTCCCCTGGCGGGAGAGGTCGGCTGAGCCGAAGGCGAAGCCGGGTGAGGGGGTATAGCACACCGCCTCCGTCAGGAAGCAGCTTTCCTGGAGGCCAACCTCAGCCTCCTTCTCCCTCACCCCTGCCCCTCTCCTGCCGAGGGGAGCGGGGGGAAATAGAGAGGTTTTCGTCTCCGGGGCCGGTTTAGGACCTACTTTAGGCTTTGGTTTAGGTTTCGGTTTTTCTGGCTTGGGTACGACGTCGTTCATCAGGCGGCGCCACTGTTGCATCCGGTCGATGTCGGCTTGGGAGGCTGTTTGCGGCTGAAACTTCGAGGGATCCAGGTCGATATACAACGCCCGGTGGAGGGAGGGATCGAAGTTTGGATTCGGCGTATTCTCTTGGGCGCCGATCTGTTTGCGCCAGGTGTCTAGTGCCTGTCGGAGCCGATCGGCCAATTCGGGCATCTTGTCGGCCAGGTTGTGGGTTTCGCCGGGATCTTGATCGAGGTTATAGAGTTCCAGTTGGCCGGTTTCGTATGGTTGGATGAGTTTCCAGGGGCCTTGGCGTACTGCGCCGCCGGGCCTGCCACCCTGGTTGGTATAATGCGGCATATGCCAGAAAAGCAGTCGGCCAAGGGTGTCTGAATCGGTACCAGATGGCCAGCGGGCCGTTTGTCCAGAAGCAGCCGGCTGGGAAGAGCGGCTCGGCGAAGCGCCCCCGGAAACATCCCCTGAAATATCGCTTCCGGTCGGGCAAAGCAGATGGGCCATGCTCTGGCCGTCCAGGTCCTTCGGCACCGGCAGGCGCAGCAAGTCCAAAAGCGTGGGGACCCAATCGGTATGGATCATAGGTTCATGGATCAGTTTGCCCGCTGGTACCCGGCCAGGCCAACGGACAATCAGCGGCACCCGAAGCCCACCCTCATACAGGTAGCCTTTGCCCGCCCGATAGGGGCCGTTGTGGGTGATCAGCCGATGCGGCCCCTCCGGCACATGTAAGCCGCCATTATCCGAAGTGAAGATGACGATGGTGCGCTCGGCCAGTCCAAGGCGATCCAAAGTCCCCAGCAGTCGGCCCACCGTATCGTCCAACGTTTCGATCAGGGCGGCATAGACCGGCTCGAAGGCCTTGGCGTTTTTTTCGATCAGGGCTTGCCGAGCCGTATAGGGAATATGCGGCGTATTATGCGCAAGATAAAGGAAAAAGGGGCGGTCTCGGTTGGCCCGGATGAACTGCTCGGCAGCGGCGGTCAGATCGTATTCCCCTTTGCCGCCCTCGGTTTCTGAAGGAACAGTGTTCGCTTTCCCAGGATGAACAAAATCAAATCCTTGCTCGGCGGGACCGAATCCTTGGCCGCCCAGGTGCCACTTGCCGATGCAGGCGGTGGCATAACCGGCCTGTTTGAGCCGTTCGGCCAAGGTGATCTCTTCCAAGGGCAGTTGCATGGCAATTTTCGGATGAAGGAGCTTTTGCGATGGCGCATCGGGCCGACCGGGCAGAAACGTCGTCAGGTGCAATCGGGCTGGGTCTTTGCCGGTCAATAGGGCTGCTCGGCTGGGCGAACAAACCGGCGAGGCCGCATAGGCATTGGTAAACCGCAGGCCCTGCGATGCCAACCGGTCCAAATGCGGCGTGCGATGCTCTGACCGGCCATAACAGGCCAAATCATATACGCCAAGGTCATCAGCCAGGATAAAGACGATGTTGGGCAGATCGGCCGGTCGGGAGCCATCGGCCGGTTCACCGGCAGATGAACTTTGTACATCTAATACCAACACCACCCAAGTTACCGCCCACAAGTTCAGGGATCGTCGCATTGCAGAATCCTCCTTCCTACCAAGCGAATCTCTCTCCTGCAAAGCAAATTGCTCCCCCAACCTTTGCGCCATGATACCTAGCCCGGTAGAATGGCGAAAGATGGCAGAGGCGCGCAAAAACCTGCGGCGTTTGCCGGGAACATATAGGGTGATCGAGAAACAGTTTAATTAAGGAGGCCCCAGATGCAACAGATCGGTAGGGACAGGGGAAAATCCCCAACAGATCGGCTGAGCCGACGTCGCTACCTGGAGGTTACGGCAGCAGGAGCGGCGGCGGGGGCGACGATGTTGGGTGGATTGCCGTTGGAGCGGGCTGTGCATGCTCAGGGAAGCCAGATCATTAAGCTTGGCCTGATTGGTTGCGGCGGGCGGGGAACCGGCGCTGCAGCCGACGCCCTCCGCGCTGATCCGCACACTAAACTGGTCGCCATGGGCGACGTGTTTCGGGATAGGCTCCAGGCCAGCCGACGCAGTCTCCAAACGCTTTTCGGCGATCGGGTGGATACGCCGGAAGAGCGGTGCTTTTTGGGCTTTGACGCCTACCGGTATGTGATTGAATGTTCTGATGTGGTTCTGCTGGCTCTGCCGACCTTTTTCCATCCGCATTATCTGAAGGCGGCCGTCGAAGCGGGCCGACACGTCTTTTGCGAAAAGATCCATGCCGTCGATGCCCCCGGGGTGCGGATGGTCTTGGAGGCGGCGGAATTGGCCCGAAACAAAGGGCTTTCCATTGTTTCGGGCTTGGCCTGGCGATATGATACAGGCGTACAGGAAACCATGAAACGCATCCACGACGGCGCCATTGGCCAAATCGTGGCGATCGAAGAAATCTGCAACACCGGGTTTTTGCGCTCTGTGCCAAGGCGGCCGGAGTGGACCGAAATGGAGTATCAACTGCGGGATTGGTATAACTTTTTCTGGCTGGCCTGCGACCTGCCGGGGTTAAACATGGTGCATAATTTGGACAAGGCGGCCTGGGCCATGCATGACGAGCCGCCGCTGCGCTGCTGGGGCATGGGCGGTCGGCAAGCCCGCATCGGCCCCCAGTACGGCGACGCCTGGGATCATTTTGCCGCCGTGTTTGAATACCCCAACGGCGTAAAACTTTTCGGCTATTGCCGACAACAAGACGGCACGGCCACCGAAATCTCCGACCGATTCTACGGCACCGAAGGCCGATGCGACCTTTTGCGGAATCGCATCGAAGGAAAGGTGAAATGGCAGTACCAAGGGCCACCGTGCAACCGGTTTGAACAGGAACAGGCGGCCCTGCTTCGGTCGATCCGCACTGGCCAGCCGATCAACAACGGCCTTTACATGGCCCGGAGCAGCCTGATGGCCATTATGATGACCTGGGCGGGTTATACAGGACAGGTGATCACCTGGGAGCAGGCCATGGCGTCCAATCGGGTGATTGCTCCGAAGCGGCTTGCGCTGGACGCCGATCCGCCGACCAAACCGGACGCCCAAGGCAACTACCCCATGCCTACGCCCGGGCTCACCCGATTTGAGTAATCATCCGTTGGGAGCCGTTCGGCCGTTTGGGGTGAGTTTGCGCTTTTTTTGTGACAAGCCGCCCTTCTCCTTGCTGCAAAGCGGCTGGCCTGGTTTTTTGGGGCAACTTCGGCCGTGCAGGTTTCTTTGGGCTACTTGTTGTTTGGAACCTCTGAATAATTCGAAAGAATTATTTTTACACTATTTCGGAGCCTCCGCCAACAGCCCCAGCAGATAGTGGCACTGCCCACATTAGACTCAGTATATAGTGCCCAGCAATGGGACCGATAGGCAAAGGAATAGATCAAATGTTCATAAGTCTCATGTGATGTTCAGGGTTTTGGAGAGCTTCCTGTTTTTCTGGAACCTGCCGACAGGACAAACTTGCCTTGTCACCGCCGCTGGATTGCGAGCTTTGGCGGCATGGACAACAAAGAGGCAGCTTTCGGTTAAATTCGTGTCGTCTTCGCCTTCGGGATTGCTGTTGCTTCTATTTTACCTGTTTGGAGACTGCCTGGCTGAGACCATGGTTAAGCGGTGGTAACCGATTGGCGTTAAGACAGGATAGGAACCGGGGGAGGGCATTCTGGGTGTAGGACTCATTGGGTTAGGAGAGTTGGTCTTTTCGAGCCTTTGGGTGGAGTGGGGTTTAGGGCCAAAAGAGTTTTCACAGGGGCGGACAATCTACAAAGTCATCGGTTCCTCGGATAAGCGGGGCAGGAGCACCATGAGGGCTGGTAGGTTGGGGGGAGGGCCGTCGGCGTCTGGATGGGCTTTGTGGGGAGGCACCTTGGGGTGGCTTGGCTGGGATGAGGCAGTCGGGGCCCTGGCCGATCAGGTCCTCTCGGCCTGCCTCCAGAAGGGCTGCGCGGACATCAAAATAGTTTTCTGGCTTCCAGTACTGCAGGAGGGCCCGTTGGAGGCGTCGTTGCCGGCCGCTGCGTGGTACATCCACGACCTGGCCTGTCAGGGGATCCAAACCCGTCCAATACATACAGGTGGACAAAGTACCAGGTGTTGGCAAAAAATCTTGCACCTGTTGGGGCCGAAGCCCATGCCGTTTCAGATAGCAGGCCAACTGAATCATGCTTGCCAGATTGGAGCCGGGATGCCCAGCGATAAAATACGGCACCAGATACTGCTGCCGTCCCGCCTGGTGGGAGGCCCGCTCAAAGAGCCGACCAAACTCCTCGAACTCTTCAATGGGGGGCTTTCTCATCAACCCGAGCACCTTCGGATCGGTATGCTCGGGTGCTACTTTCAGATGGCCCCCAACATGATGGCGGGCAAGTTCCTCCACATATTCCGGGCAGCGTCGGGCCAAGTCCATCCGTACACCGGAAGCAATCAGCACCCGACGAACGCCCTCAACTCGGCGCAGCCGGCGCAGGAGTTTCAAAAGCGGCTGATGATCGGCAGAAAACAGCGGGCAGATGGTGGGCCAAAGGCAACTGAGTCGGCGGCAGCGGGCTTGCAGGTCCGGCCTGGTACAATTCATCCGATAGACATTTGCCGTCGGCCCGCCCAGATCGCTAATCAGGCCGGAAAAGTTCGGCAACCGAGCTACCCGACGCACTTCCGCCAGAATGGAGCGTTCGGATCGGCATTGGACGATCCGGCCTTCATGCAAGGTCAACGAGCAGAAACTACAGCCGCCCGGACAACCTCGGACTATCTGAACTGATGTTTCTACTACCTGGAGGGCCGGGATCGGCTCCTGGTAGTTCGGATGCGCCCGGCGAGTGAACGGAAGGCTATAAATCCAGTCCATCTCCGCTTCCGAAAGCGGCGCCGGCGGAGGATTGACCACCACGGCCTCCGGCCCATGATACTGCACCAATCGGCGGCCGCTATAAGGATTGGCCTCCCGATAGGCCAACAGGGTCATCCGCGCAAAGGCCTCCTTGCTGGCCGATACCTCTTCATAACTGGGCAGAACTAAGGTTTCCACAGGCTTGGGGGGTAAAAGGGGACTTTCCGGTTGGGGAAATCCTTCTCCGCTCCGGCCGCCTCGGTTGGCTTGGGCTGCCTCTAGCGCCTGGGGAGAGGGGCTGGTTTGTTGCCGAAGCTCAGCCGTCAGCGCACGGGCCTCTCGGACCAGTCCTTCCGGCAATGGCTCTTTGGCCCCAAGCCGATACGCCACCCCCCGCAAATCCCGAAGATTTTTCACCCCTTCGCCGGCGGCCAAGCGACGCACGATTTCCACAAGCACCCGTTCGCCCATGCCATAGACCACCAGATCCGGCTTGGCGTCCATGAGGATGGACCGTCGGACTTTATCGCTCCAATAGTCGTAGTGGGCTAGACGGCGCAGACTGGCTTCGATGCCACCAGCAATGACCGGTACGCCGGGATAGGCTTCCCGTGCCCGCTGGCAGTAGGCCAAGGTCGTCCGATCCGGACGAAGCCCCATGCGGCCGCCAGGACTGTACGCATCTTTATTCCTCCGCTTCCGATTGGCCGTATAGTGGTTGACCATCGAATCCATATTGCCGGCGCTAATAGCAAAACAGAGCCTGGGCCGACCAAACTGCCGCCACGGCTGGCAGGATCGCCAATCAGGCTGACTCAGGATAGCCACTCGGAAGCCGGCCGCCTCCAAACATCGGCCCAAAATCGCCATCGCAAAACTCGGATGATCCACATACGCATCGCCGGTAACAAATACCACATCCACCGCCTCCCAGCCGCGACGGCGAACCTCTTCGGGCGTCATGGGCAAAAAATCTTCCCTTCCAGCGTGCTGGGCCATTCTGGAAAAACTTTCTTCCAACACGTTATGGGCAAAGGAGACAAACAGACAAACGGGCCCCCCACCCCGTCCGGAAAGCCATCCGGCCCCTTCCTTCTATTCTATGCCCAATAAGCCGACAGGCTATGTGCCAGAAACAACCAGCTCTTCCAGGGGCGGACGATGCCGATGCCACTGGGTCGCCTGCTGGAACATGGCGGCGGCGCGCAGAAGCCGCTCTTCCTCAAACGGCGGCGCTTGCAGATGTAGCCCAATCGGAAGCCCCTGGCGAGAAAATCCACACGGAATAGAAATCCCACAAATCCCTGCCAAATTGGTTACTACCGTGTACAGATCAAATAGATACATCGCCAGCGGATCGTGGATCTTTTCGCCCAGCCGAAATGCCGGCGCCGGCGTGACCGGCCCTAAAATAATATCCACCTGTTGAAATGCCTGGTCGAAATCCTGCCGAATCAGACGCCGTACCTTCAACGCCTTCAGATAATAGGCCTCATAGTATCCGGCGCTAAGGGCATAGGTGCCCAGCATAATGCGGCGTTTTACCTCGGGACCGAAGCCTTCCGAGCGGGTTTGCCGGAACATCCGGACCAACGGGCTGTCGAGCTCCTCCAAAGCAGCCTGGTTGCCTGCCCGGCGCAACGCGGCCTGCTCCGCCTCCAATTGGGCCCTCATCGCCTGCTCCGGCGTCCGATAGCCAAAATGCACCCCATCATACCGAGCCAAATTGCTCGAAGCCTCCGAAGGAGCAATGATGTAATAGGCGGCTACCGCATATTTGCTGTGAGGCAAGTGGACCTCCCGAACGGTGGCCCCTAGGGACCTATAGAGCTTTACCGCCTCTTGAACCGCCTGGGCTACCTCGGCATCCAACCCCTCGGTGTAATGTTCCGGCACGATCCCGATACGTAGGTCCGGAAGTTTTTGGCCAACGGTTTTGGAATACGGGGGTACCGGGGTGGGCACCGAGGTGGAATCTTTCGGATCATGGCCGGCCAGCACTTCCAAGAGCAAGGCAGCATCTTCGACCGAGCGGGCCAGGGGACCAATTTGGTCCAAACTGGAGGCGAAAGCCACCAGGCCGTACCGGCTCACCCTACCATAGGTGGGTTTTAGCCCCACCACACCGCATAGTGCAGCCGGTTGTCGGATAGAGCCGCCCGTATCCGTACCCACTGCAAGGGGGGTCATGCGAGCGGCCACACAAGCCGCCGATCCCCCACTAGAGCCGCCAGGAATCCGCTCTAAATCCCAAGGATTTCGGGTCTTCTGAAAGGCGGAGGTTTCGGTCGATCCGCCCATGGCAAACTCGTCCATGTTGGTTCGGCCCAGCAGGATGGCATCGGCCGATTTAAGCCGCTGAATCACTGTAGCATCATAAGGGGGCCGAAAATCGGCCAACATCCTGGAGCCACAGGTGGTCGGGACTCCCTGAGTACAGAGGTTGTCTTTGATGGCTACGGGAATACCGGCCAATGAGCCCAAAGGCTCCCCAGCCTGCCGACGCCGATCGATTTGGGCGGCCTGGGCCAATGCCTCCTCGGCGTCCACCTGCAAAAAGGCCCCAATGTGGCTGTCGTATCGGCGGATCTGCTCCAAACACGCTTCCACTAATTCCACAGCCCGCAATTGGCCTGTGCGGAACCGTTCCAGCAGGTCGGTAGCGGTTAGCTCTACAAGATCACTCATGTTGTACCCCCAAAAAGGCCCTCAGAGCCCACCCGCTCCACCAACTATTCCTCTAGGAGCAGCAAGGATGGTATTGGAGAGAGTTCTGGATGCCTTGGAGGATGGTGAAAGATAGGTTGGCAAAGAGGCAGGGCAGACGGCCGTTCGACTAGCATTTGCGAGACAGCGGCTAGCACACCAGAGGGGTTATATCTCCCCAAGAACGGCTGGGACACGATAACATTCTTCGTCCCGGTGGGGGGCATTGGCTAGGGCCGCCTCCTGAGGCAAACTCGGTTCTACCCGATCTTCCCGAAACACATTGGCCATTTCCACGGCATGGGCCATCGGCTCTACCCCGTCCGTATTCACCTCTCTGAGCAGGGCCATGTAGTCCAAAATTTGCCCCAATTGGGTGGTCATTAATTCCACTTCTTGGGGAGTAAGAAGTAATCGGGCCAAAAGGGCCACCTTTTGGACTTCTTCTTGGGAAAGGGCCATGAAGGCGTGCTCCTTGGGGGAATGGAAACCCCTCTATAGCTGTATTTTGCCTACTGTATCGGTTGGCCAGAATAGCCAGCAGATGGACAAAACCCAGCAAAACGAGAGGGTTACCCCTGCTTTTTCTTTCCTTTAGGCTTCTGGGCAGTTTTTGCTCCTGATTCGGACCGAGTTTTTTCCGACGGCTCGGTACCAGATGGCCCAGCAACAGATGGTCCCGTGTCCAAGGGGGGTAACTTGAACGGGGCAGCCCGAATGATCCGAGTTACCGCCCCGCTTCGGAGGCATTGGGCGCAGATACGAATCCGTTTATGGGTCCCATTGGCAGTGGTGATCCGGACCCGTTGCAAGTTGGGCCGAAATTGCCGGGGCGAAATCCCGGTAATCTTCTTGCCCACCCCACCGAGGTATTTGGCCTTACCCCGAGTGGTGATCTGATTGCCCATCACGGCCTTTTTGCCACAAATTTCACACTCTCTGGCCATTGGGTGGACTTTCTGTTTAAAAACCCTTGCTTACCAAAAAGCCTTTGTAATACCTGGGTAAAAATATAAGTATGCACTCCAACTGGCCCGAAGACAAGAGAGAGAAGGAATTTTTCTGGGGTTAACGGCTTGCCCGCTAGCAGCCCTCCGAGGGGAGTGGGAGGAGCTGGCAGGTGGAAGATTCGGAAACTAGTTATAACTTCTTTTGAAAAAATCAGTTAAGAAAATAGCCCATCCAGACTCTTCTCCCGTCCGATCTGGGCAACCGGAGGAGTTTTTGGGAAAGGTGTTGTCGGTCTTGGAGGTTGGACTGCTCAAACCAGCGGAAGGAAACCTCTACCGGAGCAAAGACTGTCTCTGGCGGGGCTGGCACAAGGAATGGACTTCGGATAGTATAATTCTCCAAAAGCCCTTTCCTCCGCGGTTAGCTGGATGCCTTCCTCCGGCAAATGGGATAAAGTGGGAACAGCGCAGCGGAGGGAAAAGGAGGCTTTCAGCAGGCTGGTTTTTTTGGGCTCTGCCGCGCCAAGCTGCGGTCCAGGTTTATTTCCCGCGCAAACGGGAAAGCAGAAAAGCCTACCAATGCAGAACAGGCTGCCTGGTTTCGGGGGCGGTCGGAGTACGGCATTCGGCTGTTTCGTGCCTTCGCCTGAAGTGTTCCATTAAAGTTTCAGCTGGGAGTTTTCTTAGCACCATTGGGGAGATAAGTGATGGCCAAGCCAGAAGATTTGTATGAAGCGATTTTGACTGGTAATGCCAAGGTAGCCGAGGAGGCGGCCAAGGCGGCGATGGATGCCAATCTGGATCCCAATGAGCTATTGGCCAAGTACATGATCCCGGCCATGGATGAGGTGGGTCGACGCTTTGAGTGCAATGAGTATTTTGTGCCGGAGCTATTGATTGCTGCCCGGGCCATGAAAAAAGCCTTGGAGGTATTGACGCCGAGGCTGGCCGCTTCCGGGGCTAAGAAGGCAGGCCGGGTGGTCATTGGCACTGTGCAGGGCGACTTGCACGACATTGGCAAAAACTTGGTGGCCTCGATGCTGGAAGGCGGCGGGTTTGAGGTTACGGATCTGGGCATTGATGTGCCGCCGGAACGGTTCGTGGAAGCCGCCCGCGAAAAAGGCGACGGCGCCATCGTGGCCATGTCCGCTCTGCTCACTACGACGATGACCATGATGCCCAAAGTGATCCAGGCCTTGGAGCAGGCCGGCCTTCGCTCGAAGGTTAAAGTCATCGTGGGCGGCGCCCCGGTTACTCAGCAATATGCGGACCAGATTGGCGCCGACGGTTACAGCGACAACGCCAGCGGGGCGGTGGCTCTGGCCCGGCGTCTTGTCGGCGTGCAAGCTTAGAGCGTCTTTTCTGCCCTCTATGCTCTTGGACCATCGTCTTGCCCCGGCTGTGTTTCTCCGGGTGCAAAGAGGATTATCCCGTCCGCCCGGAGAGGCAGCTAGCTGGGGCCGGACCCCTGGTGTGGTTTTGAGCCTGGCAAAGAGGAGTGCTCGATGCCGATTGCCAATTTGATCCTTATTGGCGAGTCGATCAACGATTCGGTTCCCGCTACCCATGAACTTTTTGAGACCGGCGATTGGGAGGGTATTTTGGAGCTTGCCCGGATGCAAGACGCCGCCGGGGCCGCCTATATTGATGTCAATGTCGGGATGCGCCCGCCCGAGTTTATGGCCGAGGCCGTCCGCCGCATCCAGCAGGTTACCCGAAAACCGCTGGCCATTGATACACCTGATCTGGAGCTAGCCCGTGCGGGCTTACAAGCCTATGAGCCGGACAAAGCGGACGGCTATTGGCCGATCCTCAACTCTATTTCGCCCCTCCGGATCAGCATGTTCGATCTGTGGGCGATCCAGCCGTTTCGGCCCATTTTGCTCATCTCGGAACATAGTGTGGATGGCCGGGCCCAGCCGTGTCGAACCGCCCAACAAACCTATCAGGCGGCCCAGTTTTTGCTGCGGGAAGCCCTTCGGCGTTGCCCGGGGCTAGAAAAAAAGGACTGCATATTCGATCCGGGCATTACCCCGATCGGTTCCGACGCCGAGGGAAACTTAGTGCGGTTGATCCAGGCCATGGAAATGATCCACCAAGATCCTGAATTTGCCGGAGTGCATTTTTCGGTCGGCTTAAGCAATTTGACGGTCATGTTGCCGTCTCGCCGGCGGGATGGAACGCCTGTCAAAAGTGCCCTGGAAAGCGCTTTTCTGACCAAAGCGATGCCGCTGGGCTTAGATATGATTGTTGGCTCGGTCAAGCGGCGGTATGAACTTTTGCCCCCAGACCACCCCGCCATGCAATGCCTGGAAGATTGCCTGCGCCAACCCGGCTTTGAGGCGATTCTGCGCGTCCGGCAATTTTATATGGAATAAAGAAACACTATGGAATAAAGAAACACTTCGGCTCGACTGTTGCCATTTTTCACAACTCCTTTTGTTTCCAGTAGTTACGCAGAAAACCCGATTTGTTCATGTCATTTCGTAACTCCTTTATTTCCAACGGGTTAGGATAATCCCTGTGCGGCGCGGCCGGAAAATTGGCAAAAGTCGAGTTCAGCCGCGTGCTACCTACCAGGTGGGTGGGGTTCACCGAGGCGATCTGGGAGCGGGCTTCGCAAGGGGGTGTCAGAGGTTTTGCGTTGGCCCCCCAGGATGACGGATGTCATGGCCCGAAGGGGGTGGGTTGTCAGAGGTTTTGGGTTTGCCCACGGGAGGCTGAGGTTCCAAAGTCGGTTTGCTCTGAGCCGGCGGGGCGACAGCCGGTCGGGGAATATCCAGAATCCGGCCGGTAGCAGTGAATTGATGTACGCGCATTCGGCTTCGCCAAGGCCGAAGGCTGATCTGCCCGATCGGCCCCCCATCGGTCAGCATCGAATACACCGGCTGCCCATCCACCAAAAAACGCATATGCTTTTCTTTGCGGATGATTTCCAGGTGAAACCGTTGACCTTCTCGGATGTGCCGGTCGGTGGGGTCCAAGACTTGCTGGCCGCCGGGAAAGATCGGCCCTTCGACAAAGAGCCGATCGTTGCCGCTGGAAAAGCCGAAAAGGTTGGCCTCGCCCAACACCACCGAAGCCCCGCTCCGCTCTAGATGAAAAATGCTCAGCTCGAGCTTCATATGGAAATCGCCCGATCCGATGGCCCGGACCGTTCGGAGCAGGTTGCCCGGCCCACTGCCTTCCAGGTAGCCGTCGCCTTCGACCCATTTCTGACCGACCGCCTCGACCAACTCCGGTTTGCCGTCGGCCACAAAGACGACCTCCTCAGGCTGATGTTCCGGTTTTTCTGGCGGCGTTTTCTCTCCGTCGAGCGGACCCTCTGGCGGATTCTTTGCCGCCTCCGGTTGATCTTTCCGATGGGCCGGTTGGACTTCCGGCGCCGGGGTCGGCGACGCCGTTTTTGGGGCCTGTCGGTCTGGTTGGTCGGGAGGAGGCTGTTGGTCGGGGGGAGGCTGTTGGTCTGCAGGGGCTTGGTGGTCTGGATGTGGCTGTTGGCCTGGGGGAAGTTTTTGGCCCGGATGAGGTGGTTGCTCAGCATTAGGTTCTTGGTCTGGATGAGGCTGTTGGAGTGGATCAGATGATTGGTCTGAATCAGGTTTTTGGCCCGGATGAGGCGGTTGGTTGGGAGGAGGCTGTTGGTCTGCAGGGGCTTGGTGATCTGGATGTGGCTGTTGGCCTGGGGGAAGTTTTTGGCCCGGATGAGGTTGTTGGTTGGGGGCCGAGGGGGCCGGTGGATCGGCTTTTGACGCCGTCTCCGCCGCCCATCCAGCCAGCCCCATATATCCCCATAAGATCAAAAGAATACCAAACAATCCCATCCGCTGGTTCATCGATGCCTTCCCTTCTGTTGCCGAGAAAGAATCAGAACAAATCCGTTCGCCTTCTCCCCTTCCAACGCTTTTGGAACGACGGCCTACTATTGCCAGCTTATCAAAGCGGCGGCGGTGCATCTGTTGAGGCCTTGCAATCTTTTCAGAACCATGGGCCTATTGGCGGAGCAGTTGGGCGTCGGCCCAGTTGGCATGGTCGCCGGTAATGCCATCGTCGCCGGGAAGTGAGCGAAGTTCCAGCCACTCGGCCCCTTCGACATCCAGTTCGACCAGTTGGGCGGGGCTGTCTTTACGCATTGGGGGGCTTTGGAAGACCTTTCGGCCATCGAGCCAAACCTCAAAGATTACCTGGCCGTCCATGGCATGTTGGTCCCGTCCGATGTAAGCTCGAAACTTTTTGAACCCGCCGCCGGCCAGGTCATAGGCGATCCGGCTTTCGGCATGGGTTCCCAGGCCGGAGGTGTAGGTTTTTCCGGCAATGGTCATTGGCTTTTCCCAAACGCTCTTTCCCCGCTGCAACCGGCCCCAGGCTTGCTCCGCCAGATTCGGCGATATCTGATCCAGCCAAACCACCGCCTGGCGGATGCCGGTCCATCGGGAACCGATCCGGACTGGCCCGACCGGCTGAACTGAGATGATCTGGCGTTGGCGGTCCATTTGGATCGGCAGGGGCCACGGGGGCGGCGGGGACGGCATAACCGCACTGTCGGCAAACTGAAGCCGAAGCTCCCGCCTAGCCAACGCCTTTTCCGCCCACACCCAGCAGCCCATCTCGGCCACCAGATACGGCGGTTTATCCGAACCGGTTTGCTCTGCCTTGGTGGGCGCTGGCGAGCCCGGTTTAGCCGGACCAGTCAAATCCAGCGTCGCCGCAGATACATCGGTGGCGTTTCTGAATAGGGGTGGTTTGACCGAACCGGTTTGGGCCGCCTTGGCCGGGCCAGTTTGGGCAGGGTTGGCTACTAATACTATTTGTCCCGGCTTAGGCGAAGGGGTTGGCTCAGCCTTTCCGGCAGCAGCGGGGCTATCCTTAGCCATCGGCTGGATGGTCCAGGTAATCTGATGTTCTCCTTCCGGCAGCGGCGCCTCAAACCAGGTCCAGCGATGCGGCAGATGCGTTTGCACCCGTTTTTCAGGACTTCGGACCGCCCGGACTTCCACAGCCCGATCGCCCAATTTCACCTGGCAATCGACCGGTGGGACTGGGCTCGTCTTTGGATCAAACAGAATGTGCAAGGCTGCCTGCACGCCGGAAGAAAGTTGCACCTGGGCAGTGCCTTCGATCTTCCAAGCCGTCTGGCCGCCATCGCCAAGCACTACCTTTTGGGAAACGTTTTCGACCTTGCAACCCGGCGGCTGGCCAGGAAATGGGACCTCTAACGAAGCAGACGGATCGGCTAGGGCCAGGGGCTCTCCGTCCAACCAAGCCGCCTGCACACCTGGAGGTAAGCGAACCGGCAATTTCTGTCCTGGGGGTCCGAACAGTTCGTATTCGATCAGTCGATCTTGCCGGCGGAGTTCTCGCACCGGCAGGCCAGCCAACGGAGGCGCCGAAGCCAAGGACGAAGCTAGGGGAGGCGTCGCAGCCGACAGGTTGCCCCCAGGGGCCGCCTTCTCCGCTTCGGCGCCCACAGAAGCCGGAGTTTTTGTTAGTTTGGCCGATTCTGCTGATTCGGCCGGTTTTCGCTCTGCCAGATCAGAAAAATCGACCGGGACCAGTTCCACCAAAACGGTTTCGTAGGCGCTCAGTTCCAGTTCCAGGTGATTACCGTAGCCAAAAATCTTCGGCAACACCTCATACCGAGGATAGACAATCCGGGCTACCAGCCGAAGTTTTTGGGCCGGATTCTTCGGAGCCTCCGATGTATCCCGCTGGGCGTTGGTGGAACCGGACGGCAAAGTGTCAAAGCTGATATACAGAGAGTTATGTCCCAGCCCCTGCCCGAATGTCTGGGCCTGGGTGGAACCGGCCTGGGAAGCCCCCTGCTGGGCCGATTCCCAGCCGATCGTCTCGTCCAATGAAATGCGAACTTTCCGGGGGTCGATAAACGGGTTCCGGAGAGCCAGTATTCCTCGGCCATCTCGCCAATGGGCATAGCCGTAGGGTTCCCGCTGGAACGGATCACCCAGGATAAGTTCCGTATTGGCCAATATGGCCGCATTGTGCCTAGTCCACCGTAGTAGCGAGGCCAAAAAGGCCCAGTCCTGCCGACCTTTAGTGAAACACTCTGGGTTGATGTAGAGGGTGAGCAGTCGGCAGCCCCGGCCGACGACAATGGCCGCATTATCTTCCCATTTTTCCGGCGTAATGACGATGATGCCCAGATGTTCGATAGCTGCCGGCGGAAAGCCCGGATGCTGCTGGCAGCGCTGGCGAAACACAGCGTCCCGGGTCGTAGTGGCACTATCTCGAACAATCGGCGCCGGAACCACAATGTCCGGATAATCGCCGGAAACTGAGCCCCAAATCGAATCCACATACTGAAGCCACCACGGGCTAAGCCACATGCCAGTGGTAGGATCTAGGAAGATGTCCGGTTTTTCCCGTCGGATGGCCTCCAGAAGTTCGATGAAGGCTTCGGTATTGGCCTCTTGGGCGTACAGGCCAGGCAAATGGCCGTGGCCCGGAGCCTCGCAAGAGGCACAAAATCCGTCAAACTTATAAAAGGCAAACTGGTACCTTTTGGTCAAATCCAGCATCACCCGCATAAAATCCCGACGGTATTTCGGTCCGGATTGGCACAGATACCAGGGATTAGAGTTCACTTCATAACCGGCCTTGGCGCCCCAGGGGGCGTGGTTGTAGCCGCTAGAGGGCGAAACCCAAAGGCCAAGCCGAGCGTTCATCTTCTTGAGCTCTTCCCCCACCGGCTCAAACCCACGGGGAAACCGCTCCTTCTGAATCTCCCAAAGGCTGTTTTTTTCGTCCCAGCCGTCGTCGATGGTAAACGTGTCGAACGACTGGCCGAACGGCTCCCAGAGGTTTTTGCGGAAGGTTTCGATCAGTTGAATGCAGTTTTGTTCGGTAGGCGGCATCAGGGTCCACCAGGTGTTGTAATTGACAAACAGGTTCAGCTCGGGCGGACTGGCCTGGAAACTAGCCACATACTGCCGGAAACGTTTGAGCACCCGGCCTGGCTCGGCCACCCCCAAAACAGCCGGTTTACTGGTCCATTGACCTTGAATACGTCGGCCCGGATGATGGACCAGGCGTAGTAACCCATTTTCATATCCGTTGATCCCTGCCGGGAATTCTAGTCCCCAGAAGGTATCGGCCAAAAAGACGGGATTGCCGAAGCCGCCATGGGTTTCGGCCCGAGGCAATCGCCAGGAGGCCCAGGCGTTCAAGTGGACCGGCGGCCCCCCGCCTTGCTGCACCTGGGTGAGTTTGTCCGGCTCGGAAAAGCGAAGTTCCCAAACGGCAACCTGCCGAAGGTCCAAAGCCGATTCGGTGTGCAGTTGCAACCAGCGGCGCACGAAAAAGTCTTTGGCGCCCAGTTCATAGACGATGTCCAAGGTCAGTCCGGGCTTTTTGCCGGTGTAGTGGAATACGAGGCGTTGGCCGCCGCCGGGCAATTGTTCTTGATCGGCCTTTTGGAGAATAAAATCGTCCGGCCCTAGAGCCGCCTGCCCCTCCAGCCCGATCTGGAACCCATCGCTGGCTACCCGCCATGTGGTGCCGGCCCATTTGTTTTCGATCCGCACCAGGCGAGCCTGGCCGCCTTCGATTTGAAAATGCAACTGGAGGGCTTCATTCTCCAGATTCAGGCTCTCCTTCTGGGGATGAGGTTTTGATTGCTGGGAAGCTAATGTGGGCTGCCCTCTGGCTGCTGGCAGCGCTAAGATGACCATTGCCCAAATACAGGTTCCCCTTACCCTCCGGGTAAAAATCAGCCGCCCATCTCTTCCTGCTTCCGGAACTTCTGCTGAATGTTTGCCGTGCACCAGTCTCATAATCGGGTCTCCTGGTGAAATAACTAGGGAATCTCAGGTTCAAGGAATCCTCCGGCAATTTTTCTGGCTACAACATTGTCCTTCCCGAGCAGTGGGCAGAATGAAATAAAAAGGCTTTGGTCATTCGGCGGACCTCCTGTTTGCAGGGGAGTTTTAGAGATCGGCGCTCCTGCACCCGCTGTCAATTATCATAGCCGACCCTGGACCTGTCAAGATACGAGGATACCTAAACGGACACTGCTGCTCTATCGGCCCACAAGATGCCGGGAGAATTCCCGAAAGGCCCAGAGCATGGAGAAACCTTTCCGCTGCGGTTTTTCCTGCCTTGCCGATATGGCATAATCGAAAGAGGCTTTGGGCATCTTCATCTGGTGAAACTCCTAGCAGGCACTTGCATTGGCCCAAGGCACAGAAGCATCCCTCAGGAGCGGAGAGATGAAACTGGTGATTGCCATTATTCAGCCTACCAAACTGAAGGCTGTTCATGAGGCCTTGGAAAAGATCGAAGTTACCCGGATGACCATCTGCGACGCCCAGGGATTTAGCTGGCATGGTCGGCCAGATACGTTCCGGGGTCGGGAGGTGCGGAGCAGAGTGCTTCGGAAAATCTGCTTGGAGATTGTGGTCAACGACGACTTTTTGGACCGGACCGTGGAGACAATTTTGAACGTGGCTCGCACGGGACCGGATGGTGCCCCTGGCGATGGCAAAATCTTTATCGTTCCGGTAGAAGAGACCATTCAGATCCGGGACGGCACTCGCGGCCCCGGGGCCGTGTAAAGGGAGTTTTCTTCAGAGTCAGCCCCTGGCACCCTTTGCGGCGGCGGAGAGAGTCCCGCATCTGTTGGACGAGTCCCATTTTACCGCCACAGCCCAGGGTATCGGTTCAGCCCAAGGAGGAAGCCCGCTTTTTGCGATGGATTTGACCCATTCTGCACAGCCGCTTTCGGAGGAAGGCAAGGGATGGCCTTCCTTTGGGCTAAAGGGATTGACTTTCTGGGCTGACAGGGGGATGCAATTTTCCTATTGGGTTACTCTTGGGGATTGGGGGCGGCAGCGGGGCCGGACGGTTCGGACCCGGCGCCAGGAGGGCTGACAGGGCTCGGGCCAGCGGCGGAAGTGTCCGGTTGCAGCGGCGGCATTCCATAGCCGGGCTGCTCGGTTTCCTCTTCTAAATAGACCTCATCCATTTCGGTGGCATCCACATCGTACCGCAGCAGCAGATAGATAGCCGAGGCTGCCACCCAGAAATACCCGACCAAATAACTTACCGCCCCCAGTTTGACACAGGCTACCCAGAACCGGATGAGTATTTTTCCGACGGTAGAGACGGTTCCCGACCCCGATTGGGCCACCAGCTTGGCTGCATCGCCGCCATAGCCCCAGCCAGCACACCAGTAGGTCAGTTGAATCACCCCGGCGGCGAATTGGCTGACCAGAATCCAGCCCAGAGCACCCAACAGGGCCGCCACCACCGCATAGAACAGATATCGGAGCGGTCGTTGGAAGACATAGGCGTAGGATCGGCTCAGGGCGTCGAAGCAGTCGGTGCCTTCGGCGCTGATGGTCGCCCACATCAGCGGCCAGCCAAACACTAGCCCAAGCAGTAAAATCATGATCATCACGCCGGCTAGCAGGGCCAACGGCCAAAGCAGCCCAGCAATCAAAATACCAAACCCAAACTTCAAAAACAGTCCTAAAATGGCCACGGGCAGGCCAGCCAAAATCATCCCTAAAAACGGAAACAACGGCGCAGCGAAGTAAGAAGGCCATTTTTGTTTGGCAAATTGGAGGCTTTTGGCCAGGGGCAGACGTTCTTCCGCAGCCAGACGCACCACGGCCAACCGGGTTACCGCTGCTCCAAAAAAGGCCCAGACGGCCAATTTCCAAAGCCAAGCCAGCAGCAGGTAAAGCCAGTCCTTTAACCCACCGCTGCCAGTCAGGGCGGCCTGGAGCGGACGAAACCAGCCCACTGCTTCTGCCGAAACCCCAGCAGGCCGAAGGGGCAAAGATTCGGCATTCCTACCTTCGGCCGACGGCCCGGAAGCCGGACTGCCCGAGGAGTCAGAAATCCCAGAAGAAATTCCCCGGCGAAATACTTCCGCCGGGGAAATCGAATAGCTCCATATGCCCAATTGCTCCGGAACCGGCGCTAAAACTTCCAGCCAAGGACAGGCCCGCTCCGAACCGATCCGCCAACTCGGATCGGGCGAAAGCACCAGCCCCAAAATCCCCCAACCAAAAACCGTCAGCGTCATCCCCACCGCCATCAGAAAAAGGACCGGAACACTGATGGCCAATCGGAAACCACGTACTAAAATCCACCACGGAAAGAGTTCATTCCATGCAATCTGACGCACCATACCTTGTTCTGCTTCTGCCATGATTGCAACTCCCTAACGAAGATGCCCGAAGGTGATTCCGGAGCGGTTATCGCGTATCGTAGATCGTGGATCGATTATTCGGTATCGCATCTGGGGGATCGTCCACCCCAGTTGTCGTTGGTCTTTCCCTTTTGCGAGCCCGCTTCGGCCTTTTAGGATTCTTAGCGTCCGTCATCCCTGCGGCAACTGGACCTTCCCTGCTACTGCCAGCGGCCTTTGGCCTTTCAGGGTTCTTCGGCGGCTTGTTTGACTTCTTCAGGTTTGAGTTGACGGATACGGATGTTCCGGACGGCTCCGGTAGTACACCAGGAGGCGATTCCGAGCGGACGGCAGGGATCGCATTCGGCTCGAGTGGAAAATTTGTACCCTTTCCGCGGCAGATCGACCACCGGATCATCGTCGATCCAGACCTGGATCCTGGCGTCGGTAACCCGAATGCGGAACTTATACCACTGATTGTTTTTGAACTCTCGGAACGCGCTGGTGGGATTGTCGGAGGCATCTCGCCAATCCACGCAGGAAATGCCGATGACCGTGCCGCCCCATCCGCCGGTTACAAACGACACATGGCTATCGCCGACCGGAAAGGTGGTGGTGGCAAAAAAGTCGGAGCCGCTAATCCGTTTGCCTTCCAACTGCAGCTCATAGTTGGTCGTAGGAACTTTCCCCTCATAGACGATGCCCGTCATGGTTTCGCCCGCATGGAGAATAATTTGGCCGTCTTTGACTTCCACCTTCCCTTCGCCGCCAAATTGGGGCGCCTTCCAGCCTTTCAGGGTTTTGCCGTCGAAAAGCTCTTTCCAGGCGTAGGGGTCCTCGGCTTGGGGTTTGGGTGGTTGGGGGACCTGCTGGGATTGTTCGGACTTGGGCTGGCCGACCGAAGCAGCTTGGACCATTAGCGCCTTAAGTGGTTGCTGGGGCTGGGTGGAGCTGGGCTCTGGGGAGAATGGCTTCTGCTGCTCGTCCGCTCGAAGGGGCCAAACTTCCCCATTCGGCCAACCCAACAAATTCCATGCACCTACCAGCACGAAGACCCCCAAAACTTGGCTAAACCGATTGACGCCCAACAGAACAGCCTGGCCAAATCCTGCGTTCATGGAAAGCATCTCCTTTGCAGACATTCGGGAGAAGGGACCCTTGTTCAAAACGTTGTTCAAGCCGCTTATAGCCCCTATTTTGTGCTTCCGCACCGAAAAGGTCTAGCCCCCGCCAGCCGAGAATAAAGGATTTCCTCCTTTTCTGATCCGGTCGGGCGACTTTTAGGCGATTGCCGGCAGCAGGAAAGGTCTTCGGTACTCTGGCCGGCACAGGGCGGAAGCTTGGGGATCGGCCAGGATAGTCTGGTTGGCCGGGTCAAACTGAATGGTTCGGCCCAAATGTCGGGCAATATTGACCAGATGGATCAGCCCTGAAGAAAGATGCCCCTGTTGGATATCCGGTGCTCCGGCAGGCATCTGCCTGGTTTGGACAGCGTGGAGGAACTGTTCGAACTCTTCAGGGGGAGCCTGAGCGGCTGGGCCGGGCTGCCTACGCCGTCCCAACCAGCTTCGATAGGCAAATCCGCTCACCTCCATTCGGCCATCAGTCCCGTAAAAAGTAACCGTCTCCGGAAGGCACCCGGACCAGGGCAGTTTGCCCGTCCAGCCTTCCCAGGGCCAAAGCTCCACCAGGATGGTTTTCTGCTCGGGAAAGTCCAATTGCCAGACTTCTGGGCCGAGGGCCGAGAGAGCTTTGGACCGGCTCGGAGGAGTTGGCACAGGCTGAATTCGCACAGGCCAAGCCACCCCTAATCCCCATCGAGCCAAATCGACTAAATGCAGCGCTTGATTGGCCAACGGCCCATTGCCATATTCTGGCCAGTGTCGCCAATGCCGATGAAACCGACGGCGATTAAAGGGACGTTTCGGTGCTGGGCCTAGCCAAAGATCATAGGCCACTCCGGGCGGGGTGGGTTCATCCGGCACCTCAGGCGGAGCTGGTCCCAAATCCACCGCTCGAATCCGGGCTCGCTCCACCCGGCCGATCAGGCCACTGTGTAAGTGGCCAATGGCCTCTTGAATGGCCGGCGAACTGCGAGCCTGCGTGCCGTGAAAGCCAATCCGACCGTACTTCTGCACCGCACGAACCAGTTGCAGCCCCTCCCATAGATTATGGGAACAGGGTTTCTCTAGATAAACATCTTTACCTGTCTGAAGGGCCGCTATCGCAATCAGCGCATGCGTATGGTTGCAGGTGGCTATCGAGACAGCATCGATGCCCGGATCCTC
Organism: uncultured Thermoguttaceae bacterium; assembly: GCA_938042245.1. Lineage (GTDB taxonomy): Bacteria > Planctomycetota > Planctomycetia > Pirellulales > Thermoguttaceae > JANXAQ01. The sequence goes on from CALIRO010000002.1 coordinate 26,611, forward strand.
CACCAGGCGCCGATAATCCACTTCCAACCGGACAGTTCGCCCTGTCCTGTGTCGGAACTCCTCGGCCTGTCGAGCTAGCACCCACTGATCCACATCGCAGAAAGCCACCACCCTGGCGGCGGGGACCGATTCCAACCGCTGCCAGTGCTGGCTGCCCCGCTGGCCCAGCCCAATGCAGGCTACATGAATCTGCTCGTTGGCTCCTGGCCGACCCCGCAGCCACCCAATCAGCCCACCAATTGGAAAGCTCCGAGTAGCTGAACCCTCTGGCCGCCCAACCGCCCCCCCAACCAGCGCAGCCGAAACGCCTCGCCCCAGAAATTCTCGTCTCGTCCATTTCCCATGCTGCTTTTGGGGCATCCGAGGTCGCCCTTCTATGTGCCATGGTTCTTCGAAGCTTTCCAGAAGACCCAAACCTGAACGGGGTTGGGCTATCTCGGGGTTAGGCAAAAGATCAATAGTACTTCACTCCGCAGGCTTTTTTTGCCCGCAGGAGCACTTGGGCGGCTTTGGCGCGGGCTTTTTTGGCGCCGTCGGCAAGGATCTGGAGGACTTTTTCGGGTTTTTGTTCCAGTTCGGCGCGGCGGCGGCGGGCCTCAGCAAAATAGTCGATCGCTAGCTCCGCCAGCGCAGTTTTTACCTCTCCGTACCCAAAGCCTCCTTGCCGATACCGGGCCGCCATCGCTTCCCGCTGGGCTGGACTAGCAAAAAGCGAATAGAGTTGAAACAGATGATCGGTTTCGGGGTCCTTCGGCTGGTGGATGGGTCGGCTGTCGGTCACAATCCGCATGATCTTTTTCCGGAGCACCTCGGGCTGTTCAAAGATCTCGAGGGTATTGTTGTAGCTTTTGGACATTTTTTCCCCATCCGTTCCGGGCACCCGAGCCGACCCCTCGATAATCTTCGCCTTCGGTAAAACAAACGTCTCCCCAAACTTGGCGTTGAAACTGGCAGCCAAATCCCGACACACCTCAATATGTTGCAATTGATCTTCGCCCACCGGCACCGTGTCGGAATCATAAGCCAAAATGTCCGCCGCCATCAGCACCGGATAGGCAAACAGTCCGGCATCCGCTGGCAACCCCTTGGCCCTCTTGTCCTTATAGGCATGGCAGCGCTCCAATAGCCCCATCGGCGCCACGGTCATCAAAAGCCACGTTAGCTCACACACCTCCGGCACATCCGACTGCACAAAAAGGGTGGCCTTCTGCGGGTCCAACCCCAACGCCAATAGATCAATCGCCGCATCGATGGTGTTCTTCTGCAGTTGGGCGGCGTCCCGAATCGTAGTCAAAGCATGCAAATTGGCGATAAAATAGAAGGCCTCCTCGGCCACCTCCTGCAGCTCAATATACTGCCGGATCGCCCCAAAATAGTTCCCCCAATGAAACCGTCCCGTCGGTTGAATCCCGGATAAAACTCGCATAGCTCTGCCCAAACCTTCCGAAATACAAAACCCTTCGATGTATTAGCCTCTGTCAGAGGCTTCCTAACGGCCTGGACCGATTTTGCTCTGGCCACTTCCTAAACGAACTCCTCAAACAGCGGAGGCTACCCGTGCTTACTCCGAGAGCCCAGCAGCGCCTGGTCGAAGGCTGCCTACTACCTCCGCCACACTGCTAGCGCCCAACTCGGCCAAGGCCGCTGGCAGCGCATCCAGTATCCGAATCGACACGGTCGGATCGTAAAAATTGGCCGTCCCAATCTGCACCGCAGTAGCGCCTACGACCAGAAATTCCATCACATCCTCAATCGACCCGATCCCGCCCACCCCAACAATAGGAATTTTAACCGCCTGGGCCACTTGATACACAGCTCGCAAGGCAATCGGTTTAATCGCCGGCCCGCTCAAACCGCCCACAATATTGCCTAATCGGGGCCGTCGTCTGCGCCAATCGACAGCCATCCCTAAACAAGTATTGATCAAGGTGAGGGCATCGGCCCCGGCATCGGCCGCTGCCTGGGCGATCGGCACCAGGTCGGTTACATTGGGCGTCAGCTTGGCCAGCAGGGGCAATTGGCTAACTTTCCGAACCTCAGCGACCACCTGTCGGCATCGGTCCGCCTCGGTGCTAAAGTCGATCCCACCGGACACATTCGGGCAGGAGAGATTTAATTCTAAGGCTGCCACTCCGTCGGCTTTATCCAACCGGGCTGCCAATTCCACAAATTCTTGGGGGTTTTTGCCTGCAATGCTAACTATAATGGGGGGGCCAAGACTAGCCAAATAAGGTAAATCTCGCCTTAAAAACACCTCCAACCCGTCGTTATCCAGGCCGATCGAATTGAGCAAGCCAGCGGGGGTTTCACACGTTCTGGGGGGCTTGTTCCCCTTTCTGGGGTGTAGAGTAATGGTTTTCGGCACAATACCCCCCAATCGGTGTATTTCAACTGCCCCTTCCATCTCTCGGCCATACCCAAATGTCCCCGATGCCACTAGGATCGGATTGGAAAGCCGAAGACGGCCCAGATGGATTTCTAACCGCACCCTGTTCAAGTGGGGGTCGTCCAACACCAGAGGGTTTCTGTGCTCACGTCAAATACTCCCTTTTGCCCCCTTCTAAGGGGGAGGAACTTCTTCCTTTATTCTACAGGGGGAGTCCTTTTTCCCCAACCCCTAAGGCTACTGTTTTCCCCCAGCCCTGGCATTGCTTCTTTAAAGCGGTTCAGGGTATGATTTATTGGAGGATTTCGGCGTGCTTGGATGGGTTAGGGCGCAAAGTTTTTCTGTTTTTTCCATTTTTCCCAGTTTAACTAGTTAAAAAGGTATTTGCCGAATCGGCCTCGTTGCCGGAGGAACCTCCTTTTTTTAACTTGGGCCATGCAAGGGCCAAACAAGCGGAAAGAGGCAATTTTCGGACAAGCCAGAGGCATGGGAAAAGGGAGTTTTCCGAGTTTTCTGCTGCCTCTTCCGCCAGCAGGATGGTTCCAGGCAACCAATCGGTACCCTAGAGATGTCCGAACAGTCTTTGCGTCGTCGGGTGGCCTGGGAAGCCGCTCGGCTGTTGTTTACTCATGAAGAAACGGAGCTTTTCCGGGCCAAGCGCAAAGCGGCCCAACGCATCTATGGCTCCGGGTTCCGCCGCTCCGATCTGCCCACCAACCGGGAAGTTCAGGCTGAGTTTCGGCGTCTGACAGAGATTCAATCGGGCGGTCCGTATGCCGAAAAGCTCCGCCTTCGTCGATTGGAGGCCCTGCGGTGGATGCGCCTTCTGGGGCCATTTCATCCCCGGCTATTTGGCAGCACATTGACCGGAGAGCCTACCCCGGAACCGTGCATCGTGCTTCGGTTGTTTTCCGATAGCCCAGAATCCATCCGTCGGGTTTTGGAGACCGAAGGGGCCAATTATCGAATAGAGTCTCTCCCGCCGGAGCAACGAAAACCTCATGGGCCCACGCACCGGATCTGGCTTCGGGCTGCCTTTGCGATTCACATGCGGGTCTATCCCTATCGGCAGCACCGCCGCGTCTTCCGGTCCCGAGGTACGGGTCGGGTGCTCCCTCAGGCCACGTTGCCAGAGTTGGAAGAGCTGATCGTTCGGTGGTATCCGCAGCTTTGGCTTCAGCACCAAGCTACCCAAGCGCAGAAGCCGCCGGATCGGTTCCAGGTGTATTCTATGCTCTTGGCTGCCCTGGAGGAGGTGCGGGAAGACCCTTGGAGCCACCCGGAGGGAGATGTACTGTATCACAGTTTACAGGTCTTTGAGCTGGCTCGGCAGGCCCGACCCTACGATGAAGAATTCCAACTGGCCGCCTTGTTGCACGATGTCGGCAAGGCCATCGACCCGAAGGATCATGTGGCGGCTGCGTTAAAGGCCTTGGACGGCTTTATTACGGAGCGAACCGCTTGGTTGATTGAGCATCATGTGGAAGCCTTGGCGTTTCGGGAAGGCACGTTGGGCGCCCGTGCTCGACGCCGTCTGATGGCCTCGGAAGATTTCGAGGAACTAATGCTTCTGGCCCAATTCGATCAGCAATCCCGCCGCCAAGGCATCCGCACCATGGACCTCCAAGAAGCCCTCCAATCTCTCCGCGAACTAGCCCGCATGTGCGGAGAGTAATCAGTCTAGGGTACCTCTCAGTCTAGGGTATCTCTGCAAAATCCTGAACATGATATGGACTTTATGAACATATAATCATATCATTTCCTAGCGGACCAGTTACCTACTATTTGTGGTATGCTACCATGGCTTGCAACCCTACAGATGGGGGTAGTTGCACCAGGACCCCAAATGGTATAAAAATATATCCTTTGAATTATTCATGGTTCCTCTAGGGGAATAGACCTTTTTCTCCCACTTCAGCCCAATAGTGTACTAACGTATTCCTGTCGAAGCAGAAAGACCGTTTTTTGTACTAGTTTATTTATTCGGGACGGCCGCATGCACCGAAGGAGCCCCACAGGCTTTTCTCGGATCTACCAGGCAGGTTCTTCATTCGGCTAGAGTGTTCTAAAACGGAAATTAACAGGTTTCCAAACCCTTAATTTTCCTGGTGTTGCTGGAGATTAGCAGGTTCATTTTGGGGTGGGCTCTTAATGGGTTTAAGCTTGCCACTGGAAAGGGTCTTACCAAAGCCTTCGACGCCCCATTCATCCTTACCGACCCTGTCTACCAGGGGCTCCTCCAGGGAACAGAGTATTCCATCTAGGAGAGTTGCTTCAACCCGGGTAAGCTGTTTCGACAGACGGAGGGCAAGAGGAGTAGATCGGCTAACGGCGGCGGTCGGAGCGGTTGCGATCTCGGTCTCGGTCATGGCGAGGGGGACTGGGGCGGTGAGTTGCTGGACCGGAAGAGCGTTCCTGCCCTCCTTGAGAACCGCCGCCATGAGCACTAGCCCCATGCCCCCCACCCCCAGCTCCACCCCCATGTCCGGGGCTAGCTCCATGCGATGACCGTTCTCCCGAACAGGCCGGTCGTTCCCCCGGAGAAACGGCCGTCCGCTCCGCTGGCGCCGAAGCCCCCGAGGGCAAGCGGCCTTCCAGCTCCGCCATGGCTAAACGCCGACTCAGTTTTACCCGATCCTGCTCGTCGATGGCGATGACCTTGACGGCCATGATGTCGCCGACTTTGCAGATGTCGCTGACATTGGAGACGTATTTATCGTCCAGTTCGCTGATGTGGCATAGGCCGTCCCGACCAGGCAGGATTTCTACAAACGCCCCGAAGTCTTTGACGCCAATGACCCGGCCATAATAGATCTTGCCTACCTCCACGTTGGCCGTCAGGGCCTCAATCTGCTGCATCGCCTCCTGAGCGCCTTCGATGGTGGGAGCGGCCACCGTAACCGTACCGTCGTCTTCAATGTCAATAATCGCACCGGTGGTATTTTGGATATTACGCACCGTTCGGCCGCCTGGCCCAATTAAAAGCCCAATCTTATCCAGATCAATCCGGGTCCGCAAAATCCGCGGCGCCCAAGGGGAGACATCCTCCCGGGGGCGAGGAATCGTCGAAAGCATTTTACGCAGGATCTGAATCCGGGCTTCCCGCGCCTGGGCCAAAGTGGCCTGAATAATCTGGTGGCTAATCCCCGGAATCTTCAGATCCAGTTGGATGCCGGTAATGCCGTTCTGCGTACCGGCCACTTTAAAGTCCATATCGCCGTAGTGGTCTTCATCGCCGATAATATCCGTCAGGAGCACCCAGCGGTCTGGCCCTTCATGGACCAAGCCAATCGACACGCCGGCCACTGGATTACTAATCGGCACTCCGGCAGCCATCAGGCCCAACGTAGCCCCACACACAGTGGCCATCGAACTAGAACCGTTGGACTCCAAGATATCGGAAAGCACTCGGATGGTGTACGGAAATTTCTCTGGATCGGGTACTACAGGTTTCAGGCTTCGCTCGGCCAGGGCGCCATGGCCAATCTCCCGGCGTCCCGGACCACGAACCGGTTTGCACTCCCCCACCGAAAACGGCGGGAAATAATAGTCTAGCATGAACTTTTTGAGATACTCTTCAAACAGCCCGTCCACCTTCTGGGCGTCCCGAACCGTTCCCAAGACCACGGTCACCAGGGCCTGGGTCTCGCCCCGTTGAAACAGAGCCGATCCGTGCACCCGTGGCAAAACATCCACCCTACAGGTGATTTCTCGTAAATCCTTGTACCCCCGGCCGTCGGGCCGACGCCCCTCCAAAATCATCTCCCGCACCACCCGGCGCTCCAGCTCCTGCCAACCGGAAACAAAACTGGCCACAGCCGTCGGATCGGCCGTGGCCAGATCCGGAAACTGCTCCTGCATCGCCTGCTGCTGAAGCTGATCACAAGCCTGGGAACGGGCTTGTTTGGTAGGCTGCTGTTTGGCCTGCCGAAGGGCCTCGTAATATTTTTCTTTCAAGCTCTCATAGAAAGGATTCGGCCCCGGGGCTTCCCAAGCTGGCTTCTGCACCCCCATCTGGGCGCACAATTCCTCCTGCACCTGGCAAATCTGCTGGATATATCGATGGGCCTCTTGGATCGCCTGGCACATAAGGTCTTCCGGAATTTCTCGGCCAAACCCCTCGATCATCAGCACCGCCTCTTTGGTGCCAGAAACCACCAGGTCCAACTGGCTTTCTTTAAGCTGATCGTAGGTAGGAAAGGGAACCCATTGTCCCTGAATGTAGCCCAGGCGGACCGAACCGATGGGCCCTAAAAACGGCGCCGGCGATAGGCACAAAGCCACCGACGCCCCATTCATGGCCAGCACATCCGGATCGGTTTGCCGATCGCTGGCCAGCACCGAAGCCAGAACCTGCACCTCCTGAGTGAAGCCTTTTGGAAACATGGGCCGGATAGGCCGATCAATCAGCCGGGAAATGAGCGTTTCCCGTTGCGTGGGTCGGCCTTCGCGTTTCATGAATCCCCCGGGGAACTTCCCAGCCGCCGCCACCCGCTCCCGATATTCACAAGTTAGAGGAAAAAAATCGGCCTGGAGCTTGGCCTCGCCTACAGTGGCGGCAATCAGAACGACCGTGTCGGCATATTGGACCAGACAACTGCCGCCGGCCTGCTTGGCATATTCTCCGGTTTCAAAACAAAGAGAACTTGCCCCGATCTGCGTCTGAATCCGAACTTTCACGCTCGATCTTCCCTGTGTGCTTGGAAGAGCCTTCTTGTCAGTGGAACAGGACAACTTGGCAAGCAGGTTTTCCCACCTCCCCTGCATGCACCTGCCAAGCTAGCCATCCCCGACTGCTGGGGGCAGAAGGCCAGATCGTTTCCTTGCCCAGCCAGACCAGGCTACTTCCGCAGTTGGAGCCGCCGGAGGATCTCCACATACCGCTGCGGATCCTCTCGTTTCAGATAATCCAAAAGCCGACGCCGCTGACTGACCAACATCAGCAGCCCCCGACGACTGGCAAAATCCTTCCGATGCACCCGCAAGTGCTCGGTCAGAGTGTTGATACGGGCCGTCAGGATCGCTATCTGCACCTCCGGAGAACCCGTATCATTCGCACTCCGCTTAAACTGCTCAATCAACTGCTGTTTCTCTTCTTTGGTAATCGTCATGGTCTTCTACCACAGGCTGGCCACTAAAACCGTTCGGAAACCTGAAACCTCTCGTCCCTTTCCCAACCGACAAGAAAACTCCTCAACCATTCCCCATTCCACCAAACAACTCACTCTTAAAATGTTAAGTTTAACCATTGGTCTTAGAATTGCAAGGCTAGTCCTGGAAAGGAAATCCTTCCCCAACCAAAGTCAGTTTCCTAACTCCATCGGAAGAAATGAGTTAGAAAAATTGTTTCCTTTTCTCCCGCACCCTTTTTCCCAGCAAAACGATGCCGGAACTTTTTGCAAATGAAAGACCCCATGAGGAAAAAAGTCATTTTGGTATTATTTTAATCCCCTTATTAGGTGGGTACCCCAAACCGAAAACCTTCGGAAAGCACTTTTTCTTTCCCACCATCAGGGGGGTTGGAAATAGATCTATCGTCCGTAAATACCCATATCAGGGTGTCCAGTGTCCCCCCCATACTTACTGAATCTCAATTTCATACCACAGGGTTTTATATCGGGCACCGAGACGCAAAAGGGCATGGCCCGAAGAAGATTTTTCCACTTCGATCGTCTGAGCACGTCGGCCCGCCTCATCCAACGCATAAAATTTAACCCGATCGGGTGGAATAGGGATAACTATTTCGGCGGGTATTCCTTCGCAAAGTACTGGTTCCTGCCCCCATTGATTGCCCAAAGTTACCCGATTCTCCCCCAATTCTTTCAAAACAGCCCCGGTATTTTGGACCCAGCCGGTGGCAGCTAGCAAAATTCGGCCAGGCCCCCGGAAACTCTCCCCCTCCAAAACGGTCATCGATACGGTTGCCCAATCCAGCCGGGTCCCCCCAATCCGCAGTTCCACCTCTCCAAGCCGGAACGTCCGCCCCCGGATGAACCCTGTAAATAACTTCGTCCTGGGGGTATCCACCGTAAAATACCCCGCATTTGGCAGGGTTATATCCCACCGAAGTTGGCCGGTGTCGGACACAAAGGTGGTTGTCTGGGGGTCGAGGCTAGGTAAAGCAAGCTGAGAATCCGGTTCCTTCTTGGAATCCGGTTTCTCCAGTGCTCCCGCTTGTTGTATTTCCGCCTGAGATACTCCTTTTTCCGATGGAGGATGTGGCTCCGTTCCTGAGGTTGGCATTGGGAAAGGTTTTTCGGGAGTATTTATGCGTCCCGAACTGAGTGCAAATGGCGAAGGAATCGGATCGACCAATTTCATCCCAATGGCATGTAAAAGCGACCATTGCCGATCTAACCTAAACTGATGCGCGGTAACCGACCGGGCGTTTTGATGTTCCCGCAAGTTTTGCCGTTCTTGCTCTAAGGAGACGGCCACAGCGTAGGTTTTCTGTGCCGGTTGCACATCGCCTCGGAGGAACATGGCCGCACAGGCGGGGAAGTGAACCAGTCGGCTCGGATCGCTTTTAATGTCAAAAAACCCGGTGATTCGTCGGGGCTGGAAGTCTCTCGTGTGGCTATAGGTAAACGAATAGATCGCATCCCAGCCCTGGAAGGCAGCAAATGCTGCCAACATCGGGAACCCTTCGGCAGCATAAATATTGGGAGCAGGGTGGTTGTATTCACTCACGGTGAACGGATGGCCGAGGATCCGCCGTTCCGCCAAACCAGCCAATGTGCCGCCCGGAGCATTCACCAAGGCGATGTTCCGGACCGTCCAATTGACTGGGTCCCAGGGCCGACCGGGAAAATGCGGGTGTTGCCAGTAGGAATGGGCGTCGATGTAATCCAGACCCGCTTGGATATAAGGGGGACTGTAACTAAGTTGGGTGCCGCAGATCAAGCTTCGGACTCCCAACTCCTCTTTGAGGAAGCGGTACATCCCGTGCCAGTATTGGCGTTCCAAGTCCCAGAGGAAGTCGATCCAGTCGGCCAAGGCCGCTGGCGTTCGCTCCGTCTGCCAACGGCGGAATACGGGGACCGAATCGTCTTCGATGCGCTCGGTTTTAGCTAGGCCCATGATACCGCCTGGTTGGAGGCGGACATCGGCCAGTTCATAGGTGCCTGGTTGGAGGCCGGTAAATGTAATTCGGGCGTTGGGATCGGAGCGGTTGGCGCGGAAGGTAAACGAATATTCCTTCCACTCCGGCCCCAGAGCCACACTGGCATAAAGGCCGAGGTTTTCCCACGGCTGGTGGGCCATCATGCAATTGACGGCAATTTTTTGGGGCTGCAGGCTACGAGCGTAAAACCGCAGGGTGTAGGGGGTGTCCTTTTGGAGGTTCAAATGGGCCTGGCTAAACTGCGGCAGCCAAGACACCTCCCCCTGCCGACGCACCACCACCTGCAAGCAGGGCCGATCCCCAGGCCCACCCCGCTCCAGCACCGACCAGGAAACATCGGTCAGTCGATCTCGTTGCATGCGCCAGCCTACGTCAAACGGCTTAGAGAAGTCCCCGTTTTGGAGCATCTGCTGGCCCAGGGGATATTCGCCGGCTTGCCAGGCAGCGCGGAGTTTTTCGGTTGTGCCGTATTTAGCCCGGAGCCAGCCGTTCCAGAGTTTTCGGAAGGTAGTGGCATAGGGATCTGGCAGGTCGTCCAGATGGCCTGCGCCCCACTCGGCAAACAGAGCGTCTTCATTACTGATTTCCACGAAGGCGATGGCCGGGTTTTCCGCATAACGAAGTTTTGTATATGGGTTCACATGCTGCAGCAGGTCCCGGGCGTACTTTTTCTGCAGTTCGATCATCCGGGGTTCAAAGTTGCCTAGGCCCTTGTCGTAATGGGGCCGACGATCCCGATGCGGAAACCCATCTCGATCGTCCAACCAGCGAGAAACATGAAGATTAATATTTGTATAGATTCCGTGCTCTTGGAGTTGGTAGATCAGCCAGTCCAGTCGATCCAACATTTCCGGATCGATGGTGGTGAGATTTCCACTTTTCCCCCAGATATGTCGGCTGTCCATGTGGTGCAAGCGTACACAATTGATGCCCAGGCTGGCCAAGCGGGCGGCCAATTGCTGAGCTTCTTCTCGGCTAGGGAAACAGGCCTCAAAACACAGATTGGTAGCCCAAAAACGGATCGGACCCCCGTCGGTTACCAGCCTGGCTTGGTTGCCCTGCCGCTGCACCCGCACAAAGCCGTACTTGCCCGCTGGCCGATGCAACCAGCCGCTTAGGTTCGGTAGGGTCTGGCTCGGCTCATAGGAGACCACAAAAGCAAATAGTTCCTCAGAACCGGCCTGTTGCTTCGGCCCTACCACCGACGAGGGTTTTTCCCCTGAGGTAGCTCCGGCTATCTGAGTCAATCCCCCAATCCCCATGACCATCCACAGGGTAACCACTGTCGGCCCCCAGCACATGGAAAGCTCCTTTCCTCTGCAAAGGAAACGGTTTAACCACAATCAAAGGCGTGGTAAAACCATAATGTACCTTCTCAGCCAGATGGAGCAAGCCCCTTATTTCCGCCAAATCAACCACGGCCCCGAATGCCTCTCACCCCAAGGGAGCAAGCCCGGCAGTTCAGGCAATCGGGCCCATGCGACTCAAAATAGCACAAGGCTCCGGTTCAGCTATATAAATCAGCTCTATAAATAAGCCTCCTAGTTCCGCCATACCCAGAAGCCTTCTCATGGAGAACGAAAGCAGCGATTCAGAAAACCACAGGTTCAGGGACCTCCAACCGGCTTATTCAGGGAGGGCTGGACTGCCGCTTGCACCAGAATGATAATAGGCTGCCGGGAAGTCTGCACTCCCAGAATGGACCCTTTTGGATGGAGCACCGTCTGGGAGACGGGGAGGGATTTCGCTCCCCTAGCACGGGACTCCGTCTAAACAGACTAAGACAGACGAAGTTACAATACCATACGCGCAGCCGGGTCGGCCTTTGGCCAAACCGGGCTCTCCCATCAGGGGACAGGCTTTTGTCTCATCCTTGCGAAAGCGGGGATCCAGACCACCAGGAACCTGCTCGCCTGAGAGCCTGGACCGCCGGTTCCGCGGGAATGACAGCCTGGAACTGTCCGACCAGGGGAAAGGTCAAACACCCCCTCTGCCCGCAGCGGAAGAGGATGAACAAGCCTCTTCGCTCTCCACTCCGTGGGAGAGGGGAAATTTTGGCGCACGAGACCACCGCGCTCCTAGCAGGTGCCGGCGGGACGCCCGCGACTGCATGGCAGGAGATTCCCGCTTCCGCGGGAATGACAACGAGGCTGCCTTCCTCGGCCAACTGGTCGGTTGGCTGGTCTCTCCAGGGGAGAGGCCAGCTCGGTTTCCGCTTGCAATGACATTCGGGCAGCGCATGCTGTTCCAACCCGGAGGCAGTTCGTTCCGCGGACCTGGTAAACTGGTAGAGGTCAGCTAACTACGATGAACTGGCTAGCAGAGCGGATGCGCCTTTTTGATGCTTCAGGGATTCGGCGGGTGTTTGAACTGGGCGCCAGCCTGCCGGATCCGATCAACCTTTCCATTGGGCAACCGGATTTCGATGTACCGGAGCCGGTTCGGCAGGCGGCCATCGAAGCTATCCAATCTCGAAAAAATACCTACGCCCTTTCCCAGGGCCTGCCGGAACTGCGAGAAAAACTCCAGGCCCAAATCCAGGCCCAATACGGCCATCCGGACCGAGAGGTTTTTATCACCTGCGGGACAAGCGGCGGCTTGGTCCTGGCCATGATGGCCGTGGTCAATCCAGGCGACGAAGTGATCGTCTTCGATCCCTATTTCGTGATGTACGAGGTGTTGCCGAAATTGATGGGCGGGCAGGTGGTCTATATCGACACGTATCCGGATTTCCGAGTGGATTTGGACCGAGTGGCCGACGCTATTACCCCCCGAACCAAGGCGATCATCTGGAACAGTCCTGCCAATCCTACCGGCGTAATGGCTAGCGAAGAAGAAATCCGCGGTTTGGCGGAGTTGGCAGCCCAGCATCAGGTGCTTTTAATTAGCGACGAAATCTATCGGGCCTTTTGCTACGATAGGGCGTTTGTTTCCCCGGCCCAGTTCAATCCGGATGTATTGGTTTTGGAGGCCTTTAGTAAAAGCCATGGGATGCCTGGGTGGCGGGTCGGTTTTGCTCACGGTCCCCGGTCGTTGATTCAGGAAATGATCAAGCTCCAACAGTATAGTTTTGTCTGTGCGCCGCATCCGTTCCAATGGGCCGCCGTGAAAGCCTTGGAGACCGACATCTCCGGCCTGATCGCCGAATATTGCCGTAAACGGGACCGGATCGTCGAAGGGTTGAAAGACTGCTATGAGATGGTGCGACCTTCGGGGGCTTTTTATGCGTTTCCCAAGGTTCCCTGGGGGACGGATGAGGAGTTTGTCCAGCGGGCCATACGGGAATATCAACTTTTGATCATTCCTGGTCGGGTATTCAGTCGGCGGGGGACGCACTTTCGGCTTTCGTTTGCCGCCCCGGATCAGGTCCTGGACCGTGGCATCGAAGCCCTCCAGCGCTTGGCCCGACGGAAATGATCCTCTTCTACTACGTGGTCTTTGGAGAAAGAGTTTTTGCTGCAAGAGGGTGGGCTCAGGAGCAATGCTCTGACGCCCTGGATAATCTCCTTCTCCTCTCTAGGCGAATCGCTTCCTGGAATGCTCCGCCAGGCAGGCCGTTCGGAAGATCGGTCCGTCGTTCGTAAAAGCAAACCCATCGTTGCTCCTCGCTAAAGCGTAGAGGATGCCCTGCTGGAGCACCATAGAAGGGTATATGGAACCACCTTTAGGTGGTATTCCTTTGAGGGATAGATTTTTGGTACCATTTTTCTCTCAATAATACCCCCTTTAGGGGGGTCTGGTGCTAGTCCAGAGCCGGTGATTTCCTTTTCCTGTGCTGAGTGGGCACGGCAGGGGGTGGGATGAAACTGTTGGCGTTGGTGGAAAATCTGGAGGATGCATGTTGTCGGTATCGGGTGCGGCCGTTCGGGCCGGCCCTAGCTGAGCTAGGCATTCAATTGGAGATTACTGCCTTGGCTCGGCCGACTTGGCGTCGGATTGGGCAGTTGCTCCAAACCGGCCAAGTCCAGGGAGTGCTGTTGCAACGTAAGCTGTTACCTTTCTGGCAGTTAGTGCTTCTTCGCCGGCGGGCCAAAAAGCTGATCTACGATCTAGACGACGCCTTGTTTCAGCGGGATAGCTACCATCCGAAAGGGCCTTCCAGTTGGCAACGGCGGTTTGCCTTTTGGGCCACTGCGTGGGCTTCCGATGCGGTGCTGGTGGGCAATCATTTTCTTTGGCAGCGGGTGGCCAAGGCGATTGGCCCCCAGAGAGTTTATTGCGTACCAACCTGCGTGGATTGCCGACGGTATCCTCTGGCCGAGCATCGGCAGGCTGGTCCAGGAGTCAAACTGGTTTGGATTGGGCAAGCTAGAAATTTGCCGTCTCTTAATGCCATCCAGGAGCATTTGGCAGAGGCAGCTCATCGAGTGGCCGGTTTATCTTTGCGGGTGATTTGTAATCAATTTCCCCATTTGGAGGGGGTCCGGGTACTTCCTTATCGGTGGTCGGAGCAGACAGAAACCTTTGCCTTGGCCGAGGCGGATATCGGCATCTGTTGGTTGCCGCCGGACACCTGGAGTTTAGGGAAATGCGGTTTGAAGGTGCTGCAATACATGGCAGCGGGGTTGCCGGTGGTGGCCAATCCAGTCGGCATCCATCGGGAACTGATCCAACATGGCAAGACCGGCTTTTTGGCGGAGACGCCGTCGGAATGGGCTTGGGCCATCCAGAAGTTGGCAAACTATCCGAAGTTACGACGACGGATGGGCCGAACGGCCCGATCTCGGGTAGAACAAGAATATGACCTCACCCGCTGGGCACCCCGATGGACCCAGATCGTAGCCGGTCTGCTCCGCCCCTCCTCTTCCCCTTGGCAACCCCGGGTTGCCCTTCGGGTCAAGGGGAAGAAGGATTGGCACGATTCCGAAGGGGATAGCGTTTTTGTATCTACCGGTAGGGATCGCCCAACCGTTAGCAACAAAGAGGAGCTATCCGAATTGTCAGAGCTAAGGCCAAATATCCGTCGGGATTCGGAGCAATTTGTATATACTACTCAATCTTTTTATTCTTTCTAAATTTTTTATAGATTTTATTTTGTGTAGATTTGTTATTTTGTGTATTCTAGCTAAAGCCTTAGGACATCTTTCGAGTGAGACAAGGCAGGCAACACCTCCTTATCGGATTTCTTTGCACGGTCGGCTGTGCTGCCTGGCAACCGACCGATCGGATCCGCCTGCCCACGCCCGAACCATTGCCCTCCCAATATACCTTCGTGCGTGGGCAACTGGTCTTTCATAGTAATTTCCCGATGGCGCCGCATCATCGCCTGGTCGAAGAGCTGGTAGCCCGCCGCCAAGAGCTCACCGACCGGCTGGGCCTACCCCCCGAAGGCGAACCGGTCCATGTCTATCTTTTCGACCACCTGGAACCCTTCCAGCGATTCATCACCCAACGATACCCCCAGTTCCCTCAACGCCGGGCCTACTTCCTCAAAACTGATACCACCTTGGCTGTCTATGCCTTCTGGGGCGATCAGGTAGCCGAGGACCTCCGACATGAGGTAACCCACGGCTATCTTCATGCGGTGGTGCCGCAGATTCCCCTATGGCTCGACGAGGGATTGGCCGAGTTTTTCGAGGTTCCCCGGGGCCAACGGGGAATTAACCGGGAACATCTGGAATTTTTTCGTGTTCGGTTTGCCCGTCGGGATTGGCAGCCGAATTTAGAACGGCTCGAACGGTTGAATCGCCCGCTGGAAATGACGGCGGATCAATACGCCGAATGTTGGGCCTGGGTCCATTTGCTGTTGGAGGGGCCGCCGGTGCAGCGAAAGATCTTGCCCCGCTATTTGGCCGATTTGCGTTTGACCGATTCTACCCGGCCGTTCCGATGGTTTTTGCGCCAAGAGCTGGGCCAACCGGACGCCCAGTTGCTAGAGCACCTTCAGGGCCTGCTAAAAGAAACCCGGTAACCCTTCCGCCGAAGAGAGTAATCTGTAACTCCTGCGGAAGCAGGAATCCAGGTTTTTTCTACAGGGACGCCTGTTCGGGATTTCCGCTTGCGAAGGAAGGATAACATCAACACGTGTGAGGGAAGGCACCAGGAGGGCGGGTATATACGAGTCTGTCTGTGGAGTACCGTGAACTGTGGCGGATTTTCCATTGCGAGCGGGGCTGTTTTTTTCCGATTGGTGGTGCGCTATAATAAAAGACTTTTATGGAGAGCTTAGATTCGGAAGAGCGCCTTGTGGGGCAATAAAACCGGATGCTTCAGTTTCGATCGTTTCGGAATACGGATCCGCCTCTTTTGGCGGCGATTTGGCAGGGCCAAGGGGCGCAGCCGGGCCTGCGCCAGCCGGCTTCGGTGGATCTATTGGAACAACTGGTGTTTGCCAAGTTATATTTTGATTATCCGGGGTTGATCCTGGCCTGGGAGAATGGGCGTCCGGTAGGATTTGTACATGCTGGGTTTGGTCCCAACGAACAATATACATCTGTTCATAAAGATTATGGCGTTATTTGCCTGTTGATGGTCCTGCCGACTTGTCGGCAAATGGAAGTGGCCGAGGGCCTGCTCCAGCAAGCCGAGCGGTATCTCACCAGCCAAGGGGCAAAGGTCATCTACGGCGGCGGCGTCTGGCCGTTATGCCCATTTTATCTGGGACTTTATGGCGGGAGCAAATTACCAGGAGTTTTGCTTTCCAACCACCTGGCCCAGCAGCTATATGCAAGCCATGGATATCGGGTGGTGGACGAGACAGTGATATTGGAATGTTCGGTTAAGGGATTCCGTGTGCCGGTGCATCCAAAGCTGGTCCAGCTACGCCGGAGCGTGCAGGTACGAACTTTGGTGGACCCTCCGAGGCGGAGTTGGTGGGAGGCGTGTCTGTTGGCCAATTTTACCCAGATGGTTTTTCAACTGGTTCCCAAACAGGGTGGAGATCCCCTTGCCTGGGCCATGCTCCGCGACATGGAACCCGAAGGGGCCAGCACGCTGCGAGCCGTCGGGCTTCTGGAGTTGGAAGTCTTACCAGCTTACCGCCGCCAAGGTTTAGCTACCTTTTTGCTTTTGGAAGTCTTCCGATACCTGCAGCGATTGGGCGTAGAAACTTTGCAAACCCAGACGATGGCCCGTAACCAAGCGGCTCTTAACCTTTACCAAAAACTCGGCTTCCAGCAAACCAACCAAGGACGGGTCTTCCGAAAAGAGCACCTGCCTAGCCCAGGAATATAGGGGGTTGGCGTGGCTGGGCCGTTCGACATATGAATAGATATACATAAACTCGATATTTACCCTTTCTATATCGACATGCACCCCATGGAAAAAGAGGAGTCCGCAATGCAGTTAGCTAACAAGGTCGTTTTGGTAACTGGGGGTTCTAGCGGGATTGGACTGGCCATTGCCAAGGCCCTAGCCCAGGAAGGTTGCCGGGTGGCTATTGCCGGTCGGGATTCCGAAAAACTTCGCCTGGCAGCCGAAAGCTACGAGGGTCCACCGCCGCTTCTGTGGCATCCATGCGATGTGGCAGATCGGCACGCAGTAGGGAACCTTTTCGCCTGGCTGGAAAAGAGCCTCGGACTGGTGGACATTTTAGTCAATAGTGCGGGCATTAATATTCGGCAGCGGGCGGTCGATGAGCTCGACCCGGCCGATTGGGACCGAGTCATTGCAGTCAACCTCAATGGAGCGTTTTATTGCATCCATGCGGCGCTTCGTCAAATGCGGGCCAAAGGTGGGGGGTTAATCATTAATATTTCTTCTATCTCTGGCAAACGAGCCTTGAAATATAGCGGGGCGGCCTATTGTGCCTCGAAATTTGGCATGACCGCGCTGGGCACTTGTGTGGGCATCGAGCAGTGGCCCTACGGAATCCGAGTTACGAACATTTATCCAGGTGAAGTGGATACCCCCATCCTGGAGCACCGTCCGACACCGGTCCCCCCAGAACGTCGGGCCCAGATGTTAAAACCGGAAGATGTAGCCGCCTGTGTGCTGATGGTAGCTAAACTCCCCCCCCATGTGCTGGTCCCAGAACTGGTGGTTACCCCGCTGTACCAGGAATATGTCTGAGGGCTCAAACAGGCAGAGCCCAAAAACTCGTCCCCCTGCAGCCGAATGAAGAAGCTGCCTGGTTGATCCCAGAAAAGCCTTTGGGGATCCCTGCTGCGCAACCGGCAGTCTGGAACAAATAAACTAGCGCACAAAGCGGGACTGCTGCTTTCGCAAGAATGCCTCAGTCCACCATTCGGCTGAAGTGTTATCCTTTTTGAGATGGGCTCTCCACTCGACTTTGGCCAATTTCCATAAATTCGGAACCATTCCCCTGGTGGAAGTCAGTTTGGTGTTTCTGTGAGAAAGCGAACCGTGTCAGCCCTGCGCAAAGGGCAGTCCAGAATGGGGAAGCTGTTCTTTCTGGATCGTGCGCTTTGGCGGGGATGAAAGGAAAGGCCTTCCGTTCGACTGAATTTTTCCATAACGTCTTTGTTGTCGATAGTGGTAGATAAGCATATTTTTGTTCATTCAGTTGCTTAGGTCCCACTTTTCCAACTGGTTAGGAGCCCCCCCTTTTCGGGTTTGGTACCGAATTGGCAAAAGTAGTGCTAAAAGGTTAAAAACCGGCCTAGGGTGGAGAAAATCGCTATCGGTTTGGACGCCTTTCAACAAAACCGCAGTCTAACAGACTACGTTATAACGGAGGAGGCTCTTCTGGGAAAACGGAAGGGATTCAGCGCCCTACATGGCACGGAGATGTTTCGCTATTATCCGGAGGCAATGGTCCGGGAAGAAATTTTAGAATCTCTGAATAATTCAAAGGATATATTTTTATACCATTTTAGGTGATAGTGCAATTATGCTTACCAGATAAGGTTGCTAGCAATGCTAGCATACCACGAGTAGGAGCTCTGAGCCAAAATCTTTTTGGGAGTACCAGGATTATATGTTCATGAAGTTTGGGTGATCTTCAGAGTTTTGCAGAGGTTCTTTTTTCTCTGCATGCTTTACAGGGCTGGGGGGCGGTGGTCCAAAAAACAGTAACGGGGCAGAGGAGTCCGCATGGTTAGTGGTTGGGGAGGCCCGAAAAGGCCGAAACCCCAAAAAACACACCGAGAGCCTCTAACAAAACGAGTTTTCTGGTACGTTATGCCCAGGAAAGGGTCTTTTGGATTTTCCATTTTGGGGGAGCCTTTTGTAGAGAGGTTCTTTCTTCTTATGGCCCAAAGCTTGCTCTGGGCGTCTGGGGCGCTACAATGAGAAAGAGGCAGGGCAGTAATTGCTATGCCGGGGTTTAGGATTCGTAGGCGGCAGGGTAGAGCTATTTTTACGGGCGTTGTTGTATGGTTGGAGATGACCGACCTCGGAATCTTCGGCAGCTTCGCCAAAGCGGCTGGGTGTCGAAGACCGTTAAGCAGGAAATCCGGGATAATCTTTTGCGGATGCTCAGCCAGGGCGAGGAGCTGTTTCCGGGCATTATTGGCTATGAAGATACGGTGATTCCGGAGATCAATATTGGACTGTTGGCGGGGCATGATCTTTTGTTTCTAGGGGAGAAGGGGCAGGCCAAAAGTCGATTGATGCGGCTTCTTGTGCGGTTTTTGGACGAAGAGATTCCGTATCTGGACATTCCTGGTTGTCCGGTGCATGAGGATCCGTATCGGCCGATCACCCGCCAGGGTCGACGTCTGCTGGAAACCTTGCCGGAGGAGCAGATTCCGATTGCCTGGTGGCGTCGGGAGGAGCGGTATGCGGAGCGGCTTGCGCCGGGAACGAAATTTGCGGACTTAATTGGGGAGATCGACCCGGCCAAGTTGGCCGCTGGCGTTAGCATGTCTGTGGAAGAGGCGCTGCATTTTGGGCTGATCCCCCGGATGCACCGGGGGATTTTTGCTGTCAACGAATTGCCGGAGCTGGATGAACAGATTCAGGTGGGACTTTTTAACATTCTGGAAGAGCGGGATGTGCAGATTCGGGGCTATCCGATTCGGTTTGACTTGGACGTGCTGCTGTTGTTTTCGGCCAATCCTGCCACCTATAACCGGAGCGGGAAGGTGATTGCGCAGCTAAAGGACCGGATAGGGACAATTGTTCATACTCATTATCCTCGGGACCGGGATATTGGCATCCAGATCATGCGGCAGGAGGCGGGCATCGATCTGGGGGGGCCCTTTCCGGTGGTGGTCCCCTATTTTATGTGTGAAATCATCGAGCAGATCAGCATCGTAGCGCGCCGATCGAAATATATTGATCATCAATCTGGGGTCAGTGCTCGGCTTTCGATTGCCAATTATCGGACGATGGTAGCCAGTGCTCGGCAGCGGGCGGTCCTTTTAGGCGAACGGCCCGCGGTACCCCGAATCAGCGACCTTGGGCATTTATATGCCTCCTCGCTCGGGAAATTGGAACTGGATCTTATGTGCAGCCACCAGATGACTGAACGCCAAGTCTTTGATGCCATCTTGACCGAGGCGATCCGGGATGTTTTTTGCGAATATGTGGATCGGCACGGCCTGGAGGAAATTGCCGACGTGTTTGCCCGGGGGGTCAAGATCGAAGTGGGCGATATGCTCCCATCGAGCCATTACGCCAAACGCCTGGAGCGGGTGCCGGCCCTCTGGGACAAAGCCTTTGAGGTCAACGCCTCTCGGGACCCCGCGGTACGGGCCTCCTGTGTGGAATTCGTGTTGGCGGGCCTCTATGCCATGGAACGTATCTCCCGTTGCCAACGCCACGGCCGAATCGTGTATGAAATTCCCTAACCCTCCGCGATCTTGCGCAGAAGGAAACAAAATCCATCCCAGGTGAGCTTGCTGCAGTCGGCTTCCTGGGTTTGGCTGAAGAAGGCCAGAAATTAGCGAATTGGCATTCGTATGCAGGGAGGAATCAAGAATGAGTATCTGGGGGATGTTTGCAGGGGCCTGCGGCTTGAAGAACAAGGTGGTGTTTGGGCGAAAGGTCCGTTGTCATTTATCTTTTGCCGGTCCGAGCCACGGCTCCTAGCTCCGGAAAGGACCCATAGATGGCCAACCGAAAGCAGTTGCCGATTGGCGGGATCATCCACACTTATCAGCGGTATGATCCACAGCAATTTCCTTCCCCGGTGCCAGAGACGCCGGATTTAGTTGGGACCGCTTTTGAGCACTTGTTAGCCTACGGGTCGATGCGGGACCTTACCGAGGAGGAACTGGCCCGGGCTGTGCGGATTGATCCGGCCCAAATCGGCGGCCTTTTACCCAGCCTGTATAGCTTAATGGAATTGCTCCGGCAACGTAAACAGAAGATTCTGCAAACCTACGAAGTGGAGACGGTGCAGGCGGAAGCGGCTGGCCGGTATCAGCACCTGGCCCAGCAACTGCAACTACCGCCCCTTTTGCAAAAGCGGTTTGGTCGGGCGCTAGCCGAAGAACAACTTTACGAATTAGAACGTCTCTGGTTTGCCGCCGGTGGGGAAAAAAGTCCCCTGTGCTCCCAAATCCTTCAGCTTATCCAACGCCTGGGGGAGAAGTATCAGATTGATGAATTAGCGTCCAAGTATGCGTTTACAGGTCGGCGTCGGATGACGATTCCGGAGGCCTTGCAGATCAAGGAAGAACTGGAGCTGATCGACAAATTGCTTCGGCAGTTGGAAGAGGCGGCCAAGACGGCCCAGATCGGCCTGATCGATCTGGAGGATCTAGCCCAGTTTGTCGAACAAGGCCAGATCGACAACCTCCGCCAACTTTCCCAAAAGGTACAGGAGTTTCTTCGCTATCTGGCCGAGGTCCAAGGGCTGGAGAAGACCGCTCATGGCTATCAACTTACGCCGAAGGCGTATCGGCTGTTTCAGGGTCGGCTTCTGGAACGGATTTTCAGCCATCTGCATCCCTCCCGCACAGGCCGACATCCTCTTTCCGTCAAAGGCGAAGGAGCCAGTGAACTGCCCCAGACCCAGCCTTATGAATTCGGAGACTCTCTAGCCCATATGGACATCCCAGGGACCTTCCTTAATGCCCTGGTGCGTACCGGTCCAAGACTTCCCATCCACCTGAAGCCGGAGGACATCCTCATCCATCGCACCCGGCAAAGCCCCAAATGCGCCACCTGTGTGATTATGGACATGAGCGGCTCGATGCACTATCGGCGACTTTATGTAGATGTCAAGCGAATGGCGCTGGCGTTGGAGGGGTTGATTCGGCGGGAATATCCTGGGGATTGGCTACAATTTATAGAGATGTTCACTTTTGCGAAGCTCCGCCATCCCAGTGAAATCGTTACCCTGTTGCCGCGGCCGGTGCTGCTGTTTGATCCGATTGTGCGCTTCCGGGCCGACATGAGTGATCCCAACATTACCGAACTGGACATTCCTCCCCACTTTACTAATATTCAGCATGCATTGCAACTGGCCCGCCGACTCTTGGCCGGCCAGGATACGCCGAATCGGCATATTCTTTTGATTACCGACGGCCAACCGACGGCCCATTTTGAGGGTTCGGTGCTGTATCTGCTTTACCCGCCGCACCGGAAGACGATCGAGGCGACCCTGCGCGAAGCACGCTGGTGCCGACGAGAGGGCATTACCATCAACATCTTCCTTTTGCCCCGGCCAGCCGACGATCCGGATGATGTACGCTTTGCCTATCGGTTGGCCGAGACGGCCGCGGGCCGAGTATTCTTCACCGCCGGCAAAGACCTGGATCGCTATGTCATCTGGGACTATCTGGCCCGCCGGCGGGAAATCATCGGCTAAGCCGGTCGGCTCCAACCGGCCCGCCGCCACTACATAGCCTTTGCCGGCACGGTGTACCCAGGAGCATCCGCTATGGGAACTTAGTCTGTGAGAGTGAGTGGACTGGTCTTTTTGCCTGAGTGGACTGCCAGGGGACTGAAAAAGCTACTCCCTCACAAACGGTCTTCCAACAAGGCAATAGTTCAACTTGGTTGACGCATTGGGTAGCCTTTTGCAAGGCGGCCTCTAAAAGACGGTCTTCCAACAAGGAGCTAGTTCAACCGTTTGACGGTTCTGTGTGGGGGAGGTCGGTTAAGACGACCGGCCGCCCCTGCATGAGCCAGTCCCTAGGGCGAAAACAGACCATGGGCACTTTCCCAAAGCGAGAGCTCCGGGATTTTGTAGAGAGTCTTCGATATGGGGGGAGAAGGTAAGCGATGAGTCGGTGGCGGTTGTTGTGGCGGACGGTGAGGTTTTTTTGGCGATCGGATCTGGCGGTGGCTGCTGGGGTGGCGGTGGCTGCCGCCGT
The DNA here is from genome assembly GCA_938042245.1 of uncultured Thermoguttaceae bacterium. GTDB lineage: Bacteria > Planctomycetota > Planctomycetia > Pirellulales > Thermoguttaceae > JANXAQ01. Next base: position 49,289 of record CALIRO010000002.1, read on the forward strand.
CATTACCGGCGCCTTGCTCCTGGGCGATTCCCTGCGGGGGAGTTTGCGGCGGATGTCGCTGGATCGGCTTGGGCCGGTCGATGCCGTGCTCCGAACCGACCGCTTCTTTCGGCAAGCCCTGAGGGAAGAACTGCAAACTCGGCTGGCCAACCATCCACGCCGAGAGCAGATCGGCCTGATCGGCTTTGTGCCCATCATTCTATTGGAAGGTATGGTAACCACTGCCGAGGGTCAACCGTCCAAAACGCTCGGCGGGGTGCAGATTATCGGCTGCGACGAACGTTTCTGGAACCTAGAGGCCCAGAGAGTTCAGGAACCTTCCGAGCAGATGGTGTGCCAAGGAGGGGGTCTGAGGTCGGCTGGGAGTGGAGTTGCTGGTTCGGCTACCTCGGCCTTGGCTCATTTGTCCATTTCTGTTCCGGAGGAATCGGGCGTCCTGGTCAACCAACCCCTGGCGGATCAACTGGGCCTGAGGCCGGGGCAGGAAATCCTCATCCGTTTTCCCCGTTGGCAAAATATTGCCCCGGAAAGTGCCTTGGGACGTAAAGAGGGGACGGTTCGCAGTTGGCGGCTTCGGGTAGCTGGCCTGCTGCCGGAGAACCGATGGCCGGGTCGGTTCGCCTTGGCCAATTTTCAGCAAAAGCCCCTTCTGGTCTATGTCCCGCTGAAGGCCTTGCAAGAGCGGCTGGCTCAACCAGAGCGAATCAATGCGATCTTGGCTATTGGGCCATCTGGCAGGCTGACGCCGCCGGAACCCCAGGAAGCCGTTTTGACCGAATGCCTTCGTCCATCCGCGGAAGATTATGGCGTGCGGGTCGAGCAAATCGGGCAGGGAAAATATACATATATTCATATTACGAGTGATCGGCTCCTTTTCCCACCCGCCTTGGAAGAAGCAGTGCGCAGGGCTTTGGTCGGCCAGCGCTTCCAGCCGGTGCTCACCTACCTGGCCAACACCATCCAACTAACCCCGCCGAAAAATCCGCCCATTACTCACCAGCCCCCCGACGGCCGCATCCTCCCCTATAGCACCGTAACCGCCATCGACTTTCAGGCCGAAGAACCGTTGGGTCCGTTTCGTTCGGTGGAGGGCCGGGTGCTGCCGCCCCTGCAAGACAGCCCCGAGCCAGAAATCGTCCTGAACGCCTGGGCCGCTCAAAGTCTCGGCTTGCCCTTGCCCCAACCCTCGCCGGATATAAAAATCCACCAGGCCCTCCCTCCGAACCACAAATCCCTTCGCAGTTCCGCCAGTTCGGAACTTACTTCCACCAGTCCAGAAAAAGCTGACCTTGCTCCGGCGCCAGCGTATTTGTATGTAACCTTCTTCGAGCCGGAAACGATCGAAGGCCAGACGGTGGAGCGGACCGAGCGGTTTCGGCTTGCCGGCATCGTGGGGATGGACGGCCCTGCGCGAGACCGGCATTTAACTCCAGAAGTGCCGGGGCTGACCGACCGACGCTCGATTGCCGATTGGGATGTGCCGTTTCAGCCTTTCTACGAAGGTCTGATCCGGCCGGCCGACGAAGGATACTTCCGCCAAGAGGGCCTTACGCCGAAGGCGTTTGTCTCGCTGGCGACCGGCTGGCGGTTGTGGGCAAGCCGATTTGGCAGGATCAGCTCGTTTCGGGTAGCCCCGAGCTCAACCGCCACGGTCGAACAACTGCGTCGGCGGATTCAGGAGGCGGCCGAGCCGGCCAAGCTAGGATTTGTCTTTCAGCCGGTGAAACGCCGGGCGCTGGCCGCCTCCGAAGGCGCCGGTTCCTTTGAGATGCTGTTTCTGGGGTTTAGTGGATTTTTGATCCTCTCGGCGGGGATGTTGGTGGTGTTGCTGTTTCGGCTGGGGGTTCAGAGGCGGCAGGAGCAATTGGGCTTGCTTTTGGCATTGGGGTTTTGCAGCGGGCAGATTCATCGACTGCTTTTGGCTGAGGGGATGCTGGCGGCTTTGGCCGGTAGCGCTTTGGGCGCCGTGATGGGCTGGGCCTATGGCGCCATGGTGTTGGCAGGGTTCCGGGCGGTGGCCGGGAGTAACATGAACATTTGGTTTCTCCGATTGGAAGCTCGCCCGGCCAGTTTCCTCATCGGCTTTTTGGCCGGTATATTGCTAGGAGCGGCAACTATTGCCTGGGCGGTCCGTCGATCGGCCAAAGCATCTCCCAGACGTCTTCTAAGCGGCCTTTCCTTCGAAGAGCCGGAATCCCCCGCCCCTTCTGCCGGTCCGGCTAAAAGGCCACGGCTAATCCGATGGGCCATCGGCGCCTTCATCGGCGCCGCAGTTACTTTGGGCCTTCTCGGTTGGACCGGTTTGCGGAACGAGGAAATGGCTCAGGCCGGCGCCTTTTTCGCTGCGGGGCTGCTGATGCTGACTGCCGGCTTACTGTGGATCCGACAGCTATGCCACCCAACCGAAACGGATGTTCCGGAAACGGCATTTACCGGTCGGCTAGTTTTAGTTCGGCTGGCGATCCGCACAGCCTCCCGAAATCCCCGACGGACCAGTTTAACGGTTGGCCTGATGGCGGCGGCAGTGTTTCTGATTACTGCTACTAGTGTGTTTCGGGTTCAACTGCCCGCTTCGGGAGGCCGCCTGGACGACGGCGCCGGCGGCCTGAGTCTTTGGGTGGAAACGACCATGCCCATTTTCTACGATCTTGGCCAGCCGGAAGGCCGAAACCGCCTAGCAACCTGGACCGATACCAATGAACAGATTTTCCAAAATGCTCAGGTTCAGGTCTTTTCCCTGCGTGTGCGGTCGGGCGATGACGCCAGTTGTCGAAATCTTTACCGTCCCGGCCAGCCCCGGATCCTCGGCCTGCCGGATGGATTTTTGCAGCGGTCCGCCTTTGCCTGGTCGCAGACGTTAGCCCAAACGGCCGAAGAAGAGGCCAATCCCTGGCTGCTGCTCCACCGGCCTGTGGAAACCCAAGCCGACGGAGCCTGGGTGGTCCCGGCCATTGCCGACGCCGATACGGCCACCTACAGTCTGAAAGTGGGCCTGGGCCAGGATGTGGAAATCCGTACCGATCAGGGTATCCCCATCCGGTTTCGCATCGTGGGGCTTCTACGCCACAGTATGTTTCAAGGGGATCTGCTGATTTGGGAGAAACATTTTGTGCGGCTTTTTCCGGAGGAGCAAGGGTATCGGCTGTTTCTGGTAGCAGTGCCGCTGGATCGGGTGGCCCAGCAGGCAGAAGTGGAACAACTTTGGCAGCAGGCGCTGGCGGAGTATGGACTGCGGCTTCAGAGGTGTCAGGAGCGGTTGGCCGGCTTCTTGGCTGTACAGAACAGCTATTTAGCTACCTTCCAAAGCCTGGGCGGGTTGGGCCTGGTTCTGGGCACGCTGGGGCTGGGGGTGGTGCAGATGCGGAATGTCCTGGAGCGGCGCCGGGAATTGGCTCTTTTGGCAGCAGTGGGTTTTCCGCCGGCTCGGTTAGGCTGGCTCATCCTGTGGGAAACCTGGCTGCTTTTGGGCTGGGGACTTGGCTGCGGCCTGGTAGCAGCGGCCGTGGCGGTTTGGCCCCATTGGCTTAGCGGCCAAGGCTCCCTGCCTTGGACCCTACTGGCCGGAGGACTCGCCCTGGTCTTCAGCGCGGGTACCTTGGCCGGCCTGGCTGCTGTCCGAACCGCCCTCCGGCTCCCTATACTGCAGCTGCTCCGCACAGAGTAAGCCAGGAAGGAAGAGATATTCCCTATGAATAGTCAAAAATACAGGTTCTGGCAGGCCTCTCCTTAGAATCCATCCAAAAAGGAAATCGTCCAGCTTGCCAATCCCTCAATTTGCCAGGCCTTGGGGGTTATTCAGATGGAAGCTCTGCAAAATCCTGAACATCACGCGAACTTTATGAATATGCGATCCATTCCTTTGCCTATCGGTTCCCATTGTTGGGCAGTGATATATTGAGTCTCATGTTGGCAGTACCACTATATGTTGAGGCTATTGACGGAGGTTCCGGAATAGTATAAAAATATCTCCTTTGAATTATTCAGAGGTTCCAGATCCTTTTTAGGATCGCGTCTTACGGGGGGAGACACACACCTAAAGGGGGCGCCCCTTGCGTGGGCTATTTGCCGCGCACGTGGCCAAATAGTTCAATGTGCACCCGGGGACAGTAGCGCAGGCCGTGCTGGCGGCAATAGGGGATGAGCCATTGGGCTTTCTCGGCCAAGGTCTGGCGATCGGTCCCCTGGGGCATCAGCAACACCCGCTGGGGGTCGATTTCCGGAACCTGCCGAAGGTACTGTTCTACCTCCTGGCAATCGGCCGGGGTGTCGATGACGAATTTGATTTGGTACGGATATTGCTGAATCAATTGGCGGATGACCTCTGGCTGGTACCGGAGCCGGTCATGATGGCGTGCCCAGTGGGGTTTTTCAGCGGCCGAGGGGGTGGAATTGGAGAGTTTTGGGCTAATCGACATTAGATCACATTCTACCGGCAGGTAGCGGATGCCGCTGGTTTCGATCGTCAGATGCCGACCCAGCCGACGCAGCCGGATAGTAAGCGGCACTAGCTCCTTCCAGACCATCGGTTCCCCGCCGGTAATGACCACATGGCCGACCGGAAACCGAGCCACCCGCTGAACGATCTGCGGCACCGAAAGCTGCTCTCCTTCCGGCGCCCAAGCGGCATACGGCGTATCACAAAACCGACAGCGCAACGGACAGCCCGACGTGCGCACAAACACACTCGGCATGCCGGTCAGAAAACCTTCGCCTTGAATGGACTGAAAAATCTCGGCAATCCGCATCGCACCAGTTACTACTTTTTCCACAGTTCCTGGACCAGCTTGGCCAAGAAGGCTGGGTTATCGGTCTGGACCAGATGCTCGATGCGGGAGGCGGGCACTTGCAGTTTTTCCATGGCCGACGCCGCACGACGCCATAGCCGCTGGCGGGCCTTTCCCTCCGCCAAATACAATTCGCTGACGATTTCCTGCAACCGCTGAAGCATGAGGGCCTGTTGGTTTTGGTAATAATTGCGGATGATCCGCTGTTGATAGGGGGTATATTCTTTATCCGTCATAGTGCAGGGCTTTCGGCTGACGAAGTCATCTCTATCCAATTTTTCTATTATTGCGCCCGGAGGGATTTTCTGGAACCCCTATTTTTTAGGAGGTGTTTATGCTACTGTGTTGGTCATTCGGCAAGGTATGTCGAAGAGCCGCCCATAGGCCGACCTTACTTCCCCACTAGGCTGTTTTCCCTAAGGAGACCTTCCTATGCGACGAAGCTTCCGAATAGGGTTGATTTGTTTTGGAGCGGGGCTGGGTGGATTATTTTTCTGGAGTCCACTGTGGGAACTCGGTCTGGGGTCGGATTCGCTCCTGGGGGTGGAGGAGATTTTTCGGTGCTCGTTTGACAAGACGGAGTTCTCGCCGCTTCGGCACACCTGGGGCGATGCACCGGTGAAAGCATGGATTGCCCCCCAGGAGGGCCAAGGGGTGGGCAATTCCCGGGCCCTTCGTCTGCAGCTGAATTTTCCCGAATCGGTTCAGCAGAACCTTTCTTATTGGACCTATGATCTGCCGGAACCTGTGCCGATAGCCCCACCCTTGGAGTCGATTCGGTTTTCGGTCAAAACGAATGTGCCGATTTCTCTGAAGGTAGCCATTTCGCCGTATGGGTTTATTTACCATGGGCCGACCGTCGGGCCGTCGGCTGAGTGGCAAGAGGTTCGGCTTGCGAATGCCTACCAGGAACTTCGCCAATGGTGTGAAGGGGGCGGCCGACCCGTCGAGGCGGCCTGGGTGCAGGGCATTATTGTGGCCGTCGGCAATACCCGGGGCGCTCAAGCGGACATCCTGCTGGACGATCTGTGCGTGGAAGGGCCTGCCGGCGCCGCCGAGGCGATCCGGCAAGAGGCCTTCCGTCGGCGGACCCGCAAAGTGCGGATCGCACCGATTTCCCTTATCTGGGACCAGGGGCATCGGACGTTGGAGGCCGTGCTGAGCCGACTGGACGAGGCAGGCCAGGCCGGTGCGGATTTGGCCTGTCTGCCCGAAGTCTGTGTAGATCAGCCGCCCGAGCCCATCCCAGGCCCAACCTATGAAAAAATCGCCCAAAAGGCGGCCCAGTACAAGATGCTCGTGGTGGGTAATCTTCGGGAAAAAGATGCCGACCGGTGGTATGTAACGTCGTTTCTGTGCGATCGGCAAGGCCGACTGGTGGGCAAGTACCGGAAGAGCCACTGCTTGCCGTATGAGCGGGGGCCGGGGCCGGACGCCGGCTTTTCGCTGGGCGATGACCTGCCGGTCTTTTCCACGGACATTGGTCCGGTGGGGCTAAAGATCGGCACCGACCATTACTTCCCGGAGATCGACATGGTGCTGCGCCGTCGGGGGGCCAAGCTGATCGTCTGGTCCACTAGTCCGTTTCCGGTGCGAGATGAGCATTTCTTTACCTTCTCGCTGCAAGGCCGGGCCGTCGATCTGGATGCGTATTATGCGGTAGCCCAGTATGCAGGTCTGAAAGGCTACGGCGGCTACGAAGACCGGTTTTCCTGGACCGGCACCTGGCCGATCGGCCGAGCCCAGGTCGTTGCCCCGGACGGCCATACGCTGGCCGACTCCGGCCATGGCGGCGGGGTGGCCGTGGCCGTCCTACCAGCGGCGAACCTTCTGGGCGCCGTCAACCCCAAAGCCGGGCTGGATACCGAAGGCCCCTATCGGCTGGCAACCGCCCCGAAAGAACAATTGCCCCCGCCCTGGCCCAAACCTTCTGACAAGCCGCGAACGGTCCGAGTGGCAGCCATCGAATGCGAACCGAATATGGACCGGCTTCTGGAGAAGCTGGACTACTGCGGCCAGCAACAGTGCGACCTGGTCTGCCTGTGGGAATACGTCTGGTATCAAAACGACGAAGAAGTCGAAAAATACCGGCAGCGGAACGAACAGTGGCTTCGGCAGATTGCCGAAAAGGCCGCCAAGTATAAGATGTACATTGTCATCGCCGGCGAGTTGCACCGAGGCTTCAACGAAGCGATCCTCTACGACCGGCAGGGCAAGGAACTAGGCCGATATACCAAAATCATCCAGACAACGCCGAAGGAATCGAAGTTTTACCAGGCGGGCGATCGGGTGGGGATTTTCGACCTGGATTTTGGCCGGGTTTGCGTGAAAATATGTGCCGATGTTTACGCCCCGCTTTTAGATCTAGTGGCCGGCCTCTACCAGGTCGATCTCATGTTGCATCCTACCCAGGATGCTGGGCCGTATGGGGAGTTTATCCGCCTTCGGGACGGACATCGGGCGGTGGATCATGGGTATTTTCTGGTTCGGGCCACCAGCCCATGCGGGCCCAGCGACCACCGAGCCTACATCCTGGACCCCTGGGGGATGGTCCTGGCGGCAAGTCAACATCTGACCAATAATTGGCCGGTAATTGTTCCCCTCCAATTGGACAATCGCCCCCGGTATTTCGAATGGCCGGAAGACCTCCGCGCCAAAGGACCGTACCCGGACGGCTATCAGCAGAAGCGGCATCCAGCAGCCAAAGGCGATCTCCGGGCGGTGCTGTTGGAATCTCGTCGGCCAGAGCTATACCGGCCCAAGCCGTGAATACCCCCATCCCGGCAGAGCGGCCGTCTCGTCCGTAAGGACCGGGAGGGGGATCGTTTGGCCCACATTTCCCGGGAGCACGGCTGTCTGGCCCGCATTTCTCCCCTCTCACCTTTCCCGCAGGGGGGAGAGGGGGCAGCCGTATGGGCGTCTGGTCTGCTGGGGCTTTTGCGTCGGCCGGTCTTCGGCTCAGCCAGCCTCTTGCCGGGTGGACCAAGAGACCAGGGCGATTAGGGAGAAGAGGGTTTACGAGGTTGGTCGGGGTTGGGCTTGGCGGGAGAGCGGGCTAGAGCCGCTTTGGCTTGAGCCACCACGGAGGCAGCCCAGGGTTTATCCGCATACAGTTCGACAATGGCCTGGCGGATGGCCCGTGCGGTGTCGGGAGAAGAGGGTTCCAACTGTTCGGCCCGGCGGAGGCGTTCTTCCAAAAGTTGCTCGGCGCCTGCCAGTTGCTCTTTCAGCTCTTGTTGGAGGCGTTGCAAACGGCGCCGGGCCAGCTCCAGGCACGCTCCGAGCGGCCCAGATCGCTCGGAACGATGTTCATACAAATCCAACAGAGCCTGGAGTTTGACGATTCCCAAATCGGGATTGGTTCGGGCGATGGCCACCGCCTCCGCATACGCCCGTTCACAAGGCGAAAGGGCGCCCTGGCGCCGAAGCCGTCCGCTAGCGTGCAGTTCAAAACGGCGTTCCAACCGGTCCAGGTCTAATTCGCGTTCATATTGGCGGATTTGCTCTGCCCTGGGATCGGAGGGGTAGCGCGCGAGAAACTCTTGGATGGCGGGTTCGACGGCCCGAAGGGCTTCGATACTGCCTTCTTGCGCAGCATGAACCACACGGTTATAAAGGGCATCGGGCGAAGGCGGCTGGAGAAGATACCAGACGGCGCCGCCGACGGCTAACAGTGCCCCCGCCAAAACCCACGTCTGCCAGGAGATCCACGGCCGGACCGGTTCTTCCGGCGGGAGTTGGTCCAGTTGTTCTTCGGAAACGGGGATAAAATGGCTTGGCTTGGTGGATTCGGGTGCCGGGAGGGGCACTGATGCAGCATGGTCTGAAGTTTTTCTTTCAGGCGGTACCGATTCTCTTTCCGGGAAGCTTGAGCCTACTGGTCTGAGCTGCGCTGGGGTGGCATCTTGAGTGGGCGGCGGCTGGTAAGAGGCCTGGTTCGCTGGGGAAGGGACGGCAGCCGCTCCTTCCAAATCCATTTGCATCGATGGGTTATCTGGGCCTTTCGGGACCGGTTCGGAACCCAGGGCGTCGGCCGATCCCTCTTGGCTAGCAAAGGCCTGAGGCGCCAGGCCTGGCGGCCAGGTCATCGGCTTGGTCTCCGGAAGCTCCGGCGATCCAGCGCCCGCCCCGGCTGCCGCTTCCAAAACGTTCGGTTCCTCCCGACCGAGAACTTCTTCAGGCAACGCATCTGGACTTGGTTTAGCCGATGGAATCAGCAGTTTCCGCCCAGCTTCTGCTGGACCAGATACCGCTTCTATTCCAGCAGGGGGGAATTCCGTGGGAGCATCTGGCAGGGATTGTGCTTCTTGAAGCAGGGCTTCCAATCGGCGGGCGGCCATCTGCGCGGTAGCCATTCGCCGTTGGGGATCCTTTTCCAGGAGCTGCTCTAAAAGTTGCTCTAATGGTTCGGGCACATCGGGGACCAACTGGCGGATCGGTTCGGGTCGGCTGTGGTGGAGTTTTTCGAGCATTTCGGCCAACGTCTTGGCCCGGAGCGGCGGCCGACCACTAAGCAGACAATAAAGGACCGCCCCAAGACTGTACAAATCTGCTCTTGCATCCACCACCCCACCTTCCGCTTGCTCCGGCGCCATATAGTCCAGGGTGCCCACCACAGTGCCGACGGCGGTGAGCCTCGAACGGCCAAAAAGCTGCGCAATGCCGAAGTCGGCCAGTTTCACCGTTCCGTCTGCAGCCAGCAGGAGATTGCCCGGTTTGAGGTCCCGATGAATAACCCCCCGGTCATGGGCATGCCGAAGGCCTCGACATATCTGAAGCCCCATCTGGGCAGTCTCCTGCCAGCTGAACCGTCGGCCTCGGCGAAGTTCACCCTCCAAGCTAGGACCATCGACCAGTTCCATGGCATAAAAAAGCAGCCCTTCCTGTTGACCGAATCCGAATAGGCGCACAATGTTCGGATGCTTCAGCCGCCGGAGGGTTTCGATTTCTGTTTCAAATCGGCTGCGGAAATCCTCGTCCTCGCTCAGGGCGGCAGAGAGGACTTTCAGCGCCGCCCGCTGACCCGTCTCCACATCCACCCCCTCATAGACTACCCCCATCCCGCCCCGACCTAGCTTCCGGACCAGTTGATAAGGCCCTAACCATTCCAGCTCCATCTATTTAGCTCTCCAGAAAGCCCCCCGAAACCTCTCGGCCTCCAGGTCCAACCGATCCTGCTCCTTCTGTCTATCCTAATGTCTGAGGACGGGGCAATCCAGTATTGGGTCCTCCCTTTGCTAAACATCCAATGGAGCTACCAGAAATCTGCCAGAGGGGCTAGACGAGCCCCGGCTTTTTAGGGGAAAATAGAAAAATGAAGAAGATGTTTTCCGTGTGGGGAAAAGGGGGTTTTGTCGGCCAACCGGCTGCCAAGGACCTTTGGCTGCCTGCAGCCGGCAAGCCCACGAGAAGTGTTCCTTTGGAAGAGGGCGATCTTTCCAGCAAGGGGGTTTTTGCGCGTCGATTGAGGCAGAAATCTTTCCCTACCAGCCGATGAGAAACCCGGACGGAGCGGCTATTCTCCGCTAGCCGAGGGGAGAAATGTCCAACCGTTTTGGTTTCGGGCGCCGGTGGTGGTTGGAAAGAGACGCCTACCACCAGAGTCTGTTGTTGGGCGGGAATTCTAGGTGGCGGTCGGACAGAGGGTGCATCGAGGCGGTAGTTATGTCAGCGGATCGTTCTGGGGATAAGCCCTCGCTGGTTCCAGGGTCAGAGCCCTTGGAGCGGCAGGTAGCAGGAATACTAAACATTTATAAACCATCTGGGCTGACCTCTCGGGATGTGGTCAACCAAATCCAGCGCCTGGTTCGTCCCTTGAAAGTCGGTCATGCGGGTACGTTGGACCCGTTGGCTACCGGCGTGTTGGTGGTGTGTGTAGGCCCGGCCACCCGCCTGATCGAGTACATCCAACGGATGCCCAAAGAGTATGTGGGGACCTTTCTGCTGGGCCGCACCAGTCCTACCGAAGACACCGACGGGCCGGTTACCGAAGTCCCCGGTGCGCCGGTTCCGAGCCAAGATGCGGTCGAGACAGCGGCCCGAAGTATGTTAGGCCCTCTGTTGCAGCGGCCGCCCGCCTTTTCGGCCCTGAAGGTCGAAGGCCGACGGGCCTATGAATTGGCTCGTCAAGGCCAACAGGTGGACCTGAAACCTAGGCCCGTAACGATCTATCGGCTGGAGGTGCTTTCTTATCACTATCCGGAACTAGTGCTTCGGATTCGTTGTAGCAGCGGCACGTATGCGCGAGCGGTGGGCCGCGATTTAGCCGCTGCTTTGGGCACTAGTGCCGTCATGTCCGCTTTAGAGCGAACCGCGGTAGGCCCGTTTCGCTCCAAATACGCCCTCCGCCCCGAACAACTCACCGCCGACAACTGGGACATGCATCTGTTGCCCTGCACCTGGGCGGTGGAGGGATTGCCGCTGATTAAGCTTCGGCCGGCCGAGGTGGAGCGCGTTCGTCAAGGGCAAACGATTTTCCGGTTTTTACGGCGCCCTACGGCCAAGGAGTTTGCCGCTGTGGATCGCAAAGGGCGCCTGGTGGCCATCTTGGTTCCCCGGGGTGAAGGCCGACTCGGCCCCCGCCGCACCCTGCCGCCCATGTAGATGGCCCTGCTGCTGGCCATAGGCCTTTGGATCGCATCGGGTTTTATTGTGAAAATTGGTAGCGTACCAAGGCCGGCCTTATCCCAGAGGAACGCCACTTCCTTACTCTTTCACACCGAACTAGAGGCCCCCTAGCCAGACCATGTGCCCTGGCCGTCTCGACAGACGATGGTACAAAGGCTGCTCTTCTAACCAGGCAGTCTGAGAGGGGTTATTCGGATTGTGCTTAAAATAGCGATTGGGTCGATTGCACCTACCAGGCAGCTCCCATGGGCCAGCGGGGGGAAATTGGTTCTGGCAAGCCGAGTTGGCCGATCCTTTCTCCAGAAGCCTTTCGGAGAGGCGTATGGAGAAACTGCGCAGTGGGTTAGGGCAAGCCCTGGCAGCCCTGGGCCTGCTAGGGGTGGTGTTGTTTTTGGGGGCGGCGTTGTGGAGTTATGATCCGGCTGATCCCCCGGGGGTGCTGGTTTTTCCCCAGCGAGCGAGCCCGGCCAATTGGTGCGGATGGGCTGGGGCCTGGGTCAGTTGGGCTTTGTTAGAAAGCCTGGGCATCGGGGCGTATTATGTGCTGGTGAGCTTGGCCTGTTTGGCAGGGGGGCTACTGGCGCGGCGCGTCCTCTCGGAGCCGGTACTTCGGTTTGCCGGGTGGTTGGCTTCGTTGGCGGGTTTGAGCACGTTGGCGGCCATGGCTTGGCCGGTGTGGCCTTCAGGCCCGGTCATTGGTCCGGGCGGCTATGTGGGGGCTACATTCCAGAGCCTGCTGGTGGGCCAGTTCGGAAAGGTCGGCGCTGCCATTGTGGCCTTAAGTTTACTGGTTGGCGGGCTGCTTTTGGCCACCGAGACGTTTATGCTTTGGGTGCTCCGGTGGACGGTGGCGGCGCCGGCCAAAGGGCTGTGGCAGGGGGCGATTCGGGTGGCCGCTGCGTATGCCGATCGACTGGCCGGTCGTTCTGCCGGAAGCCGACCTGCTAAATCCAGCCAAGCCAAACTCGATACGGGGCCAGGCTCTCCTCGGATCAAACGACCACCTGCTCCGCCAGAAGTGCGGGTATTTTCTGAACCTTTACCGGTCGCTGCTCCGGAAACCACCCCTGGACAGCAGCCGAGCAGCTCCTCCGCTTCGGATCAAGCCGCCGGGAGCGAACCTCGGATTCGCAAACCGCCAAAAACGTCCCGCGACCAGTGGCTTCAGGAGATCGAGGCGGCAACCCGAGCCAGTGAACACGTTGCAGCCTACGAACTGCCCAGCCTGGACCTGCTGCTCCAAGGGGAACCGATCCAATTTGAACTCCAAGAAAAAGAGGTTCGGGAGCGGGCCAAGATTTTGGAGAAGACGTTTGCGGACTTCGGCTACCATGTGCGAGTAGTGGAAATTCAGACGGGACCGGTCTTAGCCCAGTATGAGGTGGCCCTGGAGGCGGGTCTTCGGCTATCGAAGATTGCCAGTCTGGCCGACGACCTGGCCATTGCGCTGCGAGTGCCTAGCGTGCGGATAGTGGCGCCAATTCCGGGCAAGAATACGGTGGGCATCGAAGTACCGAATTCGGAGCGGCAAATTGTCCGGCTTCGAGAAGTGATGGAAGAGACGCTACCCATGGCCCAAAAGATGCGGATCCCTATCTTTTTGGGCAGAGATGTGGCAGGCAATCCCATGGTGGTGGATCTGACCACATTACCGCATCTACTGATTGCAGGCCGCACAGGCACGGGCAAAAGCGTTTGCCTCAATTCGATCATCATGTCCATCCTGATGACCCGGCGACCGGACGAAGTACGCATGCTTCTGATCGACCCGAAGATGGTGGAACTGACGCCCTACCAACGCCTGCCCCATTTGATGCATCCAGTGGTTACCGATATGCGCAAAGCGGAAGCGATCCTGGGTTGGGCCGTGGAAAAGATGGAAGAACGGTATCACTTACTGGCCCGGGCAGGTGTACGGCATATCAGTGTATATAACCAACTCGGCTTGGAAGAAATTCTAGAGCGGGTGCAGCCTACCAGCGATGAACAGCGGGCCCAGATCCCCGCCCATTTGCCGTATATCGTTCTCATCGCCGACGAAATGGCCGACCTGATGATGACGGCGGCCAAAGAGGTGGAGGCCCATATTATTCGCCTGGCCCAAAAAAGCCGAGCCGTCGGCATCCACCTAGTTCTGGCCACCCAAAAACCCACGGTCGATGTAATCACCGGTCTGATCAAATCGAACCTGCCTGCGCGAATTTCCTTCCAAGTGGCCAGCCGTACCGATAGCCGGGTCATCCTTGACGAAATGGGCGCCGAACGGCTCCTGGGCAATGGGGATATGCTGTTTTTGTGGCCGGCTACCAGCACCTTGATCCGAGGCCAAGGCACTTATGTCAGCGATGAAGAAATTGCTCGGGTCCTGAATGCAGTGGCTACCGATGAGCCGCAGTATGTCCATGAGCTGGTCGAACTGAAACCCGCCGAGCCCGGCCAGCCCGGTCCGTCTGGATTCCGAGCCAAGGATGAACTCTATGAGGCTGCCGTGGATATTGTGATCCGGGAAGGCCGAGGCAGTGTATCGCTGCTGCAACGGGCGTTGGGGATCGGGTATGGCCGGGCAGCAAGGCTAATCGACTACATGGCCGAGGACGGGATCGTCGGCCCGTACAACGGCTCCCAAGCCCGGGAGGTGCTAATTAGCCTGGAGGAGTGGGAGCGGATGTGCGGTCGAGTACCCATGGAAAGCCGAGGCAGTCCATTAGAATCCAGCCGAACCCGGCGCCCGCATCGGATTTATTTAGGCCCCAGTCCAGCCCAGGATTCCCAGGTTTACCAGGAAGATCCCCTCTATAGTGGTAATTCATTCTCTACGAAAGGGGGGGAATTAAGAGATGCTCCCCAGGGTGACTCATTATCCCCTCCAAATGGTGGAATTAAAAAACCTTTAAGAGGGGATTCTCTTTCCCCTCCGGAAGAAGGCAAAGGAAATCTCTCTGCTTCTGGCCCTCCAACCGGAGGTGAATTGGACGACCATAAGGAGGGGGCAAGCAACCCCGATCCTAAAAAAAGCCAAACTAAACGGGAAGTTTCTGGAAAGATTGACGATGAAAAAATATAGAAAGTTCGCGTATTTTGGATAAAATGGGAATTTTGGACAATTTATCTCTATTGTTGCCTATCTAGCCGTTACTTCCTAATACAAAAAATAAAATTCCCCGACAGACAAACCTCTTGACATAATTAACCAGGCACATAGTATAAAAGACACAGTAGGGTTCATTTTCCTGAAAGGATATTTTGCGGTGGTTTGGGTGCTGGTGGCCCCTAGGGTTGCTTTGGATCTAGTCGATGCGCTGGTGGTATGCCGGCGGATCGGCATTATTGGGATTATTATTGGCACCTAGGGGCCGAAAGGGCGCCGCCGCAGATATTAAGAAAAGCATTTCCCAAACGCCCTGAGGCCCCTGAAAAGGCCAAAGGGCGTTTTTTATTGTTTTATTGGCCATCCTAATGAAAAAGGAACCGTGTGATGCGATACATCCAACTGTATGACACCACGTTGCGGGATGGTGCGCAGGGGGAGGGGGTCAGTTTTTCGTTGTATGATAAGCTGCTGTTGACCCAGCGATTAGATGAGATGGGATTTGATTACATAGAAGGTGGTTATCCGGCATCGAACGAGAAGGATTGCCAATATTTTAAGGAGGTTCAGAAGCTACCGCTTCGGCAGATCCGGGTGGTGGCTTTTGGGACGACCCGTCGGCGGGGCGTGCGGGTGGAGGAAGATGGAGGGCTTCGGGCACTGTTGGACTCGCAGGCGCGAGTGATTACCCTGGTTGGCAAAGCATCTGCCTTTCAAGTAACCGAGGTACTCCGATGCAGTTTGGAAGAAAATCTCGCCATGATCGCCGAGAGCATTCGGTTCCTTCGTTCGCATGGGCGGGAGGTAATTTTTGATGCGGAGCATTTTTTCGACGGCTGGAAGGTGGATGCGGGCTATACGCTTCAGACGGTGCGGACGGCTGCCGAAGCCGGGGCGAACATGGTCGTGTTGTGCGATACCAACGGCGGCAGTATGCCGGAGGAAATCAGCCAGATTACCCGAGCGGCGGTGGAAGCCTTGCCGATTCCTGTAGGGATCCATTGCCATAACGATTGTGATCTAGCGGTGGCCGATACGTTGGCGGCCGTAGATGCTGGAGCGGTGCAGGTTCAGGGCACGATCAATGGTTTAGGGGAGCGGTGCGGCAATGCGGATCTGATTTCAGTGATTGCCAATTTAGCCTTCAAGAAGAAGGGCTACCAGGTATTGAGGCCGGAAGCGTTACGTCGGCTGACAGAACTATCGCGCTATGTGTATGAGATGGTGAACATGAATTACCGGCCAAACCAGCCCTTTGTGGGGCGAAGCGCCTTTGCGCACAAGGGGGGCATTCATGTCAGCGGGGTTTTGCGCATCCCGGCCAGCTATGAGCACATCCGGCCGGAGCTGGTGGGCAATGAACGGCGGATTTTAATCAGTGAGCTTTCGGGTCGATCGAACATTCTGGCCCGGGCGGCGAAACTGAACATTCAGCACGATTCGAAACTGATGGAGAAGATCCTGGCCAAGGTGGTCAGCATGGAACATGCGGGCTATCAGTTTGAAGCGGCGGAGGGGTCGTTTTACCTATTGGTTAGGAAATGTACCGGTCAATTTCGCCCCCATTTTGAACGAATCAATTACCATGTCAATATCGAGACCGATGCCGAGGGCCGATCGGTTACGGAAGCCACGGTGAAAATCCGCATCGGCAACCAGATCCGCCATGAAGTGGCCGAGGGCGATGGCCCAGTCAACGCCCTGGATGCGGCTATGCGAAAGGCGCTCAACGGGACGTATCCGAATTTGGCCAAGATGCGTCTGGTGGATTATAAAGTGCGGGTCATCAACTCCGAAGCCGGTACCGCCGCTGGAGTGCGGGTGGTCATTGAAAGCGCCGACGAGACCGACACCTGGGGCACCGTCGGCGTCAGTGAAAACATCATCGAAGCCAGTTGGCTTGCCCTGGCAGATAGTTATGAATATAAACTCTGTAAAGACGAAGAATCGCAAGCTACTGCGAGCTCAGCCGTTGCCCTGGTTTCCCAAACCAGCTAAGAACAGGGAAGACGAGCTGGCGTTTCGTTAATTTTCGTAAATGTTTGGTTCCTATCGTTGGGGAAAGACTCGTATTTGTACATATAACTTCCTAACTTCGATATGTACCCCTAGTCCCGAGCTCCCCCCTTGAGGTAGCCTCCCCCTGGGCGCAAAAGGCAACAGGAGACGAACATCAAAAAGTCGCCACGGTGAGCATGGAACTCCGAACGGATCGAACATCTTCCAAGGAGGACAACCGATGCCAGAGGCCAGTAGGTTGGAAGAGCTTCCGAAGCAATATGATCATTTAGCCACTGAAAGCCGGTGGTATCCGTTTTGGCTTCAGAAGGGGTATTTTCACAGTCGGCCTAATCCGCAGCGGAAACCCTACTGCATTGTCATTCCGCCGCCGAATGTTACCGGTGCATTGCATTTGGGGCATGCGTTGAACAACACGCTTCAAGACATTTTGATTCGGCAAAAGCGGATGCAGGGGTTTGAGACGCTTTGGATGCCCGGCACCGATCATGCGGGCATTGCCACTCAGGCGGTGGTCGAGCGCCGGCTTTGGCAAGAGGAGGGGAAAACTCGTCATGATCTTGGCCGGGAGGCTCTGGTAGCCCGGATCTGGAAGTGGAAAGATGAATATGAAGCCCGCATCCTCCATCAACTCCAACGGATGGGTTGCTCGTGCGATTGGCAGCGAACCCGCTTTACCCTGGACCCGATCTGTGCCCGGGCAGTGCGGCACACCTTCTTTCGGTTATTCCGGGATGGGCTCATCTATCGAGGCAAACGGCTGGTCAATTGGGACACCACCTTGCAGACGGTTGTCAGCGACGACGAGGTCTTCCATGAACAGGTGCCGGGGCATTTTTGGTATTTTCGGTATCCTGTGATTGATCCGGCACCGGGTGAACCGAAATATGTAACTTTGGCCACTACCAGGCCGGAGACCATGTTGGGCGATACGGCTGTGGCGGTCCATCCGGACCCGGCCGCCGCCCTGGACATGGCAGAAAAGGAGCTCCAAAAGCGTTTGACTTCTGCGGCGGCCAAAGAGAAAGCTCAGTTAGAGGCCGAGTTGGCAGAGATTCGACAGCGGCGGGTCAGTCTCTTGCCGGTCTTAGAACGCCTGCGGGATATGGCCCGTGCCGGCCGAAAGGTAATGCTGCCGCTACTGAATCGGCCGATCCCGCTTATTTGCGACGAGTGGGCTAAACCGGAAATGGGCACTGGCTGCGTGAAAATCACGCCCGCCCACGATCCCAACGACTATGAAGTGGGCCTCCGGCATCAGTTGCCCATGATCAATATCTTGAATCTGGACGGCACCCTGAACGCCAATGCTGGCCCGTTTCAAGGCCAAACCATTGAGCAGGCCCGCCGAAATGTGGTGGCTGCCATGCAGCAGGCGGGCTTGTTGGAAAAGGTGGAAGATCGGCTGATCGACCTGGCCCATTCCGATCGGTCGAAAACGCCTATTGAACCTTTGCTTACCGACCAATGGTTTATTCGGATGGAGCATTTGGCCCAGATGGCCATGGAGGCCGTACAGGATGGCCGAATCAAGATCATTCCGGCCCGGTATGCGAAGGGGTACCTGGATTGGCTAGCCGAAAAGCGGGATTGGCCCATCAGCCGACAGCTCTGGTGGGGACATCAAATCCCCATCTGGTACTGCCAAACCGCCTCCGAAGCGGAGCTCCGAAAGGCCTTTGCTGGTCGGCAAGACATTTGTTGGCAGCAGGACCCGGACAGCGGCCAATGGCTCATCTGCGCCCTGGAAGAAGACCTGCCGGAAGATGCCCTCCCAGGCCATCGGCTCCGCCGGGAAGAAGATGTGCTGGACACATGGTTCAGTTCGGCCCTTTGGCCCCATTCCACCATGGGCTGGCCCGATCCAACCGAAGAACTCCAGTATTACTATCCTACCAGTGTATTGATCACCAGTCGGGATATTTTGACCCTCTGGGTGGCCCGCATGGTGCTGATGAGCCTCTACAACCTGGGCCAAATTCCGTTTTACGAAGTCTATATCCACCCGAAGATTTTGGACGCCTACGGGGAAACCATGTCCAAAAGCAAAGGCAATGGGGTGGATCCGGTGGATGTGATGGAAAAGTTCGGGGCCGATAGCCTGCGCTTTGGCCTGGCCTATCTCACGACCGAAACGCAAGATATCCGGATGCGGGTGGATTTTGAGTGCCCGCATTGTGGGAAGTTGGTCGAACAGACTCTGGATAATCGGGCATTACCCCGTATCCGTTGTTCCCATTGCCGGAAGGACTTTGCCACTCAATGGGCCGAAAAGCCGGAAGATAAAGCCCTGCCCCGCGGCCCGGTAGTCAGCGAACGGTTTGAACTCGCCCGGAACTTCTGCAATAAACTGTGGAATGCTTCTCGGTTTGCCCTGCGGAATCTAGATGGATATACACCTGCTCCTGTGCCAGATCATCACCTCCGGATCGAAGACCGCTGGATCCTCAGCCGACTCGCTACGGTAACCCAACAGGTTACCGACGCCTTGGCCGAGTACCGCTTCTCCGAGGCAGCTCGAAGTCTGTACGAATTTGCCTGGGATGAGTTTTGCAGCTTTTATGTGGAAATGCTTAAGAGTCGGTTGCAGGATTCGACGGCTCGGCCGGTAGCGCAGCGACTTTTGGCCCATACCTTAGATGTGCTGCTTCGGCTATTGCATCCGATCGTGCCGTTTGTTACCGAAGAGGTTTGGCAGCGGTTAGCCGACGTAGCGCCGCAGCGGGGAATCGATCAGCCCCAGCCAGCCGCCGAAAGCATTATGATTGCCCCTTGGCCTGCAAGCGACCGGCGGCGTCTGTCGCCGGAGATTGAGGCCCAATTTGCCCGCTTCCAACAGGTGCTTCGAGCGGTGCGAGATGTTCGGGCCCGGCATCATGTGCCGCCTCGACGCAGGATCCGGTTTTCTGTGCGCTGCGACGCCCCCACGGCTGCCCTTCTGGAGCCGATGGCCGGATACTTCGGCCCCTTGGCCCAGGCGGAAGCCACCGGATGGGGGCCAGATGTTCAGCCACCTGCTTTGGTCGCCGCTGCCGCTGCGCCTGGGATGGAAATCTTTGTGGATTTGGCAGGCCTAATTGATTTGAGTGCGGAAATCACTCGCAAAAAACAGGAACTGGCCAAGCTCCAGTCCCTCATGGAGTCCAAACAGCGCCAACTGGCCGATCCCGCCTTCCTCCAAAAGGCCCCTGCCAGCGTGGTCCAGCAGCACCGCCAAAGCCTCCAGACCCTTCAAGCCCAATACGACGCCTTACATCGCTGGCTTGCCCAACACGGCCAAGCCACCAGTTAACCCCACAGGACCCCCACCATAGGTACACCCAAGATGTTCCCCACCAGAGAACGAGAGCCTCTTTTTATGCTCTGTTGGTTAGGCCATCTGGAAGAGGTTCCCAGCTCCGGTGCTGGCAACCCTCCAAGAAACAGCTCGCAGCCAAGACCGCTTAGCCCTAGGCAGCTTAGCCCTAGGCAGCCCGAACCATCTAAACTCAGGCACAATCCGCTCTAAGAAGTGAGATTCTCCTCTCCAGCAGCGACTTGTCTGGCTCCAGCGGACTCAGCAAAGCTTTTTCGAAGGCTAATGCCGGGTGGAGGAATGGGCTCAGGGACTTATCGACGCGGGCCGGGGGGTTGTTGAGCGGCTTGTTTTAGGGCGGCGGCTTCCCGGGCCAACCTAAACTCAGAACCCGGAGCGAAATATTGAACGTCGTCGTGCATATAATACGGACTGGGCAATGTCTGCCCGCCCACATCCACCTGGCATCCGCACAGGCTAAACAGACCTAACAATCCCAAACCCACTAGTCCACCTCCGAGAAGGTGTTTTGCTATTCTGCCGCAGATCATTCCCCTACCTCCACACGGATGGAGTATGCCGGCCGTGGGGCATCCCCGAATAGCCCCCCTGGAGAGGAGAAACTAGCCCCTCTTGCTGCGGACTGATTCTCCAGATCAATCCCTCCGCAGCCCATACAACCGGTAGCACCCTTATCGACTGACGTTGCAAGAAAACTTTAACTGCTTTTCTCCAACATCCCCCAAAGGGGGGGATAATATCCTCAAAAACTCCTACAAAGTATCATAGACAAAATAAGCATCACTCTGTGCAGTCAAGGATTCGGAACAAGTTTTGCATCAAGATACCTGGGCGTAAGATGGGGAAGGGTAGAAGGTTTCTTCTTGGGGAAACCTTCCAAGGGCTGTCCGGGCTTGCTATGAAGGACCGGCCAAAGAGGGTTTTGGGATTTTCGGAACATTTCCGCCGAATGATGCAAACCTGGCACTGCTGCAAAAGTAGCGGTGCAGTTTTTGGATTTCTGCTTTTGGGACAGCCGCTTCCGTGGCAGTAACACTCGGAGGCCTTCTCCCTAAAAAAACAAGAACCTGTGTCAGTTGGCTGAAAGGTTGCGGATTTTCTGGGAGAGGGAGGAAAAAATGGCACCAAAGAAGGGGATCAAACCGCCCAAAAGAGTTATTTTTGGGGGCTTTTCCTGGCCAGCCTGCCATGGGGTGGGCCACCTGATAAAAACAGTCTGCTTGGGTATGTTGCTTGGTTTTGGGAATGGCCAGGCCACAGCATGGGCGGCAGTCCCTGGAGAGAGGAACTATCCGTCTACTACCTATTATGGGGTTTTTCGCCCCTTTTATGAGGGGGAATACCAGGATGCCCTTCGAGGCTTTCAGGAAGAAATTCGCTCGGCATTTAAGACCGTAGATGCCCGGTGGATCGATTCCATTTGCTATTACACCATGGCGGGGGAATGTTACTACCACATGGGGGATTTAGGCCAAGCCCTGGAGCATTATACGGCCGCTTTGAAACTATATACGGCGTATCCGGACTGGATGATCTACGTGCAATTTCCGGCGCATTTGACGCCAGCAGGCGTTGGGGCGTATGTGCGGGTCCCCTGGGGGGTGAGCAAGCGGAACGTCCGGTTAGCCCAGATTCCCAACCGGATGTTGATCGCTATAGGGCAACTGGACCAGCAGCGGACCGTTCGAGAGGGGGGGGTCGTGCGACCGCCGATGCTCTTGCCGATTCAGCCGTCCGAGATTGTGCGAACCACCTGTTTAGCCTTGCGTCGGTATGCGGAACTGATGGGGCCTTGCAGCGCCCAGGATGCGTTGATTCAAGAGGTTGCCACGAAGTTATCCCGTCGGCCTGGGCCGCCCAATCACTGGTCGGAATGTTGGATTGACGTGCAGGCGGGTTTGGCGATGTTGGCCGCCGGAAAGCCGGAACAGGGGTTGCCGCTGTTGCAGCGGTCGCTATTGGCCGCCGGCGAATATGAACATCCATTGACTTGTGTGGCTCTCTTGGAACTGGGCAAACAGTTGGCCCTGAAAGGCCAATATCAGGAGGCGGCCCGGTATTTTGAGGAGGCCACGTATGCGGCGGCCAACGCAGGCGATCTTGGCGTGTTGGAAGAGGCGTTTCGCTGCGGGGCAGTCAATCATCTGATCTCGAATGCGAAGGGGATTTATCCGCCGCTAGAGTCGGCCATTGCCTGGGCCAAGTTGAAGGATTATCGGCAGTTACGGGCTTCGCTGTTGCTTTTGGCTGCGGAGCAGCAGGCCCTGCGGGGCAATAGTGGTGTGGCTTCCAATTTGTTGGAGGAATGTAAATTTACCGTTGGCCGACGCCGGATGGGCGACGGCTGGATTGGCGCCCGGTATCGGTATCTATCGGCTCTAGTGCTGTTGCAACAGCAAAAACTGCCGGCGGCCCAGGAGGCCTTGGCCGGCGCGTTGGCCTACATGCAGAAGGGTTCGCATCGGCTTTTCCATATTGGGCTGGTGGATCGGCTATTTTTGTCCGGGCGTCTTACGTCCCGAACGGCCATGGATCTGTTTGAGTTGGTACTTCGGGACCCTCAGGCGCCGGATTGGGCGTTTGATCCGCTGGAGTCCTTAGCCGTCTTAGTCACCCCGCATCCTGCTCCGTATGAACATTGGTTTGAGGTGGCTTTGGAGCGGAAGGATTTTGAGAGGGCCTTAGAAATAGCGGACCGATTGCGTCGGCACCGGTTTTTGACCACGTTACCGTTAGGAGGCCGGGTGGATTCATTGCGATGGATCTTAGAGGGGCCTCCGGAAGCGTTGCCAGCCAGTGGGCGGTTGCAGCGGCAGAACTTCTTAGCTGCCTATCCTACTTATGCCGAGCTTAGCCGCCAGGCCCAGCAGATTCGGCAGGCGTTGGCTGCCTGGCCGGTGGTGCCCGACGATCAGGCCGCCCAGCAAGCCCAACGCAAGGCCTTAGAACAACTTGGACAAATCAGCTTGGTGCAGGAGGCATTAGTCTATCAAATGGCGCTTCGGCGGGAACCGACGGATTTGGTCTTCCCGCCGCTCAAAACCACCAAAGAGATTTTGGCCAGTTTGCCGAAAGGTGGGGCGCTGTTGGTATTTTTAACCACTTCTCGAGGGATGTACGGATTTTATCTAGCAGATGGCCGGTATAGTTATTGGCAAGTAAAATCCCCAGCCGGAGCTGCCAAACTGGCCCAAACCTTCCTTCGGGAATTGGGCCATTATGAAGGCAACCGGGAACTTTCGATGAAAGAACTGGCCGATCCTAAATGGAAATCCACCGGTCAAAAGCTCCTTCAGATCCTGTTGGAAGGCTCCAAAGCCGATCTGGGCCAGCTGGAAGAATTGCTCATCGTGCCGGATGGTTGGCTCTGGTATGTGCCGTTTGAGGCCCTGCCGGAGAAGGAAGTGGCTAGCAATCAGGCAGGACAACCCCTGCTGTGGCGAATGCGGATTCGATATCTGCCGATCGCTTCCATGGCGGTGCCGGATGGTCGGGGCCGGCGGCCGGCGGCCAAAACGGTGGTGGTGGTCGGGCGCCTTTTCCCGCAAGACGAAGATCAAGTGGCCCAACAGGCCTATGAAAAGTTGGCCCGGGTGGTCCGCGCTACCGAAGTCCTGCGCACGGCGCCGCCTGTGCCAAGCTGTCTGTACGGAGTGCTGATAGATCATCTGATTGTCTTCGAGGATCTCGGCCTGCTCCAGCAAGGTCCCTATCGGTGGGCGCCGATCCCGTTGGAACGGACCAAACCGGGCAACCAGTTAGAAGATTGGTTTTCGCTCCCGTTTGGGGGACCGGATATGATCATTCTCCCAGGGTATCATACGGCTGCGGAAATCGCTCTGAAGCAAACGCCGGCGCTAGGCCCCGGGATGGAGATTTTCTTGCCGGTATGTGGATTAATGAACAATGGCGCTCGGACGATCCTCCTGAGCCGATGGCGGCCAGGCGGCAAAACCGCCTTCGACCTAGTCCGGGAGTTCGCCCAGGAAATTCCTTACACCACAGCGGCCGCTGCCTGGCAACGGGCGGTCCTGCTGGCTGCCAACCAGACGCTGGATCCAGAAGCCGAACCTCGGCTAAAAAAACCCGCTTCGGACGAAGAACCTCCGAAGGCAGATCATCCGTTTTTCTGGGCAGGCTATCTGTTGGTGGATACAGGCGTGCCGCCGGAGGCCACTGGGAAACCGGCTGCAGAGCCCGGCCCAGAAGCCAAACCACTGCCCTTCCCCCAGCTACCCAAGATGCCTGCGGGAGCTGAGGCGCCCAAGGAGCCGGAAAATGCTCCCCCGGCTAAGCAGCCAAAAGGGCAACCCCCGGCTCCGCTGCCAGAAAAAGCTGCACCGGCCAAGCAACCCAACAACCCTCCCGCAACCAAGCAGCCCAACCAGGGACCTTAGGTCGGGCGTGCTCCCGGAATCGGTTGGGTAGCGGGTTGGCCGCCTGGGACCTTTCGATGGAGAAAATATGTTCTATGGTACAGATATTTCCTGCTAAGGATTTTTTATCGTCCCCGCCTAAAGGGCCCCCTCCGCCGGTCTGCGTGCTCTTTGGCCAAGAGGTGTTTTTCAAGTACCAGGTGCTTCGAGTGATCCGAGGGCAACTGGGCGGCCCTGGCATAGAAGAATTGGCCATCGACCGGTTTGGGGGCGATCAGGCCGACTGGTCCCAGGTGGCTCAGGCCCTCTGGACCTTGCCGATGTTTGGCCCCGGCGTCCGACTGGTGCTGGTGGAAGAGGCCGATGGGTTTGTCAGCCGATTCCGAGAACCATTGGAGCAGTATGTGGCCAAACCATGTCAGAAAACGGTACTGGTTTTGGAAGTTACCAGTTGGCCGGGGAACACCCGGTTGGCTAAGGCGGTAGCCTCTGTGGGATGGACCGTGGATTGCAACCCGCTTCGACCGGCCCAGATAGCCGGTTGGCTGGCCGTTTGGGCTAGGCAGAGCTACCAGATCCGATTGGAGCCGGAGGCGGCCCAGTTGCTTGTGGATTGGGTGGGCGTGGAACTCGGGCTTTTGGACCAGGAATTGCAAAAGTTGGCATTGGCCGTTGGGCCGAATGGGCGGGTGCAACCGGAACATGTACATCAATATAGTGCATCGTGGCGAACCAAAACCGTCTGGGAGGTGCTGGACGCCGCCTTGGCAGGCAATCTGCCCGAAGCGCTAGTGCATCTGGATCGCCTTCTGTTGGCGGGGGAGACGCCGGTAGGGCTTTTTGCCCAGATGAGTGCGTCGCTGCGGCGGTTTGCGGCGGCTGCCCGCCGGGTGCTAGATGCGGAAGCGGCCGGCCAACGCCTTAGCCTGCGCGAGGCCCTCCGCCAGGCCGGGGTAGTCCCCTATTTTTTGGACAAAGCCGAAATGCAACTCCGCCGCTTGGGCCGGACCAGAGCCAGTCGGCTCTACCAATGGCTTCTGGAGACAGACTTGGCACTAAAAGGCGCCAGCGCCCTCCCAGGCCGCTTCGTGCTGGAGACGCTTCTGATGCAGCTGGCCGAAAGCCCAGAAGCAAAAACCTCTCCCACTGATGGGTAGGAAGCGTCGCCTAGCACGAAGCGTTACGAACGCATCTTATTGTTCCCCGGGGAGATCGCTTGCTGGTGTAGTGGCGATGAACCAACGGCAGAAGCAGAACTATCATGTGCCCCAGCAGTGCGCCGGGTGGACGTTGGCGGCGCTATTGCGCCGGGTTCGGCCGGAGTTAAGCTGGTCGCAGGCGCGGCGGCTGATCCACCATCGCCATGTGCAGGTGAACGGGAATCTATGTGTGGATGACGCCCGGCGGCTTAAGGCGGGAGATGTGGTGGCGGTGTGGCGGGAGCCGTTGGCCCGGCCGGTTCAGCCAGAAGACATTCCGATTCTCTATCAAGACCAGTACTTGGTGGTAGTGGATAAACCGGCCGGCGTCACGACGGTTCGGCATCCGGAGGAGCGGCGCTGGCCTCGGCGCCGACGCCAACTTCAACCCACCTTGGATGAGATGCTGTTGGAGATTCTTTTCGGAGCTTCGGGCCGAAAAGGCCAACCCAGCGCGCAATCCCGAAATACCGTTGTTGGCCGACTAAAGCAGAAGCGCTTCGTGCGGCGGCGGATTTACCCAGTGCATCGGTTGGATCGGGATACCAGCGGGCTGATGGTATTTGCCCTCAGGCCGGAGGTGCAGCAGAAACTTATTCAAATGTTCCGTAAACATCAGATCCATCGGGTATATGTAGCATTGGTATTGGGCCGCGTCGAAGCACAAACCTTCCGCTCCTATCTGGTGCGAGATCGGGGCGATGGGCTGCGCGGCAGTAGCCAACAGCCCGGCCAAGGCCAACTGGCAGTTACCCACGTTCGACCCTTGGAGTATCTGCCCGGATACACCCTGCTGGAGTGCCGTCTGGAAACAGGCCGCACCCATCAGATTCGGATTCATCTAGCAGAAGCGGGGCATAGGGTTTGTGGGGAGAAAATTTACACGCATCCTTTGGGCGGCAAACCCTCTGCCGATCCTTCCGGGGCCCTGCGCCAGATGCTCCATGCCGCCCAGTTGGGCTTCCAACATCCGATCACCGGCGAAGAGTTGCTGTTTGAATCACCCATGCCAGCCGATATGCGTCGGCTCATCGAAACATTGCGCCAGCAGCCTCCGCAGGTCTAACCCTGCGCCTTGCTGCGGTCGTGCCAGGTGGCCCCTCGTCTTAGGCCCCAGCCAACCGGACATAGCCCAGAAGGCGTTGGCGTGATATGGACTGTTGTCCGTATTAAGGAAGTTCCGAGATTTTCCCAGATTCCGGGGCTTAGCCTGCTTGTTTGGTAAGCCAAAAAGAACATGGCGCCTCGTAAGGCTTGAAAAGGAGTGCGTATGCCAGCTCCCAGCATTCAAGATCGTCTTAACGATCCGGTAGTGCAGTATGTGCATCAGGATTACGCCCGTGTGCTCAACACCGATACGGTGGCAGAGGCCCTGCAGCGAGTGCAGCAGAGCCAAATTAGAAGTCGAATTGTGTATTTTTATGTGGTGGATGCGGAGGATCGGCTTTGCGGCGTATTGCCGACGCGGCAGTTGCTCTTGCAGCCGCCTAGCAAACCGGTGGCCGAGCTAATGATTCGCCGGGTGATCAGTCTGCCGCAAACGGCCACCCTGTTGGAGGCATTAGAGCTGTTTATGTTCCATCGGCTGTTGGCCTTTC
Organism: uncultured Thermoguttaceae bacterium; assembly: GCA_938042245.1. GTDB lineage: Bacteria > Planctomycetota > Planctomycetia > Pirellulales > Thermoguttaceae > JANXAQ01. Next base: position 76,296 of record CALIRO010000002.1, read on the forward strand.
CGGTGGTGGATGCGGAAGGCCGGATTGTCGGCATCATTGATGTCGATATTTTCACAAAGGAGTTGACCGACTTAGCCCAGGCAGAAGAGAGCGACGATATCTTCCAAATCCTAGGGGTCCATTTGAGAGAGCTTCGGCAGGCTAGCCCCCTGGGGGCGTTTGCCAGGCGTCTGCCATGGCTTTTATGCAACATCGGCGGCGGCCTGGCCTGTGCCTTGCTGGGGGCCTTGTTTCAGGAAACATTAGATCGCCTGGTGGTTTTGGCCCTGTTTATTCCGGTGGTCTTGGCCCTGGCCGAAAGCGTCAGTATGCAATCGCTGAGCCTTACCTTGCCCCTGCATGAGCCGTGGGTGATGAACTGGCGGAAATGGCTTCGCCTGCTTCGGCAAGAAGCTCTCGTCGGGGCGATGTTAGGGGTGGGCTGTGGGACGATCGTGGCGGCGGCGGCCTGGGCTTGGCAATGGTCCGGCCGATTGGCCCTGACGCTGCTGGCCAGCATCGGCCTTTCGGTGGCCTGGGCCGCCATGCTCGGCCTGTCGATGCCGATTGCTCTGCGGACCTTCCAACGGGATCCCAAAGTGGCCTCCGGACCGCTCAGCTTGGCCCTGGTCGATATGACCACGTTGGTATTTTATTTGGCCCTGGCCAGTTGGTTACTTCCATGATGGCCTCGCACCCCGCTGTTGGCGGCAATCTTTCTGGTGGGCCTGGCTCTTGCAAGCCGCTGGAGAAAATCTTAGAATGCTACTCCAAACGGGTTGCTGCTCCTGTGGAGCGAACGCACTCGCCCGATCTTCCTGGTTGGGCGGACTTTGCAACACCTTCGGGGAAATCTTCCCGACTTGGACGCACACAGCAAAGGCAGCAGGAATGTCCAACGAGTGGGTGGATCGGCTCGGCGGCTATCCCAGCCTGTGGCGACGTCGCCATCTTCTAGGATTGGAAGAACTGTCGGCCGAGGAAATCACCTGTATTCTGGATAAAGCGACCATCTTCAAACAACTCCTGGCTGAGGGACATCGCCGGATTCCTCTGCTGGTGGGCAAAACGGTCTGCAATCTGTTTTTTGAAAATTCCACCCGGACCCGGACCAGCTTTGGTTTGGCGGCTCGGCGTTTGGGGGCCGATGTGGTCGATTTCTCCGCTGCCACCAGTAGCCTTTCTAAAGGGGAAACCGTCATCGACACCGCCCGCAACCTGGAGGCCATGGGTATGGAGGCGGTGGTGGTTCGGCATCGCACGCCCGGCACGCCACACCTTTTGGCCCAAAACGTGCACTGCTCGGTCATCAACGCAGGCGACGGCGCCCACGAGCATCCCACCCAAGGCCTTTTGGATATAATGACCATCCGGGAGCTGCGAGGCCGAATTGAAGGCCTTACCGTGGCGTTGGTTGGCGACATCGCTCATAGCCGAACCGCTCGCTCCAATATCTGGGGGCTGAAGAAACTCGGCGCCCATGTGATCGTCTGTGGGCCTTCCACGTTGGTCTCTCCGCGCTGGCAGGAATTGGGCGTGGAAGTCTCGTACCATTTGGACGACATCCTGCCACGCTGCGATGTGTTGAATCTGCTGCGGATTCAATTTGAGCGGCAGGCTCGTCGGCCGTTCCCCTCCGTTCGGGAATATGTTCATTTGTATGCAATGACCCGCCAGCGCATGGCACGCACCAAACCCGACATCTTGATCATGGCCCCAGGCCCCATCAACCGCGGCGTAGAAATGACCGCCGAAGTGGCCGACGGACCCCAATCGGCCATCCTCCAACAGGTTACCAACGGCGTGGCCGTCCGCATGGCCGTCCTCTGGCTCCTGACCGGAACCCCCCGCCTCGCTTCCTAAACCTACTGAACTCCTTTCTTCTTAAACGAACTGAAAAAAATCCCCGATGGTTGTCAGACCCGCAGGCCGTCAAATTCAACCCAACTTTCCCTAATCCCTCCTTGCACCTGGGAGGAAAAAAATCATGCAACGTCTTTGGACTTTGAAGATTCTGGGCTGGGCCAGTGGGCTGGTCTTCTGGGAGGGCATGGTCGGCATTTCACAAGCCGAGCAAACGGCATCCCCGCCGCCTCCGCCGCCCGGCGCCGAGCGAAAGGTACTCGCCTTCTACTACCCCTGGTATGGCAATCCAAAATATCCCCAGGGCAGCGGCCGATGGAGCCATTGGGAAGGCGTCGATGAAGAGAAAAAGCAGATTGCCTCCAGCACCAATTACCCGAAGCTCGGGCCCTACGATTCCCATGACCCAAAGGTGATTCAACAACATGCGGAATGGTCCAAGCAGGCGGGCATCCACGGCTGGATTGTCAGTTGGTGGGGCCGAGGGCATTTCACCGATCAGGCGATGCCCCGAATTCTGGAGGCCTGTCAAAAAGCTTCTCTTTATGCCACCATCTATTATGAAACGCTCCGAGGCAAAAAGACCCCGGAAAACGCCGCCCAGGAACTGCTCGAGGTGCTGAAGACCTACGCCGACGATCCGGCCTGGTTCCGCTGGCAGGGCAAGCCGGTGCTGTTTATTTACGGCCGGGCGATCGACGAATTGGGCCTAGACGGCTGGGGCAAAGCCATCGGGCAGATCCGCCAAAACTATTCCCAAGGGGTGGTGCTGATTGGCGACCGGATGAACCGGGAGGCTGCCAAAATCTTTGATGGTATTCATACGTACAACACCGTCGGCCATCTCAAAGGCCGGGATGTCCACGAGGTGCGCCATTGGTGCGAAAAGACCTTTCCCGCCTGGGTGGCCCTGGCCAGAAAAGAAAACAAAATCGCCACCCTTACCGTCATCCCCGGCTACGACGATACGAAAATCCGCCAACCCGGCCTAAAAGCCTCCCGGTTTGAGGGCCATAGCTACGCCCTGCAATGGGAGGCTGCCCTCGCCGCCCGGCCCGACTGGATCCTTATCACCTCCTTCAACGAATGGCACGAAGGAAGCGAGATCGAACCTTCGGTCGAGTGGGGCAACCGCTTTATCGAGATCACCCGCCTCTGGGCCGACCGCTTCACCCAGCCCAGCCAAAAGTAAATGGGAACCTCTGAATGATTTAAAGGAGATATTTTTGCACTATTTCAAAACCCCCGTCAATAGCCCCAACAGATGTGGCACTGCCAACATTAGACTCAGGATATAGCGCCCAACAATGAGAACCGATAGGCAAAGGAATGTATCAAATGTTCCTTAAGTTCATATGATGTTCAGGATTTCGCAGAGCTTCCAAGGGATCAAAACGCTAGAAGCAGATGGAGAATCGCTTTCATATAGCTCCCATCGGGCATGAGCACCCCTTCCCCTATGGCCTGCCCAAGAAAACCGCTTCCTTACGGGCGGCGGAGGAACTTGGTGCTGACTTTTTGTTTACTGCCCAGGGCCTCGGCGTTTTACTCCTCGGTACCTTCGCTGCGGATGCCGCGGCGGAAGGCCCGGAATTGTTCTGCCCACTCCGGCGGCGGCGGAATCGTGCGCCCTTCTCGCATCTGGTGGAGCTGATCCGGTTTGGCTTCGACGCCGACTCGGCTTACCCCTCTGGGGCGAAGTCCTAAATTCTTTAGCACATCGTCCAATTGTTTCCGGGCCGGGCTGCCCGGCGGGGCTTCTGCCGCCTGCCGTTTCAGCTCCTCCCATCGACGGAGGAAACTCTCCGCATCTTCCCGACTCCAACGGAGTTTTTCCAAAATCCGTAGATCCCCATCCCGAAGCCGATCCCGCAGATGTTCCAGCGCCATATCCACCGCTTGTCGGGTGTATTCCAGATTCGGGTCATCACCTCGCAGGGGCTGGTTGGGCATGAGGGGGCCGCCGCTTTGGCCTGGCTGGCCGCCCGTCTCTGGATTGCCCGCCCCGTGCGCCGAAGGCTTCTCTGAGGAACTGCCGTCGGTAGGTGTACTGGGCTGATCGGGCCGACCGCCCCGCCGTTCTGGTCCCTCGGGCAATTGCCCCGGCGGCTTAGGCACTGTCTGGCCGGAAGGCTTTTCCTTGCCGGCCTCCATTTCCCCTTCCGGAGGCCATTTTTCTCCAGATGGCGGTTTGCCGGGGGAGGGGCCGGAAGGTTTCGCCCCTGATTCAGGCCCCTGAGCCGATTGACCAGGTCCTCGCTCCTGGCCTGCCGAACCAGTCGGTCGGGGGGCTTGGTCTTGTTGGCCTGGACGGCTGGTTTGTTCTCCCGCTCCAGGCTGCTCGGAAATACCTCCCCCTTGGTCCGCCGGCGATTGGCTGCCTGGGGCGCCGGCGCCTGGCTGGGGCGCCTGCTGACCACCGCCCTGTTGGCCGCCGCCAGAACGATCGCCGCTCTCATTGCCTCGGCTATCCGATTGTTTTTTACTGATTGAGGGGGATTGGGATTCCTGAGAAGACTGATCGCCGGCTGGCTTTTGACCGGGCGGTCTGGCCCGAGGCTGATTGGCTTCCTGCGCCTCCGGCGGACCTTGTTCGAGCTGGGGCTTCTCGGAACCAGGTTGTTGAACTGGCTGAACAGATTTCGGCTGACCGGGCGTGGGTTTGGCCTCGACAGCACTGGGTTTCTCTTTACCAGCCGCAGAAGGAGATTCTATGCCTTCGGGGGGCGCATCCGGTTGGAGGCCGGGTTTACTTTCCGGTTGGCTTTCCTTACGGTCAGGTTGTGGAGCTGGTTTAGTTTGCGGTTGAGTGTCCGGCTTAGCAGAGGGTTGTTTACCGGCTGCCTCTTGCTGGGCTCGATCCTGGAGGATTTCTTCAAACGCTCTGCCGGGATTGGCTACTGGATCGACCCGTTGCGGCGGCGGCTTGGGCCGATCCGCTTCCGGACCCGATGCCGGCCGCTCTCTGCCTGTCGGTTGCCCTGCAGTGGGGCTGTCTTGGGGACGGATCTGGCCTCCCTGCTGGCCACCCTCCTGTTGGCCTTCCCCTCCAGCCAGCTGTTTGCCAGCCGACGCCTCATTGCCGTCCGATGGTGGCTGTTTACCTGAAGGTGTCTCTTGCCCACCGGAGGGGGGCTGTCTGCCCGAGGCCCCTTCCTGGCCTGCCGAAGACGGTTGTTGGGACGAAGGACTCTCCTGACCCCCAGAGGGCGGCTGTTTGGTCGAACCTTGCCCAGACTCAGAACCTTGCTCCGGTTTCGGAGTTTGCTGGCCTGAGGACGGCTTTTCTTGAACGGGTTGATTCTCTGTTGGAGAGGGCTTTTCCTGCCCAGGCTCTTTTTGGCCGGATTCCTTCATTTGCTGGCCCGGCTGCTTTTGACCAGGCTCCTGTGTTTCCTGACCGGATTGCTTTTGCCCAGGTTCCGGTTTGTCTTGCCCAGGTTGTTCTTTCTGGCCGGGCTGCAGCTTTTCCTGACCAGGTGGACTCTGCCCTGATGGTGGCGTTTGCTGAGCGGGCTGTTTTTGGCCGGGTTCCTTTTGGTTGATACCTGTAGGTTGTTGGTCCGACGGAGTCTGTTGGGGTTGTTCCGAAGGCTGTTTTTGCTGGGGGCCAGCTTGGGGTTCCGCTTTTTCTTGGCCCGGTGGACCTTGCGCGGACGGTCTTTCTTGGGGTTGCTTTTCTTGCGATTGCGGGGGTTGCTGGTCTGGTTGTTGTTGCTGGTCCGGCGGCTGTTGGGGCGGCATATCAGGCTGTTGGCCGGGGGCCGGCATCTGTTGACCCGGACCAGCCTGCCCCGGAGGCGGTTGGCCCTCCGGCGGCGGTTGACCGGTCGGGTCCTCGACAATCACAATCCGCCGGCGGGGCGTTTCCGCCACGTTCGGCTGGGGCAGTTTGGTATCTTCGGCCCTGGTCCAGTAAAAGACCACATCGCCCGGTTTTAGTCCCAGTTTAGTCGGCTGGAACTGCCAACTGGCCTGGAAGAGGCCCTGATGGCCGTCGGGTTTGCTCTTACTAGAAGCGCTGCTTAGCCCCGCCAAACGGCCAGAACGGGTATGGCCGAACCCCTTACCAGCGCCACCGGTGGACCGGGTAAGTTGGTTGCTGGGAGTAGGCTCTGCTGCTTTCCAATCCAGTAGCGGCGGCACATCCAGCATCTGCCCTTGCTTCTGCAACTGAATGGCGACCCGACGGAGGCCAAAATCCGGATCTTCAGCTTCCACGTGCATTTCGACGCTTCGACTCCGGGGCAGTTCGATCTCCTCCGGCATTTCCTCCAGTACCCCCAGACGTAAACTGACCCGAGGCGGCCGATCTGGCAGCACCTCGATCATATACCGGTTGGGCCGAGGATTGGTCCGGCCATCCAACGTTTGGGCCCGCAAAAGGTAGCTAGTGTATTCCGGCCGGAGTGGGTCTTCCGGATGGAGTCGAAGCTCCAGTTGCCCGGTAGCCGATTTTCCTTCCACCCGCATGGAGCGGCGCCATCGGCCTTGGCCGTCCAGGTCGATTTCCGCCTGACTGAGCGGTTGGTTGGCCGAGGCATGGATGGTTACCTTCGTCCCTTCCAAAGCGCGGATGTCGCCCTGAGCGAGCACTTCGGTTCGGCCCAGACCGGTGTAAGGAGGATATTCGTACACAAGCCGATCCGCTGTGATCACCAGCGGAATATCCACCTGAATCTGGTAGGTCCTGGTCCGGGCGTCGCCTGCCTGAATGTAATACTGCGTATCCTGCCGGGCAATGAAACTATCCAGAGGCAAACTATACCTGGGTTGGCCGGGCTGCTCCGGTTTCATGGGAATGGCCTGCTCGCGAATCTGGCCGTCGGCCGTCGAATAATAGAAAAGGACCTCTTCGGAGTCCGCCAATCCAAATACGTCGGCGGAAACGCGGACTGGTTCGCCTCGGTGAGCTACCGTATCGCCCGGTTGGACGGCTTCGATCCGCACCCGGGTCGGCGCGGGAATATCGGCCCAGGGCCAAAGCATCCGACCGAACGAAACAAACGGACTTTTCGGCGACAGGATAATATACAAAGCCACCAAGGCTCCCACCGCTGCCAACGCATATCCCCACCGAATCACCGGTTGCCGATCCACCACCCCTTCCGGCCCAAGATCCAGGAGTTGTTGAGCTGCTGACTCTTCCACGGCCTGAACCACCGGCGCCGGCGCCCAGCGGGGATCATTCCGCAAAAACAGAAAATTGATCAGATTATTTCGGAGCGATGGTCTAGCCGCCTCGATCGTCTGCGCCGCATACAGCGGATGAATTCGATACACAATCAGCGGCAACACCTTGAGCCAGAAATAAACCACCGACCACCCGGCCAAGGCCAACCAAATCATCCACCGTGCCCAATCCGGCAAACCCCCCCGCACCAGCCAATGATCGGCTATCGCCGCCGCCAACAAAACGGCCAGCCACACCACCATCAGGACCAACAGCCCCTGGAAAATCTCCACCCACTTGACCTGCCGACGCGTGCGCCGAAGATGCTGGTCAATGACTTGTTCCGGCGCTGCCAAACCTTGGCCCAAAGCACGTTCCGGTCCAGAGGGTGGGAAGACCGTTCGGGCTACGCTCATGCCAAACTCCCTATATGTCCACTACGGAAAATGAACACTCCTTTTTTTCTTTTTCCATTTGGCGGCGGGACTTCCAGTGCCTCCTGTATTTCCGCTTAAACAAGGATGCTGTGGAACCTACCTCTATTATAGACGCTCTTCAGCTCCGTAGGATTCCCAAACTGCCTAAGAAAAGGGGGTTTATACTACCTCTTTAAGGTGGTCCGGATCTACCTAGCTTTTGCCCTCGGCAATCCGTGAAAAGTCTCATCACTGGAAAGATAGGAAGCTTACGTTGCATGAGTGTGGGGGGGAGATTCTAATGAAGTAGTGGTTCCAGGGGCGATCAAGCGGAGGCCGATCGGCAGGGATTCGCCAAAGATCAGGCTTTCTTCTTCGCTTTCCAGGCTGCCGCCCTCCCGAACCAAAATCAGAAAATGTTCTGGGGCCTGGTGGTCGGCTAGCCACTGGAGCACCAATCGGCGGTGTTTTTCCGGCAGGTCCCGGTATCGGTCGTGGGTGCGGCAGGCCAGTTGCATCAGGGTTAAGCCCAAATGGGGATCGTCGGCTGGGGCCTTCAGAAGCCGATCTACCCATTCGGCGGCCTTTTCCGCCGGGACGACGGCATTGAGCGGGCCATAGGTCAATTGCCGAGCCCCCAGCCGACCAATAGCCCACAAAATTGCCCCTCGGCAGTCTTGCCACTTTTTTCGGCCCACCAGTTCTAGCAAGATGGTGCCTAATTCCAGTTTTAAGGCCACCGGCAATCGCTCCAAACTGCCCAAAAGGCGAAAGATTTCGGCCAGTTCATGGGAGCTGAAGGGCAGATCGGCAGCTTTACCTGGATGTTTACTGGTGGTCAATTGTCGATATAAAGCCCGAAGCGGCCCTAGCAGCGGATCCGCCAGGGCCTGCTGCTGACCGGCCGAAAGCCCCCCGGCAATCCGGCGCCACAAGACCCACCATTCGGCCCGGCAGCCCGGTGTAGGATGATAGAGTTTGCCTTGCAGACGACGCCACGTTTCCGCCACCCGCCAATCATCCACCGAAAGCCCATATCCAGGGCGCAGGGCATAACCGACCAGATTTAGCCAGCGGGCCTCATGCGCCTCGCTGCGTCGGCGTCCGGCCTCAAACTCCATGAGCACCTCCCAGATGCGGCGCAGCAGGGAGGCTGGCCACTGCTCCCGGCCGGCGCCGATCGCTTGAGCCAATTGTTTGACAAGCCCTGCCGGTTTGGCCTGCCCTTGGGGGCCAAAGACCGCCCGGATAGCCTCCCAACAGCTCTGCCAAACCGATTCGTCCAAAAACCCCTCTGCCTCGGCGGCCGACTGGTGGGCTTGAACATCTGTCTGGGTGGCCGAGCGCACATCAAACTCCAATCGCCAGCGGTGGCGACCCTTCGGTTCGCTGCACCAAAGCTCCAAGGTCCCGATTTCGGTTAACTGACCATGCAGGACCACTTCCAGCAGCCCGGTCTGGCCTTTTTTACGAGTGCGGAGCACCGTGCGGATGGGCGGCAGGCTGCTCAGGTGCTCCGGGTCAATAGCCACCAGATCGCCCGGCTTGTCAGTAAGCCGGGTGCTGGAAAAATACAGCGGAAATTCCACCGGTTCGCCCAGCCGAAGTTGGAACCGGTGGGTCGTTAAAGCGATCTCCTGGCCGGGTTCAACCCCGGCTGGGATAAGGCAGATAGCGGTGGGATGGCCGGCATCGGTACCGATAGCTTTTTCCACCCCTACATAGTAGGTACGGGCAAGGCCGGCGGCAATCCGAACGCCTTGTCCACGCCGGACCATGCCGTAATAGGCAGCCCCTTGGGCCACGGCTAAATCCAACCGCTCGTTTTCCAGAACGATCGGTTCCCACCGAGAGGCCGGTTTGCCCGAGGGGGTAGGCATATCTGGAGGAAAAGATTTTCCGCTACCGGGCGTGGTAATTTTGCTGTTAGCTTCTCCAGTCGATGTATTTTGTCTAGATGACGTATATTCTGCCTCTTGATTTTGCGCAGCCTTTGTATTTTGCGTAGATGCTGACTCGACAGAGCTAAACCACTCGCTTAACACCTCGACAATCCGCCGCCGTATGGTAGGAGCATAAAAAAGCCCCCCATTAAAAAGCACAATGTCCGGTCGGGCCGGGTCATGATCGCTGGTTTGCTTCCCTTCCTGCTCCGCCACATGACGATGGGCGGTCAAAAAGGCCGCCAAATACCGAGTAACCGCTGGGTCCGGTGCATAGGGTAACCCAAACTCCTGAAACCCGGACCGTCGGGCTGCTGGCCGAGCTTCCAACGCTACCCTGGGGAAAAATCCCTCGATCAGAACCTGCTCGACCTCTTGGCGGGTAAGTTCTACGGAGATAGCCCCCCCAATCAGGCGGGCACCGGTACCCGGAATGGTCAGGGTATATCGTTCTGGGGCATTCTCGGCCAGAAGGATTTCTTTGGCCTGCCGACAGAGGCCCACCAAAACGGCCCACTGCCGGGCGCTCAGCGGCGAGTCGGAAGAGCGTGCGGGAGTTTCTGTTTCTAGGTCAAAGGGGTTTGGGTCGACAGAGGGAGTTTCCATTTCCCCGGCGGGCTGCGGAGAGTGGATGGAGGATTCTCCGCTCACACAGCTATCCTCCGGCTGGCCTGTCTGGCCTGGGGAGGGGAGAGACACGGCCAGTTGACTCCGCTGGCGGCGGAGGCGTTTTTCGATATGGTGGGCTAGGGCCAAGTCCAGGTTATCGCCGCCTAAGATCAGGTGATTGCCGACAGCCACCCGATGGAATTGGATTCGGCCGTCTTCCGTGCGCCGAACTCGAATGAGGGTAAAATCGGTGGTACCGCCGCCGATGTCGCAAACCAGGATTTTTTGGCCTGGGTGGACCCGGCTGTGCCAATCCTGCTGGTGGGCGTAAATCCAGGCATAAAAGGCGGCCTGAGGTTCTTCCAGAAGCACCACCCGGGGCAATCCGGCAGCAGCGGCTGCCTGAATGGTAAGTTGCCGGGCTACTTCGTCAAACGAAGCAGGCAGCGTGAGCACAATGTCCTGCTGCGCCAAGGGATAGCCCGGAAACTGATGGTCCCAAGCCTCTCGGATATGGCGAAGGTATCGGGCGCTTGCTTCCACCGGGGAGATTTTTGGGCAATCCGGTGCCGCTTGCCAGGGCAGAAGCGGTGCGGTCCGATCCACCCCGCTATGGCAAAGCCAAGATTTGGCCGAACTGATAAGCCGGCCCGGAACCAAGGCTCCATGATCCCGAGCAAAGAATCCCACCACATATTCCGGGTCCTTGTCCTGCCAGGGCATCCGGAACGCCCCGGCCGGGAACTCGTTCGGAGCAGGCTGATAATGAAACGAGGGAAGGATTTCCCGGGCTTCGAGCTGGCCTGGGGCGACCAATTGGGGAATCCGAAAGGTGCGAATCTGCCAGGCCGACTCCTGGGTGTCCACGTAGCAGACGGCGGAATTGGTCGTGCCCAGGTCGATACCGACCACAAAACGGGCTGGTTCAGCAGCAAGGGGTGCGCCAGGGGATAGGGAAGGGGTCATCGGTTTTTCTCTATTTTGGGGAATTACAGGGTTATTGTTCTGGGAAAGCAGCCCTCTATGGAGCCGACAGCCTCCCTGGAGGAGGAAGTAGGTCCGAGGTGTCGTACTGAGCAAAACCAGGAAGAAGCGGGGCCAGAGACTCGGACCGCCACCGGTACCGGCAGAGAGGTCCACCCTGCCAGCTGGGAGCAGGGGCATCTGGCCCAGCCCAGAGTGGGGATGGGCATCTTAGCCCTCTGGGGGTTGGGCGAACGAGAGGTTCGCCCTGCCAGGCCAAAGGAACCAGATGCCTGCAGTCCCGGGCGATGCGGGGGAGCTGTGCCCGCCTCTAGGGGGTTTATTCTTTGAGTCTCCAGTGTCGCTGCCAGTAGTCTAGGGCGACAGCGGCGATGAGGATGGCGCCGATGGCCATTTCCTGCACCGGGCGAGGCCAACCCATTTGTTGGCCGCCCATGGAAAGAGTGGTGATAATTAGTGCGCCGATTAGGGTGCCCAGGATGGAGCCTTCGCCGCCGCTGAGGCTGCCGCCGCCGATGACCACGGCAGCGATGATTGAAAGTTCATATCCTATGGCGGTCGTCGGGATTCCCGTTCCGCCGATCCAGGAGAATTCCATCAGGCCGGCCAGTCCGCCAAAAAACCCACCCAGCGTATAGACGATCATTTTGGTTTGTCCCACGCGCACGCCGCACAATCGGGCCGTCTCCGCATTGGAACCGACAGCGTAAATGTGTCGGCCCAAGCGGGTATATTGGAGCATGACCCCAGCCCCAATGGCCGCCAACAATAGCAGCCACACTCCCGGGGGCAAAAGCATCCAGCGCTGAGGGGTTTGGCTGGTAAGCGTGGGATCCATCAGGCGGCTCAGCCAACTATCGGCTGGAGGATAAATCGGCCGCTCTTGGGCAATAATCTTGGCCAAACCGCGATAAATCATCATGGTACCCAGGGTAACCACAAACGGGACAATGCGCAGGCCGACACACAAAAGGCCATTGAGCCAGCCGGCTAGGGTGGCCACAGTCAAGGCTGCTAGGACGGCTAGCCAGGGGAGTAAGACCGGCCAATCGGAAAGCCAATACTGGATGGCAGTCGCGGTGGCTGGGCCGGTAGAGGCACCCTGGGGCAGATTCAGCACCCATGCCGCTACTACCACAGTCAATGCAATCACCGAACCGATCGACAGGTCAATGCCGCCGGCGATGATGATCATGGTCATGCCCAGGCCGGCCGTGGCATAAACGGCCGATTGACGTAGAAGACTTTCCAAATTGCGCGGTTGGTAGAAACTGCCTCTTTTGACGGTCAACGCGAAAAAAGCAAAAATAAGCGCCAGAGCCACTAGCCGACCTGCCGTCCTGGGGTCCAACATCCTCTTCCAGTCAGTCCACGAGCTGAGCCACGATTTGGATCGGCTTGATTTATTGGGTTCGAAAGGTTCCGGTCCGGAGGGAGTCGACAAGTTATTCATAGAACCACCTTGGCGGCTTTCCAGATGTCATTGGAGCATTTATTATGCCTCTGAAAACGGGGTTTCAGCCAAGATCTTGGCAGGCCGATTGGCACGTCGGGATTCCGGCATCGACGGGAGTGGGATTCCTGAGTGCAATGTAAAAAATTTGATTATCTCCTTTTATGGGTTGGGATGTTCTGGGGATGGGTTTTGGGATTGAGGGATGGGAGGGGTGTTGGGGGCGGGAGCGGGGGGGCCGGTGGCTGCTAACATCAGTTCATGTTCTGTCCACTCCGTAGCAGGCCGGACCTCGACCAATCGGCCCCGACACATCACCCCAATCCGGTCGCAAACGCCCAGCAGTTCTGAAAGGCTGCTACTTACCATCAGAACGGCTTTCGGGGGGCGTGCTTGGGAGGGGCTACCGGTTACCAGCTCGTCGAGCAATTGGTAGATTTGTGCTTTACTGCCCACGTCGATGCCGCGGGTGGGCTCGTCCAGAAGCAGCAGATCGACATCGGCATGGAGCAAGCGGGCCAGGGCCACCTTCTGCTGGTTACCGCCTGAAAGGGTGCTAACCGGTTGCCAGGGGGATCGGCACTGGATGGGCACTTTTTGGATCCAAGGCAGACAGGCCTGGGCTTGGCGAGCAGGCCAGACGAAAAAGCCTATTCCGAGGCCTTCCAGTCGGGCGAGGGTGATATTATCGGCCAGAGAAAGGCTGGCTGCCAGGCCTTCCTGTTTTCGGTCTTCGCTCAGGTAGCCGACGCCCTGGCGCCAGCGCTGGGGAGGGTCGGCCAGGCCGGTCCAAAGCCCGATGCGAATTTTGCCCGCTTGCACCGGAGCCAGACCAAAAATTGCTCGGAGCAATTCGGTTCGGCCGGCGCCAACCAGGCCGGCAATTCCCAGGATTTCGCCTCGGCGGAGTTGGAGGCTAACCGCCCAGGGTTTGGCCAAACCGGAAAGCTCCTGGATTTCTAAAAGGACTTCTCCGGGCTGACGGCGGCTCCGGGGATAAAGCTCCCGGATCTGCCGACCTACCATCATCGCCACGATCTGATCGATGCTGGTTTGGTTAGTCTGTCCGGTACCGACGGTTTGGCCATCCCGCAGCACGGTAAACCGATCGCTGATCTGCTGGACTTCTTCGAGAAAGTGGGAGATATATATAATCGAATGTCCACTATCCCTCAAACGGCGAATCAGGCAGAACAGTTTCGGTACTTCCTGCTGGCTCAGGCTGCTGGTAGGCTCATCCAGAATAAGCACCCGGCAGTCCATAGCCATGGCTCGGGCAATTTCCACCATCTGCTGCTGGGCTACGGAAAGTGCCCGAACCGGTTTGTCCAACGGGATGTCGGTAACTTGCAAGGCGGCCAAGGCGGCTGCCGCTTGCTGATGCATTTTTTTCCATAGGATCCAGGGCCCCCAGGACGGCTCGATACCCAAGAGGATATTTTCCATGACCGACAGATGGCCAGCCAAGGAAAGTTCCTGATAGATCATGGCGATTCCCGATCGCCGCGCATGAAGCGGACTGCCGGGGGTAAACGGTCGGCCATCGAGCCAGATCTGGCCTTGGTCCGGCAGCACTGCCCCGGAAAGGACTTTCATCAGAGTGCTTTTCCCCGCTCCGTTTTCACCGACCAAGGCATGGACTTCCCCTGCACGGACCGAAAGATTCACCCCTCGCAGGGCCCAGGTCGCCCCGAATCGCTTATGCACATCCTGCATCTGCAAACGAGTTGCTATTGCCATCCGCTTGCTCCTGGAGGCTGAGGAGACGGCAAAAACGTTTGCTTGGCCCCGATGGCGTGGACCGACCGCTGAATGGCCCCGATGCGCTAGACCGGACTAATCCCTTCGGAAGGACAACCGTCGAGATTTTTCAGCATGGTCGGGTTGCAACCTCCCTTGGCTGGTTTCAATCCTTCAGGCCGACCAATTTCCGGATTTCTGGGTCCTGCTCCAAACGCTGTTTGGTAACCACCTGGACACCAGTATCGTAGAACTTTTCCACCGGTTCGCCTCGCAGATGTTTCACGAGCACCTCCACTGCCATATAACCCATTTTGTAAGGATTCTGAACTACCAGGGCGTCAATCTGATCTTTCTGAAGGGCTTCGATCAGCCGAGGAGTAAAATCAAATCCCACAACACGCACTTGAATCTGTACGCCGCTTTTAGCTAGGTCTTGGAGGGCTTCCAGGACTCCCATGGTGGACCGATCGTTGCAGGCGAAAATGCCGTCCAGTTCGAGACGGCCCTGTTTGACCAGGCTTTCTAGGGTATTCAGGGCGGTTTTTTTGCACCCGGCTACGGTGGCGTCTTCGGCGTGGGGATGGGCCACTACGGTAAGTCCGGCTGCTTGGGCGGCCTCCAAAAAACCTTTGGCCCTTGCTTCGGTGCTTCCGGTGCCTTGGACAAACCGCATACACATCACCCGCCTTTTGCCGCCCAGAAGTTTGGCCAGATGCTCCCCGCCGATCCGACCACCTTGTTCATTGTTGGAGGCGACAAAACTGACATAGGCATCGCTATCCAACTCCGAATCGAACACGACCACCGGTACCCCAGCGCGGACGGCATTCTCTACGGGTTTGCGAGAGGCTTTGCGATCCAGCGGGGCAATGGCCACGCCGTGAACGCCTCGGCTTACCATGTTTTCTAGGATGCTATTTTGAGCGGCATGATCGGTCTCGGTGAGCGGACCTTGCCAGTCCATCTGCACACCCAGCGCGGCAGCAGCAGCCCGGGCACCCTGTTCCACCGTACCCCAAAAGTCTTCGCCCATGCTTTTGGGAATGACGGCGATAGTAAGTGGCTGGGCTTTTTGGCCACAGCCGCTCAGAAGCCACCATACCGCCACCGCTCCCAGAATCCCCGCTTTCCAAAACCCAATCCCCAATTGCCCACGAAAGCGTTTCATCTCTGCTGGCTCCTTAGGTGGTAAAGTGTAGAAAAATCCCCAGGCCGGGCCATACCCAAGGTTCGCCTACCCAAGCAAAGCCACCTACCCTAAAAATAAGACTTTCTACCCAACCCCCCCTTATTTCCAGTGGGTCCTTAGCAAAAGGACTGACCGAACCTTTTGGGGGGCCTTAGAAGCTTAAAGAGTCCCGAAGGTTAAGTAAAATTGTATTCTCTGGAAGGCTAAAAAACTACCCAGACAGCCCTCTTGGACCGAGATAAGAAAAGCGTCCTCCTGTACCCAGAGACGAAGACGAATAAGTGCCTCTAAGGGGAGGGCCGCTTGTGCTGAAGTTTCCAAAGCAATCGGCTCTGCTGGGGTGATCTTATGGGTTGTGTCCGGGAGAGTCCGAAGAGCTGTAGCGGATTTGAAGGATTTCCAGTCGTAGGAGGCCGGCCGGGACCTGAATTTCGGCAATCTCTCCCACCCGTTTGCCCACCAGCCCTTGGGCTAACGGACAGGTGATCAGAATCTTGTTGGCATTGGGATCATCTTCACCCGCCCCAACCAAGGTGAACTCTTCTTCTTCGCCGGCATCCAGGTCTTTGACCCGAACGGTCGCTCCCAAAGCCACCCGGTCTCGGGGCATCTGTTCGGGATCGACCAAATAGGCCCGAGCCAACCGGTCCCGATAGTCCCGGATGCGGGCTTCCAGCAGCAATCGGGCCTCTTGGCTGAATTGATATTCGGCGTTTTCGCTCAAATCGCCCTCTTCGCGGGCCTTCGCCAGGCGGTCTAAAACCTTCGGCAATTCCACCGTTTCGAGATGCCGAAGCTCGGCTTTGAGCTTTTCATAGCCCGCACGGGTCATCGGAATCCGATCCATAAAGAAGCTCCTTTCTGGCACTTTTCTATTTTGCCTGAATATGATAATTTAGATATTTTATTATTGTTTTGGAACCCATCCTGTGGAGAGGCTTCCATTTGGGTAGTTGATTTTGGCATCCCGAAGAAAGGAGAAGGTCAGAGACTGGGGGTGGTCTCCTTGTTCGCCAAAAGGGTGAATTGGGCCCTTCCGAGCCCGTTACCCCCAATATTAAAAGGGGAGTTGATACCCCCTTTCGGAGGGTTTTTGAGCGGTACAAATGCACCTCGCTCACCTCCCCCCGCCCTCCGATCCTAGGCGAAATCTCCCAGATTTCTCTATTCGGAGAACCTTTCCAAGCTAGGATAGCGTAAAAGAAAGTTATGCATTAGGAAAAGTTCGTCAGATAGTGCTAGCTTGGGAAACTTGCCGAGGAGAAAATTCCCGGCTCTATTCGGCAAAGGGGATATCGATGTCTGGTCGAGAATATACGAAAAGGATGGAGGTCATGACTGCTACGTTAGAGACGTTCGTGGAACGATTGAAAGCGGATGGAGTGGAGGCAGGTCGTCAGGCGGCTGAGGCGATTCGTCGTCAAGCCGAGCAACAAGCCGCCCAACGTCTTCAGGAAGCCGAGGCCGAGGCCCAACGGATCCTTGCCGCAGCGCAGGCGGAACGAGAAAAGATCCTGGCTCGGACCCAGACCGAACTTCGACTGGCAGCCCGGGATACCCTGCATCGGCTCCGGGAAGCTTTGGAAAAGGCCCTTCAGCAGGTGCTTCTGCAGGCAGCAGAACGCCACTTTCAAGAGGAAACCTTTCTCCGGGAGTTGATCCGGGAGGTGGTCTGTCAGTATGCCAAAGCCGACGCCGATCACCAGGATCTGATCACCATTAACCTTTCGGAGCAGATGCGGCGGCGATTGAGCGATTGGGCCATCGGCGCCTTCCATAATCCAGATTGCCCGCAGGAATTGACCGTGGAGTTGCACGGGGCCCTGAGGGGAGCGGGTTTTGAGTATCGGCTTTCGGGCGGTACGGTGGAAGTTACTCCCCAATCGGTGATGCAGGTGCTCTTGGAGATGGTCTCTCCGGAGCTACAGAAGTTGCTTCAAGAGGTGAAGGAGGAGGCGGTTTCTGGGAAAGTAGGCTCCCAGCAGACGGCAGCGGTGGCCTAAAAAAACGGAAAGCTTTTGCCTGAGTGGCAGAAGGCGCTCTACCGGGTATATCCCTACCAGCCTATCCCAAAAAGCAACCCGCCCTGTTTTAAAATCCCTAATTTTCCAGGCTGTTCTGGATTATCAAGATTCTTTTTGGGATAGGCGGTACGCCAGCAACGGAGGGGAACGGTTTTTTCCATCCAAGGAGCGGCAATGGCCGGGAATCTGTATTATTTACTGGCTACACTGCCCAGTTTAGGGGAACTGGGAACCAGTCCGCCGATGGGCTTTTCGGAGCTGCTGGATCGGCTTGGTCGTTCCAGTCGGTATGGGCGTTTGGCAGGACTGGTTTTTCTTTCGGATGATCTATTGCAACGGGAGGCCTTTTTGGCTGGCCAACTGCAGGAGCCCCAACCGGCCGTGTTGGAGATCGCTCAAATTCGGAATGAATCCCCCCTTCCGGAGTTTTTGTTTCCCCCAGAAGATACTAAAATCGGGCGTCGGGCCTTGCAAACCGATCAGGTATGGGCTGCCTATTTTCGCCATGTTATCCATATTGCCCAAATTGAAAACTCTCCATTCCTAGATCGGTGGGCTCGTATGGAGGTCTCCCTTCGCAACGCCTTGGCCCAGCAACGGGCTAAACGCCTCGGCCTAGAACCCACCGAGTATCTGGTAGCCCAAGAATTCACCGACCCGGAAGCCGACTTTACCGACATGCTCCGGCAGTGGGCCACTGCGCCGACGCCGCTGGCCGGTTGGCGGGTGGTCCTCCAGCACCGATGGCATTGGTGCCGGGCCAATGAAGCCTGGTTCAGTTTTACCGAAGATGAACTTTTAGTGTATGCGGTGCGTCTTCTGCTGCTTTGTCAATGGCATCGCAGCAGCCAAGAAGAGGCCGCCCTGACTGCCAAAACATAACTCCCTAGGAGCGTGGACCCAGGATTGGTCGCTGCCGCCCAAGCGGCACTCCAGAATAAATCAACAAGCACAGAAAACTGGGTTCCTGCTTTGGCAGGAATGCCGTGGTACACCATTCGGCTGAAGTGGTACCTAAACTCCTTTCCATTGAAGGAAACTTCCAATCGCCATGGCTACCCAACTGGAACAAGCCGTCTCAAAAACCGTCAATGCCAAAATCTTGGCCGTCTATGGGAACCTCGTCATGGTGGAGGCCGAGGGCCGAGTCGTGCAGAACTCGGTGGCCTACTGCATCCGCTCGGATGGGGTTCGGCTTCTGAGCGAGGTGATCCGGGTGCGAGGCCAAGTGGCCGACTTGCAGGTCTTTGAGGAAACCCGGGGCCTCAAAGTCGGCGATCCTGTGGAATTAACCGACCAAATGCTTTCGGTGGATTTAGGGCCAGGGCTTTTGGGCCAAATTTACGATGGCCTGCAAAATCCTTTGCCGGAGGTGGCCAAACAAGCCGGCTACTTCCTGAAACCAGGCATGTACCTGCCGGCCCTCTCGACGGAAAAACGCTGGGACTTTACGCCGAAGGTTACTGTAGGCCAGCGGGTCCGGGCGGCCGACACCTTGGGCACGGTGCCTGAGGGGATCTTCGAGCACTGCATTATGGTACCGTTCGGCTGGCGGGGGGAATATGTGGTCGAACAGATTGCTCCGGCGGGCAGTTACACGGTCAATCAGGAGATTGCGGTGCTTCGGGATGGGCAGGGGCAGCGGCATTCGGTCTGCATGCAGCAGCGCTGGCCGGTCAAACGGCCTCTGATGGTTTGCCGACGCCGCCTGATGCCAGAAGAACCGCTGGTTACCCGGGTGCGGATCATCGACTCGATGTTTCCGGTAGTGCGAGGCGGCACCTATTGCATTCCGGGGCCGTTCGGGGCAGGAAAAACCGTCTTGCAGCAAATCACCTCTCGCCATGCGGAGATCGACGTGGTCATTATTGCCGCCTGCGGGGAACGAGCCGGCGAAGTGGTCGAAACCCTTCGGGATTTCCCCAAACTGATCGACCCTCGGACCGGTCGAACTTTGATGGAACGCACCGTGATTATTGTCAACACGTCGGCCATGCCGGTGGCTGCCCGAGAGGCTTCCGTATATACGGCAGCCACCATTGGGGAATACTATCGGCAGATGGGCCTGCATGTGTTGCTTTTGGCAGATTCGACTTCCCGATGGGCGCAGGCAATGCGGGAGCTATCTGGCCGATTGGAGGAAATCCCCGGCGAAGAGGCCTTTCCCGCCTATTTGGAAAGCCGAATTGCTGCCTTCTATGAACGGGCCGGCGCCATCGAACTCAACGACGGCCGAGTCGGTTCGCTTACCATTGGTGGTACAGTCAGCCCTGCCGGCGGCAACTTCGAAGAACCGGTTACCCAAGGCACCCTCAAAGTGGTCGGCGCCTTCCATGGGCTTTCGCGCGCTCGAAGCGATGCACGCCGCTATCCGGCCATCGACCCGCTGGAATCCTGGAGCAAATATCCCGGCATTATTCCGCAAGCGGACATGGTGAAGATGCGTCGGCTCCTGCACCAAGGCAACGAAATCCGTCAGATGATGACGGTGGTGGGCGAAGAAGGCACTTCCCTAGAGGATTTCATTATTGCTCTGAAAGCCGACTTTTTCGATAACTGTTACTTGCAACAAAATGCGTTCGATCCGGTCGATGGGGCAACGCCTGCCCATCGGCAGCGGTTTGCCTTCCGCAAAGCCATGGAGGTGGCGGATATGGAGCTGGACGCCCACGACAAAGCGGAGGCACGCCGGATGATGTTCGAGATTTCCGATCTGTTCCGGAATTGGAACTACGCGGCAGAGGGAACAGAAGAATACAATCGCTGGCTCCAAGCCATTGACCAGTTCATCGCATCGAAAGGACGCACAGGCCATGCGTAAGTACTTCGACGCCATTCGGCGCATTGCCGGCAATGTGGTTACGGTGCAAGCCACCGGGGTAGGCTATGACGAGCTGGCCGTCATCGAGTCGGCCCATGGGGAATCGTTGGCGCAGGTGATTCGGCTGGAAGGCCAGCATGTGAGCCTGCAGATTTTTTCCGGTTCCCAAGGCGTTTCCAATAATGACCGAGTGCGGTTTTTGCGCCGTCCGATGGAGGTTACGTTTTCGGAGGATTTGTTCGGTCGGGTATTTGACGGATCGGGTCGGCCTCGGGACGATCGGCCCATGCCCACCGGTCGGCGCGTGCCGATCGGCACTCCGCCGGTCAACCCAGTTATGCGCCACATGCCGGACAAAATGATCCATACCGGCATCCCCATGATCGATGTGTTTAATTCGCTCGTAGAATCGCAGAAGATTCCGATCTTTTCCGTGGCAGGCGAACCGTATAATGAACTTTTGGCCCGCATCGGCATGCAAGCCAACGCCGACATCATCATCCTGGGCGGCATGGGCCTTCGGCATGACGATTATCTGAAGTTCTGGCGCACCTTCGAGCAGGGCGGCGTGTTGGGCCGTACCATTATGTTCATCCATACCGCCGCCGACCCCGTGGTCGAATGCCTCATGGTGCCGGATCTGTGCCTGGCGGTGGGCGAACAGTTCGCCCTGCAAGGCCGACGCGTCCTCGTGCTGCTAACAGATATGACCGCCTTTTCCGACGCCCTGAAAGAAATCTCCATCATTATGGAGCAGATCCCCTCCAACCGGGGCTATCCGGGCGATCTTTATACTCAGTTGGCCCGCCGTTATGAAAAAGCCGTCGATCTGGAAGGCGCAGGCTCCATGACCATCCTGGCCTGTGTTACCATGCCCGGCGACGATGTTACCCACCCGGTGCCCGACAATACCGGATATATCACCGAGGGACAATTCTACCTGCGCAACGGCCGGATCGAACCGTTCGGATCGCTTTCCCGGCTCAAACAACAGGTCAACGGCAAAACCCGAAACGACCACCGGGCCATTATGGACGCATGTATCCAACTGTACGCCCTTTGCCGTGAAAGCCGAGAAAAACGCGATATGGGCTTCGAAATGTCCGCCTGGGATAAAAAACTCCTAAAATACGGTGAACTGTTTGAAGAACAAATCATGGACCTGGCGGTCAATATCCCGCTATTTGAGGCGTTGGATCGGTGCTGGGCCATTTTGGCCGAGTG
Organism: uncultured Thermoguttaceae bacterium; assembly: GCA_938042245.1. Lineage (GTDB taxonomy): Bacteria > Planctomycetota > Planctomycetia > Pirellulales > Thermoguttaceae > JANXAQ01. The sequence goes on from CALIRO010000002.1 coordinate 97,717, forward strand.
CTTCGAACCCGCCGAAACCGGCATCCGCCGGGCGCTGATCGACGAACACTGGCCTAAACCACGAATCACCACCGCCCCAACCCCCAAAGAAAAACCAGCCGAAAAAGCCGGCACCAAACAACTGGCACCCGCTTGATGGCTACCCTTTGCCAAAAGGCCGCCAGCAGACCTTCACAAAACAGACCTTCACAAAACAGACTAAGCCAAAGCAGATTAACACAAAACCGTCATTCCCGCGGAACCGAGAATCCAGAAAAACCAAGCAACTCCCAAAACCGGACGTCCGTTTACGCCCGGATGACCGGTTCTGGGAAAGTTGCTTTTGCAGGGAGGCCAGATCGCCTTCTGTCGGACAAACAGGACCAAGAGCCTCTAATAAAACAACGATTTTTCCCGAGAGGCTGGGCCTCGGAAAAGGGTTAGTGGAACTTTTTAGGATTTCCTGTTTGTGAGAGTTTGGAATTTTTTGGCTGGTGAGCATCGCCATGCCTCAGAAGAAGATCAAACTTACCCGACCGGAACTGAAACGATACCGGGATGCCCTGGCCCGCTACGAGCGGTATCTACCCACCCTGAAGCTTAAACAGCAGCAACTGCAACTGACACTTCGTACAGTGGTTGAGCAGCGGCGGGAAGCCGAGCAGGCACGGGACGAAATGGATACGTCGATTCGCCGCTATGAACGCCTGCTGGCCGACTGGGCCGGTATTCCCTTGCAGCAATGGGCCCAACCGGCCGAAATCCGTACCAGCCAAACCAATGTGGCCGGGGTGCGAATCCCCGTCTTGGAAGAGGTGATTTTCCCACCGGCTCAGTACAGCCTGTTTGCCACGCCGGCCTGGGTGGATCAGGTCTTGGCCGATCTGCGGGAACGCAGCCGCCGACAGGTGAAAGTGGATATTTTCCTGGAACAAGAACGGCTCATCCAACGGGAGCTGACCAAGATCATCCAGCGGGTCAATCTCTTTGAAAAGGTGATGATTCCCTTTGCCAAGGAAGCCATCCGACGCATCCGGATCAAATTGGGCGACGAAATGACAGCCGCTGTAGGCCGCAGCAAAATCGCCAAGAAGAAACTCTCCGCCGCTTACGCTACCGCTCCCGGAGAGTCCGATTCGCTTCAGCCGTTGCCCGAATCGCCCGATGCGTCCGACTCAACGGATTCCTCGGTGGGGAATTCGGCTCCTCCGGAGGACTCCTTTGGGCAGGAGGATCGGCCATGATTGTACCGATGCAAAAGGTCCATCTGGTGGCCCGGTCGGTGGATCGGCAAAAGCTTCTGGACAGCCTGCGGGAACTGGGTGTGGTGCATATCATGCCAGCCGACCCCGCCAAAGCCACCTTGGATGAGGCCACCAGCCGTCGGCTTCAGATACTTCGCCAAGCGGTACAAACCTTAAGCAGTATTCCGCCCAGGGGGCCGGTGCCGGAGATTCCCCCTGAACAAGCCGCCCAGGAGGTACTGGACATTCAGCGTCGCTCGGCCGAGGCCCGGAGCCGTTTGGCCGCCCTCTACCACCAACTGGAACAACTGAGCCTTTGGGGCGATGTTCGGCTTTCGGAATTGGCAGCCCTTCAGGAAGCCGGCCTGAAAGTACAGGTCTATGCCATGCCCGCGCGGGTTGTCTCTCAAGTTCGGGCGGAATGTGTGGAAGTAGTGGCCCAGTTGCCGGGCCGACGGGTCTGGGTGGCCGTTGCCGGCCATGCCGATCCTGAACATCTGCCGGCCCAAGCCGAACCGGTCCCCTGGCCCAGCCGAGATGCTCCCAGCATTCGCGCCGAAGCTGCCCAAATCGACGCCGCTCTTCACCAGGATATGCATCGGCTGCATCAATTGGCCCATCTGGCGCCGCAGATGCAGAAGGCCCTGGCGGAACTGGAACTGCAGGCCGAGTACACTCTAGCGCAGCGAAGCGCCTGGGAAGATGAGCATTTGTTTGCTCTTTGGGGTTGGCTGCCAGCAGAACAGGCTGCCCATCTGGCCGAGCAGTTGGCGCAGCGAGGCCTTGTGGCTGCGGTGGCGCTTCATGAACCAGGTCCGGATGAACAGCCGCCCACCCTGGTCCGGCCGCCCGCTTGGGCCAAGCCCATCGAAGGTCTGTTCCGCATCCTGGGCACTACGCCCGGCTACCGAGAATATGATGTGTCGGTCCCGTTCCTCATCGCCCTGCCGCTTTTTACCGCCATCCTCATCGGCGACGGCGGCTACGGGGCTGTCTTGCTGGCCGCCATGCTGCTAGGCTATCGCAAATTGGCCAACAGTCTCGGCCAGCGGTTTGTCCAATTGCTCACCATTGTGGGCATTGTGTCGGTCATTTGGGGGATAATTACCGCCTCGTTTTTCGGCCTCAGCCCTTATGAGCCGGTGGTGAAAGTGGATCTCAGCGAGCAGTCCCGCCGGTTCATGATGAGCCTGAGTTTTACGATCGGAGCGGTCCATTTGTCGCTGGCGCAATTGTGGCAGGGGATTAGGCTATATCCGAATTTACAGTTTCTGAACAAACTCGGCTGGTCCGTCTTCCTATGGGGAATGTACGGGGTGGTCCGGATGTTTGTGTTGGGCGAACTGCTGCACTGGGGCACACCCTGGCCATACTTTCTGCTAACCGGCGCCACCCTGGCCATCCTGTTTGCCAACCCAAGCCGAAACCCCCTGAAAATGCTCCTTTGGGGCCTTGCCCAATTTCCGCTTTCGATGCTGTCGGCCTTTTCCGATGTAATTAGCTATGTGCGGCTGATGGCTGTTGGGCTGGCCAGCAGCGTACTGGCCGTCAGCTTCAATGCCATGGCCGCCCAGATACCCTTCTGGCCGGTGAGCCTGGTGGTGCTGCTGTTCGGCCATGGTCTGAACCTGGGCCTGGCCTTAATCGCTATGTTCGCTCACGGCGTGCGTTTAAATATGCTAGAGTTTTGTAACAATCTTGGCATGCAATGGACCGGATATAAATATCGGCCCTTCTCATGGCGTTTATCGGAGGAGTAAATAGCATGAACTACGATGGCTTTTGGACAAGTTTCACTACGGTTCCCATGCTGTTGGCCGAACAAGCAGCCCCCCAAGGTGGGCAGAATATGCTTTGGCTTTTCTTCGCTGGTCTTGGAGCAGTTATCTGCCTGGGCATGGGCGCCTTTGGCAGTTCGATGGGCATCGGCGTGGCTGGCCAAGCCGCCGCCGGCGCTTGGGCAAAAGAAGCTCGAGCAGGCCGAAACTTGAGCTTCACCTATATCATTCTCGTCGGGATGCCCATCAGCCAAACCCTCTACGCCATGATTGTCATGAACAATATGCGCGGCGTGTTAGCCAACGAAAGTTTGGCGGTGGCCAATGCCGGCCTGCTGTTGGGCATCGGTATTGCCACCGGGTTGGGCGAAATGCTTTCCGCCTGGCTCCAAGGCCTTATCGGAGCAGCCGGCATCCGCGCCCTTTGCGAAGGCGAAGGCAAGGGGCTGGCCTTCATCATCATCGCCATGGGTATCGTGGAAACGGTAGGTATTTTCACCATGGTCTTCATGCTCGGCATGATCCCAGCCGCCTCAGGCTGACCACTAGAGGAGAAAGCAAGAAGCCCAAAATTCTCCCTGGCCTAACGCCTAAAAGGGGTGATCCTGAACAGGAGAGGGCAACCCACGGCGGGCAAACGGCAGAAGCCGCACGGTGAACGACCGATTCGCACAATATGTGATTTGCGATACCTCAAAACAACCGAGCCTCGCCGGTTAGGAATCCGAGACTCCCCAGAAATAGGGCGCTTTGTCCCGCCTCAACTGGCAGCACTCCCGCTCCGTCCGGCTAACCCCTTGTACCGAAGACCTTCCTATCCGATGGTTCATTCTCAAGCACCAAGCTCCCTCTTGGCGGGGAAATGGGACCTTTTAAGAAACGGTCCTCCATCCCTATTTGCCGATGCAGAATTGGCTGAAAATCCGATCCAGAAGATCTTCTGTATAGATAGCGCCGGATACCTTGCCAATTTCGTCCAAAGCCAGGCGCAGTTCCGCAGCGATCAGTTCTTCTGCACATGTTTGGCCGACCAGTTCCAAAGCCCGGTCTAGCGCCTGGCTGGCTAGCCGAATCGACTCCGCCGATCGGAGCGCCGTAGCCACGACGGCATGGCCGCCGCTGCGCACCAAACTCTCGAGAGTTTCTCGGATTCTACTGCGCAGCTGTTCCAGACCTTGGCCGGTTCGGCTACTGGTTAGGATCGGCTTCTGGCCGCACTGGTGGGCCAATTGCTCCAAGTCGATCCGGATCGGTTGGTCCGCTTTGGTCAGCACCACCAATCGGGCTTGCTGGCTCCAGCGGGCTAACTGCAAGCCCTGTTGGAGATCCATCGGCTGGCTAGCATCCACACACCAAAGGAGCACATCGGCCTGTTGAATCTGCTGGACGGCCATCTGTTGAGCCGCCGCTTCTACCAACATCTGACCAGTCCCCTTTTCGTTCAATGGGTCGCTGGAGCGGCGAACGGTCTGCTTTTCGGCTGCTGCTTGGCCCGCTGCCCCACTGGCCTCTGGTTGCCCTCTGGACAGTTCCGTTGCCCCCAGCTCCACCCAATCCAAACCGGCTGTATCGACCAATTGGCATCGAACAGTCCCTAGCTGCAATTGGCCCACCAAGTAATCCCGGGTAGTGCCCGGCCAAGGGGAAACAATCGCCTGCTGCCGACCCAGCAACGCATTAAACAGACTGCTTTTCCCCACATTAGGCCGACCCACCAAGACCACCGTCATTCCTTCGGCCCGGATTCGGCGGGTTTGCAGTTGGTCGGCTAGCACATGGAGTTGTTCCCGGGCTTGCAGAATCTGGCTAGCTAACTCCTGCCGACCTAAAAACGGTAGCTCTTCCTCTGGGAAATCCAGGCCGGCTTCCAGGTGCACTAAAAGTTCTAATAACCGATTTCGGAGCTGCTGTAAGGGGCGGGCCAGACCACCGGCCAGTTGCTCCAGGGCTACCGCCAATTGTCGGCAATCCAGCGCATCCACGACGCCTAGAACCGCTTCGGCCTGGGTCAGATCGATCCGTCCGTTCAAAAAAGCTCGAAGGGTAAACTCTCCTGGCTCCGCCAGCCGAGCACCAGCCCGGCACAGCGTCCGAACTGCTGATTCCAGCAATGGCGGACAACCCAACGTATGCAGTTCCGCCACCGGGCCGCCCGTATAACTCCTAGGCCCAGGCCAATAGTAAAGCTCCGCCGGCAGCCCTCCCAAAACACCTTCCAGCCGAACTTCCCCATATACCACCACCGGCCTAGAAGCGGATGTCCATCCTTCCAAGAAGGTTTCCGCTGGATTTTTCGCTCCCTGCCCCTTATTCTCCGGCTTCTTAGGCCATCCCGCCGAAAAGGTTCCCCGTCGATGTTCCGGCAGCACTTCACTACCGGTATCTCCTCCGTTCGAGGCAACATTTCTTTGAGCATCCCCCCCAAAAGTAGGGGCAGACGAGGCAGACACATTGCTCCCAAATAGAAAACTAACCCCTTCTGGGGGGTTCGGACGGGGGGTAAAACATCGCCTTAAGCACCCCCAAACTTGGGGGCCTGATACCCGAATAATCCCTCGAAGTCCCCCTCCAGGAGGGGATGCAATCGCTACTATGGTATCATCTAGAGAATAACCCATAGCCTTAACTAGGGGCTTAATACCCCCCGAAAAATCCCTTTTGCTCTAGCATTGAACTGGTTAGGTGGATATACTTGAAGCCCTTGTCCAGGGGAACCTTTTTCTTGGCCGTTGTTATACCTGAAATTTTACCAGTATTTCCGTAAAACAAATTATTTGTATAAAACTTCTTGGAACTGAAAATAGATAAAATGGATAAAACAGAAAGTCACAAAATAGAAGGTTTGGGCATCCTCAGGCAACTGAATCCATCTATGAGGAAGGCCTCTAACGGGTTGAAGTTGCTCCTGGGCGTGGTGGTGGTTTGTGGATTGGAAGCGGTGGGAAGCGGCTGTGTACAGCGACGGTTGACCATCCGGACCGATCCGCCCGGGGCCATGGCATACGTGGATGGCTACCCCATCGGCACTACCCCAATTTCTACGGACTTTATCTATTATGGAACCCGGGAAATTCGGCTTGTCAAAGACGGCTATGAGACGGTGGTGGTCAAACAGCGGTTTTGGCCGCCCTGGTATGAAATCCCTCCGTTGGATTTTATTTCGGAGAACTTGGTACCTGGGGAGTTTCGGGATCATCGGACGTTAGAATTTCGGCTTCAGCCGCAGCGGATCACCCCGCCGGAGCAGTTGGTGGATCGTGCTGAGCGGCTCCGAAGAGGGGAAATCTTTCTGCCTTCCGGCACTCCAGGGGTGCCAGCCGGGGGGATATTACTACCAGGCCCACCTTCGGGTGGGGTACCTCTCCGGTTGAACCCCCCTGGAGGGGCTGGAGGTGGAGCAGGGGCAGGCTCGGCACCTCCCGGCACTTGGCAGGCTGCACCGGCCAGGGTTCCTCCAGTCCGCCCAGAGCCGGACGTCGGCGGCCGACCGGTTTATCCCCTCCCCAACGATGGCCTTTAATCTACCTAGCAAACCCTGTCAAAGACTGATCCTGCGCCCCTGCTTTTTTCTAGCTGGTGCGTGCCTGAAGCTGCCAAAACAGCCAGGGTAATTCTACCCCGCCCTGATCGGGGAGCGGCTGGGCTGGCAAAAGAGCTTCGGAACATTTCAGCCGAGTGAAGTAAGGGCTTGTTTTCTAGGGAGAATCCCCCGGAGTGTCATTCCCGCGGAAGCGGGAATCCAGAGAGCAGAAATCCATGGAACAAAACTAGATTTCGGCGTTCGCGCAGGGACGGGTTGGATCATTCGGCTGAGATGTTCCAGAGTTTCGAAGGAAAGAGCCGGTTATCTGGGCTGAAACAAGGGGGTTAAAAGGCCGGGCCGAGTTAAACCTGGTGCCTGATACGGGGTAAGCTCTTCTGGGCTGATGCCGGGCACTCCTTTAAAACCTCCCTGGGGACGAACCGCATCTCGGACCAGGATGCCCGGATGCCGGGCCACCTTATCGCTGAAAATGCGAGCATCTTCCACAATCGGGCGCAATCGCTCGGAAACTTCCTCCAAATTACTGATCGTCCGGTTGAACCGGTCGTAGAGCTCTCGATTGTGCACCAACTGGCCTAAGGTACCGGTGTTATTGTTTAGCGCCTGGGCGAATAGATGGACTTCGCTGAGCGTGGCATCTAATTTGGCAAGGGTTTGGTCCAATCGGCTGACCAAGTCCGGGCCTCGCTGCGCCAACGGTGTGGTGAAACTACGAACATCCTGCAGAGCGCCTTGCAATTCTGCCATGGCTTGTTGGGTTTTACCTACCAGGTCTGGAAGTTGCTGAACTGCTTTGGCCAGTTGTTGGCGGTTTTGTTCGTCGCCGATCATTTTGTTCAGGTTCTCGAAGGTGGTTTTCGACAGGGCAAGGTTTTCCCGGGCCATGGAGACAATACTCTCCAGTTGCGGTTTATTTTGCTTCAAGATATCGTTGACTTGCTCGACCGTTTCGCCAAACTTGTTGCTGGTGTTCACCAGAGAGTCGATGGCCCGCTTAAAGTCGGTTCGCATATCGGCCACTACTTCCAAGGGATCGACGGCGACGATGCCCTCCTGTAGTTGTTGTGGATCAATGGGGGCATCCGGTTTGCGGGGATCGCCGGAGGGGACAAATTCCAGCACCGCATCGCCCAACAGAGAGCCTCGGATTCGGCACACTTCGTTTTGTTTGAGGGGGATGCCTTCGTGGATCCGGGCGGTAACGATGACGGTTCCGTCGTCGGCAAATTCATGGCGCACGACCCGGCCGATCAAGATGCCGCTTTTGCGCACCGGAGTGTCGGCGGTTACCCCTGGGGCCTGCGGGAAGCGAATCCGAAGCAGATAGGTCCGTTGGAAGACCGGGATTTCTCCGAAAACAATGGCCAAAATCGCTGCAATCAGCAGGCTGGCCACCACCATTAGGCCCACTCGGAAATGCATGCGTCGTTCTTCCATGGGCTGTCCTCCGTTGGCCTTTTGGCAACCCAATAGGATGCGGAAGAAAGGGATTTTCTTAGGGGGGGTTATTCCTCCGATTGACCGGAACGAATTTCCTGGAGTCGGTGTTCCGCTTCGCCTCGGACGAATTCCCGGACTCGCAGATCCGGCGATTGTTCGATCTGGTCTGGGGGGCCGTCGTAAAGGATTTGGGTCTCATTAGGATGCAACCGACTTAGTGGATAAAGCATCATCACTCGATCGGCTGTTTTTTGCGCGGTGCGCATGTCATGGGTGACGACAATGCTGGTTACCGGATGGCGTTGGCGGGTTTGGAGGATCAATGCATTGATGACATCACTCATGATAGGATCCAATCCGGTGGTCGGTTCGTCGTAGAGGATGACTTCCGGCTCTAAGACCAGTGCTCTGGCCAGGCCGACCCGCTTGCGCATCCCGCCGGAAAGTTCGGCAGGATATTTGTCGAGGATTTTTGGCGAAAGACCGACCTCGGCCAAACGGGCTACGACCATATCCCGAATTTCCTCTTCGGTTTTGTCGGTATGCTGCCGGAGTGGAAACGCCACGTTCTGATAGACTGTCATGCTGTCAAACAAGGCGGCCTGTTGAAACACAAATCCAAACCGCCGACGTTGCTGGGTAAGCTCCTTTTCGCTCAATCGGCCGAGGTCTAGGCCGTCGAAATAGACCTTTCCCCGACTGGGGCGAATCAGCCCAATGAGCGTCTTGAGCAGCACCGTCTTTCCGCAGCCGCTTTCGCCGATAATGGCCAGGGTTTGGCCTCTGGGCACTTCAAAATGGATCTTCCTGAGTACCGGGTGATCCTCGAAGACGACCCAAAGATCTTTGATTTGCAGGAGCGGGCGGTCCGCTGCCGGTCGGCTGGAGTTTTCAGGAGTCTGTGCCCCGGTATTCGCACAACTAGGATTTATCAAAGGAGTTTCGGCGCTTGCGGCCATAGGGCAACGTTAATCGCTTCTAGAATAATCCCTAGGATGAGGTCCAATAGGAGGATGGTAACAAAAGAGGCAACGAAGGCGGTAGTAGCGGCCCGTCCAACGCCTTCGGCCCCCGCTTGGCAATGAAATCCCCGATGGCAAGCAATCAAGGCAATAGCCGCCCCAAAAAAGCAACTCTTCAACACGCCGGCAAACAGATCGAACAGTCCCACAAAGTCCCGGGAGTTTTCCACGTAGTGATGAAAATCAATCCCCAAAAGATAAATACTGTAAAACGCTCCGCCCAAGATGCCCATGAAGTCGGCCATCAGCGTCAGCATCGGAATCAATACCAAACAGGCCCAAAACCGAGGGACCACTAGATAGTGGATGGGATTGGTACCCATGACGGCCAGGGCGTCCATCTGTTCGGTGATCCGCATGGTGCCCAACTGGGCGGCCATGGCGCTGCCGACCCGGCCAGCCAACATCGTGGCCGCCAACACCGGCCCCAATTCCCGCACCAGCGCCATGTTGATGACCGCCCCAAGCCGGGTCTCTAGATTCAACATACGAAATTGCGTGTAACTTTGCACGGCCATGACCATGCCGATAAACGTGCCGGTTAAGGCAATGACCGGCAAACTCATAACGCCGATCTGGTAAAAGTTGGGCATCATGGTTTCCCATTTGGGCAGCCGAAACACCAGCCATCGACAGGTCCGAAGACAAAACATGGAAAAACTACCCAGTTCGGTTACTGCTCGCACCACCCGTGCACCTAACTCGGCGATCCCGTTGGCCAGATATTGGCCGAGCCACTCCGCCCAACTGGGGGGGCGCGCTCGCCGGATGACGGAACTATTGGCCGATGATGCCATCGTTTTGCTGCCTTCGTATGGATCGGACTGGCTTTGGGAGGATAAGCTTCCAGGTTACGGAAAATCGGGAGCCTCGGTTTCCTGTGGATAGCAAAACTATGGGGAAGATCCCCTAACCGGCCATCTTTGCTCATCGGGGGGGTTAATCTCCCCCTTCTGAAAGCCAAAGGGTACTCTCCGGGAAAAGACCAGTGTGGGTAGAAGAGCTTCCAAGCCGTCTCAACCAAGATAGGATGATACCGTTTCTTTCGACTGTGCCAAGGGCAAATGTGGAGCAGAAGCAATCTGACGCAGAGAAAGTTTTTCCTGGCTCCGTTGGCGAAAGGGGCTTTAATTGGGAAAGGACACAAAATGCCCCTTTATTTTGTGTATTTTATGTATTTTTTCTTATGATACTTCTTTAAAATAGGAAAGATTACCTCAAAGAGGTCGTTTGGGCCTCCATCTTATCGGCCCTGTCGGACGGAAGACCCTCTCCCAGAAGTAGCAGATTCGGTCCTTTGGCGGACTGGAAAAGTTTGGATGGGTCATTCAAAACATCGGAACACTTCCGCCGAATGAAGAGACTGCTTGCTTGATCCGTGGAAAGCCTGTGGCGATCCCTGCCGCACAAGCGGCTGTCCAGCAAATCCACTAGGACAACAAATTGGACTGCTGGTTTAGCAGGAATGTCTTAGTACACCATTCGGCTAAGGTGTACCCAAAGATCAATGATCCATAAGATGAGGCAGTAGTTTGGAAAGGGGCGGAGGAAAGAGATATACGCGCGGAGCCAGAGCGCCCAGAGCGTTTTGGGAAAACAACCGCTCCCTTACGTTGGCCTTTTTGGGGAAGGCCGGTCGGAGGATTGGATCGGGTTGGGCGGGGTTAAGGGCTACTGGCGAGGCCGTCGGCCGAACCGGCCTCCAGGGCCTCCGCCGCTGTGTGGCCGACGGGTTTCGGCCTCATTGACACGGATTCGTCGGCCGTCCAATTCAGCCCCATCCATTTCCGCCATGGCGCGGTCTGCGTCTTCGGCTTGAGCAAAGGTAACAAAACCGAAGCCGCGGGACCGACCTGTCTGGCGATCCACAACCACTCTGGCCTCGAGGACTTCGCCGAATGCCTCGAACGCCCGGCGCAGGCTGTCATCGGTGGTATGCCAACTCAGACCGCCGGCAAACAACTTCTTGGTCATCGCACCATCTCACTACATGAAAAACCCCGCCGCTGGGGAAGCGGCCACCAACACACACCAAGCACTGGACAGCTCGAGGATTCGGCCGTCCCGGTGCAGCCACGGCTCCAAAGCCATCGCTTCCTGTAGCATACCATGGGCCGGCCCAAATACAAGAGTAGGCAGCCAAAATTTTGGAAAGCTTGCCTTTTTCTCATACCCCTTTGGGGGGCACAAAAGAGCGTCTTCCTGTTTTTCCGGTTTTTCGCGGAACCAGCGAGGAGGGAGATAATGTACAAAGATTTATGTAGTGAATTGTTAGCAAATACCAGCCACTCCGTCTTGCCAGGCCGGATTTAGGAGCCTTTTTGGCCGTACCGATCCAGGACGTCTTGCAAGGGAAAATCGGGGGGCAGGCGGGGTTCGCTGATTCGGCCCAGATGTTCCCGATACCGGTCAATGACTTCGACCAAGTCCTCGCCGGTGGTCCGATCTTCCAGCAGTTGGGGGTAGCTGTCCAGCACCTCTCGCCAGAGGGCAAAGCCTTTTTGGTAGCTTTCCAAGGCCTTGGGCAGATTGATCAGGGCCTCTTGATCGGCTTGATAGATATATTTTCGGGCTTGAAGCGTTTTGGGGTCTTGTTCTACTTGGCATCGGAGCCGCCAATATTCAAAGTTAACGATTTGGCGATAGCGGTCGATGTAGTCGGCCATTTGCTCGGCCAATTTGGCTTCCCGGGCAAGTTGCAAGGCTTTAGGCCGATCGGGACCTTCGATGCGTTGGGCCAACTCTTCATGGCTGACAGCGATTTTCCGTTCGGCAGCTAGGGCCAGTTCGTATTCCTGGGCGGTGCGCTGGGCAGGGGGTGTTTCCAGGGCGGCTCGTTCTCGTTTCGTCAGCATGGCCAGCTTCTGTTGGCGTAAGTTCTCGCGAAGTCCGGGGGCCAGCGCTTCCAAGGCGGCAATATGTTTTTGGGCTTGAGCCAGGTAATTTTCGTCATCATCTTTGTCGTTCAGGCGGATAAAAAGGATTTGGCCGGTGCGGGGATCGCGGAAGGTGGTTTCGATGGGGATTTTTCCGTATTGGCGCCATTCGACGGCTGCCCGGCGCCAGGCCTCCAGGGCCACTTCGTCAAACACCCCCTCTTCCACAATCGCATCCGCATAGTTGATCTGGCATTTCGGGGCATCGGAATAGAAAAGCAGGGGGCTTTTTCCTTTCATTTTGTGCCCGGCTTCGTGCAACTGAACCACACCCTGAAAACATTTTTTGCCGCAAAGCCAGTTATCCCGGGTCGGGTCCCGCAATTCCAAGGGCAGCCAGTCATGGAAATCATTGTCTTGGCGGAATAGCCGACGAAACTGCACTTTCTCATCCGCCCGGCCGATCTTATGGCCGGTAAACCACCCCTGGTCCCACAGCAAGCGGGGTTCATATTGGTTGTAGCTAATGCCTTCCCGGAGGTATTGAATTCCTTTGATCACCCAACGGTAGCGGTCCCGGTAGTCGTCGAATTCCACGGAGCAATTATAGGAGACATTCCAGGCTTGGAATTGCCAGACGGAGATGAAACGGGGTTGCAACTTAGCCAATTGCTGCAAGGTGGCCGACAAGCCTGTCCAATCCTTTTTCATTTTGCACTCATGGGCACGTTCCCAGAGCAGATTGACGGCCACGCCGCGTAGCCCTAGGGTGGCCAGTTTAATGGTTTCGCCGGCGGCATTGATTTCGCCCAGATTAGCTTCGGTCAGACCATACTCAGCACGGAGCTGGGCCAGTTTGCCGCCCGGCAAGACCTGCCCGGAGCTATCCCGAGTCGAAGGGGCCCCTAGGCTATAAAGGAAAAGGATACATATACATATCCCCACACCATAACTGATTTTTCCGTATAATCGGCGTTCTCGTTGGGTCATTCGGTAAGCCCTCCTGTCGGAGATCCCATACGCTGCGGATCGATGATCGGCAATGGTGGCTCGGAGGATTGCCCTCGGCTTCTGGCCCCTGCCCAGACCGCAGCGAGTTTTTGCGCTGGCCGCTGCTCACTTGTTACGGCCTCCCCTCCGGCATTACTGGGTCAATTCCTGGGTCTTCAAAAAGCTGTAGCCTAACACAAACACCGGTAATAGGAACGCCAAGGCATTGGCGGTATTGGCCAGCAGCATGGAGGTGGGAAAGTCAAAGCCGTCGGCTACAAAGTTGGCGCAGTCAAACTCGCCGAAGCGGGGCAGGATTTTGGACATGGCCCAAAGCGGCCCGCTAGCCAGTTGGTCCAGCATTTTGGCGGCGGTGGTCCGTGGGCTAGGTTCTAATTCCGAGATAACGTTCTCTTGGGTCACCAAGCGGATAAGCGATTCGACCGGGCCACCGCCGTAGGTTTTTCCGGTGGCCAGACGATACATAAAATCTCCGAAAAATCCCAAAAGCAGCGTTCCGCCCGTAGCGACCATGGCCACCGGACCACTCAGAAATGTGCTCAGCGCCACCGCTAGGCCGACGACCAAAAGCACTTGCAACCCAATGCCCAGATAGCCTTTGAGAAAGTTGGCCACAAACGAGGCGTCGCCGGCGCGGAGATAAAGGTCCGCCTGAGACACCCCGAAAAACTGGCCTGCATCCAAGCACCGCAGTATGATCTCCAGCCGACCCCGCTCATCCACAAAATGCTCGAACAGATCTTTTCCCTTGATTTGGCGGGGGATCCAATGGGAATCGATCTGAAATTCTTTTGATGTAAACAAAAGGACCTCTTCCGTCTGGCCCGTGCGTGGATTTCGGACCGAGAGGCTCCCACGAATGCCTTGTTCAATCTCCCCTTTCCAGCTACGGAACACACCGAGGGTCATTTCCACGAGGAGGCCATTGGGGAATCGTTCGGGTTGGATTCCCTCAAAGGTCCAGATGGCGGCCGCTCCGGTCCGACCTTCAATGTAACTGCGATACTCCCATTCTTCGCCGACGTTGATCCCTTTGTCGGTCGGGTTGCCTTGCCGGTCCAGGAATCGCAATTTGCCGTATAGCGGCACGCGGGCGATCAGGTTTCCTTCTGGGGGACCGACTTGCAGGCTACCGTCGGGCTGAGGGGTCAGCCGATGCGTATGCCCCTGTTCCATGGATAACCAAAAAGTGCCTTGGGGCATTTGGTCTGGCTGGCTGCTAGAGGGGCTTTCCGAAGGCCGCCAAAAGATGCCATGGCGGTGGTTATGGACCCGACTGGTCATCACCGGCATATCTTTGACGCCGCCGGTTTGGGCCTGGCGGATCGCCTCGGCAGCCATCTCGGCGGAGATCTGATGGGTGTGCGAAAGCCCCCGAATCACGAAAATGTAACTAATCACACTCATCAGCAGCAACAATCCGGCGCCCACCAGGCTGAAGCCCAGGATTCGGCCTAAAACAATTTCACTGGCCCGAACCGGTTTGGTAACCACCGTATGAATGGTTTTTGAGCGGATGTCCGTCGGAAGGCTAAAGCTGCTCAAAAAGAGCATGAGCGGAAGCATCAGATAACTGGTGGTGGTTAACACAAAATGCAAATACAACCGGGTGGGATTCACGCTGCCGGGATCTAGATACCAGCCAGCAAAAAGGAGCCCCAGTAAAAAGAGCACAAAACCGATGACGATCCGTCGGCGTAGGGCCTCTTGGATGGCCAGGCGAGCCAACGCCCAGACCCGCCTCGGGGAAAGCCGGAGCAAATCTTCGGTAACCTCGGTAATCGTGCGATCGATGGCCTTCAGCCCATCTGCTGGCCCATGGCGAATGACCGCCGCCAGAAGCCCTATGAGCAAAATGCCCCAGAGGACGACCGAGACCACCCCCACCCATTGGTAAAAGACCCCTTCCGTCCAGCCAGGGCCTAACAAGATGGTCCCCAATCCCGCCGAAGAACCAGAAGATTCTGCTGGGGCCGATTCGCTGTGCCCAGTCTCAGGCGGGGTAGCCTTTTGAGCCTCAGCCGCACTACTCTGCGCGGCTTTCTCATCGCCCCCTGAACGGGTTTGCTTGGAAGTCTCCTGGGCGGAGAGTGCTGGCTGGGGCGGCTGCGTGAAGAGAATCCCCATCAGTACAATCACCAGCAGGGCCACCGCCAGGCTGCCATACCCGACGATTCGCGCCAATCGATGGCTTTGCTGGCTGGTCAAACGAAGGCCTCCCGGCAGCACTCCGGCGCCAAGCAGCACGGCCCAGATCAGTCCGCCTCCGACCAGTAACCCCACCAGATAAAGCAGCCAAGGGAAAAGCAGGCCCTGTTGCCAGCCTGGACCCAATAGCCAAACCAAAAAATCCGGAATATATCGTTCGACGATCATCGCCCCGAGTCCCCCTCCAGGTTCCGTGGTGGGGCAGCGCTAGTAGAGCGATCCGGATGGGCAGGATCAGCCGGAGGCATCTGCCCACCACCAGCCGAACTCCCCCCACCTCCCCCAGCAGCCTCTCTGTCAGCAGGGCCATCCCCGCCTCCAACCCCAAAACCGGAAGAAGACTCTACCGGGGCGGTCGGGCGGGGTTGCTGGCCGGCGGAAGCCAGAGCTGCTTGGGCCGGAGGAGCTGCTTCCGCTTCGGCCAAGCCACGGACCCGTCGGCCCGGATGCGCCTCGCTTTCCCGAATAATCCGTACAAACAGCTCTTCCAAGGTGGTGGTCGGGTTGCCGCAAAAATGCACCTTGCCGCCAAGCCGTTCGATCGTCGCACAAACCTCCCGCTCCGCCTCCGGAGTAAGCCCAGAGCACTGGATTTCTGTCCGATCTCGGATTTTCAGCAGTTCGCTGACCCGGCCCAGCTCCTTGAGCTCCCCCTGATGCAAAATACCAATTCGGTCGCAGACGTCCTGCACATCCTCCAACTGATGGCTGCACATCAGGATGGTTGTGCCCCGGTCCCGCAGGCGCAGCAGAAAGTCTTTCATCCACCGGGTGCCGATGGGGTCCAGGCCGGTAGTCGGCTCGTCCAACAGGAGCAATTCCGGCTGGTTGATCAGGGCTTGGGCCAGGCCGATCCGGCGGGTCATTCCTTTGGAGTATTCCCGCAGTTGGCGGCGTTTGGCCCAGCCCAGTTCCACCTCCTCGATCAGCTCGGCTGCCCGTTGCCGACGCAGCATCGCCGGCATGTTAAAAAGCCGACCATAAAAGTCCAACGTCTCCTCCGCTGTCAGGAACCGATATAGATAGCTTTCTTCCGGCAGATAACCGATCCGCTCGTTCTTCGAGACCTCCCGGGCGTCCTGTCCAAAAACCAACACCTCCCCACTAGTGGGGAAGATCAGCCCCAAAATGAGCTTCAAGGTGGTGGTTTTTCCGGAACCGTTCGGCCCTAACAAGCCAAAAATCTCGCCCCGCCGGATCTGTAAGTCCAGCGCCTTGAGAGCACGGACCTTTTCCCGACCCCAAAAATCCCGATACACCTTGGTTAAATTCCGCGTTTCAATCACAATATCAGAGTCCATAATGTCCCCCTTGGCCAACGGAGCCCTCGATACCCTGCATACGAACCGCTCGGCCTAATGGTTCACTGCCCCGGATTTGTACCGATTGTAATCTCTTGGACTGCCTTCGGTAAGAGACACGGCTTGGTTTGTTCGGTTTGGTCCCGATTTGATATGTTATGGATTGGCCGGGCCAAAAGAGGCAGGCCCGAGGGCAAGAAGTATGGAAAAAAAGCTTCTTTTCCCCCATAATAAGGTACTTAATATCCCACTATCTATGGGGAACTGGCTTCCATGAAAACCTTCCAGAGCCCTTCCGAGCAGTTGGCTTGTGCTGCGATGGCCTCCGGAAAACGATTCGCCTCGCTCCCAGAGGCCTTGCACTGGCTGGCCAGCCGCATCGACTATGAACGGACCCGTTGGATGTCGTATGAGGAGCGATGTCTCCACCTGGATCGAATGGGGCAGTTGTTGGCTCTGCTGCAGCATCCAGAAAAAGCGTTTCCTGTGGTCCATGTGGCCGGAACGAAAGGGAAAGGGTCCACCTCCGCCATGGTGGCTGCCATTTTACAGACGGCCGGGTACAAAACGGGGCTTTTTACCTCGCCCCATCTAGAAAAGCTCCCCGAGCGAATCCGCATCAACGGCCAAATGGTTCCGGATCAGGATGCTTTGCAACTTTTCAATCTCCTGTGGCCCTCCGTCTGCCAGATGGATCAACCCACCGGCCAGGCCCCTCCGGAAGCCATCCGCCAGCAACTGCCCAGCCCGACGGGCCCGACTTACTTCGAGATCCTCACCGCCATGGCCATGCTCCATTTCGCCCAGAAGAAGGTCCAGATCGCTGTGTTCGAAGTGGGTCTAGGGGGCCGACTTGATGCCACCAATCTCTGCCAGCCGATCGTCTCGGTCATTACCAGCATCAGCTTCGACCATACCCAACTGCTAGGCAACACCCTAGAGGCCATTGCCGCCGAAAAAGCTGGCATTGTCAAGCCATCGGTGCCTGTGGTTAGCGGAGTAACCCAGCCTGGGCCCCGGGAAGTCATTCGGCAGGTCTGCCAAACTCAGCAGGCCCCCTTGATCGAACTGCAAGAGCACTTTTGCTATTCCTACCAGCCGCCCAGAAATCTTCCCCTCAGTGGGCAGCGTGGCCAGATGGATTTTCAGTATTGGGGTCCTGGTGGGCCTTGGCATCTGGAGGGGGTCCCACTGAGCCTGTTGGGCCGACATCAAGCAGCCAATGCCGCCCTGGCTTTGGCCACCGTAGCCTTGCTGCGGCAGGCCGGCTGGAAGATTTCCGAGCAGGCCTGCCGCCAGGCGTTGGCCCAGCTCCACTGGCCTGCCCGATGCGAACTCCTTCCTGGCCGACCTGCCCTCCTTCTGGATACCGCCCATAATCTGGCCTCCGTGGAAGCGCTGTTGGAAGTGCTGCAGGAATCCTTTGTTCCGGGCCGACGCCTGCTCCTGTTCGCCACCACCCATGACAAAGACGTCGCTGGAATGTTGACCCGCCTGCTGCCAGCATTTAACGAAGTGATCCTCACCAACTACTTAGACAATCCCCGAGCCATGCCTGTGGAAGATTTGCTGCGGTTAGCTCGGCAGATCGGCGGCCGTCCATATCCTGCCGCTGCCAGCCCTGCCCAGGCCTGGGAAATCGCCCGCAGCTTAGCCCAGCCCGAAGACCTCATCTGTATTACCGGCTCTTTCTTTTTGATCGGACAGATTCTTCCCCTGCTGTCTTCGACCAGCCCAACCCCCCCTTCTTCCTAGAAAAACTAGAGGAAGCTCTGCAAAATACTGAACATTATATGAACTCCATGAACATTTAATCTGTTCCTTTGCCTATCGGTGCCCATTTTGGGGGTACTATATATTGAGTCTCATATTAGCAGTGTCACTATATGTTGGGGCTATGGAGGGAGGTTCTGAGATAGTGCAAAAATGTATCCTTTGAATTATTCACAGCTCCCTACAACACTTCCCCCGAATCAAAAAGCTGCTTGCTGGATCGGAGGAAACCCTTTCGAGGCCCTGCCGCGCAAGCGACTGTCCACTTGTTCCCGCATCAGCGGGAAACCACAATAGCTAACCAATAAAAAATTGGATTCCTGCTCTCGCAGGAATGCGTTAGTACACCATTCGGCTAAAGTGGTAGGCAAAAACAGTGCTTGGCTGGCGGTATTTCTCTGTGTGAGGCCCCCTGTTGAGGCCGGCCAAGAGGCCAGACCAATAAACCCCCTCCATTTGCTAGAAGTACTCGAATGATGCCAAAGGCGGAACCGCTCCGGTGGTTTGAAGACCAATAAAACTATGTTCAACCTCCCGTTATACAGGTTGCTCTGCCTGGTTGGCGGTTTTCAGAACTTAGGGGAGAATGGTACAATGGATATCTCTGCCTTTGGGACTAGGAGGACTGGTCCTGGGAGACTCGGAGGATAAGGGCGTATGGCTGGAGGGAGTGCCTAAGATAGGTGGACTCGGAGAAGGCCTGAAAGTGGGTTCTTTTTGGCTCCCAACGGTAGATTGATCTTGAGAGTACGCATGGCATCGAATTATTGGCGGGACAAGGTGGTATTGGTTACTGGGGGTTCGAGCGGCCTGGGGCGGACGATTGCCGAACAGTTCGCTCATCGGGGCGCTCGGGTAATCATTGTGGGATTGGACCCAGACCGGGTGGGTGTGGCAGAGGCCGAGTTTCGGCAGGCCGGGCATCAGGTCTTAGGCATTGCCGCGGATGTTACGCAGCAGGGGGAAGTGGATCGGCTTTTTGAAAGGGCTTTAGGGTGGTTTGGTCAACTGGATGTCCTGGTTAACAATGCAGGGCGGTCCATGCGGGGGCGAATCCTGGATATTAGCCCAGAACAGTTCCAGGAAATGATGGATATCAACTTTATTTCCGCGGTTCGCTGCACCCGTGCTGCTGTGCCCCATCTGATGGCGCGCCAGGGCCATATTATCAACATTGGTTCCTTGGCTGCTAAGACGGCGCCGCGTTGGCTGGGAGCGTATCCGGCTAGCAAGTTTGCCTTGGCGGCATATTCGCAGCAGCTTCGGCTGGAATTGGGGCCGTTGGGATTGCATGTGCTTTTGGTTTGTCCGGGACCGGTGCGTCGGCGTGGTCCTCGGTTGTATTCGTTGGGAGAGTTGGACGATCTTCCGGAACCGGCCCGGCAACCGGGAGCGGGGGTGAAGATCGATGCGGCCCAACCCGAGCGCCTTGCCCGGGCCATCCTGCGGGCCGCTGAAAAACGAAAACCTGAATTGGTTTATCCCCGCAAAGCCAGGGTCTTTTTTGCCCTCTCGCAAATTTGCCCCGCCCTGGGCGATTGGCTCCTAGTGCGTCTGACCGCCGATTAACCCTGGGGGAAATCACCTCCTTTACCCGCTTTGTCTTTCTTTAACACTTGGCCACGGGGAGCCTCTCGTAGTTGCTGCCCTCCTCACAGCGGCTCTGCCAGATTCGTCTTAGGATTTGGCTAGCCTCGCCGAAGGGTTTTTGAGGCTTTTCCTTTTTTCAGCAGGTTCCTCTGCAGGGAAGATGGCTCTCTGAATAGAGGAAAATCGTTAGGAAAGGAAAATCCCTCGGAACTCGTCGAATAATGAAGGGTTTATATGCGAAGAATTGAAGGGGGAGAGGGGTTAGAGCTACCTAAATTATTATTTCATCGATAATAATAGTAATAAATAAATTGGCCCTCCGATACTCTGGGGGCTTGGCGAGGGGGACCCCACCCGCTAAGTAATTTTTTTTCCGGTCCAGAAGGATCTTTGGCTATGAATAGCGATTTCGATCCATATCGGAAGTGGTTAGGGATTCCCCCGAAAGATCAGCCGCCCAACCATTATCGCTTGTTGGGAATCGAACTGTTTGAATCCGATCCGGATGTAATTTCCAATGCGGCGGATGCCCGGATGGCCCATATCCGCACATTCCAGACCGGACCCTATTCCGAATGGTCCCAGAAATTGCTTAATGAGATAGCAGCGGCCAAGCTTTGTTTGCTCAATCCGGAAAAGAAAGCCGAATACGACGCCCGACTTCGGGCCCAATTGGGCGCTCAAGCTCAGTGGGCGCCTCCGGCTGTGTCGCCGGCAGCTCTGACGGGAACCGCCGAAGTTTCCGGTAGCTCGCCGGTTGCTAGGCAGTCGAGCTTCCCCTACTCCCAGCCCATTCCTCTACAAAGCGGACCACCTCAGCAAGCCTGGCCAGCAGAAACTGCTGCTGGCTCGGAAGAGCTAATTCCTGGGGGGTTAGGCCAGGGGTTGGGCAGTTCCACAGCTCGGCTATTGGCGTACCGGAGAAAGGCTTGGCAAGGCCCTGCCCTGGTGGTTATTGGGGCGGCGGCGGTATTCCTAGTAGCGTTGGCATTTTGGATGATGCAGGAAGCTTTCCTTGGTCCAGAGGTGGCCGGGCAACCTGGCGGATCGAAACTCCCGATTGGCCAAGAACACCAAAAAGGTGAGAAGCTCCCTGTATCCCCCCATAAGGGGGGAACAGAAGCAAAAACTTCCACGCACAAATCTCCGAAGAGTTTCCCCCCGGCCGGCAGCCTGCCGCAGGCCACTGCTACTGCTTCTGCAGGGGGCGGGTCGGATTCTTCCGCAAAACAACCCCCAGCATCTTCTGGCAGCTTGCCAGAGGGCTCAGAAAAACCCCCGGCCGAGGCATCCCCATCTCCGAGCACTCCTTCTGCCGGAGGGGAAGCTTCCGAAAAGCCAGGGCCGAGGAAAGAAAAAGGTGCAGGACCCCCCAAGGGGACGCCGGAGGGATCGGCAACCTCTCCGCCGGAAACCACTGAAGAGTCTTCCGAAGCCGAAACCCCGGATAAACCTCTCCCGAAACATCCGGTCCCCTCAGAGGCGGAACAAACCAAGGCGGCTGAGGAGATACGACAACTGCTTAAGGAAGAGTTTGCGGCCGCGGAAAAAACTGGGGCAGCCAAGGCCTTATCGCAAAAGCTGTTGCAATCCGCTCAGCAAA
The DNA here is from genome assembly GCA_938042245.1 of uncultured Thermoguttaceae bacterium. Taxonomy (GTDB): domain Bacteria; phylum Planctomycetota; class Planctomycetia; order Pirellulales; family Thermoguttaceae; genus JANXAQ01. Next base: position 119,086 of record CALIRO010000002.1, read on the forward strand.
CCACGGATCAGCCAGCGGCCCAGTATCTGCTTTTCCAGATGGCAGCGGAGTGGGCAGCCCGAGCCGCGGATGCTTCGCTGCTAGATCAAGCCCTCAGCGGTTTGACACAGCGCTTTCAGGTGGAGAGGCGTCCGCTGTTAATAGGCGTTTTAGAGAAGGCTGCGGCGGCGCCGGGGGAGGAAAATCTTCTTCCGGCTCGGCTGGAACTGATTCAAGAGACGGTCGAGGAACTATTGGCCGAGGATGAATATCTGGCAGCGGATCGGCTGGCTAAGGCCGCCTTGGCAATGAGCCGAAAAACTAAGGATACTGATTTCCAGCGTCAGGCGGCGGCCTGGGCGGGAAAGATCGACCGGCTGGCCCAACAGTATGCGAAACTCCGAGAACAGTTGGACAAATTAGCCCAAGATCCCACGGATCCGGAAGCCAATTTGGCCGTTGGCCGATGGTACGCCGTTCAGACTGCCCAATGGGAGAAGGCTTTGGCCTATCTAGCCAAGAGCAATCACTCGGAGCTGGCTGAAGCAGCCGGTTGGGATCTAAAAAGCCCTCAGGAACCGAACGAGCAACAGAAGTTGGCCGATTTGTGGTGGCAGCTTAGCGAAAAGGCCTCTGGCGAGGAGCGTCAGGCCCTGCAGGCCCGGGCTGTTTATTGGTATGAACAGGCGTTGCCTCATCTGAGTGGTCTCTCGAAAACCTCCGTGCAGCGGCGGATCGAAACCTTCCAAGCTAGCTTACCCCAAAAAGAATCCTCCCGGATCACCCAAGCAGAATATGTTCTGTATTTCGATGGCCAAAAGACCTACGCCACCGTACCAAACTTCCAGTATGATGGGACTAAACCGTTGACGGTGGAAGTGATCCTAAAGGCCGAGTCCGCCAAACAGGATGGGGCGATCATCGGCAATTTAACTCCCATGGGAGGTTGGAGGCTGGCCTTGGCAAAACACCCCAACCGCACTGGGTCAGAACCCTATTGGGTGTTCTTTTTTTATGGCCGGGCTTTGCGGAGTACCTATTCCGAAGAGCCGGCGCAGATCGGCCAACGGGTGATGCTGGCTGCCGTGTATGACCGCAGCGACATTCGGATTTTTGTCAATGGCCGAAGGCAAGATACCGCCCATCCGATTCTATGGCATCGGCCGGGTTCGCCCACGTTGCTCATCGGCGCCAGCAGCTCGCCTACCAGCGCCCGGGCCAACTTTTTCCACGGAAGTATGGAACAAGTACGCATTTCGTTTGTCGTGCGATATACCAGCAATTTCACCCCGCCGGAGCGCCTAGAAAAAGACAAAGATACCGAACTGCTTCTGGATTTCACCACGAATCAAGGCCCATCGGTTCGGGATCTGTCGGGTGCTCGTCGGGCTGCTCGAATCGTGGCTGGTAAATGGGTCAAACGAGACGCCTCCAACCCTTAACCTGCCGGGTTCGGAATACCTGGTAGCCCGGCGAAGGCCGGGAAGCATGGCTCTTCCTGCTGGAAGGCTTCTGGGCCGGTCGATCCTCCTTCGATGAGCCTACGGAACTGGGCGCCGGCGTCTTCAAGAAATGCTTCCGTACATATTCCATCAGAAGCCGAGCGCCTTCTTCCAGACTGAACTGCCGATCTACACCTCCTTCCTGAAAGGCGACTTTGTTCATCCCATACACATCGGAAGAGGCCTCATCCTGGCCGAACACATATCCGCCCGCCGCCCGAATCGCCTTGCAACCATCGGCGCCGTCGCGCCCCATGCCCGTCATGATGACTCCGACACATCGGGAGCCGAAAATCTTGGCCGCCGATTGCATCATCACATCCACCGAGGGTTTATGGCCACTGACGGGCGGACCGTCGAAAATCCGCACCTTTACCTGCGGCCCGATCTTTCGCAGTTCCAGATGAAAACCGCCCGGAGCAATCAGGACATGATTCGGACGTAATAAGTCCCCGTCAGCGGCTTCTTTGACCGAAAGCGCACTCATGGAATCCAGGCGCCAACTCAATGGTTTGGTAAAATGCGGCGGCATGTGCTGAACGACTACCATCGGCGGCATGGGAGGCTGTAATTGCCCAAACAAGACGGTTAAGGCCGGCGGCCCTCCAGTGGAAATACCTATAGCAATACATTTGTCTGCCAGCAGTTCGGCGCTGGCATCCGAACCCCGTAGGATCGCAGCCCGTTGGGGCAAACTGGCCTGCCGACGTTTGCGCTCCTGCCGAATCCGCAGGATACGCTGCACATCGGCCCCAGCAGCCAACCGAATCTTCCGCACCAGTTCCTCTTGAACCTGGCTCAACTGACCGGCTGCCTCCGGTTTGGGGATATAGTCGATGGCGCCTCGGTCCAAGGCCTGGAACGTAATCTCCGCCCCCCGCTGCGTCAGTGAAGAAATCATCACCACCGGCAACGGATGCCTTTGTAAGATAGCATCCAACGTGGCCAACCCGTCCATCCGAGGCATCTGGATATCTAATGTAACCACATCGGGGTTCAACTGCGGGATTTTCTCCAGCGCCTGCAAACCGTCCGATGCCATCCCCACCACTTCCATATCCGGCGTCTCAGAAATCAGATCACTCAAAATCTGCCGAATCACCATCGAGTCATCGACGATCAACACGCGAATCTTCCGAGTACTCATGGCAAAACGTCCTTTCACAAAGCCTTCGCCCCCACCTAATAATGGTCTCAATACCCCCTCATAAAGGGAACTACTCCCTTGGAGGCTGACCCACTCCGAACCGCCTCAGCCAAAAGGTGCCTACCGACCACTCTTGCCAGGGGCGAAAACAGGGCTGAAAGGCAGGAGGTATTGTTTTCTCAACTCTAGTACAAAACAGCGACCCAATCCCCTTGGGATTTTTCGCTCCAGAGGCTCTTAGGAACCGATCTTTTGGTGCGAAGGGGAAACCTGTCCCCACAGCTCTTCCATAGCAACAACATATTGTGGCACAATTGTAATTTGCAACAATATATTGTGGTCCTAACAACCGCTCCTTCCTAATCCCCCATGTGAGGGGAATGTAATACTCCAGTCGAACGCTCTACCAAGGCATTCCTCCAAAAGCAGCAGTCCAATTTTTGCTAGGTTCTAGTTGATATGGGTTCTGGATTCCCGTTTGGCTGGCAGGGAGCCCAGAGCTTTTCCTCGGCTCAAGCAGGCAGCTTCTTCATTCGCCTGAACTGGGGTACGGGGTAGGCAAGGGTGAATCCGAAAAAATCTGCAATTGACCTCCTCAAAAGGCCTTGCCTAAAATCCGCTCCTCTTGAAGCTACGGAGGGATAGAAGATTATGGCCCGTCCTCCTTTTGAAGAAGCCGTGTTGACCATGCGTCCCCCCCAAGAAGAGGAACCAACCGGCGGAAAAGTAGTCCCCGTTCCTAAATCCTTTTCTAATCCCGGGGGTGCAAAGATACCGAAACCTCCATCTAACACTAAAGGGGGGATTCTTCCTAAACTTATAGGGGGGATTGGGTTTGGGGCTGCCATGGTGGGCATCGGAGCTTTTGTGGGGATAGTAGTGATTTGGATGGGGCGAATTGAGCTTATGAGCCGAATATCCCCGGGTGGTAGTCCCATAGAGATAACCTCTTCCCCCTCTGAAGAAGGGAAGTCCGACTCTGGAACCTTTCTTTCTCCTCCTCAGGATAACCCTGTAGGGTCGGCATCAGGGCCACCACGCTCTCCGCCCGTCTCTCTTGAGTTAAAAACCCCTGAAATGGAGGCCCCAGACCGCGCTCAAATCCTGCTAGAAATGGAGTTGATCGAGTTGGATCCGTCCAAGGCAGAACAAAGGCTGGCTCAGGCAGACGCAGGAGGATTGAGCACCCCAGCACGAACATTATTGGAGGCCATGCTGAGGATGGCCCCAGAGAGACCAACTTCCGAACATGGAGCCGCCAGGCCTTCATCCTCTTCCCAGATGGCTTCCTCTAATCCCCATGGGGAAAGCAACCTCTTAACCCTCCCCAACCGGGCAGATAGTGCAACTAACCAGGCTTCCCCAAAAGACCAGACTCCCAACGCTTCTGGAGAACCCAAAGGAACGCAATCCCCAGGATTGCCAGCTCAGGCCGTTCCAGGTGGGGAAAGGAGCAAGCTGACCCCATCGTTTCGAGAGCGATGGGGGATTAGGGTAGATCTGCTAATGCCTTCCGGGAGTTCTATGCCATCTTCAAAAGGGACACCGCCCTCGGAAAATGCTCACTCTGACAGCTCCGCCGAAACTCCTTCCCAAAGCCAATCCCCCATTAGTGGATCGGCCGCTGAACATCCTATTGTTACGGAAAATCCTCCGGGTAATTCCCAGAGGGCTATGGGGTTAGTTCAGCCAGCTTCTGAAGCACCCTCTGGTGGCACCAACCCAAAGCTCCGAGCTGGCAGTGCTGGTCAGCTGCAAGAGGTTTTAGCGAGCAATTGGCTAGAGGGTTTGGAAGAACTTCAGCGGCGTGGGATAGCCAAACGGATTGGGTCGGCCAACGTGGCGTTGCTGCATCGTTGGCCCAGCCAGATCGACCTTGTGGACCCAGAGCTTATTCGTGCTGCCCAGGGAAGTTCGCTAGCTCCGGGCCGGGAGCGAGCGGTTTCTGCGGGAAAAGTTCATTGTCTGGTAGAACGGCACAGGGAAGATCAATTTACCTTGGAATTGGTGGCCGAAATTCCCCAGACCGGTAGCCTACCAGGCATCCAGAAAGCCAACCAGGAATCCTCCCGGAACTCGCAGCCAGGGGGTTTGGCCTCCGGGGATGGGGCAGCCGGCCAACCGAGGAAAACGGTTTCCTATATCGTTTCCTCTCAAGAATGCCCAGTAGGCCGATGGAACCTGCTGAGCAGTCTCCCTGCTAGGGCAAAGGAGCACCCTGACGAGTCGGTTCTTTATGTGATGGTGCGGGGGAAGATGCAAAACCAAACGGGGCCGCTCGGCCAGGTGCCGCTGTCGGAAAGTGAGCTTCGGGAGCGAGCTGTGGCCCAGTGCCGATATTTAGAGGCCTTGCTTCAGGCACGTTTGCCCACCAGTCGGGTCCAATTAAGTTTGGCGGCGGGGAAGATCTTTGTGCATGGTCAAACTGGCAGTTGGGCAGAGCAAGAAGAGATATTAAGTGTGGTTCATCGCCGAGCAATCCACCAGTGGAAAGTTCCCCAGCGTTCCAGGGGTAGGAATGAAGTGGATGGCAGTACCGACAGCGGGGAATCGGCAGTAGTGAACATGCTTCGGGTCGCCCAAGTGCGTCTTCGAATGCAGATGGTCGAGATGGCGTTTTCTCCCGGAGCAAGCAGCCAGACGGGCAAATCCGACCGGAGCGCCCCCCCGGCCATACTGACGTTGACGCCCGAAAGCCAACGCTGGTTGCAATCCGTCAGGGAAGGCACCTGGGGACTTCAGGCGGTGGTGGTCCCTGCTATTTCGGCAGCCCAATGGGAAGAGTTGCAAACGCACAAAGTAGCCCGTATCCTATGGCAGCAAGAGTTGATAGGCCTCAGCGGCCGAAAGGAAACACTCTGTGTGAAAACTTTGGAACCGCTTTCTTCTGCGACGCGGGGACCAGCCGATCCCTCCCGACAACCTTCCCCAGGGCTTGCTGGTTCTGCTGGTCTGCCTACGAGGCCTCAAAACAATGGGGCTAAGGAAGCAAAGGGGAATAATGAACTTTTGAATAGTAAACTCCCCCTGCCAGAAGACCGAGAATGCACCGTACAGATCCTCGCCCAAAGGACCGATCAGGGAGCAGTGCGATTGGAGCTGGCCCCGGTGCTCTCTAAGCGGACTGCCAGCCAATCAGGCTTACTCAGCCAGGCCCACAGTTGGCATATTGATGCTCTTCTTCAGCCAGACCAGTGGCTAGTAGCTCCGATGGTGGAACTGTCCGAATCGGCCAACTCCCCCCAGTCCAGCCGCAGACTGTTAGTGGTCTCGGCCGAGCTAATCTCGGAACAGACCGATGTCAAAGCACAAATTACTCGAACGCCCACCGATTCCCAAGGAGAGCAAAAACCCTCAGCCGCTTCCTCCCCACCTGCTAACCCCAACCCATCCTCCAGTCAGCCGGTCCGAAACGTCAAACAGGCTATCTACCAAGAATCCCAGGCCCCTCCCTCTACCTCCCTGCCTGAGAAACAGCGGGCCGAACTGTCCACACCGGCCGAGCCATCCGGCAGCCATCAGACCGAACCTGCCCAGTCCAACCGCCTCCAGGTGCTCCAAGATGTCTTAACCAGCCTGTTTCCCCACAGTCAGGTTCGACTCCGATGGGAAGCCAACCGACTGATCGTCGAAGGCCAAGCAGCCAACCTGGCCGAAGCATCCCAAATTTTGGCAGTGGTTCGCGCCGAGGCCCTGCCAGAACAAGCTCCTCAATTTTCCCTGGTGAATCGCCTTCGGTTGGCCAGCACGGAACCCGTCCAATATCTTCTCCGAGTCCGTTTTGTACGGGTCCATGGCCTGGCGCTTCGGCAGGCTGCGGAAAAAGTCAAACGGGAGTTTCCCAGATTAGTGCCTTTGGCCGGGCCATTGCTGGATCTGGCCGAACGAGGCGGTCATTTGGTCCTAGACCCCGGCAGTACCGAACAACTTACAGAGCTGTTGGCCCAAGCCGAGCGTCTGGATTTGCTCCAGCTGCTGGCCCAGCCGACCTTTGGCCTTCTGCCCGGCCAACCAGCCGAATACCTTCTGCCCATCTCTCTAGGCGGGCTGGACTCAAAGAGCACAGGGTCCCCCTCTGTTCAAGCTCCCCAGACGGGGGGTAGGTACCTTTTTTGCCGGATAACCCCTCAGTGGACCGAGCAGGGCCGATGGCAGTTGGAAATAAGCCTAGAGTTGGGGGGAACAATGTCCCCGGGAAAAGAGGGCTCCAGAACCCGTTTGCTAGCCGAGCTGGAACCGGGTCAAACCTCCGCGGCAGCAATCCCCAGGGAGTTTTACCCCGGCGGAGCACGTTTGGTAGTATTAACTACTCCAGAAATCCGAAATTCCCCCCAGATCAAAGAAAACCCTACCTCCATTGCTGAGGGGACTCAATCCCCTGGATTCGGTGATTCATACCACCCAAGTGGTATCCAAAAGCAGTCGATAAAGGCATCTTCTGGTGGGACCTCCCTTCCTGTGCCCAAGGAACCCATTCCAGAAATCTCTTCAGGTAGGGGTGTCCCGGCCGTGGGGCATCCGGTACCAGTGGGACCATCGGTGAGAATTCCCTCTCAAGATGGATACTTTACCCATCAGAAGAAGGAGAACCTTTCGGTTGGCCCATTCCCCCGGGGTCCTCAAACACCAGGTTCCACCCCCCTTGCGGGTACCGATGGGTCCGCATCCGCCCAGGCCATCAGCCAACCCCACGGGCTTTTACCAAAATTGGGCCAACTGTTCCGGGGGAAAAAAGAGGACAAAGAGGGCTCTGCCCCTGGCTACACGGTGGCGGAGTCTCCGGAACCGGCACCTTCCCCTCCGTTGGAGGTAACCGTACCGGAGGCTCCCCAGCCCGATTCCCCTGACAGGCGAATCATTCCCCGGGTCATCCGGCCCCAGCCCCTCCGGTAGTGCACCAGCTCTGCCCCGAACGGGAAGTTGCCCAACTCTTTGGATGGCCGACAGCGAGCCTACGCTTCGACCGCACAATGAACTGCCCCGATAACTGCCCTGAACGGGAAGTTGCCTAACTCTTTGGAGGGGGCTTGCATCAAGGCTCCGGGAAAACTAGAATCATTCTCACTATGGGGTTGCCCATGGTGGCTCCCCTCCAGCGTGGAGGAGGTGTGTGGAAGTCTGCCCCACCTCCTGGAGGACGAAAATCACTTCCCCACGGTTTTTCAGCCGGAGCCCCAAGGCTTTCTGGCCTCCGTGCCGGAGAAGCTTGCAGGTTGCTAAGTGCCGGGAATTTCGGGAATTTTAGGTAGCTGAGTCGCAGGCATTTTATAGGAGGCGGAAAGTGGGGAATGGTACTCAGCATTTGCCGGTACCGACACCGGGGCAGGTACCCGGAGCCGGCAGGGAAGCGGAAAGCCGGGAATGGTACTCAGATTTTGCCGGAGTGGCGGAATGGCAGACGCGCTGGACTCAAAATCCAGTGGCCGCAAGGCCGTGTGGGTTCAACTCCCACCTCCGGTACTTTAGTTCTTTTAGCTCCCTGGCAAAGGGAGGCACTGAAAAGGGATAGTGCCCGGGGGGGCGAATGGCCCGTTTTTATTTGGCCCGCTTTAGACGAACTTCTGGGAGTTTTACCCCATCCATCTTTATTTCTCAGTAAGAGCCTGTTATGCCTACCCGTGCGGAACAATTTGCTGGTCTTTCGGTGGCGTTAATTACGCCGTTTCGGGACGGTCAGGTCGATTATCAGGCGCTGCGTGCCCAGGTGGAATTTCAGATCCAGGCGGGCACCCGGTGTGTTTGTCCGGTGGGTACCACGGGCGAATCGCCTACCCTGACTCATGAAGAGCATGAAAGGGTGATTGCGGAGGTGGTGCAGATGGTGGCTGGCCGGGCCTTGGTCATGCCTGGGACCGGCTCCAACAGCACGCATGAGGCCCTGCGTCTGACCCGTTGGGCAGCCAAGGAAAAAGCGGATGCTGCCCTGGTGGTCGGCCCGTACTACAACCGTCCCACGCAGGAAGGCCTGTATCAGCATTTCAAAGCCCTAGCCGAAGCCGTCGATATACCAATTTGCATCTACAATATCCCTGGTCGCACGGGGCAGAACATTTTGCCGGAAACCATCATTCGGCTGGCTGAACTGCCCAATATCGCGCTGGTGAAAGAGGCTTCCGGCTCGTTGGATCAAGTTTCGCAGATTACCACGGCCACGGATTTGACGGTTCTGAGCGGCGATGACAGTTTGACGTTGCCCATCATGTCGGTAGGTGGCCGAGGGGTGATTTCGGTGGTAGGCAACATCGTGCCGCAGGACATGGCCGCTATGATTGCTGCCTTCGACGCCGGCCGAATCAGCGAGGCCTTGGCCTGGCATAAACGTTTGTTTGCTTTGTGTCGGGAGATGCTGAGCTTGGCTACCAATCCGATTCCCATTAAGGCGGCCATGAAGATGCTAGGCCGAGATACGGGCGAATTGCGGATGCCGCTGGTGCCGCTTTCGGCCGAGCAAGAGGCCAAACTCCGGCGCATCCTGACCAACTACGGCCTGCAAGTACCGGGGTAAAACTCTAGACTAGCCAGTTTTCCTTCCGTCCTCCGCTGCTGCTACCAGAGCAGAGTCCACTGCAGTGGGCCAAGCGCCGCGCCAGGTGGCAGGTCTTTGTAGCTTTCCCGGAGCCAGGCATACGTGGATGTTGGCATCTGTTCTCCGTTGGAGATTGTTGGGCGGAAAACGGAGATGCCCCCATAGAAGCAAACCTGGTTCTTGACATCTGCCGCCGGGTGGAGCTAGGATGCAAAAGGATTCTCCGAGACTATAGATCCCCTACCCAAACGAGGTTTGCTGGTACTTGGTGGGGCAAGGGGAATTTTTAGGGGTTCTTTTAGGAGAACCTTTATCCATTGGGGGACAGCCCGCTCAGAACGAGGCCCATCCATGAGTGTTCAATGGTATGTGTTACGGGGGGACCAATCGGAAGGTCCGTTCACCTCTTCTGAGCTGAAACTGTTGGCGGACCAACGCCAGATCAGTCCCGACACGTTGGTCAAGCAAGGGATGAGCGGCCCCTGGATGCCGGCGGGCACGATTGAGGGGCTGTTTGTGGAATATCATGGGGCCAAACCGGCTCCTAGCACGGGTTCCCCGCCGCCGGTCCGGTATGTGAAACCGAAGGCCCCCAAAAAGCCGGTCTTAGCCATTCCTCCCACTCTTGCCCAGGCGGGTCCCGGTCCGGAACCAGCGCCTACCGGAGCTAGAGGGGCAGAGGAAGGAGCCGCCCCTGGGGGAACAGACCAGGAAGCAGCTCTCCCGCAGCCGGGGTGGCCTTCTAGCCAACTGGCAAGCGTGGAACCGTCTCATCTGCCTCAGCCGGTCCTTCAAGAACCCTCGCCACCTGCTGCTCCAGGGCCTAGGCCTCCGGAAGACCTCCTTTCGCCGATTTGGTATCTGCGCACGCCGGACGGCCAGCAATACGGACCGGTTAGTAAACAGCAATTGGACCAATGGGTAGCCGAAGGCCGGGTGGGAGAGGATTGTTGGCTTTGGCGGGCAGGTTGGCCAGATTGGCAGGGGGCTGGTAGCCTGTACCAGCATCTGGGGCAACCATTGGCTCCTGCTGGGCCGGCCGTAGCGGCTGCGCCGGCTCCGGGCAAACCGGCCGAACGGGCCGAACCAGCCGCCCCGTCAGCACCCAGCCCCGGCACGATGCCGCAGCCTGGGATGGGCATTCGGGAGGCGCCGTCGGGAGTGGCTGATCCACAGCGATGGCTCGGTCAAACCGTGGGCCATTATCAATTGATCCACTTCATCGGTCGGGGGCCATCCGGTTGGGTGTATCAAGCGCGGCATGTGAGGTTAGATCGGCTGGCGGCAGTTCGGCTGATTCCCACCGGGGGGGACCGACAGCTTTTCGAGCAACTGACTCAGGGTCTGCGAGCGGCCGTCCGATTAACCCATCCCCATCTGGTCGAAGTCCAGGATATGGGCGAGGCGGGCGGCATGGTCTATGTGGCCATGGAACTGATGGAAGGCGGGAGTTTGGCCGACTGGATTCGGCGATCCGGTCGGCTTCCGGCCCCGGCAGCTCTGGGGATCTTCCACCAAGTGGCTTTGGCATTGGCGGCGGTGCATACAGCCGGACTGCTCCACCGAGACATCAAACCCTCGAACATTCTTTTCACTGGCCAGGGGGTGGCCAAGTTGAGCGATTTGGGTTTGGCGGCTCTGAGCGAGTGTCGGCTTCGGGCCGGACCAGCAGCTTTGGGTTCGACGGCCTATTACATGGCGCCGGAGCTTTTCCAAGGGCAACCGGCCAGTGTGCGGTCGGATCTTTATAGCTTGGGGGCTACCTTCTATCATGCGCTGTGTGGGCATGCCCCGGCAGAAGGCATCGCTGTGGAGGAGTTCATCCGGCAAAGGGGAGCTGTGCGGGTGCAACCGATTGGAGCTGTGGTTTCCGGCTTGCCGCCGACTATGGCCGCTATGATCGACCGCCTGCTGCTTAAAGACCCAGGGGGTCGATTCGGTTCCGTTAAAGAAGTGCTGGAGATGTTGGAGCGGATGGGGAGTTTGGCGGCGGGGACCGGCGCTAGCCTCCAAAGGCCTGCGCCAGGGGCCAGCCCTTTGCCCCCAGGCATCGCCGCTCCGTCGGTGGCTTTGCCTGGGGGCGCCGGGGAGGAAGTATCGGTAGGATGGTGGACAAAAGCACTTTCTTTCCTCCGTCACGTTTCCTGGCAGTTTTGGCTGGCCCTGGCCGGTGCGGTGCTCGTGGCCGTGGTGCTGATGATCCTTGTCTTTTCGATGCTTTCGGGGGGGCAGCAGCCTCCGGCTTCGGAGCCCCAACCTAGCCCTTCAACCCCAGCACAAACCCCGGACATCCCCCCAGGCGGGTCTTCTTAATTGCTTAGCTGCCTGCGTTGTTCGATGCGCTGTTTGGCTCTTCCGAGAAGCAGTTGGGGATTTTCAGTCGAGGGAGGCCAGTCTGCTGAAAGCTGCCGGGGGATGTTGTCGGCCCCAACGCCCACTGCTGAAGGCGTTTTACCCCCAGGCGGCCAGAAACCTCGCTCGGCTCAAGGGGTTTAAAATTTAGGGCGTCTTTAGGCGCCTGTTCTGTGTCCTTGGCAAGGCAGTCCGTTTCCCTTGAAGACCGCTCTTCGTTTATAATAGAAAAAGTTACTCTATAGGCATGTTTGTCCCCACCATGGAGAACGGGAATGCTAACCGGTTTATGGAGATTAGTATATATCCTCAACATCCTCCAAGAAAGGAAAACCCTAGCGGGGGTGCTCCTGCTGATGGGGTTTGTCGGGGTGCTGTCCGTTGGGGAAGGCAAGGCTTTGGGAGAAAACGGGAAGAGTTGGACAGAAGTTTCCTCTCCGGAAGGAAAGTTAGAAAAACCCGTCTGGTCGGCTCCACCCCAGTCCAGACCTGAAGATTCCAGTTCACCGTCCTCAGCGGAGGAAAGCAAGTCGCCGTTAAAACCTGATGGAGCGAGGGGTTCGGAAAGCGAGGCCAACGAGTCCGATCGTTCGGCCAAGGCGGAGAAAAAGGAGAAGGACAAGGCGCCCGCCGCTGGCCCCTGTGTGAGTCCGGCTCAGATTGCCCAGTGGATAGAACAGTTGGGGCATGAATCGTATCAGGTTCGGGAGCAGGCCAGTGCGGAGCTTGCCCGGGCGGGACTGGCCGCTGCCGACGCCCTTAAAGCTGCCCTCCGACATCCGGACCTGGAAATCCGGCGCCGGGCACGCTGGATTTTAGCCCAAGTCTTGGAGGCGGACCATCGACAGCGGCTGGAAAAATTCCTGGCCGATCCCACCGGCAGCCCAGAGCATTCTTTGCCGTTGTGGCGGCGGTATCGGGAGTTGGTGGGGCATGATGAGGGGGCCCGGAAACTGTTTGCCGCCATGCAACGGGCAGAAGGGGCGCTTTTGGAAGCGGTCGAGGTAGGCGGATCGGCTGCCGTAGAAAGTGTTCGGGCAAGGCTCCAGCAACTCATTCAACGGATGCAGCTTCCCAGCCCGATCCCTTATCAGCCTTCTCTGGGGACCAGTGCTGCCTTTTTATTTGTTACCTCCCTGCCGGAACTGGAACTTCCGGTCGATCTAGCAGAAACCCATTACATCTATAATCTTGTCCATCAGCAGGGATTTCAGCAACTGCTGCAAGGGCCAGATACAGCAGAACGAGCGGCTGCCCGGCGGCTTTTGGGATTGTGGATCCTTCGGCCTCTGGGGCCTCAGGCAGTGCAGACAGGACTGTTGCACAATCGGCTTCAGTTGGCCTTGCAACATCGAATGCCGGAGGGCTTGGTTCTGGCAGTAGAACTTTTGGAGGCCAAGGAAAAGGTCAAACCGCATGGGTACATGTACGGCCAGGCCGTCTGCGCCTTGGGCCTTTTAGGTGGAAAAACGTATGCGGAGCATCTAGTGCCTCTTTTGGAGGACAGCCACGAGTGTGTCCGGATCGGCATGAATAACAAGCAGATCAGCGTGGAAGTGCGGGATGTAGCGCTAGCCTGGCTGGTGCATCTGACGGATCAGAAACATGCCGATTATGGGATGCCCGAGGCGGGGCGGGAGTTTGAGCGGCTTCGGCAGATGCCCCAGTACTATCCCAACTTTACCGCCTTCCGGTATTCTGAAGGCGCCCATCGAGAAGAAGCGATTAAAAAGATGAAGGTCTGGTTAGTGGAACATCCGTTGCCCAAGGCGCCGGAGTTGCCCAAACGGCCGCAGGCGCCCAGCAGACCAGTCCAACAAAAGCCAGCTCAGGCTGGCCGAGTCAATCTGCCTTTGGCTGCGCCAGGACCTGTGCAAGCACGAAATGCTCATCCGCAGGCACAGGCTCCCGAAATCCTGCAAAGCAAACCGAAGTTTTTCCTTCCTCGAGCGGATCGGCTTTTGGTGCGAACGCTTGCGCAGGCCCAGGAAGCCCTCCACCAAGCCCGTTTTGCCGAAGCCGCTCGCCTTCTGGGCGACATCCTGGCCGACCCCCAAGACTATGCCTTCCAGCCGGACCTCGGTGAACCGCTGTATCGAACCGTTAAATCCGAAGCCAGCCGCCTGTTGGCCCAAATGCCCCCAGAAGGCCTCCAAACCTATCAGAGCCTGTATGAAGCTCGGGCTAGAAAAGCGCTTCAAGAGGCCGTGGCCGCCAGAGACATCCAGCTCGTACAAGCGGTGGCTGAACGGTTTTTCTTCACCCGTTCTGGAGCCGAAGCGTTGTATCTAGTGGCCCTGGCCTTTTGGGATCGGGGCCAATCGGTGCAGGCTGCCTTGGCAGCTAGACGCCTCGGCGAACATCCGGAGGCCAGAGAGTTTGAACCGATCCGTTCCCTTCTGGAGGCCATCGGTTGGTATCGGAGCGGAGACCTTGCGGCAGCTCGGTCGGCCCTAGCTTCTCTGACAGGACAAGAACAATCCATGCCGGTGGTACTGGCCGGCCAGCAGGAAAAGCTCTTCTTCCGACCGTCCGATGGGATTGCTTGGCTTGGGGAGAAGTTGGGCAAGGTGGGGGTAGCGGAGCAGCCAATAGGATGGCATTTCGTGCACGCCAACCCTGGTCAGAATCCTTCGGCAGACCTGGGCATGGCCTATCTGAAGCCGGTCGCCCATTGGACAAGCTGTACAGAAGCTCTCTTGGCCGATCTGGCCCAACAGCTTCGTCGGCAATGGCATGAGCAACTGAGGCCGGCATTGGTGCAACTGTATCCGTTGGTGGTGGGCGAGAAAGTGGTTTTTTATACATCTACTCGGCTTCGAGCGGTTGATCTTCGCACCGGCCAACTGGCCTGGGAAGCCCCGCTGGAAGACCCGCTACGTCTGTTCTTGCAGCCGTATGAAAACCGCCTGCTGCCAAGCCAATCCGCCAGTCCACCTCAACCTGCCAAGGGAGAATCTCCGCCAAACAAACCGGGCCGGATTTTGGCCGGTCTGTTAGCCCGGCAATTGGGCATTTCAAACGCCTCAACCCTCCAACCGCCCGAATTGGACGAAACCAATGTATCCATCGATACTCTCCGGGAGATTTTGGCCGACGGTTTGCAGGAGCGATTTTGGGGAGAGACGGGATTTGGCCTTTTGTCCAGCGATGGCCAACGCATCTATGGTTTGGAAGACACGCCATTCCGGTTTCCCGTCCAGTTCCAGCGGGTGGTGGTGACCGCCGACGGCCGACGCAGACCAGAACCCTATCAGCAGAAAACCTACAATCTGCTGGTGGCCTATGACCTCCAAACCGGCAAAGCCCTCTGGGAGTTGGGTGGCCCCCCAGATGTGGGAGGCACAAAATTGGCCGGCGCCTTTTTCCTCGGTCCCCCAGTACCGGTGGGCGGACGGCTGTATGCCGCCGCCCTGATCGACGAGCAAACGCAGCTTTTGGAATTAGCCGCTGAAACAGCTCAGGTGCTAAGCCAATTGCCGCTCTCGGCCAAACAGACGGAACAGGCCCCCCAGCGGGGATTGTTATTGGCGATGGGGATCCCTCTGGATCGCCGGGGCGTAGCCGATCCGCCTAACTGTCTGCCCGCCTATGCGGATGGCATTCTCGTCTGCCGGACCGCTGAAAATCACTATGTCGCTGTCGATCTGATGAGCCGATCCATCCGCTGGATCTACGAAGCTAGCCAAGAAGAGGAAGATTTGGCTGGGCCGGCTGGTATGTTCGGGTTAGTTCCAGCGGCGCTCCGGCGGGCGTATGCGGCCTGGAAACAGCAGGATGACCGCTGGCTAGAAAGCCGGATCATCTTGGGCGAAGGCTATGTGGTGCTCACCCCGCCGGCCAGTAATAAACTGATATGCCTTCGGTTAAGCGATGGCCATCGGCTCTGGACAGCGCCTCGGCAGGACGGCCTGTTTGTCGCGGCGGTGGCTGACGGCAAGGTGGTAGTCGTAGGACGGGAGAGCCTGTGGGCGCTGCGCCTCCAAGACGGCCAACCGGCTTGGGCCGACGGCCCGATCGCTTTGCCAGCCGGGGCGCTGCCGTCCGGACGGGGCTATCGAAACGGCCGATTGTACTTTCTGCCTCTTACCACGGCCGAAGTGGCCGCCTTCGATCTGGAGGCAGGACGCCTGGTAGCCCGCAGCCGATCCCCCCAAGGAATCATCCCAGGTAATCTGGTCGCCTGCAACGGAGTAATTTTGTCACAGGATGTGGATGGCCTGTACCGATGGGAGATCTTAGACCAGCGGGCAAAGCAGACCGCTGCCCGGCTGGCACAAGCCCCCAACGATCTCCAAGCTTTGCTAGACCATGCTGAGGTGTTGTTGGCCCAGGGCCAATGGAAAACCTGTTTTCAACTGCTCGAGCAGGCCAAAACGGCTGCAGGCCAATCGGCCCAAGATCAGGCGAGGTTTGAACAATTGATTACTGCGGCGGCTGAGGATGGCCTCCTGGCGGACCCTGCCGGCTTGCTAGACCATCTCCACCATCTGCAAAATCTCTTCACGGAAGGAACCCAACAAACACGCCTCTTGCCGCTTTTGGCCCAGGCGTATCAACAGCAAGGCCAGATTGAAGCCGCCTTGGACACCTACCTCCGTTTGCTCCGGAAGACGGACAAGCCAACCGAAACACACCAGCGGCTAAGCACCGTGCATACGGTTCGGCAAGATCGGTGGCTTGCAGCCCGGTTGGCGGAACTGTATCACCAGGCGCCTCTAGAAGTGCGTAGCAACCTGGACGCCAAACTGGCAGCCTGGATACAGCAGGATCAGGGTGAATACTTTCTCCGGTATTTTGGCTTCCACCCGGAGGCACAACAGCTGCGCCTGGAGCTGGCCCAACGATATGCCCAGGCCGGACGGTTTTTGGAGGCGGAATGGCTTCTCCAGACGGTTTTTGAGCAGGCAGAACCGAGCAAGCAGCGATTGGCTGCGGTTCGGCTGGCGGAACTGTACCGGAAACTGGGTCGATACGAAGCGGCAGCCGGAGTATATCGGCTCCTTTCCGGGCCTTGGGCGGATTTAGCCTGTGCCGAGGGCAAAACCGGCCGACAATGGCTAGAGGCCTTGCCAGCGGACGATCCGGTTCGGCGCTTATTGGCTGCCGAAAACCCTTGGCCACTCCAGCCGCCCAAGGTGCAAACCCTCTCGAAAACCACCGCCTCCCGATATCTGTTCTCCGTTAGTATGATGAAAAGATCATCGTTCGCTCCGCCCCTGGCCTTTCGGTTCGATCCCAATCAGCATCAATTGGAAATCGCACACCCCTCAGGCAAAAAGGCCGATCCCATCGGTATTCCCCGGCCTGCCAGCCAAGGCCCCGTCAACCATACTCTCTATAGCTACTGCCAAGGAGTGGTGCAAGGACATCTGCTGATTGGCTGGCTGGGCAATTTGGTGGCTGCCGTGGATCTGATCTCCGAGCCGGGCAAAACCCTCTGGATTCAGTCCACCCAATCACCCCAAGCTGCCCATCCGGTGTTTGGGCCAGTCATTTTTGGCGGCAGACAAGTTCGTTCCCCTGGCCCCTTCCTGGCCAATGAGCCGTTGCCGCTAGTGGTTACTTCCCATACCGTCTGCTTCCGACAAGATCGCCGGTTGGTCGCTGTAGAACCTTTGGCTGCTAACCAGGCGCCACTGTGGACCAGAACCGATCTCCCTCCAGAGGCCGATCTATTCGGCGATGACGAGCTCCTTTTTGTCACCGGCACCGGCCAGCAGGAAGCCACCGTACTGAGAACCTTGGACGGCGCCCGTGTGGGCACCCGCCGAGTGCCGGAGATGAAAAACCGCTTGATCGTCTTAGGCCGACGGGTCCTCTGCTGGCAATCAGAACAACATGCCTGTCAAGCTCTGCTGGTCGATCCCTGGAAGGAGCAAACCCTCTGGAAGCGGGAATTTGCTGCCAAAAGCCAGCCCTGGCTCCTGGCCGACGAAGGCCGATTGGCCGTCCTGGCCCCCTCGGGCCATTTGGTGATGCTGGACCTGCAAACCGGCCAAGAAGTCTTCCAGGCGTCGGTAGATCCAGAGCCGAACCTGGATAGCTTGGTCGTGCTACCGACCGAGAGTCGATATATCGTCATCGCCAATCGCCCCTTTCAGCCGACCGGACCGATCTTCTTCGGCCGACAACTGTCCGACGCCCTCCCGGTACACGGTCGCCTTTTTGCTATCGACCGCCAAACTGCTCAACCGCTCTGGAACACCGAAGTGCTGGAACAAACCCTCCGCCTGGGTCAGCCCAGAGACTTACCCATCCTGGTCTTCTATAACATCTCCTACCGACAAACGAAAAACCCCCGCGGCGATCTGACCAACCAACCTTGGGAAACCCTTCTGTGTTTAGACGTTCGGACTGGTGCGGTGATCCACCAAAGCAGCAAAATGGGCGTGGGAGGCTTCGGCTACGAGATTCTTGCCGAAGTTCAAGAGCGAACCATTTCCATCAGCACCGCCCGGGAAACGGTTCGCCTGCAGTTTGACGCCCCGTAACAGTTTTACCCTCTTTGCGCGGATTGCCCTGGCGCCGTTCTGTCCGCACCACAAGGGCCCAACGGGCCATTTCTAGACAGCGCAGCAATGAAAAGCAACGCCAGTTAACCAGAATCCCCCCTTTTTTCCGACGGAGCTGTTAGAACCTGTTGTCTCTGCTATCTATTCTTTTTTAGGTAAAAAGCCTTGGTTGCGGAGCCAGGCTTCGCAAAGGCTCGGCCATTGATTGGTTCCGGGAGTTTCTTTCGCCAAGCCCAGCCCATGACGGCCGGTGCGGAAGATATGCAATTCAGCCGGCACGCCAGCCCGCCGGCAGGCCAAATAAAACAGCACACTGTTTTCCGGCGGCACCGCCTTGTCTTCGTCGGTATGCCAGAGAAAAGTTGGCGGTGTATCTTTGGTTACCTGTTTTTCGTTGGACAAACTCCGAACCAATTCCTCGGGCGGATTCTTGCCCAAGAGATTTTCCTGGGAGCCTCGATGGGTGATCGGCTCGCCCAGGGCAATGACCGCATAGCAGAGGATGGCAAAATCGGGTCGGCAACTTGCCCGTTCGATTGGATCGGCTGCCTCCGGATGGCCAGCGTCAAAATGGGTGGCCGCCGTGGAGGCTAAATGTCCACCGGCCGAAAAGCCCATGATCCCGATCCGTTTCGGATCCAAGTGATAGTCGGCGGCATGGCTGCGCACGTAGCGAATGGCCCGTTGAGCGTCCTGCAAAGGCGCCGGATGCCCATAGCCCCGCTTCCGATGCCGATAATCTAAAATAAACCCAGCTACCCCGATGGAATTGAACCAGGCGGCGATCTGATGGCCTTCGTGATCCATGGCGGTAAAGCCGTAGCCGCCGCCCGGACAAATGACCACTGCTGTGCCGGTCCGATTTTCTCTTGGCGCCGGATAAATGGTTAAGGTAGGCCGGAAATCCTCCGGCCCGCCCCGGGCGCCCGGCGCCCCCTGGGGCCAAAGTTCGATCGTTTGTACTTCGTCGGCACTCAGCCTCTCGGCCAGCAAGAGGGCCATGCCCCATATCCCTACCAGGCCTACCAGGTACTTCAGCCCCCATCGCCGCCGCTCAAGAGATATAGTGATCATAAAATTACATCATCTTCTGTTCACATAATCCCTTTCCACTTTCCTGCCTCCCACTGGGTCCTCAGTTTGCCCTCTGCCTGTCCAAACCATCGGGTGCTCCTTCTGAAAAGACTTCTCAGTACCTATTCCGATAAGTTATTCCGCCGCATGAAGAACCTTTCCATATCGTTAGACCGAAAAGGGGGCCGCCAAGCACTTTTGGGCAACCCTCCATTGTGCTTCCTGCGCAAGCAGGAATCCAAGCCCCTACCAGCGTGGGCATTCCGCCGGCCACTGCTAGGCGTTTGGCCGTCTCCTCCGGCATGGAATTCCCCTCCCCCTAACCCTCTCCGACAGAGAGGAGAGGGGATCTATTCGCCTCTTCCCTGGTGGAAGATGGGAGTTTGTGAAGGCTTTGCCGGGGAAGGGAATTGCAATAAAATATTATTCCGCCAGTAGGCTGAACTTATGGATAGTCTCTTCTCGGTAGGTTTGGCCCGGTCGAAGCAGCGTGGATGGATAACTGGGCCGATTCGGCGAATCCGGAAAATGCTGCGTTTCTAGGCAGAAGCCAGCATGTTTCGGATACCGGTGCTTGCCGGCTCGAAGGGAACCGTCCAGGAAGTTGCCAGTGTAAAATTGTACCCCAGGCTGAGTGGTATACACTTCCATAACCCGACCGCTATTGGGTTCCACCACTCGGGCAGCCAGCGTCATCGCCCCCGGCGCCTCCTTCCGCAACACATAGCAGTGATCATATCCGGCGCCAGGAACCTGATGGATTCGGGAGCCGATGGTTTTCGGCTCGGTGAGAAAGTCCATCGGCGTGCCGAAGACTGGCTCCGGATCGCCTAGGGGGATCAGCTCCTTATCCACCGGAAGATACTTATCCGCATTTAACATCATAATATGGTCCAAGATGGTGCCGGTGCCGGCGCCGGCCAGGTTCCAGTAGGCGTGGTTACAAATATTCACATGGGTCGGCTTATCCGTGGTGGCTTCAAAGATCATCCGGAGTTCATTTTGGTTGTTCAGTGTATAGGTGGCTTTGGCCTGCAGCGTGCCAGGATAATGTTCATCGCCGTCCGGGCTGGTGTGGGAAAAGACTACCCCCACGAAATCTTCGCCGCGGATGGGTTCGGCGCTCCAGACGTATTTATCAAATCCTTTCCGCCCGCCGTGGATATGATGCCGATTGTTATTGGTTGCCAGTTGATAGCTGAGGCCGTCGATAGTAAATCGGCCGAAGGCGATTCGGTTGGCGTATCGGCCCACCGTGGAGCCAAAAAACGGATGCCCTTTCAGGTAATCTTCCAAGGTGTCCAGGTATAGGGTAATATTGTCCACCTTACCATGGCGGTCCGGCACTTGCACTGCCGTAAGGGTGGCTCCATAGGTCATCAGTTTGACGCGCAGACCGTTTCGATTGACTAATGTATATAAATCCACTTCCTTTCCCTCAGCCTTGCCAAACGGTTCTTTTCTCAGTTCCATGGTCCCGCTTCCTTCAATTGCACGAAGTTTTGGGGCAGGCGGCGGAGCGGCAGGTCCGGCCGACTTTGCCTGGCCTGCCATGCCTACCATCCCCCCAAAAAACCACCCAACTACCCCTAGCCCACTTGCCCATACCCATCCACGCATAAAAACTCTCCTCTCCACACAGCCCAATCTATTCCTATATCTTGAATGCTTCATTATAGCATACCCAACTACCCGAACAACCACTCCCAGCCCAAGAGTCGTCAGCAGGCGGACTGCCGGAGCAGCTCGGCATAAAAAATCGCCTCCTGGACAAGGAGACTCTGGGAACGACTTCCACAGCTAAGATGATCGTTTGATCTATCTCCTATTGGTCCAGGGGGCGGATCGGAGAGCCTGCTTTTTTTCCTCGATCCGAAAGACACCTCGGGCGGTTTCGCGCATGATCCGATCCACCTTCGTGCATGATCCGATCCACCAAGCCCAGGGCGTCCTCCAGGCTTAGCCAACCCCCTTCGACCAGTTCGCACAAGCTCAGGGCGATCCCCTGCCGGGCAATCCATGCATGCCCCAGCACCGGTTCGACCACAAAATACTCTCCGCCGAAGGTAAACAGCTTATTGGCCGGGGCGGAGACCAAATATTTCTTCAGAAAATCCTTGGCCGCTATTGGGTTCAGGATCCAGCGCCAGCACATATCTACATAGGCATTAGTATAGTCCTTGGCAATGCGGATCAATTCTTCATAGTAAGGATAACAACTAGGCATAAATACGAAAGTGCTCTGAGGCGAGACTCGGCAAAGCTCGCAGGCGGCGGCCGGATGGCCTTGCACCCGAGCCGGTGGCATAGAATTTTGCCCAGCATCATAACCTGTATATAATTTCACTAAAACCCTTTGCTCCGTGGCCTTGCCCACTGCATACCAAAACAGGTAATCTTCTAGCAGCTTTTGCTCCTCCGGCGAAATGGCCTGGCCGGAAAGACGGTTGAGGAAAATCGCTTCCGCCCGATCTCCGGAAGGCCAGGGCTGGGGGGCTTCGTGTCCTTTGTCTCTTTTGGGTGAGGGGATTCCTGGATTCCCGCTTGCGCGGGAATGCCAACATAGGAACTTTCGCGAACCAGGCAGGGGTATTCTCCGTTCGGCTGAAGTGGTAGGAGTTTTATATTTTCCCAGTGGCCAGAGGTATCCTATCAGATCGCAGAATGGAGACTCAGACGGGATCCGGGGTTTTATATTTTTCCCGTTGCGCACGGCGCAAAAGGGCGTTGGCCTCCTCGTCGCCGATAAACTGCTCCTTAACTGGGTCCCACTGGAGCCGACGCCCCAGCCGACGTGTAATATTGGCCAGGTGGCAGACGCTGGCCGACCGATGGCCAATCTCCTCGTCGCAAACGCATTTGGCTCTCGTTTTGATGCATTCCAGCCAATTCTGGATGTGGTCGTTGCTCACATAAAGCCGGATGTCCTTATCGGTAAGCGGCTCCTTGGCCAATTCGGGCGGATCGGAGACCACTTTGCCCCGGTCGATGGTCAGCCGACCGTTCGAGCCGATGAAAATCGCCCCGCCTGCCGGTCCGTTGCCTAGCTCCATGACCAGGCCGTTTGGATAGCGGCAGAAGACCTTCGGCTGGCTGCACAGGGTGTTGCCCCGTTGGCGGGATTCCGGTTTCGTATAGGTAGGTGGATTAAACGGCGGGCCTTCGGTCCACCACTCCACCGGCCCGGTATGATCCATGCCTAAAGCCCATTGCACCTGGTCAAAGCCGTGGCTTCCCCAGTCGGTCATCTCCCCGCCGGAAAACGGGCGCAGCGATAACCAGCCCGGATTGGCCCGGGACTTGAAAATATCCTCATGAAACGGGACCACCTCTGCCGGGCCGCACCACATGTCCCAATCCAATCCCTCCGGTACCAGCTGGGCCGGGAAGGCCGCCTCCCAGGGACTAGGATAATTATGGGCGATGACCCGCTCCAGTTTGCCCAGCCGACCGTTTCGCACCAGTTCGCAGCCGAGCCGATTGGCCGCCATGCTCCGCAGTTGGCTTCCGGTCTGAAAGACCCGTTTATACTTCCGCACCGCCTCCACAATGAGCCGACCTTCGTAAATGGTCAAACTCATCGGCTTTTCCACATACAGGTCCTTTCCTGCCTGGCAGGCATGCACACAGATGGTTCCCCGCCATTGCTCCGGTGTGGCGGTTACAATGGCGTTGACATCTTTGCGCTCCAGTAGTTTTCGGTAGTCGGTAAAAGGCAAGGCGCCGAGCGATTGAGCCAACTGCTCTGCCCTGGGCCGATACACATCGCAGACGGCCACAATCCGGGTCAATGGAGAACGTTTGATCATGCCGACCAATGCGCCGCCTTGTCGGCCCACGCCGATAAACCCAATGCCAATCTGCTCATTAGGTCCGGGCTTTCCCTCCCCGCCCAACAGCCCGCTGGGCACAAGATATGGTAAACCGATTCCTACCAGAGCAGGAACTTTGGCCGTATGTTGCAAAAATTTCCTCCGGCTTATAGAACGGCCAGCTTTCATTAAAGAGCTCCTTTCGCACAGGGACCCAGGTAGGCCATACAAAGGATGGTAAGGGTGATGGGCAGGTGATTGGTGTTGAATATGTGCAGCCGGCCGGGGATTGTCAAGTTGGGGTAGGGGTTGGTTAACCAATCGCTTGACTTAATTATTCGATTGATTTAAAATAAAGTTAGGAAGATAAACCTAGGGAGGACCTTCGGTGGAGAATTTTGATCTTTCCGATTTTCCTAATTTTCCTAATTTGCCTACTCTACGGCCTGCCCGGGGTGAAAAGACCCTCCAGCAACTCCTGGATACCGGTCTAGAGGCCTTTGCCCGGTATGGGCCGGAAGGTGTCAGCACCCGGCATTTGGCCAAAATGGCCGGGGTCAATTCCGCCGCTATCCAATACTATTTTGGAAGCAAAGAAGGCTATTACCTGGCCGTGGTCCAACACCTGTTGCAAACCCGGACCGCTCCGGTTCTGGGGTTAGTAGCCGACATCGCCGAGCGGTTCCAGCGGTCCGGCTCCACTCGGAGCGAGGCGGAAAAGCTGCTGCCCGAACTGATCCAAAAGCTGGCCAAGACGGTGCTGGTTTATCCGGCAGCCCGCTATTTTGCCAGCATTTCTTCTCGGGAGCATCTGCACCCAACCAAAGCCTATGAACTGATTTATCCGGTGGTGGACCGGTTGCATCGGCTCATGTCGGAGCTCGTCAGAGCGGTGCTGGAGTTGCCTCCCAATAGTCCAGAAGCGATTGTGCGAGCGCATGCCCTGTTAGGCCAGGTAATGCTTTTTCGGATCGGAGCAACCACGTTATGCCGGCGCCTTCAATGGGACTCTATTGATGATCAGCAAGCCGATTGGATCGCCTCGGTGGTAGCCGAAATGGCCTGCCGAAGCCTCGGCTTAGGTGGTTCTCCAGGGGCGCAGACAGAAAAACCCTCCTCCTCTCAAACACTAGAGGCTATGCAGCCCCATTCGGACGCATTGCCGGACATTTCCGGCCAGTAGAGTGGAAGGGGTTGGGAAAGACCCCTAGGGGAGGAGCCGGGGGTTAGTTGACTGGGAGGCGGCAACTGCGAATCGGCATACCGAGGGAGACCCGATTCAGCTAGGCCCGAAAAGGTACAACTATGGCGAACAAAAAACTAAAAATCTTCTTGCCGATCCTGGTTCTGGCGGCGTTGGCGGGGTTGGTGGGGTTGGCTGTTGGGGGCCGACTGCCGTCAGGGTATCTACCCGGTTGGCTTCGCGGGTATTTGGGCCCACAGGCTCATCAAGCCGCCTTGGAACTTCAGGGCAACGTCGAGATTCGAGAGGTTCGGTTGGCTTTTGAGGTTCCGGGTCGGATAGCTCGGCTCTATGTGGAAGAGGGGGAGCGGGTGGCGACGGGGCAACTGCTGGCCGAGTTGGAAAAGGGTTATTTCGAGGATCGTGTCCGGCAGGCTCAGGCGGCCTTGGAGGCGGCTCAGGCAGAGCTTTGGAAGCTCCGGAACGGCCCTCGGCCGGAAGAGATCGAACAGGCCCAAGCCAATCTGCAGGCGGCTCAGGTCGGCTTTGCCCATGCCCGGACCCAATGGGAGCGGATGGAGCGGCTTTTGCCGCAGAAGGCGGTCTCGCAGGAGCTTTATGACAATGCCAAGGCGGCCCGGGATCGGGCCGAAACCCAACTTCAAGCCGCCCAAGCCGCCCTGAAACTTCTCCAAGCAGGCACCCGACCGGAGGACATCGCCCGGGCCGAGGCCCAGGTCGCCCTCTGCCAAGCCCAGCTTCAGGAGGCTCAGCGTCGGCTAGAGGACGCCAAATTGCTGGCCCCAGCGCCCGGCGTGGTCCAAACCCGCATCCGCGAAGCAGGCGAGTGGGTTCAGGTGGGAGAACCTATCTACACCCTCAGCCTTACCGATCCGGTCTGGATCCGCACCTATGTGAACGGATTAGACCTAGAACGGATTCGGCCCGGCATGGCCGTTACTGTGCAGACTGACAGCGGCCGACAGTATCCCGGTCGGATCGGATTTATTTCCCCAGTGGCCGAGTTTACACCGAAAACCGTCCAAACCCGGGAAATTCGGACCAACTTGGTCTATCGGCTCCGGGTGATTGTCTCTGATCCGAAAGGGGAACTTCGGCAAGGGATGCCGGTCAGCGTGCTCATTTCGACCGAGGAATTTTCCCCTCTGCCCTCTGCGGGAGAGGGGGGCACCGGGCGTTAGCCCGGCGGGCTGAGGGGGCACAATACCCTCTCCCCTCCGGGGGAGAGGAAATGAACAAAAAACATTTACAAAGAAGCCTAGGCTGCTACTTTGCGGGAATGCCATGAAGTGGAGTCATTTGGGAAGCCAAGTTGGCAAGGCAGGAGAACCTATGCCGAACCGGGCGGCAATGACAGTCGAAGAGGTAACCAAGCGGTTTGGTCCGGGTAGGGCGCCGGTGCTGGATGGCGTCTCGGCGGTGATTCGGTATGGGCAGATTACCGGTTTAGTAGGCCCAGACGGAGCGGGCAAAACCACGCTATTGCGTCTAATGGCTGGGCTGCTCCTGCCGGACGAAGGACAGATTCTCTTGGAAGGCCGGTCGGTAGCTGATCCGGCGGTGCGGGCCGAGCTAGGGTATATGCCGCAACGGTTCGGCCTGTACGAAGAGTTGACCGTGTTGGAAAACTTACATTTGTATGCGGATTTGCGGGGGTTGAGCGGTGCGGATCGGCGGGAGGCAATTGCGCGGCTTTTGGCGTTTTCGGGGTTGGAGTCGTTTGGGGATCGGCAGGCAGGTCGGCTTTCCGGTGGGATGAAGCAGAAGTTGGGACTGGCCTGCGCGCTATTGGGAAAGCCGAACCTGCTGCTTCTGGACGAGCCGACCGTGGGCGTGGATCCAGTGTCTCGGCGTGGGCTATGGCAGATGGTCGAAGGATTGGCCGACGAAGGAATGGCTGTGGTGTGGGCCACCGCCTATTTGGACGAGGCGGAGCGATGTGCGGAAGTGATGGTGCTGCAGGAGGGGCGGGTGCTCTTTGCGGGGCCTCCGGGGGAGCTTACCGGTCGAATGGTTGGCAGAACCTTTTTGGTTGCGGCGCCGGCGGAACAGCGGCGGTTACAGGCGGCCCAATTGCTTCAGCGACCGGACGTGGCCGATGCCACGGTGCAGGGCAACCGGATTCGGGTGGTGCTCTGGGAGGCGATGAACGGCCCGATGAGTCGATTCGGCCAAAGTGGGCAAGGCGCCAGCCGACCCCAGGGGCCGGGGGAAGAGTCTGCCCATGGCCAACCGTTTTGGCCGGGGCAGTGGGCGCCCACGCCGCCCCGGTTTGAAGATGCGTTGATTTTGCTTTTAGGCGGGTCGGCCAAAGAGCGGTTGGCTCAACCCTTTTCCTTTTTGCCTCAAAGCACCGCCCAGGCCGATTTCCAAGGCCCTTGGGCCGTGGAAGCGTCCGGTTTGAGCAAGAGATTCGGCTCGTTTACGGCGGTGGATCGGGTGAGTTTCCGGGTGGGCCGAGGGGAAATTTTCGGTTTGCTGGGGCCGAACGGAGCGGGCAAAAGCACCACGTTCAAGATGCTCTGCGGCCTGCTTCCGCCCACCGAAGGTCAGGCTCGTGTAGCGGGAGTGGATATTCGTCGGGCCGCCGCCAAGGCCCGAAACGCCATGGGATATATGGCACAAAAGTTTAGTTTGTACGGAAATTTAAGCGTTCGGCAAAACCTGGAATTTTTTGGCGGGGTGTATGGATTGCCACGGCGAATACTTTCGGAGATGGTTAGCCGTATGGCCGAGGAGTTCCAACTGGGGCCGTTTCTGGAGACCAATGCGGAGCAGTTGCCGCGGGGATTTCAGCAGCGGTTGGCCATGGCCTGTGCGCTGATGCACCAGCCGCCGGTGCTTTTTCTGGATGAGCCCACTAGCGGCGTGGATCCGCTTACGCGGCGGGAGTTTTGGATGCGGATTCACACCCTGGCCCAGCGAGGCAGCGCCGTGATTGTAACCACCCATTTTATGGACGAGGCGGAATACTGCGATCGGTTGGCCCTGATGCACCAAGGCCGGATCATCGCCGAAGGTTCGCCGGACCAGATCAAGGCGGCGGTTGCCAGCCAGGACCAGCCGACGCCCACCTTGGAAGACGCCTTTGTGGAACTTCTGAGCCGACGGCAAGAGGAGTTTCTGGAAAAAGCCGCCGGGTAAGCAGCAACAGGGCCATCTCCTCCGTTGAAAGGCGGTTGCCGTTTTCCTGAAAAAAGGAGAGGGCGTGGCCGTCAAGGGAGGTGGCCAACCTCGGAATAGGATTGGTGTTTTGCTGGTGAAAACTGAGGTGGCTCCTGCTGTGGAAGCAGGAAGGCAGAACAGTGGAGGATTTTCCCCTATGCCAAGTCCCATCCATCGGGCCAAACGCATCTGGAGCCTGATAAAGAAGGAAACCCGGCAGATTGTGCGGGACCCTAGCAGTATGATGATGGCGTTTGTTCTGCCGATCATCTTGCTGGGGCTTTTTACCTATGGGGTGTCGCTGGATATGCGGGCTATTTCGATTGGCCTGGTGGTCGAGCGGATGTCGGCGGAGGCGGAGAGTCTTTTGGCGGCATTTGAATCGAGCGGCTATTTTCAGGTCCGATTGGCGGAGGATCGCCGGCTGCTGGAGCCGCTCTTGGAAACCGGCCAGGTGCAAGCGGTGGTGGTGATCCCAGCAGACTTTTCCCCGCGGGGGCTCAGCCGACAACCAAGCCCGGTGCAGCTCCTGGTGCGGGCCACCGAAGCCAATACCGGCGAACTAGTGCTCAACTATATCGAAGGCACATTGCGCCATTGGCAAGAGCAGCAAGCGGCGGCAAAAGGTCTTGCCGGCCGACGCTCCGGCGTGCACTTCCAGCCGCGTATCTGGTTCAATCCCGAGGCCGACTACTTGGCCGCCATGCTGCCCGGTTCGATTGCTGTGATCATGACCCTGATCGGCACGATGCTGACTTCCCTGGTGGTTGCCCGGGAATGGGAGCGGGGGACCATGGAATCGCTGCTGTCGATGGGACTGAGCCGAGCGGAGCTTTTCCTGGGGAAATTCTTCCCCTATTTCCTGCTAGGGATGCTGGCGATGGAACTGATCAGCCTGGTGGGAGTGGTGTTTTTAGGGGTGCCGTTTCGGGGCTCCTGGTGGCTGCTGCACGTCGTAACAGCGGTATATCTGGGCTGTGCCTTAGGATTGGGACTAACGATTTCGACGCTTACCCGAAGCCAATTTCTGGCCACGCAAGCGGCGCTGATTATCGGGTTTTTGCCATCGTTTTTGCTTTCCGGGTTGGTTTTTGAGATTCAGAGTATGCCGTCGGCCATTCGGCTTTTGACGACGATCTTCCCGCCCCGGTATTTTGTAACGGTGCTTCGGACGCTGTTTTTGGCTGGGGATGTGTGGGAAGTGGTGCTGCCGAATACAGCGATTTTGGTCGGTTTTGCGGCGGCGCTTTTAACATCGGCGATTCGAGCAACCAGGACCCGTCTGGCATGAAACAAGTTTAAGTGGGAGGGGATCGGCTATTGGATAGGAGCAGGTGCAACGATGTGGCAGCGGATAGGTCGGCTGATTGTAAAAGAATTTTTAGTGGTGCTTCGGGACCCCCGCACCCGGATCATCCTGGTTGTGCCGCCGATGGTGCAACTGCTGATTTTTAGTTTTGCCGCCACCCATGAAGTGCGGAAGGTAGTCCTAGGCGTCTATAACGAAGACCACGGACTGGCAGGCCGAGAGTTGCTGGATCGCCTCCATGCTATTCCGGAAACGTTTTCCCGGATCGAATATTTTGGCGACCTTCGCTCGGCCGAAGAGGCGCTGGCGGCCCAGCGGGTGCTGGCGGTGCTCCATATTGGACAAACGTTTTCCAAACAGTTGCTTTCGGGCGAGGCAGGCCCGGTGCAGGTGCTGCTCGATGGACGCCGCTCCAATGCAGCAATGATCGTTCAAGGGTATTTGGCCCGGATTTTTGAGGATTTTGCCAGCCAGGCGGCCGCTGGAGTAGGAGCGACGGCCGGGCCAACCGGCCAAGCAGAGAACTCCTTGGCCGGCGCCGGGCTGGCGCCCGTTCCGGGCAAGCCGTCCAGCTTGCCGCTTCGGCCTGTAAGCCGAATGTGGTTCAATCCTAACCTCAACCCCATCTGGAGCACCTTGCCGGGACTGGTGGCGGTGCTGAGCAACTTGGTGGCTCTTTTGATCACCGCCCTTTCGGTAGCCCGAGAGAAGGAACTGGGCACCTTTGAACAACTGTTGGTTTCGCCGCTCCGAGCCGGGGAGATTTTGATCGGCAAAGCTGTCCCGGCAGTGGTCCTGGGCATGATGGAAGGAAGCTTGATGATTACGATGGCGGTGCTGGTCTTTCGAGTGCCGCTCCGGTGGCATGGATTGCAAGTGTTGCTGACGGCAATGCCGCTGTTTTTGACGGCGGTGGTGGGCATTGGGCTTTTTGTCTCTTCGCTGGCCAAGACGCAGCAACAGGGCCTGTTGGGAGCGTTTACCTATCAGGTGCCAGCCACCTTGCTATCCGGCTTTGCCACCCCTGTTGAAAATATCGCCGATGGAATACGATGGATTGCCTACATCAATCCGCTCCAATATATGGTGAGCCTGTGCCGGATGGCGTTTTTAGGGGAGCCCGGCTGGGACGTGGTGTTGGGGTTGATCTGGCCGATGGCGCCGATCGGGCTGGTTACCATGACCGCAGCGGCCATGCTGTTCCGAAAGGCGACCCTGCTGGCGGTAACGGGAAAATAGAGGGATGGGGATGCCAGGTAGCAGGGGTGTGCCCGCCCGTGGCTTCTGGTATCCCCCTCACCCGGCTTGACCTTCGGTCAAGCCGGCTTCTCCCGCAAAGGGGAGAGGCGAATTTTTGCGGTGGGCAGAGGCGATGGACATGGAAGCGGCACAAAGTAACCTGGACTGCCGCTTATGCGGCAGCAATATGCTGACGGAGGTATTAACGGCATGAGAGAGTATCGAGTCGGCATCATCGGGTTTGGGATGATCGGCAAAGTGCATGCGTATGGGTATGCAGCGTTGCCGTTTACGAGCGATCCGGTACCGTTGCGGGCGCGAATGGTGCGGGTGGCCACCAGTCGGCCGGAGACTGCTCAGCAGGCGGCCCAACTGCTTGGCTGTGAAGGAGTAACCGACTTTCGACAGATCACCGAAGCGCCAGACATTGATATTGTACATATATGTACGCCAAATCATTTGCACCGGGAGGCCCTGCTCTCGGCGATTGTGCACAACAAACACATTTATTGCGATAAGCCCCTGGTGGCTAACTGGCCGGAAGCCGAACAGATTCTGGCCGCCCTGCCGGGCTACCGGGCCATCGGCCAGATGACCTTTCACAATCGCTTTTTCCCGGCCACCATGCGGGCCAAACAACTGATGGAGGAAGGTCGGCTTGGGCGGATTTTGCAGTTCCGGGCCCTGTATCTTCATAGCAGTTGTGCCCGACCGGAAACGCCGCTTCGATGGAAACAGTCGGCCCAGGCAGGCGGCGGGGTAACTGCAGACCTGGCCTCGCATCTAGTGGATTTGGTCTGGTATCTGTTGGGCGATTTTCAAGAGGTTTTCGCCCATCCACAGATTGCATTTCCAGAGCGGCCTGCGCCGGACGATCCCAAGCGGATGCTTCCGGTGGATGCCGAGGAGGCGGTCTGGATTCTGGCCCGGATGCGAAACGGCGCCGAAGGCCTCATCGAGGCCTCGAAACTGGCCACCGGTGCAGAAGATGAGCTTCGGCTGGAGATCCACGGCACAGACGGGGCGATTCGATTTTCGCTGATGGATCCGCACCATCTGGGCTTTTACGACGCCACCGGTCCGGAACAACCTTGCGGCGGCCAGCGGGGGTGGACGCTGATTGATTGTGGGCATCGGTATCCAGCGCCGGCCACGGAATTTCCCGCTCGGAAGGCGGCCATCGGCTGGCAACGGGCCCATGGGGAATGCCTGGCCAACTTTTTGCGGGGCGTAGCCAGCGGGCAACCGGTGCAGCCGGATTTAGTTCAGGGTATTTATGTTCAGCATTTGGTTGACCGGGTGCTTCAGTCGGCCAATACGGGCCAGTGGACGCCGATCCGCCCCCGGCAGGAGTTTGAATCGGCGGCTGGGGGTTTTCAGATCCTGGCGGCATCCTCTCCTCGAACGCCACAGACTTAACAGTCCAAGCCGACCTGGTCGGAACAGTTTCTGGAAAGGAAGCTAGTTTTTTGGGCTTTTTTCTAAGGGTTCTTTTCGGCCGACATAGGGACAGGGGGCGTCCCATCGGTCGGTTTCGCCCTCCGAGCGGGGATCGCCGGTCTGGCGCATCCACTGTTCCAACCGGCGGCGGAGCTCTGCCTGCTGCTGGGCGTATTCTGGTTTCCCGGCTACGTTGTGCAGTTGATCCGGATCGGTTCGCAGATCGTAGAGTTCTTCGGCGGGTCGTTTGGCGAAGGCTCGCTGATAGAAGGGGGCCATGGCGGGTTCGGCTTGCCGCTGGAGAATTTCCGTCTTTGTGGGCGAGCCATCCACATCGCCGTAAAAGCCCACCACATTGGGAAAATCCGGATCGCCGGCAGGCCAGAGATGGGGACGGAAGTTTCTGATGTACAAAAAATCGGTAGTACGGATGGCTCGGATCGGATAGCTTTTGCCTTCCGGACGGACCCAAGCATGCCGCTCCCGCTCCAGGAACAGATGATCCCTGGTCGGATCAATCCGGCCCGATTTCTCGCTCCGAAGGA
Source organism: uncultured Thermoguttaceae bacterium (assembly GCA_938042245.1). Taxonomy (GTDB): domain Bacteria; phylum Planctomycetota; class Planctomycetia; order Pirellulales; family Thermoguttaceae; genus JANXAQ01. Next base: position 150,895 of record CALIRO010000002.1, read on the forward strand.
TCGGCAGGAGACTGCGGCCGGTCATTTCCGGCAGTGGTGTTAATCCGGCGGCTTCCAAAAAGGTAGGGGCCAGATCGGCCAAACTGACAAAGTCGTCCACCTTTCGAGCGCCGGGAATTTTCTCTTTCCAAGCCACCACCAGCGGTACCCGGCAACCAGCGTCATAGAGGTTGGCCTTTCCACGTGGGAACGGCGGCCCATTGTCGCTGGTTACTACGATCAGGGTGTTTTCCCATAGGCCCCGCTCTTGGAGAAGGGCAAGGATTTGGCCCACCTGCCGGTCAAACCGCTCGACTTCAAAGTAGTAATCACATAGGTCGCTTCGCACGGTGGGCGTATCCGGCAACCAGCCGGGCACCCGGACTTTTGCCGGATCCATACCGGAAGCCGCTCCAGCACCGGGTTCATACGGCCGATGCGGATCCGTACTGCCAAACCAAAAGCAGAACGGTTTTCCTGGGGGGAGTTGATTCAGGAATTGTTGGAAATTTTTATATCGTGGACCGGCGGGGTTTTCGGTTCGTCCGGTGCCTTCGATCGTGCCTGGTCCCCAACCTTTGCCCTGGAAGCCCACCATATAACCGGCCTGCTGGAGCAGTTCGGGATAACAGCGGAACTTGGCCGGAAGCCGACTCCACAGATTGGCCCCTTCCTCCAGCCGATGGATCGCCTGCCCGGTCAATAGGCCGCCTCGGGAAGCCGTGCAGGTTGGCGCCGTGGCAAAGGCATGAGTAAAAAGCACTCCCTCCCGGGCTAGCCGATCAAAGGTGGGCGTCCGAACCACCGGATCCCCATAGGCGCCGGCATGAGGCCAGCCCCAATCGTCGGCGATGCAAAGCAGGATGTTGGGCCGACCAGCCGGTTGGCTCTGGACGGTGGTTCGGGCAGCCGCGGCCTCAGCCCCCCCTTGAGCCGCAAAGGCAAAAGGTTCCGCCGTTCCTCCGGCTCCTTCCGGCAGATCAAACACTATGCAACACATTCTTCCGAGTAGCAGAAGGGCAACGGGCGCCAGTTTCCTGGGAACGCCAACAAAAACTTTCCATGAACTCTTTGCAACGTAATGGTTTGCGAACATAGAAAGATCTCCTTCCGAAAGCAAAGGTTCCCTCTGATGAACCGGATGGGGAAAGATAGGAGAATAATTATTCATCTAATTTTACGTACACTACCACTTCCCCTACATTATCATGAAGCTGGGCAGGCGATTCGTTGATCCGAAAATACAGGGTGCCGGAAACTTTAGGGGTCAGCCGGGCTTGCAGGCCCACAGGGATGGGGTCCAGGAGGCCGGTCCTAGCCTGCTGGACCGCCGCCGGCGCCAAAGCAGCCCCTGCCAAACCAGAACGTTCGGGCCAAGAGACGAACAACTGCCGTCCGGAACCATCCGGGAGGGGCCGGCCCCCATCCGCACCAAAAGAAGGTTTGGGCGGAGAACCTAACCGGTCCAACAGGCTCCCAGAGGGTTGCCCGTCGGAAACGTCGGAAAAAAGCCACCGGTTGGAAAAAGCGGCGCCGGAACCGGGGCCATGGCTTTGGGGGAGGGGCTGGGCGCTTGATTCGTTTTGTTCCGGGCGTATGGCCGCCAGAAGCATCCCCAGGGGTCGGCCTCGGTAATATTGGATGCTGACTCCGTTCGGTTCGCACCACCAGATTTTCGGCTGTTGAGCCACCTGATACCGGCCGGAAGCGGTAAGGAGGTAAGTTCGGCCTGCTTGGACCTGCCAGCCGCTTGCCTGCCAACCCCGGTCCGCCTGCACTCGGATGTTCACTCCTTCTGGCGGGATCGGTCGGCCAAGCGGAAACTGGATCGCACAGCGGCTGAAATCGTACCCATAGCAAATCTCATCGACAAACAGCTTCCATTCCTCGTCGAGCAGGCAGCGGTTTTCCCCCAGCAGGGTGAAAAACCGCTCGGTAAATCGGCCATCCCGAACCCAACCGACCATCTGGCGAAACGCTGATTGATACCGGGGATGGCTGTCCAAAAACGCCGCCAACGCCCAAGACCAACCATAAAGCTCGTTTTCGCCGGAAATCTGGGGGACAAGGCGAATCAACTGCTCCACGGAAAGCAGGCCCCGCTGTTGGGCGGCCTGCCGGACGATCTTGACCCGCCCCCACATCGGCACTTCCTCGGAAGAACGGGGAAGGTATTTGACCAGAAGTTTTCCGTCTTCCCAGCGGTGGGTGGCCAAAAGCTCCGCCACTCCCTCCATGTACCAGGTCGGCCCGCAGGACCCCAAAAGGGTGATCATAAATCCATGTACTCCCTCATGAAGCATTAAATGCCGACGGTAATAGGCCGTGGGCTGCTCGTAAATCCAAAAATCATAGGACTTGGTAAAGCCGTTGGCAAACTTCGGTAGATCCGCCGGCAAAAGCCCTGCCTGCCGAAACCGTTCCGGCTCCCGCATCAATCGGCCAGTCATGCGCCACTGGGAGTATTTCTCTGGATCCAGGGCGAAATAGGAGCAGAACGGTTCAAACGCCTGATCGAAGACTTCCGGTAGGACGTCCAGTTCCGGATCGGGGGGCAGGTCCGTGTACAAGATAAGATGTTTTCCTTCCAGCCGACGAATCCCAGCAGCGGTAATCCGTTGGGCACTTACCGACTCCGGCAGCCTCGTTTTATCAGAGGCAAGTGCCGACCTTTGGGCGAAAAGCCCCCCAATCGGTTCCGCCGGTTCCAGTTGGGTTAGGCCTCCTGGGCAAACGCCTATCCAAACCGCCGCGGCTATCCAGAGGGCCAATCCCACCCAGCCATCCTGACTCCGACAACTCCCAAGCATCCACGTTCTCCCAACCTACCTGCTAGATGTTTGCATTCTGTAGGGACTTTGGGGCCGGAGAAGCCTCCCGATGGGTTTCTCTTCCTAATCGCTACCTGGTATTATAATACGCTTTGTGTGCAATAGAGTACGATGGGGGTGCTTGGCTTTGAGGAAATCCCATGCTAAAGCCGAACCCTTTGGTCCAACGCAGCGTATTTTTCAATAGGGATCTTCTTGCCGGTTCATTCGAGCAGGGGAAGAATGGTTGGCATTTGACGTGCCTGATCGGTGGGCAATGGTAGTTATGGTGGGCAAACGCGCTGTAGGGATCCGACAAGCTGCCCTTGCTGGTTGGAGCCTTTGGTTAGGCGGCATTGCCTGGTTGAGCAGCATTGGCCTATGGGGGTGCCAATGGCGGAGCTCTACCGAAGTAGTAGTCTATAGCAGCTTGGAAAAAGAGTTGGTCGAACCGATTTTCCAGAGGTTTACGGAAAAGACAGGCATCCAGGTAGTCCTCTGGGAACCAACCTTGGTAAGTGGGGACCTTCTGAAGGCCGTGCAGGAGGAGGATGGCCGAGCCGTCTGTGGGCTTGTTTGGCATGTGGAACCGGTCCAAATGGGCCGTCTTCGCGAGAGGAACCTATTGGCTGCCTATGATTGGCCGGACACGCAGCGGTTCAGCCAATGGGCCAAATCGCCGGATGGGCGATGGCACGGCCTGGCCGCCCGAGCCCGGGTGCTGTTGCTTTATAGTCCCGCCTTTAAAGACCAAACACCCGACCAGATGCCCGGTTCCATCCTAGACTTAGCCGATCCAAAGTATCGGGGCAAGGCGGCGATGGCCGATCCGAATAGCAGTCCTACCGCCTCGGCCCATCTAGCTTGTCTTCTGGCCCTCTGGGGCCGAGAGCGGATGAACCAATTCCTCGGGCAGCTCCGGGAAAATCAGGTTCAGGTTTTTCCATCGGAAGCCCAAACCGCCCAGCAAGTGGCCGAGGGCCGATGCCTGGTGGCCCTGACCGATTCCGATCAAGCGATCCGGCAGATCGAAAGGGGCAGCCCAGTGTTGCTGGTGTATCCGGATCAGGGGGAAGATCAGATGGGCTGCCTGTTTTTGCCCAGCACGATTGGGATTATCCGGGGTGCTAAACACCCCCAGGCTGCTCGACAACTAGCCAACTATCTCTTGGCGCCAGAAGTAGAAACCCAGCTTACCAACGGACCAGCCGCCCTGGTACCGCTAAACTACGAAGTTACCGCCTTCTGCCGAATCCGCAGTCCGGACGACATCAAGGCAATGAAGGTGGATTTCCAAACAGCAGCCGGGTACTGGAAGGAGGCTTGTCAACTTTTTGGGACCTTTCCCCCGGCGAGCAAACCCAGCCAATAAACCATACCTGGAAGGAGGTTTGAGGATGGATGTGCTGACAGCGCTGATGAGCCGTCGGAGTGTGCGGAAGTATCAACCGCAGCCGGTGCCAGCGGAATTGATCGAAAAACTGCTCCGGGCTGCCATGCAGGCACCCAGCGTCCAAAACGCCCAACCTTGGGAATTTGTCGTCCTGGACGACCCGAACCTTTTGGCTCAGATCCCGAAGATTTGCCCGAATGCGCCGATGGCAGCCGATGCGCCGGTGAACATTGTGGTGTGTGGGAATCTAGACCTGGAAAAATCCAAGGGGTATTGGGTCATTGATTGTTCCGCGGCGATCCAGAACATGCTCCTGGCCGCCCATGGATTGGGATTGGGGGCGGTTTGGTGCGGCGTCTATCCGCGCCAGCCGCGGGTCGATGGCCTCCGGCAGTTGCTGAGTCTTCCGGATCAGGTGATTCCGCATAGCTTGGTGGTGGTGGGATTTCCTGCCGAATCCCCCCCACCGGAGGACCGGTACCATCCCGAACGAGTTCACAAAAACCGATGGGGCCAAAAGGACTAACCCGGTTAGGCCATCAAATAATCCAACCGGCCGATCAATCTTACTCCTGGTAGCCAGCCAAAAAGGACCCTGCCAGCCAGGGTAGTTGAGATACCACTATAGAAGGATTTCGGGCCGATCTTCTGCCGATCTTTTCAGGAGTTACTCTAATGGAACCGGTGGGGTTTTCTAGGAAACCGAATCTAGAGGGCCAGCCAAAAAAGGGGGTAATGATCCACCTGGTTTGGTGGTTTGTTCTGGGGAGCATGTTCTTCTGGAGCTTTCTAAGCGGTGGAGATTTTGCCGGAGGAATGGACCAGGCCTCTGAGCAGGCTCCCCTTCCGAGGGGGAAACCCTCGGATGGGTGGCGAATTGATTGCCCCAATGAGGGAGATCAGGTGAAAATTACTCCCCAAAAAGAGGGGGTGCTCTTGGAAATCTCCTCCAAAAAAGGGATCGGACAAGCTACAGTGGAACGGACCACCGGAGCTTGGCCAAAACCCCTGATCCTTCGCCTCCATCTGCGGGGTTTGGAATCGCTTCGGGTGGAGGGGGATCAGTGGGGTTTTGAAGCCTCCGTAATGAGTTATCCGCCGTATCAAACCCGCCTGCGGGTCTATGGACCGGACCCATTGCCGCCGGTGGATCCGAAAAGTCCGTATTGGGTGGAAGTGCGGGCGTTGGATTCAACGGGCAAACCGAGCTCGAAAATCCCCTTGGAAGGCGGCTATTTTGAGCTGACCATCCCTGCTCTCTTCTTAGAAAAAGCCCCAAAAAAACTGCAAATCCACTGGATCGACTTCTATCGGGGCTAGCCCAAAACACCCTTCTCCCCCCGCAGCAGCTTTGGTCCAAAGAAAACGGGCCATCAGACCCATACCGATTCGCCGATCCTAGGGCTTTCTCAACCTGGGGCCAGGTCTCCTCCATAGGAAACTGTTCCTCCCCAAAGGGCCATGTCTCCTGCTGCCCCCCCAAGCCTCGGAGCCGGAAATAAACAGCCGGCAATCAAAGAGGCCCCACTGCAGGGAGAAAGACCATACCGCGTGGTAACTTAGTCTGTCAGACTGAGTTTCCTGCCAGTTGAGTGAAAGACCTACCGTCTAACAAACGCTGGTTCCATACAAGGGGGTTGCTCAGGCGGTGGGGACCGTGAGTGATTTTTAGGATTCATTCCGGCCAGCGGATTTCCGGTACCACATAGGGCTCCCGGTACCAGCCGCGAACAATCTGGTTGGCCTCCGGATGATCTTTGATGCACTCGTTGGGGGTATCGCATTCCAACCAAGGGCCGAGCGTGGCGCTGTTGGGATCAATCTCATGGGCGGCCAGGTGTTCTAGGTAGCGATCGAACCATGCTTCCCAGCCGGGCGGGCCTTCTCGGACGGCGGTCCGTTGCTCGGCCAGGGAAGCCTGCTTACCTACCCGATAGGAGATATTGCCGACATGGCAAATGCGGGTGGAAAGGTGCCCGACTTCGACGTCCGCGACGAGATGTTTGGGGTCGTTTCGACGGATGGCTTCGATGAAGTTGACGAAGATGTCGCCGCCGCCGGAGAAGGTGGCCATTTGTTTGCCGGACTGATCCCAGGCAGTTCGCCGATAGACGCTTAGCCAGCCGCCCTGGCACTGGACAATCACGCCGACCCGTTCGCCCCGGAAATCGGAGACCTCCTTGGAGTTTTTGGCGTGGCGGAGGTTCCGAGCCTCGTAAAAAACGGGGGCTTCTGGAAAATCGTAGCAGATGATCTGGGTATTGGGCACATCGCAGGCGTCGTCCCAGACGAACCGGCCGCCGATGGACATGACCCGCCGGGGCAACTCGTCGGTGCCCAAAATCCACCGGGCCACATCCACCTCATGCACCCCCTGGTTGCAGGATTCGGCGTCGCCCTTATCCCAGGTGAAACTGCAATCATATTGGAGGCGATCCCGATAGACTGGCTCCTTTTTAGCCGGGCCGCACCAAAGGTCATAATCCAGCGTAGGTGGGATGGGCAGTGGTTCGGTCCGTTTGCCGCAACTGGTCCTCGGTTTATAGGCAAAACCATAGATGGCTTGGATTTTGCCCAGATGGCCTTCCCGCAGCCAGGCGATCATCTTTGGGATGGCCGAGTCGGCTCGGCGCTGGGTGCCAATCTGAACGATTCGGCCGTATTTTCGAGCGGCGTTGACCATCTGTCGGCCTTCCCAAATGTAATGGGAGAGCGGTTTTTCTACATACACATGTTTTCCAGCCTGGCAGGCCCAGATCGTCGAAAGCCCATGCCAATAGTTCATCGTGGCGTTGCCAACCGCAACCACTTCTTTTCGGTCGAAGATACGCCGCATGTCTTGATACTGATCTACTTTGTAGCCGTACTTGGTCTCGATCAACCGAGCTGCTTGGGCAGTGCGCTCCAGATCGGGGTCCGCCACGGCGACAATTCGGACTCCCTTCTGGTTGGCAAAGCCGGGAATATGCGCCCCGATGCCCCGGATTCCTAAGCCGATCTGGCCCATCAGGATCTCTTCGTTGGCGCCGAAGACCCGAGCCGGTAGGACCATCGGCACACTCACCCCCGCCGCTGCAGCAGCAGCCTTTAGAAATCCTCGTCGCGAAATCTGCATAGGAAAACCCTCCGAAAAAGTGAATAAAATTCCCCTTTTCCAGCAGAAGCACTTGCTGGACTCGACCTGCTGGGCAAATAGCCGCTCTCCTCTTTTGGGTTCATTGTACCAAGGAGGCTGGGTGAGTACAATTAAGCGGGGCTGGGCAGTGTTGCTCCGAAGACAGAATGTTTTGTGTACATCTGAATACCGACCCTTCGTTACATTCCCGCTAAGGGAAGTAGGTTCCAGGTTTTTTAGGAGGATGCCTCCGAGTCTCATTCTTGCAGAAGCGGCAGTCCAGAGACCAAAAATCCATCCGAAAAACCTGGATGGCTGCATTCGCTGTAGGGACCGGTTGCGCCATTCGGGTCAGATGTTACGATTTTACCCAGCAATCAGCCTCTGGCCCGTTTCCTCGAAGGGGAAATGGTTTATGTCCCCCAAATTAGGTATATAAATTAGCCATTTTTAGGGGGGTGGCGCTCCTCTTTTCACTTTTCACCCGCCTGGCCTTCCCCAGGAGGTAGGGTTTGGACCCCCCCAGATCGAGGAATTTTTATCTTTCGGAGCCCCCGGAGCATTTGGCTGCTCCAGCTAGGAAAACGTCTGACCGGCCAGAGCCGATGGAGACAAAAGCCTCCATAGGTTCACTTCTGCAAGGGAGGGGCTTGCTTGCCGGAAATCTCTTCCCAACGGGGTTTTTGATTGACACTGGCTTCTCAGGGATTTACAATCAAAGATAAGCCCCTGAATGGAGAAAAAGCCGGGGGAGATTTTATCGGTCGGAAAGCCTTTTCTTGGCCGGAAAGGGTCGCTTGTCGGACCTTCTGTAGGTGAAGGGCTTTTTGAGGAGCAGTTTCTATGGCTCGAGAACATCAAGGTCTTCAAATTGCGTTGATTATTTTTGTCATGTTAACTCTGGTGCTGGGCGTTACCACGTTCATTTTCTTTCGTCGATATGATGAGACGGCAATCAAACTGGTCGCGGAATCCCAAAAAGCTACTCAGGCCCAAACTACCGTTGGAAATCTCCAAGCGGAAAAGGTGAAACTACTCAAATTTCTCGGCTTTCAGGAGTCGGACAAAATTGATACCGTCGAAGAGGAATGCCGGAAAGACTTTACCACCTATGGAAGCACCTTTCCGGAAGAGCAGCGCACCTATCGGCAATTATTGAAATTGTTCCATGAACAGATTATCAAGGTCAACGAATTGCTGGAGGCCGAAAAAACCCAAGTCCAAACGTTAAAAAATATTAACGAACGCCGAGACGAAGAGGTGAAATCGCAAATTGACACAGCCAATGCTGCCCGAGACAAGGCTGGCCGAGACCTGGACGAAGAGCGGCGGAAATTTGCCGATGCCCACAAAGAGTTTACCAATCGCGAAGAGGCGCTCCGGACGGATCTGGAAAATGCCCGAAAGGAAAAAGAGGCTGCTCTGGCCCAACTGCAGAAGCAATTGGATGCTGCCACCAAGCAGATCCAAACTCTGGCCAACCTCAACGCGGAGAAATCCAAGAAGCTGGAAGACCTTGTCAAAGAGACCTTTGAAGTGCCTGACGGCCAGATTAGCTGGGTCAACCAGCGTCAGCGAACCGTCTGGATCAATCTGGGTTGGGCAGACGGCCTGCAACGCCAGACCACCTTTGCCGTCTATGATGCCGACATTTACGATGTGTCCAAAGGCGGCAAAAAAGGGAGCATTGAAGTTACCGAAATCTGGGGCGATCACTTAGCGGAAGCTCGCATCCTCGAAGATCGACCCACCAATCCGATCATGCCCGGCGACAAGGTCCATACGCCTCTTTGGACGCCGGGCGAACGCCGCCGATTTGCTTTGACCGGCGATATTGACTTGGATGAGGATGGCAAAAGCGATCTTCAAAAATTGCTGAGCTTTATTACTCTTCAGGGCGGCATCGTGGACTGCTATCTGGACGACAAATCACCAGCCATTCTTACCGGAGAAGGCAAACCGGGCGGCAAAATGAATCTCAACACCCGGGCTCTGGTGGTCGGCAAAGCTCCGGAAGGTGCGGGCGGCAAAGAACGTCTTGATGCCTACTCCCGCATGCTCTCCGAGGCACGTCGATTAGGAATCCAGGAAGTCCCCTTAAAACAATTCCTCTCCCAGATGGGTTGGCGGGAAACAAGCCCGGTGATGACTTACGGCCCAGGGGCTAATCCCGCTCATTTCCGCCCCAAGCCACAGGAAGGCCTCCGGCCGGTCTCCGGCGGCAAAGTCAGCGAACTGTTCCAGGAGCGTCGGCCACCCGCTCCTAAACCCAGCGGAGGATAGACCCTCATCTCGTGGAAAGGATGGGCGAATTTACCCCTTCTCGGGGAGCCTAGGAACGGCTTCCGAAAGTTTCGGTACGTGGAGTGGATTGGCTTGATGCCAACTGGGCCATTCTAAGTTCCCAGAGGCCACCGTAGGAAATTCTAAAGACGTTTGAGAACTAACGTTCATCTGATCTTCCGTAGCACAATCGGCCGGGGCTTTTGGGGCATCGAAGAGCTTTTTGGCCGGAGCTAATTCCCCGAACAGGCGGCTTCGCAGGTTTGCCAGCAGAAGAGCCTTTTTGCTCCAATGGCTAGGCAATTGATCGAGGTCAAATAAGTCAGGGTCTAGAAAGACCCGAGCGGGCATCTGGGCCGTGCGCATCTGGGCCAGTTGCCAAAGGACCCAACACTGACGCCAGCTCAACTTATGAGACCGACACAGGGCCAAAAAGAGGCTCCGGGGTCGGTTTTTCTTGCGCAGGATGGCCAGTAACCATTGGCTCACCATCCCCACCAACGCCACCAGCGCTGCCAGCAGGACCAACACGGTCCAAAACTGGTTGCCCTCCGGTCGGGCGGGAGCATTCTGAAAGTAGCGCAGCAGAGACTCCAGCCGATCTTGTCCGGTACTTGGAAGAACCAAAAAACCAATCTCTGGCATTGCTGCCTCTTTCCAAATCACAAGAAGGTTTTGCATCGGCAAACCATCCCCCAACCCCCAGCTCCTCATGGGGCGAACACCGGTGCGGGTTTAGTCCCGGGGATCCCAAAGATTGGTGCGATACTGCTGGAGCAGATCCCCGGGACCGACGTTGCTTCCCGGGGTGGGGCCAGCGACTCTTTTCCCAGCTCCCAATGTAAGTTGTGCTGACGGTCTTTCCGGAACTGGGCCGGCCAATTCCGCCAAAGCGGCCTGGGCCTCCCGTCGGACTTGGGCATCCGGATCTTCCTGGGCAAGCTGGTGTAATATCGGTTCCAAAGGTTTGTGCGCGTCGATGGAGCGTACGATAGCAATGGCCCGCAATCGCCGAGACCGAATGGGCGATTCTAATTCTTGCTGAAGCAACGGAATGGTTTGAGGATCGAGCTTTTTCACCAGCAGGCCAGTTTGACAGCGGACCGAATCCTCTAGCAGATCAAAGGTCCGGAGGAATCGCTTGAAATTAAATTCATGCAGACTTTTTCTCACGGCCTGGCGGACCACCGCATGGGGGCTGTCCAGCAGGGCCAACAGCCGGGGCAACACCCCGGGAATTCCCCGCTGCCGGATATGAGCGATGGCGGCTGCTTGGACATACGGGTCTGGGTCGCCTAACGCCTCCAGAGCCAAGGCGTTGGCCGCTGCTCCTTGAAACTCTGCCAGCGCTTCGGCCGCCGCTCGTCGGCCCGGCGGTTTCCCATGCCGAAACACATACTTGATCAAGCCAAACGCCTCCATCCGTGGAATGCCCGATAGCACCGCCAATCGGACCAGCCCAAGCTCCGCCCAGCTATCCAACCCCTGGAGGATCCCAGCCCCATCCCGAAGCCAATGGATATGCCGAAGCCGCTTCAAATTCTGCTGCATAGCCGCCGACTGCGAGCGGGCGATCTTCCGTAACCATTGCCGCACAAATTTCGCATCCGATCGCCTGCTGAAAACGGACAGCACACCTACTGGCAATTGCGGCTCTTCTAAGAACTCCAATAACAACTGCCCCACCCCTGGCGCACGACTTTTGGTGAGTGCGTCCACTATCGGCAAATGCAATGGATGATGGGGACTTTGCAAGATTTGTTGCAAGAGGGGATGATGCCGACCTGCTAGGTGGAGAAATAATTCCACTACTTCCGGCCGCCGATGCTGCGGCCACCGCTGCAAGGAGCCTTCGAGGGCAGCTACGACCTGGCTGCGTAATGCCACCTCATCTGTATGAACATTACGTTCATCCTGATCCCACTGCTGCCGAACGCCTTCGACCAGATCATACAAGGCCGCCAAAATGGGGGCAGCCTCCGCTCGGTCGGCCTGTTCCAACACGGCTAGCAACGTGGGAATCACCTCATATTGACGGAGCCAGACGGCTGCTTGGCATCCATTCCGGCGAAGCTGACTATCCTCCGAAGTAATTGCTTCCCGGATTACTGGCCGAAGCCGATCCCCATGCTCTCGCATCCGCTCCAGCCAACCCCACGGAAACTGATGCAGCCGAGCCAGCAGTGCCCGATGCCCCTGCCGATTCGACCGAGCCAACAAGGCCTCAAATCCCCCCTGCCGAATCTCCCCATATGGACTATCCAAAGCCCACACTAACACCTCTGTAGCGGCCTCATTGGCCGTGCTGCACAGCAGATCCAATGTGGTGGAAAGCCCCGAGGTCTTCGAGCGGCTCATCCGGCTGGATCCCTAGTGAGTGGACTGGTTTGGATACCCTCTATTTAGGGAAAAACCAAAGGTCTCTTCCAAATAGGAGTGCTTTAGCTATTTCACCAGGCTCTCTTGGGGGCCCTTATCCCTTTGGAAAGAGAGAAGCCGTCTTTTTTGGGAGATTATTCCCCCTAGAAGATTGATTCGCCTGTTTATACCACACTTCCGCCAAGGGGACTGAGGGGTTTTTTGGGTTCGCCGGGGGCCTGCCTTTCTCAACCGGCTGGGCAAGGATACCCCCACAGGGGGAGGGGTAACGTTTTTCTCCTCCCCAACACGATTTTTGCTCCCCCCACAGCTCCCTTTCTCAAGCCCCTCACTATAGGAGTCCAGAAAAAGGTAAAGCAAGGGGCAAACACGGGATTCCTCCTTGCCCAGCAATGAGAAGGGGGCCGTTCGGCGGAAATGGAGAACTCCCTCCTTTTCCAAGGGGGTGTTATAGGGGTGTTCTCTTTCTCCTGCCGAAAAGTTCGGCGCATAGTCTGGCTTTTGCATAAAATGGTTTTTTTCAGCATCGGCAATAAATCAAGTGCACTTTATCCTAATCCGCAAAGTCCTCTAAAATTCCTTATATTGTCTATTTTCTCTATTTTCTCTTAGCAACCAGGTCGGCCCAAAATGCCGCCGATTCGGTTTTTCCGGAGCCTAGCGTTCTTCAGAAGGTGTTTGGAAGCTAGATCGAGCGATTCCGAGGGAACCGCCGCAGCCAGGCTGGATGCCAGCGTTGCTTAAAACGGTCGGGGAGTTTTTCCCTTTAAGGAAACCTGGCTCGGGTGGGGGCCGGAGGTAAAAGACAAGCTCAGCAAGGAACAGAAGAACCGAGCGCACTTACTGCCGGCGCGGACAGCGAAAGCCAGGCGGAGGGAATCTCTTGGCGTTCGCGGCGAACAATCTCCAAGATATCTTCCTTGGCTTGGAAGAAGGCGTCGATGACCTGGGGGTCCCATTGGCGCCCAGCGCCGGCCCGGAGAATGGTTTCGATTTTTTCCATCGGCATTCCTTTGCGATACGGCCGGTCGCTGCTCATGGCGTCGAAGGCGTCGGCCACGGCCACAATCCGGGCGCCTAACGGGATCTGCTCCGACGGCAACTGCTCCGGATAGCCGCTGCCGTCCCATGCCTCGTGATGATAAAGAATGATCGGAAGCACATTGTCCAGCTTTTTTAGGTCTTGCAGGATCCGGTGGCCAACGCGTACATGTTGTTTGATCTGCTCATATTCTTCCGGCGAGAGTTTATCTGGTTTGCGGAGCACGCTATCTTCCACGCCGATTTTGCCGATGTCATGCAATAGACCGGCCAAATAGATGGTTTGTTGTTCTTTAGTGTCGCAGCCGAGCTGTTGGGCCAGCCGAACCGAAATCTGCGCCACCCGTTCACTATGACCACAAGTATATCTATCCCGGGCGTCCAACGCCGACGTCAGTGCCCGGACAATACCGGCCAACAGCTCCGACTGTTGCCGATACAGTTCCAAGTTGCCGCTATGAATCCCCAGGATAGCGGCCACGGAGCTGAGCAGGCTGGCCTCGACTGTGCCAAACTCTCCGTCATCCAGGTGGTTGAAGCCGGCCAGCCAACCAAACAGATTTTCCCCCTCCACTAATGCTACCAGAATCATCTGACGGATCTGAGGCATAGGCCAGTCGGGCCGACGGGTCATAGCCCGGTTCAAGACCACCGGCTGCAAAGGGACGCCAAGGTTTAAATGCTCAATCAGTCGGCTAAAGCCGGCATTATCCACCGGGCATTGGCCTGCTGTCAAAAGCACGGGACGACTCCGTGGCGAGGTTTGCAGATTGCTTTGTCCGTCTGCCATGGGCAACAGTTGCAGCGCCACGCCCTCGGCCAGCAACACCTCCAACAGCCAGTCCAACACCACCCGGCCCAGTTCTTCGTCGCTTCGGGAGATTTTTAGGTTCCGAGTTAATCGGTGCAGCAGGCTGATTTCTTCATAGGTGTTGGCCAAGTGGGCCGATAGGCTTTCGGCTTCCTGGGCAAAATGCTGCGCCCGCTGTTGCTCTGCGGCATACTGAATGGCTAAATCGGCCAACCGAAGCAGGGCCTCAGCCGACCAAACCACCTGCCCCCTGGCCCAGGCGGCTAGTTCGGCTTCGGGGATCCCTAACAGCCTAGCAGCTCCGGCGAAATTCTCCCCCGGGGCAATCGACCGGCTCAGAAAGATACCGACGGCCACCAGCGGGTTGGTTTCGCTTCGGCCCAGAGGAAAAGCCAAAACCAGCAACGGGTCCTCGTCTTCTAAGAATTCGGGTCGGCCTTGCTGAGCTACCTGCTGGCACAGTGCCCCCCACAACTCCCATCGGCCCCCTGCGGGATGCCGGATCGGACGCACCAACTGGCCGCTCTCGGCCTCCACCACCGCCAGTTCAGCGCCGAAGCACCCCTCCAGCACCGAAAGCAGTTCGGCTACTCCGGCTGGGAGCAGGACCTCTTGAAAGCCTTGTTTCCCACAGATTGATAGAGATGGGGCCATCGGTTTCCTCGCTATCGGATTGATTGCCCGTGCCTTTTTGGTTTCCATAGCCTCTGGTTTTGCTGGGTACCGGGAGGTTTGTGAGGGGTCGGGGAACAGCAATCTCAGGGGCAATGGACCAACCCATCTGGGGGGTACAAAACCCTCTCTCAGGTTCTTGCTCCGAAAAAGCCAAATGCCTTGGGGGCGGCTAACCAGCTTCCCCTACACAACTTTAGGTTATAATTCCCCCATAGACCCCCTCTGGTGGGCCTAGACCCAGCCTCGACGCTTCATCTCGGCAGCACATCTCGTCCCTCAGCCTGTGTGCGACTTTTGGGGGGAATAAAGGAAGCTCCGTTGGAAAACTTCCCACCAGCTTTTTTTCGAGCTTCTAGGAAGGGCAGACAGTACCCGAGCCAGAGCGTCCACCCCCCTTGTGATCCCCGAAGAATCCAGGTTTTTGTAACGGGCGCAGGGCGGCGGCGTATTGTAGGAGCCCCGTCCCCTCTTGTGATCCCCGAAGAATTCAGGTTTTTGTAAGCCTTCATCTGAATGAACAAGCTGCCTGATGGATCCGAGGAAAGCCTTTCGGTGTCACTGCACCGCCAGGCGGCAAATCTAGCCAACTCAACTAGTAACCTAGCACAAAAAACTGGACTGCTGCTTTCGCAGGAATGCTTTGGTACACCATTGGGCTGAACTGTCACAGGTTTTTTTTAAGGCTTTTGGGGAGCCATCTGGTCGGAAAAATTGCCCCCAATCCTCCACCCCCTTTCCGGACTGGGATTTTTTTGCTCTCTTTTGGGATCAACCTAGGAAGCTCGAAGAGGGGGGTATGAGCACCCTTATAGGGGTAGCCCGGTTAAAAGTTGCCTGTTGCAAAACGGGCTCCTCGAGGAAAAAATAGTGGGTTCTGGTCGGTCGTTTTTTGTCAGGAGACTTTCTGGTTGGGGGACAATATACTTTTTCCCCATTTTTAACTTCTGGTGTGGTTTGGCCAAAGGAAGGCTCTTGTCTGGGAAGGCCACTCTACCGGCCAGTGGAACAACAGAAGCCAGCTTCGGCGAGAAGAAAACAATGCCAGGCAGGGGGAGAAGGCAGTCTTTGGTGTATTGGATACCTGTTCGGGGGGCCGATCTGGGGAGGAAATTGGCTAGCCATTCGGAAAAGCCATTTCGGATACTATAAAAATATTCCGTTAAAATCCAACCCGCTAAAGCGTCAGCGCTTGTTCCGTTAAGAAATATTTCAGATACAATACAAGACTTTGTTGGGTTGGGTAGAAGAGCAGGTTTGTATGACCCACTCATGGAAGACACTTCGGGCCAAAGGATGGGGATTCAGTGGGTATCGGTTTCTGGTTTGGTCTTGTTGGGTTGCAACCGAGGAGAGTGGGCCTATGCAATCTCACATGAATGCACGGTGGGTTGTGGTTGGACTGATGGGTTGGGCTTTGGCTGGGGGAGGTGCTAGGGCTTTGGCCCAGAAAGCTCAGGAGCCATCCCTCTCGGCGGACCACCAGCAAGTGGCCACTGTCGTCTGGAGCAGCCATTATGGAGAAGCGCTTCGGGTGGCGGAACGGGAAAAGAAAATGCTCCTGATGGTTTTCCATCATCCAGAGCCAGATAGAGTGGACAAACATTTTCATGATCAAATTTTGACTCATCCGGAAATCCAAGAGCGGCTCCGCCGGTATGTGTGTGTGCGGTTACCTGTTAATACGACCATTCGGCTCCAAGGCAAACCGGTGGTTCTGTTGGAGCATTCGGCATTTGAGGCCATGCGGGGGCGTCCGGGCGTAGTGGTGATCGATTACGCCCATCCGGAGGCTGCCTACTATGGCTGTGTGGTGGGAGCGTTTCCTTTTGCCGCTGATGCCTGCTATTCGGTGCAGCAGATGAAGGTGATCTTGGATCTTCCGCCTGGCCACCTAGTTAAACGTCACCAGTGGTATGTGGAGCGGATGCGGCGGTGGGCGGAGCAATTTTTTGGCCGACGCCTCCCCCCGGAAATCCCTTTACGATGGTATGAGGATTACCGGCAGGCCTATCGAGCCGCCTATCAGAGTGGACGGATGTTACTTCTGTTGTTTGCCGATCCGGAATCGGACAGCCTTGGAAACCGCTTTGAGAAGGAGGTTCTGGCTGATCCTACGGTTCGGGAGAAATTGGCGGAGTATGTGCTTGCCAAATTACCTCGGGACGCTCGGCTGGAGCAGGGGGGAGAAGTGGTAGTGCTTTTGAAGCATCCAGCGTTTTCGGAGATGTTGGGGCTGGAGGGGATGGCCATCATTGATCTTGCCCACCGGGATCAGAAGCAATACGGGACGGTGGTAAGTGTATTTCCATTTTTAGGTGGTCGTTTATATACATTAGAGCAGACCAAGGTGATTCTTAGTCTGCCGCCGGGCACACTGACCCAACGCACACTGATTTATGCCGTGCGTACCCATCCGGAGCGGCCCGCCAGCACCACCGGCCAGTTTGACCCCATCTTAGCCCAAGAGGCGGAAAACCATTCCGCCTATCAGGCCCGAATCCGCTTGCAGGGCCATCATCACTGGGACAGCCGATTCCACCGGATTAGCCAACAGTTGCCTGGCGGCTTACTGGCCCAAGAGGTATGCGCGGAAAGTTGGCCCGGACAGAATCTTTTAGAAGCGGCCATAGAGTGCGTCCGGTGCTGGCGGCTTTCTTCAGGCCATTGGAGTGCGGTTCAGGCAGCGCATCCCCGGTACGGATATGATATGAAAAAAGGGGACAATGGCGTCTGGTATGCCACCGGCATTTTTGCCCGATCGGTCCGGTAACCTATTGCCCCGACTGGGGAGCTGTTAAGAGTTCTGAGGCCGTCTGAAGAGAAGGCCGGGGGTGTTTCTTGGATCGAAAACCCTGAGGCCTCTCGATTAAAGTCTCTTTGGGGATATAGATATCCCCCAAGAGTGGGTATTTCGTGGTCCCCCTAGGGAATAATTTTTCCCTTCGGAGTCGAAAGGGCTTTTTAGAAGGCCCACCAGGCGGTTTTGCTCTGAGCTTTTGGCAAGGAGAACGACGGTTGGCCTTGGAACCTACAGATTTTACCCGCTTGGTGGAAGCGCACGGACCAGTTTTATATCGACTGGCATACCGGCTGGTCGGGGACCGCCATGAGGCAGAGGATGTGGTGCAGGAGACCTTTCGATCTGCCTGGAAGAGTCGGCATCGGTTTCAGCCAGGCCAAGGGGAGCGTGGCTGGTTGGTGGCGATTTTACGGCGGCGTATTGCCGATTATTGGCGTCGGGCCGGAAAGCGAAAACCGGCTGAGTCTTCCAGTTTATTCGAGAAGTTGGGCTCACCTGAACCCCCCGATCAGGGATATATCGACCCCATCCAACGGGCCTTAGACCAATTACCCGAACAACTCCGAGAATCCCTTTTATTGGTAGTAGTGGGCGAATTAACTTACCAGGAAGCTGCGGAAATGTTGGGTGTCCCTATTGGGACGGTCCTCTCCCGGGTAAGCCGAGCACGTCTCCGGCTTCGGGAAGCCCTATTAGCTGCCGGAATTCAAGAAAAATCTCCCCCATAATAGCACATTAGAAACCCCCGATCGATTATCCGAGGCTATCGGACATAGAAAATAAGTAATCTAGATAATATAGATAATATAAGCATTCTAGAAATCCTCCTTACGGTTTTCCTCCTGGTCCCTTCTTAAATTGGGGGACGCAAAAGGAAAAGATATAGGCGGCCCGCTACCGTCGGAAGGTATATTCCTCCTAGCCCCTTGTTCGGATTCCCACAGAGCATCTCCACGATGACTGAACTCCCTTTAGAAAAGGATGCGTGGCTGGAAGCCCAATTGAAGGCTGTTCCGTTGCCCGAAGGCCTCTTGGAACGCCTCCGGCAAATTCCTCTCCAAGCCGATGAGGGTGTAGATGCTCTGCTGCGCGAGGTTTCGATCCCGGAGGGGCTTCTGGCCCGATTACGTCGGCTACCCATTCAGCGCTGTTGGGAGAATCGCGTTTATCGGTGGGCCACCGCAGTGAGTCTGTTATTAATCTTTGGGCTTTGGCAATTGGGGTGGATCCTCTCCATGGTGGGTTCTATCCCCCCTTTGGATTGGTTCAGCAAGGTTCCAAAACAGCACTTAGGCCGAATTGGCCAATTGACAGAACCCCTTCCCATGAACCTCCTGGTGGCTGCCCCTTCTGCTTCCGAAAAAAGCCTGGCAAGCCAACCTTTTGGATTAGAAGCTGCTGCGATTCAGGTGGAGATGGACCCGGCATTGGCAAAAGCAGGTTCGGTCTCCCCAGCTGAGCCAGACTGGTCGGAACGCCTTTGGGGGCTTCGTCGGGAAGAGCTGGTGTTAGCTAGGACTCTGATGAAATGGCCGATGCTGGCTAGCCCCCTGAGCATCGACGGGGAGGACCTCTGGACAGTGCCATTGCCTGCCCCGCGGGGGGTGGATCCGCCTTTGGTGCCGGGCTTTCCGTGGGGCGACTATCGGCGTTGGGGGGTGCATCCGTTTGTGATTCCAGCTTTCCATCCGCACTTAACCGTTAGTGAGGTGCCGTTGGACGTAGCGCCGGCGAGTTTTGAGTTAGCTCGGGCCTACTTGTCCCGGGGCAGCTTGCCCCCTCCAGAGGCCATTCGTACGGAGGAATTTTTGGCAGCCATCGACTATAAGTATCCGATGCCGCGGGCTGGCCAACCGCTGCGCCTAGGAATATGGGCTGGGCCATCGCTGTTTCGGGGCGGGCAATTCCAGATGATGCAGGTAGGGGTGCAAGCAGCCCAGGTAGCGGATGGGCCCCGGGCAGGGACGTCCGCTACCTTGGTTCTGGACTGCTCCAGCAGTATGCAATGGGGTGCCCGGTGGGCGCTGCTTGTCCAAGCCCTCCAGATGCTCACAAAAAGTTTCGGGCCCAAGGATCGTCTTCACGTGGTGCTTTTTCATACTCAGGCGTATGTGGTGGGCGAAGATCTGGGGCGGGATGATATGCCGGAACTCCTGGAGGTGTTGGCTCGTCAGGAACCTGCCGGCAGCACCCATGCGGCAGAAGGATTACGGTATGGGTATGCGGTAGCCCGCCGCTATGGGGGGGAAAAAGGCCGACGCAACCGAGTCATTTTATTGACCGACGGAATGGTGGCCTTGGATCCGGTAGCAGAGCAACGTCTCGGGGGGCTTTTGGCGGAAGCGGCCTCCGAGGGGATTCACTTAGATGTGGTGGATTTAGGCCAGGAGCGTCTGGACGAGGAGCCGGAACCCCTCTTAGCCCGACTGGCTCAACTGGGCGGAGGGAAGGCTTATCGGGCCACCAGTAGCCGACAGATCCTCTGGGCGCTGTTGGAATCGATTACTGGGCGCTCGCAGCGAGTGGCCGCGGATGTACGGCTTCGGGTACGGTTTAATCCCCGGATGGTGATTTCCTATCGGTTGTTGGGGCATGAGTCCAGGGCGATTGTGGGGCTAAAGCCGCCTCGCTTGGACACATACTTCTATTCAGGTCAATCGGGCACCGCTTTGTATGAGCTGCGCCTGGCCACCGGCGGGCCGGACGACCTGATCGCTACGGCGGAACTGTGCTGGCGTGATCCCCAGAGTGGCCAAGCGAGCTCGGTGCAAGAAAAGTTGTTTCGAAAACAGGTGGCTGGTTCGGTGCTCCAATCGCCCTTGCCCCTTCAAGCAGCCATGCTGGCGGCCCAGACGGCCGAACTGCTGCGAGAAAGTCCTTTTGCCGGCTGGATTCCGACGATGGCGCAGCCAAAAGCAGTTCTGGAAGCTGCTCGGCACTTGGACAGCCGTCTGTTGGCCTGGCCCAGTGTCCAACAGATGCTGGATCTATTAGAAAAAGCTAGTACCGCAAAACCTTATCGCCCCCCGGCATTCCCTAACAGGTTCCACCCCTAGCTGATCTTGGCTGCCCCAAGCTCCCCATGGGATGACCAGCCGTTACGCTATCATTTGTATATCAACTTAACGGGGACCGTACTCTCCAGGCGGAAAGTCCAAACAGTGCCTTACGGTAAACCTAGGATGGTAACAGTTCCGCCGAATGAAGAAGCTGCCAGATTGATCCGAGCAAAGCCTTTGGCCGTCCCTACCATCCAAGCGGCAGTCCAGAACCAATAAACTATCACAAAAAACGGGATTCCCGCTTTTGCAGGAAAGCCTTGGTACACCATTGGGTTGACCTGTTGCCCGTGGTGCAGGTGCTAAGTCCTAACCGGGGTTAACCAACTGTCAGGCTACCCGTTGCCCCCCTCTCCAACGGTGCTAACAGGACTGGTAGAGTGAAAGGTAGGAGAGGGGGAGTTGGTGGTTGCAGGAATTATGAAAAGAAACATTTGGGGGACTGATTGGGGATGTGCCTGAAATAATGGCTGGAGAGGTAGGCGGTGGGATTTTTTCATGGGGTGGAACTGGTGGGGGGCAGGGTAGGTTTCCCAGGGATTACCCTCAGAAGACCTGAAGGTTACCGATGAGCGTTCCGCTGCCGGAGTGGCTACAACGGCTGGTAGGAGTAGGAAGTCCACCGGGCCAAGGGGTGCAATGGACTCTAGAACATGCGTGGCCTTGGCCTGGGTGGATAAGCGTATTGGCGGCTGGAGTGTTGGTGGGCATGATCGTGGCTCTGTACTGGGGCCAGAGCCGGTCCGGCAGCCGCCGAGTGTGCACGATCCTGGCCTTGTTTCGACTTATTTTGGTGGGAATGCTTTTTTGGATGATAGCGCAAAGCACCTTAGTGGTTCATCGGACCGGCTTGCCGTATTTAGTGGTGCTGCTCGACAATTCGGGAAGCATGAGTACCGTGGATCCGTATGAGCCAGCTCAGGCCCAGGCGCTTCGTCGCCGGATCAAGGAAGCAGGCTTAGGCGAGGGCGTGATGAGTCGGCTTAACCTGGCCAAAATGCTTCTTTTGGAAAACGAGGCTGCCTTGCTCAACCAATGGCACCAGGAGTATCAACTCCGAATGTACGTGTTGGAGGACACTGCGGGGGGTGCACGGCCCTGCTCGGGCCAAACCCTGGAGGAGCTAATCGAGCAGCTACGTCGTCTGGAGGCGGATGTGCCTAGCAGCCGTTTAGGCGCGGCTGTTCAGACCATCTTTCGGGAGCACCGGGGGACAGATCCGGCAGCGGTGCTTTTGTTTACCGATGGGATCACGACGGAAGGTCCGCTTTTGAGCGAGGTGGCCGCTCAAGCCCGGCGTCGCGGCGTACCGCTATGGATTGTGGGGTTGGGGGATCCGCGGCCGCTGCGAAACATGAAATTGACCGATCTGCTTGTCGAGCCGGTGGTCTTCCTCGACGATCTGGTGCCGTTTGAGTGTCATGTCTCGGCGGTAGGGTTAGAAGGCCGACGCGTTCGACTGGTGCTCCGTCAACAGGGCCAGCCGCAAATCTTGGCTCAAACGGAGCTGCAACTTGGACCAGACGGCCAACGGCAAACCGTTCGCCTGCTGTATCGCCCCCGTCAAGAAGGTACCTTTCGGTACCAAGTCCAATTGGAACCTTTGGAGGAGGAATTCACCCAAGAAGATAACCACCGAACCTGCACCGTGCAAGTGCGCAAAGAGCGGATTCATGTTTTGCTGGCCCAATCGCAGCCGGATTATGAATTCCGCTATCTGAGCAATTTGCTTCGAAGAGAACCGACGGTGCAGTTGCGGTATTGGCTTCAGGAGGTGGATCCGGAATATGTAGAGCAAACGCCTGGGGCGCTACGGATTTTTCCGGTGGGGCCAGAGGAATTGGCGGGGTATGATGTGGTGATTTTAGGCGATGTGCCGCCCACGGCATTAGGTTCGGCCACGATGGAGGCACTGGTGGAATTTGTACAGGAACCGGCCAGAGGGGGTGGAATAATTTTCATAGCTGGTCCTAGAGGCTGGATGCCGCAGGCGTATCGGGGGACCCCGTTGGAACGGCTTTTTCCGTTCGATGTTCGAGGGGTCCGAAGCCCACCGCCGGAATTGCCGCTCCAAGAAAGCTTCTCCGTTCAACCCACAGAATTGGGGTTGCTCAGCCCTTCGATGCAACTGGGTGACACCCTTGAAGAAACGCAGCAACTATGGCATCGGCTGCCGCCGGTGCGTTGGCTATTGGAAATTGACCAGGTGTATCCAGGGGTTCGGGTCTTAGCGGAGCATCCGAGCCGGACGGGTTCTGGTGGCAGCCGTCTGCCCGTGATCCTTCAGCAATATGTGGGAGCAGGGCAGGTGCTTTTTCATGCCACGGATGAGACCTGGCGGTGGCGATGGCGGTTGGGCGACCGAATTCTGGCTCGGTATTGGATCCAGACCCTCCGCACGCTGAGCCGCGCTAAATTGGCTCACAGCGCCCGATGGGCCGAACTTTCCACCGATACCCGCCAATACCAACAGGGGGACCCGGTGCGTCTGCGGGTGGTCTTTGCCGATCCCCGACAAGCCCCCGAAGACGACCGGAGCGTGGGTGTAGTTTTAGAACATCAAGACGGGGCCACTCACCAGATCTGGTTGCAGCGGAGCACGCTGAGCCGGGCTGTATTTGAAGCGGTCTTGCCGGCCCTGCCCTTGGGGAATTATTATGCATGGGTTTCCTCGCCCCGAGGGGAAGGGCCGCCGCCCTCGACCAATTTTGAAATCACCGCTCCGCCCAGCGAACTGGCCCGATTACAAATGGATCTGTCCGAGCTTCGGCGAGCCGCCCAAGCAAGCCAAGGCCGACTCCTCCGTCTAGCCGACGCCCATCAACTCCTGGACCAGTTGCCCCCCGGCCAACCAGTGCCCTTAGAAACCCTCCCGCCCATGCCGTTGTGGAACCGTTGGCCCTTGTTGGCCCTATTCCTGGCGGTGCTGGTGGCCGAATGGATTCTCCGAAAATCCCATGGAATGGTATAGAATAATACCAGAGGCCTAGCAGGGAGCCGGCATGTTTCTGTAACATTTCCGCCGAATGAACAACTCCCCTGCCTTTTCCAAGGAAGCTTTTATGTTGGCATTCCCGCCAAAGCGGGGATCCAGAAAAAGGAAACTATTATAAAAAATCTGGCTTCTGGCTTGCGGAGGAATAGCTTGGTGCGCCATTCGGCGGAAAGGTTCCATGTGGTTTTACCCCCCAAGGGCTTCACCTGTGGGAGGGGGCGGGTCGGTTATGCATCCGCTTGAGGCCAAAATCCGAGCTGTTCGACGCCGATGGCGGTTGTGGCTGCTCCTAAAGGAGCTAGGCCGGCTGACCCTTTGGGTCCTGGGCGGCGCTACGGTTTTCGCAGCAGCAGACTATTGGTTCCGCTTTCAAGATCCAGGACTTCGGATCTTGATGTCGATAGGATTTTTCGCTCTGGTTGGGTGGGGGTTGTATCAATTTGGGCGGAGTGGAGCCTGGAAACGGATTTCGGAGGTAGCCCTGGCGCTTCGATTGGAGCGGTCTTTCCCTGTATTGGCGGATCGGTTGGCCAGCAGTGTGAGCTTTCTTCAGCAATCGAAAGAGGATCCGACGGCTGGTTCCCCGCTGCTGCGGGAACTGGTGATTGCTCAGACCACTCAAGAGGCTGCGGGAATTGATTTTCAGGCAGCGTTAGACCCTCGACCGGTCCTCCGCAGTCTGATCGGTGCAGGAGCCTTGGGGATGCTGGTGGGGGTGCTGGTGCTGGCCGATCCGAACTTGGCGCGGATTGCTTTGGCCCGGTTGGCGATGCCGCTGGGAAAAACGGCATGGCCTCAGCGCACTCACTTGATCATTGTCCACCGAGTCGAGCGGATTGCCCGGGGAGAACCATTTGAATTGGTAGTCGAGGAGGCAACCGGGAAGCTGCCGAGCGATTTACGGATCCATTATCGCCTGCAAACTCCCGAGGGGCTCCAGGAGCAGAGCGAACCGGTCCGCTTGGTTCGCTTCCGTACCGAAGGCGGTTCGTGGAAACAGGTGGGACAAGTCCGGCGGGAAGGATTGCACGGGCCGTTCTGGTATCGCCTGACCGGCGGCGATGATCACAGCATGGAGTGGATTCATGTGGAAGTTTTGGAGCCGCCACGGTTGATGAATTGTCAAGTTCGGTTGATTCCGCCGGAATATAGCGGGCTAGGTACGGAGACGGCTGGGCAATGGATTCGGGCCTTGGTGGGTACCCGAGCCGAGATTACCGGCCGAGTGGATCGGCCTCTTCGAGCAGTAGTCCTGCTGAGCGAGGAAGACCATCCGTACGAGGCAGAGATTTTGGGAGATGGATATTTGTTTCAGATCCCCTCCTCTGGCAGTTCCCCCCGACGGCAGGGGGGGCCGAAGAAAGCTGGCCCCCGTGGGGCTGGCAGGGTCGGCCCCGAAAAGCCTACCCCACCCGCTTCATCCCCGTCTAGCCAGCCCCAGGGGGGTTCGGAACCTTCGGCCCGATTGGCGGAAGCGGGAGAGGGTTTGGTAATTCGGCAATCGGGGCGATGGCGGCTTCGGCTGATCGACCAGCAAGGGTTAGAGCATGAGGTGGCCAGTTGGGAAGTGCGGGCTGTGCCGGATCTGCCCCCCAGCTTGACCGTTTTATGGCCGCCGTTGCACAGCTATGCCACCCCCGGTGCCCAAGTGCCGATTCGGGTGAAAGTGAACGACGATTTGGGGATTCGACAGGTTGTCTTGTGGGCTACGGTGCGAGAGCAAGCGTCGGCCCAAGAACCGGCTTGGCCATGGGAGGGTTCCCGGAGGGGACGTTTTCCGGAAAAGCCTCCTTCCGGTCTTCAGCAGTGGGTGATTTATGAAGGCCCTAGTCGGCCGCCTCAACAGAGCCAAAGTTTTTCTGCCGGCGGGGACTTCCGCCAGAGCCTCCCCGTGCTGGAATATGCCTGGGATTTAGCCCGTGTAGGGGGGCAGCCTGGGATGGAGGTGGTTTTCTCTATTCAGGCGGTGGACTACGGTGGGCAAACGGCCTCTAGCCCACCCCATCGGATGGGGCTTTTACGACCGGAGCAATTTTTAGAGCGGCTCAGTAGCCAGGAAAATACCCTTGTGGCCGAACTCGCCCAATGGCTTCAGAAGCAACGTTCTGTGCATGAGCAGTTGAATGGGTTGGCCAAGGGATTTGTGGCAGGGCAGCCGCTGGAGCTTCACCAACTCGAGCGGGTCCGGAGCCTGGAACTGGCCCAGCGCCAACTCCTGGATCAATTGGTCCACTCGCCCGAAAGTATCTTGGGCCGACTGGAAACCACCCTTGCCGATTTGACACAAAACCATCTCGGTCAGACGGAGCTTCGGCGTCGGCTGGAGTATTTGCGGAACGGCCTGCTCCGCTTGGAAAAGGAAGAGATATCGCGGATAGCTCAACAATTTCTTTCTGGGATTAAAGCAGCCCAAAGCGCCTTGGATGCCCAAAAAGCGCAAAGCCCCATCCGGCCCCCTCAGGCCCTTTTGGATTCCCTAGGGCAAGTGCTTCACAATCAGGCCATAGTCATTCAAAGTTTAGAATCTTGGCTGCAGCGCTTTCAGCCGGGCCTGCAAACCCAGCGCTATGGCCAACAGATCCAGCAATTGATCCGGGAGCAGAAGGGTGTTTTAGAACAGCTTCGGCAAATTGCCCAAACCACACTTACCAAAGAGGTTCGAGAATTGGGGCCCCAGGAATTGGCCGATCTCCGCTCTGCCGCTCAACGTCAGGCGGATCTGGCCCAGCGCACCGAACAGCTTCAGCGGGAAATGGCCCAGCAGCTCACCCAGTTGGAAACCGTGGATCCGGTTTCAGGGCAACTGTTGGCCGAAGCCGTACGATATGCTGAACAAAAAGACCCTGCTACCAGCATGGCCACCGCTACCCAAGACATCCTCCAAAACCGCATGGGTCGGTTGTTCCATACCCTGCCGGAGATCCTCCATCATTTGGAACATCTTGCCGATCTGTTGGGGAACCGCCCCAGCCAAGGCGCTGAGCGACGGATGGGCCTGCTAGAGCAGACGGAACAAGCCTTGACCGAGTATATAAACCGGCAGCAGGAGATTCAGAGCCTGTTGGAATTGGCCAGTCGAGCCAAGCCCAGCGATCAACCTGCCTTCGTCAAACAAGCAGCCGCCCAGCAAGAGAACCTGCTGAGGGAAGTGGAAAAGTTGCTGCCGCAGATGGAGCATCTATGGGCGGCGGAACCGGGCCAGGCAATTCGCTCGGCGTTAGAAGGGATGCGGCAGACCGTGAAGTGGGCTCAGCAGGGAGCCATCCCCCAGGCCATCCAGACCTCTCAACTCGCCTTGCAAACCCTCCAACAAGCCCGCTGGTTGCTGAGGCAAGAGCGAGTTCAAATCCAAGGGGTGGTGCTTGCTGAGCATTTGGGCCAGCTGCGGGAAACCCTACCGAACTTGTATAAGCGCCAAGAACAGATTCGGAAAGAAACCCTGCAACTGGAAGATGCACGAAAAAACACAGGTACATTGAATCCTCAAGATCAGATCCGGTTGGCCGACCTAGCCCGCCAACAACAGCAGCTCCACACGCAGACCCACAGTTGGACGGAAAAGCTTACGGGTCTTCCGGTATTTCAGATGGCCTTAGCAGAAGCAGCCTCCTGGATGCAGCAGGCCGCCCAACAGTTAGCCCAAAGCCAAACCGGTCCTGCCGCCCAACAGGCCCAACAAGAGGCCTTGGCTCAAATCCGTCTGCTCCAGGAAGCCCTCCAGGAGGAAATATCGGCTCTGGCCTTGACCAAACCCATCCCCGCCCAGAACCAACAGCCAGCAAGTTCCTCCAGTACCCAAAAGGTCGTCTCCACAGCCGAACTGAAACTACTTCGTCTCTGGCAACACTCGATCCACCAGCGCACGGTGGCCTTGTATCAGACCTTTGGAGATCAGCCGTCAGATCGGCCTGAAGCCAAGGCCCAATACCAGGCGCTTCGCCAAGCCCAGGCCCGATTGGCCCAAATGGTCCAGCAAATTCTTCAGCCTACTTCCTCCCAGGAGCAAAGACCATGAACCGTCTGGTTAACCTATGGGAACTTGAGAACTCCTTTTGGAAAGCCTATAGGGTTAGCCGTGGCTTTTTGGCGATCTGTCGACTACAGAGGGGATGCCTGCTCGGGGGGATGTTTTTGGCCACCATTCCGGGCATAGTGATTGGGGTAGATGCCTCTAGCCCTCCGGTTTGGGCGGAAGAACCGTCGGCAGTCCAACCGGTCCGCCTGAATCAATCGCCCCTGGCAAAGAGCGAACCGGCTGAGACTTCAGGCCCCTTGCCAACACAGCTCCAGCAGGAACTGGGCCAAGCGGGCATCTCGGAAGAAGCAAATCCCCTACTTTCTATCCTCCAACAGATGCGGGAAGTAGAAATGCTTCTGAGCCAAGGCCAGACCGGCTCCCGCACCCAACAGATCCAAAAAGAGATTTTGGCTGAATTGGACCGCCTAATCGAACAGGCACAAAAGTCTGGCTTAGCCCAAGCGAAACTGCCCACCCAAGGCAAACCAGATGGCGATTCCTCCCGTTCCGTCCCGGGAGCCGGGAGTCCCGGGGAGCCTAAAGAAATAGTTCCAGGCGGGGCCAACCAATCGACGGTCAATCCCCCTTTGGCACCTTCCACGGAAGAAAAACCGGCCGACGCTCAGCAGGTCCGGACTCTTCTTCAAGAGGTCTGGGGCCTTCTACCTCCTGCCCAACGCCAAAAGATTCTCGAAACCCCAGCGGAAGAATTCTTACCGAAATATAAACATTTAATCATCGATTATTTCCGCCGGTTGACAGAACTCCGCTCCAAAGAAAAATATACCAGTTCAGCCAAATGAACCCTTCTGCTGGTGTCGGCAAGGATGGTTCTTCAGGCACTGGCGTGGAAGCGGCCGTCCAGAGCGGCTCAATCCTTCGGAAAAAAACCGGATTCCTACTTCCGAAGCAATGACACGGGAGAGGGGTTGGCAGAAATGCTGATGCACTTGGGCTGAAATGTTTGCCTGTTCGGCCGAAATGTTTGAATGGGCTTCCGAAATGTCTGTGAGTTTCGGTGGAAATATTTGTGGGAGGTGGACCGAAATGTTTCCATGCGCCGGCGGAAATGTTGGTGTACATTGACCGAAATGTCTGACTGGTTCGGAGGAAATGGTACAGACGGGGAGATGACAAACGCCCCTGTTGGCTTTTTCTGCCACAACCGAAAAGGCAGAAGAAGACCAGGTTCCGTGGCTCGGAGAGCTGATTTATGCTGACGGGACTTATACCAAAATTCCATCTGGTCGTGGGAAGAGAGGCAAACGTCGGTCGGACAACTGCTTTCATATTTCCGCGGCTAGTTGGAGCACCAGAAAGGCGGACGATGAGGTTTTGGTTGGGTTTTGTGTGTTTGGTTGGGTGGTGGTTGGGGGGCAATTTGCCGTCGGCCGGGGGCGCAGAAGCTGATCCGGAAACTACAGCTATTCATATGATCACTCCTGCGACGGACCGGGCGATTCAGCGTGGCTTGGCCTTTTTGGCCCAAGTGCAGAGGGAGGACGGCTCCTTTGGGACCGGTCTGTACGGAGGCAATACGGCTATTACCGCGCTAGCTGGTTTAGCCTTTTTGTGTTCTGGCAGTACGCCTGGCCGAGGCCCCTATGGCCGACAGATCGACCGGGTGATCGACTACCTATTGGCTCATGCCCAGGAAAGCGGCCTGATCGTTTCTCAGCGCGGAATGAGCCATGGGCCAATGTACGATCATGGCTTTGCCGTGCTGTTTTTAGCCGAATGCTACGGCATGGCCCGTCGGACCGATCTGCGGGAAAAGCTGAGCCGGGCTGTCCAACTGATTGTAGCTACCCAAAACCAGGAGGGCGGTTGGCGCTACCAGCCTCGGGGAAGCGATGCGGATATTTCGGTAACGGTTTGCCAGGTGATGGCGTTGCGTGCGGCCCGAAACGCCGGCTTTTTTGTCCCGAAACAGACGATCGACCGGAGCATTGACTATGTGAAAAAGAGTCAGAATCCGGATGGTGGATTTATGTATATGCTTTCGGTGGGTGGTCAAAGCCAGTTCGCGCGCAGCGCCGCCGCCTTGGTGGCCCTGTATACCGCCGGCATCTACGATGCCCCAGAAATCCAAAAAGGCTTGGACTATTTGGCCCGCTTCCAACCCCAAGTCGGCCAAGTCCGCCGGGAAGAGTATTACTTCTATGGCCATTACTATGCCGTGCAAGCCATGTGGTGGGCTGGCGGAACCCGTTGGACAGGCTGGTTCCCCGCCATTCGGGATGACCTATTGGCCCGGCAGCGCCCCGACGGCTCCTGGTCCGATCCCATTTGCCCCCATTGCGCCACCGCCATGGCCCTCATTATTCTCCAATTACCCAACAATGTCCTCCCGATCTTCCAAAGGTAAGTCTCTTATGTCTATGTGGTGCTCGTGTGGCCGACATTGCCCCTTTCAAGGCACTGCTCTGGCTACTGCTTCTAGCCACAGGATTCGAATCCAAGGATTTCGAAAGATAGGCTTTCTGCTGGTGGCCTGGCTCCTAATAGCCGGGGCTATCGGCTGGGAGGGTTCCCCCGGATCGTCCGAAGAACTTCCTAAGCGGGCAAACGCCCCTTCGCCCTCTCCAACCACCAACCTTCCCAATCGCTCACTTCCGGAAGCCCCAGGGGAGGCCTGGCCCGATAGAGGCCAATTGGTACTTTTAGACGGCCCAGCCATTGAGGCTGCTTTGGAATTCGCCTCTCAGGGAAAAATGCGGTTTCGCACTTCGGAGGGCAAAACGGTTTCCACGACCGTAGAAGAACTCCTCCGGTGGGGATCGCCCCGAGAGGTGCAGCGTGCGCCGGTGCTCGTTCTAAATGACGGTGGCCTCCTGGTGGCTCAGGTCTCCAAGATGGCAGACGGCTTGCTAGAGGTAGAAGCGGATCTTCTGGAACCGAAGGGACCAGCCCCCACCCGAATGCCCGTGGGGCAGGTCCTGGGGGTGGTATTTCGGTTGCCTAGCCCGTTGGCCGAACGGGATCAGCTTCTGGATCGGCTCCATCGCCAGCGTCCGGAAGAAGACCGTCTTTTGCTTTTAAATGGCGACGAACTACAAGGCCGCCTGGAAGCCATCGAAGCTGGCTCGGTTCGTTGGGCGGGTCCTTTGGGCTCCATCTCCGTGGAGATTCCCCGCATCCGAGCGATCCAATTTCGCCGACTGCCCCTACCAGCCTCTCGACCGGAAGGCCTGCGGATTTGGGTGGGGCTGCAAGATGGCTCGTTACTGCTCGCCGAACGCCTGAACGTCCACCAAGCCAAAGCCGATCTCACCCTGCCGAGCCTCCTCTCCTTCCAGACCCACTTGGAAAATCTCGTCTTTTTGCAGCCGATCGGCGCACGGGTGGTCTATCTGTCGGACCTGGAGCCGAAACACTACCAGTTTGAACCTTTCTTTGAGTTGGTGTGGCCTTGGCAGCCGGATCGATCCGTAACCGGTACTTGGCTGCGCTGCGGCGGACGCCGATATCTAAAAGGCCTCGGCGTTCACAGCAAGGCCAGCCTAACATACGACCTCCAGGGCCGATACAGTCGGCTGGAGGCGGAATTGGCCCTGGATGATACTAGCGCGGGCAGAGGCAGCGTGATTTATCGGGTTCTGGCAGATGGTAAACCAATATACGAAACGAAGCCGATTTCCAGCGGCGATCCGCCCCTTGCCATCCGCCTGGATATAACAAATGTCCAACAGTTAACATTGCTCGTCGATTACGGAGCTTGGGGTGACCAATTGGATCGGGCCAATTGGCTGGACGCCCGCTTGATCCCGAACGGTCCCTAAGGGGAGCTGGGCACGGCTCAGCTTTTGCCAATCGCAGCGCGAAGATCGCTCAGGGCTTCTGACGGATCGCGGAATGCGGATCGAACAACGTAGGTCGTCGGCTTCGCCTCCGCCTTCCGCCCTCTACCTCCTGATGCCCAACGTTGACGATGCCGGATGAGACCTCCGCCCTCCGGGCTCTTCTGAAAGGAGCGATGCTCAGGCGCTCTGTTTGGCCTCCCGGATCGGCGCCAGCGGCGCCCGCCGATACACCACCTCTTCGGTAATCACATAGCGAGTGCCGGGCGGTTGATCCGGCAGTTCAAACATGATGTCTAGCATTAGGTTTTCCATAATGGCCCGCAGACCTCGGGCACCGGTATCTCGCTCCAAGGCCAAACTGGCAATCGCATCCAAGGCGCCGGGCGTAAACTCCAGCTCCGCCCCTTCCATGGCAAATAGGGCCTGATACTGTTTGACCAATGCATTTTTCGGCTCGGTAAGCACCCGGACCAAAGCCGCAT
This sequence comes from uncultured Thermoguttaceae bacterium, assembly GCA_938042245.1. Taxonomy (GTDB): domain Bacteria; phylum Planctomycetota; class Planctomycetia; order Pirellulales; family Thermoguttaceae; genus JANXAQ01. The sequence continues at coordinate 182,538 of CALIRO010000002.1, forward strand.
GGTTCAGCGGAGCTAAGGTGGAAATAACTGGAAGCCGACCTATAAACTCCGGGATCATCCCGAACTCCAAAAGATCGTCCGGGGTAACCAAGGGCAACAATTCGGCCAGGCCCAATTCGGTTTTGGTTCGGGTGTCTTGGGTAAAGCCGATGGTGCGGCGTCCAATCCGGCGGGCAATGATCTCCTCCAGCCCAACAAAGGTACCCCCACAGATAAACAGAATATTCGTGGTATCCACTTGGATATATTGCTGTTCGGGATGTTTTCGGCCTCCCTGGGGCGGTACATTGGATATGGTGCCTTCGAGCATCTTCAGAAGGGCCTGCTGGACCCCCTCGCCGGACACATCGCGGGTGATCGAAACGTTGAAGCTGGTTTTGGCGATTTTGTCGATTTCGTCAATATAGACAATGCCACGCTGCGCCGCTTCAATATCAAAATCCGCCGCATGCAATAGCTTCAACAGCAGATTCTCCACGTCTTCGCCGACATAACCGGCTTCGGTAAGTGTAGTAGCATCGCCGATGGCGAACGGTACGTCCAAAATCCGAGCTAACGTCTGCGCCAGAAGTGTCTTGCCCGATCCGGTAGGCCCAATCAGAAGAATATTCGACTTATCGATTTCCACCTCCGTGGCCAGGTGCGTTTCGTGAGTAAGCCGACGGTAATGATTGTGCACCGCCACCGAGAGCACTTTTTTGGCATGTTCTTGGCCGACCACATATTCATCTAGTTTTTTGCAGATCTCACGGGGCGTGGGAATGCGGGCAAACAGCGGTTTGCTGAGGCCACGGCGACGGCGTTCCTGCTCCAGGATAGATTGACATAAGTCCACGCATTCGCCGCATATGAAGACCTCCCCAGGTCCCTCCACCAAAGGCCCTACATCCCGATAACTCTTCCGACAAAAAGAACAAAAGGCGCTCTTTTTCGAGGCACTCGTACCTCGTCGGCCCCCATCAAAGTCCCGTCCCAATGGCATCCTGAATCCTTTCTGTAGGTAGCTACTGGCTGGGGCGAGCAAAAACCTGCGAACAGTCTGGCTCGGGCCGGCCACCTGAACTCGGCAATCTGACAGAAAGAAAAACTCTCGCCTAGTCCATTTCGGCTAAACTGGTACCTAAACTTGTTACGTCACGAAACCCCCCTGGGTTTGAAGGTTCTCCCAGAGGCCGGCACAATTGGCACCTTCCGAACACCCGTTGCCTTGCTCCTACTACATACAACCGACCTATTCGCTGGTTCTGTCTTTATTTACCTGTTGGTTTAGCTCCTGCTGGATCTGGGGAAGCAATGTCGTTTTAATGCTTCGGAATTCCTGTTCGCTCAGCACACCCTGAGAGTGCATTTCTCGAAATTGACTCAGCCAATCCTGGGGACCGGATCGGCCTGAAGGGGATAACCGGCGCAATTTTCCCAAAACATATCCGCCAACCCCCACCACGACCACCAAAACCGTTATCCAGATCCATAATTCCGTCGTCGTTCCACCCATCCCACCGTACCATCCGTTCCCATCCCACCCTGTCGAGCCCTTGGAAGCGCTCTGGGCCCCGGCCCCAGCTTACCATACCCCTGGGCCATGCGGCAGGGCACCCTAAATCAAATGAAAACCCCTCCCCTCGGCCGCACCATCATCACCATCATGAATCCCCAATGGGCTATTGCCCCCATAATCAATCCCCCTCTATAGGATAGGTTGGCATCCTACCATTGGGTAAAAAGCCTTTCGTAAGACAGTAAAAAAATCCCCTCTTCTCTGCTTTCCTCCCTCCACAATGGAAGGACTATTGAGGGGCTCACGGCCTGGGTACCGGGGCCCCTCCCGGCCGATAAAGCACCCCACCGGATTTTCCCTTCCCCCTACGGAGATATGCCCGCCCTTCCCGGCAATACACCTGAATTCCCTCCCACTGCTTTGTTCATACCGCCAACCCTATTCATCCCTTCCATCCTCTCTGGCCAGAGCTTTACCGTCTTTTTTAGTAACACTTCATTAGTCACACTTCAGCCGAGTGGTGTCCCCATCATTCCTGGGGAAACCAACAGGCCAGTTTTTGGGCCGGTTTTATTTGTTCTGGATGCCCGCCTGCCCGAGAATACCACTCAAAGGCTTTGCGTGGATCACCCTGGCAAGTTGTTTATTCGGCTGAAGTGTTACCTTTTTTATTTTACCTTTTTGGGCTTTCCTTCCCAAGCCTGAGAAAACCAGAAAATTGGGGAAAAGGGGAAAAATGGTTTTACAATGCTTGTCTATCAAAACCAGGCAAACTCGGATGATTATCCAATAGGAATTATGCAATAGTAGGTGTATCCCAAAGTGCCCTTCTTGTCTAGTTTTCTTATTTGCTATCTTTTACTTAATTTGTGCATTTTGTGATCTTCCGGGCTCCTGGAGTTTAAGTAAGAGCGTGGTTGGAAGCCCTGCACAGGGAGATTATTCACCACTGCCTTTTGGGGAGGAGACCAGTCAGACGATTACCTGGCCGGGGAGCATGGCGTGTTGGAACTTTAGTCTGTTATTAGTCTGTTACACTGAGTTTCCAGCGCGGGCAGTGAAATGCCTACCCTCTCACAGACAGGGCTCCCTCCAAGGGAGTCCTGCACATTTCCGGACAAACAAGAATCCAAGCTGGGGTGTCTGCCGCTTTGTATTTGGCCTTTGCCCGCCCTGGGAGAGACCGACTTGGCGTAAGCCAAGCCAGGGGAGGACTGCCGTGTGGGCTCCTACCGGCCGCAGCCCGTACCCCGGTCCCCTGGAGGTGAAAGTTCCCTTTCCAAAGAGGGTCTCAGAAAGGGATTGTCTCCAGGCAAAGGCCTATTTTCCTCTTGGCCTATTTAGCCAGTTTTGGTACCTTAATCCCCATTCCCAATAGTTACTGCGAACCACGTTGGGCTTTAGGGCAAGAGGCAACCGCCTGGGGGTGCCTCGTCCCCACGATTTCTCAATACTGAGTCCGGGCTGCCTTGCAAGGAAGGAGTCGGCCCATGTATCCCCAAACCAAACTGCGGGTGCATATGCGATGGATGATTCGGCGGGATCTACCAGAAGTGCTTCAGATCGAACAAGCCAGTTTTGAATTCCCCTGGACCGAAGAAGAGTTCTATCGGTGCCTGCGCCAGCGCAACTGCATCGGCATGGTGGCCGAATGTGATAATCAGGTCGTCGGCTACATGGTCTATGAACTTTGTAAGACTCGCATTCATCTATTGAACTTTGCCGTAGCTCCCCACTATCGGCGCCGAGGCGTCGGTACCCAGATGATCCAAAAACTCATCGGAAAGCTTTCGGCTCAAGGCCGCACTCGGATTGTCCTGGAAGTGCGGGAAACCAACCTGCCCGCTCAACTATTCTTTCGGGCTTGTCAATTTCGGGCCGTTGCTGTGCTGCGAAATTATTATACCGATACCCCGGAAGACGCCTATCTGATGCAATATCGTTACCGCCCAGAAAAGCAGCTCTTCTCCGACCCGGGGGCTACCGGTCGGCGATTGGCCGGCTGAACATTCCACCAGACATCATACGCTGGTGTGCCTTGGCCTAGTAGACTGCGCTTGCTGCCAGTTGACTGAGACAACCTCCCCTCTGACAGACGGTCTTTCATTTCACGGCCGAGGGCGGAATATCCTCCTGTCCAGCCAAAGGCCACAGGCGCAGATAGAATTCGTCGGTCCGGCTAACAGATTATCTTTTAGGCGGCCAGTGTCCCAGGATGCCGAAGATCGGCAGATGCACGCTGACAGACTGCGGGGGCAATTGGGTTTCTGTCTGCATGGCCGCTTCTAGGTGGGCTTGTTCTTCTGCCGTCAAAGGAAGCTCTCGAAGCAGTTGCCAGCGGGCCGGATCCGGCGCAGACAACCGATCCAAAAGGAGCACCTCTACTTGGAAACCCAGTTCGGCTAAAAGGGGTGGTAGTTTTCGGCCCACTTCCGGATCGGCGCCGGCTCGTCGGAGGCCGGTTTGCCAGAGCGGTGCAGACGCAATTTCAGGTGGATATTCGATCATGCCGCCGTAATCTGGTTCCAATGCGACCAGCACTCCGGCAGGCTCTAGAACCCGTCGGATTTCCTTTAATGCCGCCCCCAGCGGAACCCACAGAAGCACCCATTGGCAGAAGACCAGATCGAAGCTTTGGTCGGCAAAGGGCAATCGGCAAGCATCGGCGCAGATCGGCTGGGCCAGTTGCACTCGGCTTTCTGCCCGGTAAAGGGCGGCCAGGTGGCGGAGTGCTCGAAAGTTCCGATCCACTCCCACCACACGGCCGCCGCTTCGCCGCAAAAGTTCTGCGGTGATCAGGCCGGGGCCGCATCCCAGGTCCAAAACGGCCCGTCGTTGGCCAATCGCCGCCCGCCGTAATAGCCGAGCTCGAAACGGTGCCAGCCACTCCGCCTGCTTGGCCAATAATGCTTGGTCCGTCGGAAGGGAGTAATCCATTAGGTGTACATTTATATATAACAATATGAACGTGTAATCACCGGTTGCAGGGAACATTTTTTCCTGTTGGAAAACTAGCAAAACACCCTGCCCGCTGCTTGACTTTTCTTCTGCCAGAGAATACTCTACAAACGATAGACCAAAGGCTGTCCTGCCGGTACATAAGCTTTTTGCGCATTTTACGCTTGCCCTCAGGAAACATTCTGCACCGAGTGGGAGGCCTCGGCAATCCTCCCCATATCGTATCGCATATCCCAGCAACGTCCCTCCTATTGCCAGTTCCTGCAAGTAAGACGAAAGAAAGCGAGGAAGAAATTTGGCCCACCTTTCTTAGAACCTTGTCAAGGAGAGTGAAGATGCACGAGAAGCCTCAGTTTCCCAAACCGTTTCACGCCCATTGTTGTCCCTGTTCCTGCCATGAGCACAGCGGCCAGGCCTCGGCAGGGCAGATCAGCCGGCGCGGCTTTTTAGGCACGGCTACTTTTGGCAGCATGGCCTTGGCTGGGCTGTCCTGGACCAGTCTGGCGGCAGCCGAAGCCGACGAAATTCCCCAGGCCCCGCCCCGCAAACCGCTCCGGGTAAAACCAATTTTGACGTATGATGTTCCCCGGCGTCGGGAGGCCTGGAGTTGGCGTGCCTGGGGCGGCATCCAAACTCATGAGCAAGCCCAGGAGGAATGTGCCCGCATTCAGGCCGAGCTGGAAAAAATCCGCTCCACCGCCGATTTCCCGCTGGAATGGATGCCGCTTGCGGCCCTGCCACACGGCGGCCAATTGGAAAAACTCAATGATCTTGAATCCGCCGATGCGGCCATCGTCTATGCGGCCGGCGGCTCGGTGGAAGTGCTCAACCTGTGCCGAAAACTCAATAAACCCGTTGTCGTCTTCTGCCGACACAAGTCCGGGCCGGTCTATCTCTGGTATGAGATCATCAGCCCCAGGTATCTCCGGCAACATACGGATGTGCTCTCGGTAACCGGCATTGACGAAGAGGATGTGGTGATCGACAGCCTGGACGAGGTGCTATGGCGGCTTCGGGCGCTTTGTGGACTAAAGAACACGATGGGTTCCCGGATCGTAGCCGTCGGCGGCCCCAGCGGCTGGGCCTGCCCAAAGGCGCCGGACCTGGCTAAAGAACGGTTCAAACTCGATATTGTTACCGTCCCGTATGAGCCGGACTTGGCCAACCTGATCAAGGCCGCCATGGCCGACGAGAAGGCCGTCGCCCGGGCCAAACGACGCGCCGATGCCTATCTCAACCTGCCCGGTACCAAACTGGAAACCGACCGCGGCTTTGTGGATCGGGCCTTCTTACTGGAGGAGATATTCCGTCGGCTCATGCAAAAGGCCGATTGCCGGGCCATTACCATCAACGCCTGCATGGGTACCATCATGCCGCTGTCGCAAACCACCGCCTGCCTGCCGCTTAGTACCCTCAATGACGACGGCTGGATGGCCTTCTGCGAATCGGACTTTGTCGTAGTGCCTTCGGGGATCCTGCTGGGCAATATCTCTGGTCGGCCTCAGTTCCTGAACGACCCAACGTATCCCTATCCAGATCCTGCGGCGCCCGGCTGGGGAATTACCACCATCGCCCACTGCACCGGGCCACGCAAAATGGACGGTAAAAACCTGGAACCGGCCCGGATACTTACCCATTTTGAATCCGACTACGGCGCCGCTCCCAAGGTCGAAATGCGCAAAGGTCAACTCGTCACCAATGTCATCCCCGATTTCAAGGCGGAGCGGTGGGTCGGCCTGTTGGGCGAGATTGTCGATGCGCCGTTTTTGGCCATTTGCCGCGATCAGATCGACATCCGCTTCAAGTGCGATCCGCTGCTGGTGGCCCAGCGCATGCCCGGCTTCCACTGGATGACCTGCTACGGCGATTACCATCGGGAACTCGGCTACGCCCTGAAACGGGTCGGCATCAAGTGGGAGTTTTTGGGATAGAGACAACCGGCCCTTCCTTTCCGCTCCCAAGCGGTCACGGTGTCATTGCCGCCCAAGCAGGAATCCAGCCCACCTTTGGGCTGCTTCCTTGGCATCGAAGATATTGCTCGACTGGAACGGGTTTGCTGCTGTGGGATATGAGCAGGTCTGGTGGAAAATCCGGTAGACGGCTGGCGGGAGGTGCCGTTAGGGGCGCAGTGGCCGCCTCTCCAACTACCCAAGCGGGATTGCCGCCCGAGGGCAGCTTCACCGGCTTTCCGCCGGCACTGTTTGAGTTTTTGGAGGAATTGGCCGACCATAACCAACGCCCCTGGTTCCTCCAAAACAAGCACCGGTACGAGCAGGATGTTCGGCAACCGGCCTTGGCGTTTATCCGGGCCTTTCGGCCGCACTTGGCCAAGATTTCCAAGTTTTTCCTGGCAAGCGACCGACCTGTGGGCGGGTCGCTGCTGCGCATCTATCGAGACATCCGGTTTAGCAAAGATAAAACGCCTTATAAAACCAACGTAGGGATCCAGTTTCGGCATGAGCTGGGGCAGGACATCCATGCACCTGGTTTTTATGTGCATCTGGAGCCGGGGGAGTGTTTCCTGGCCTTGGGTGTGTGGCGACCGGATCGGGCGGCACTAGCCGCCATTCGACAGGCAATTGCCGACAACCCGGCCGGTTGGAAGCGGGCTGTATCGAACCGGCGTTTCCAGGCCGTTTGGACTCTGGAAGGCGACTCGCTCCAGAGGCCCCCTAAAGGGTTTCCACCGGACCATCCCTGCATCGAAGACCTTAAACGCACCGATTACGTCGCCGTAGCGGACCTGGAAGAATCGGACACTTACCGGCCGGAGTTTGTCGAGCAAGTGGCCGAGGCGTTTGCGGCCGGTCGACCCCTGATGCATTTCCTCTGCAACGCATTACAATTACCGTTTTAGATGCTTCCCCTACCCTAACCCTCTCCCACAGAGGGGAGAGGGAACTTGTTTGCCTCACCCCTCTGCGGGAGAGGCCGGCCAACCGACAGGTTGGCCAGGTGAGGGGGAATACATGCCTTTCCCTTTGGTGGCACAGGCCCAAGATGTCATTCCCGCGTAAGCGGGAATCTAGAGTGCAAAATTCCATCGAAACAACTGGATTCTTGCTTTCGCGGCAGTGATAGGTTGTATCAATCGGCTGCGATGTTACGTGCTTTTTTCTAAGGAGTATCTCCCATGCGAAGTTTCTATGATCGTCGGCAGTTTTTAGGTCAGACTGTGGCGGCTAGTGTTGGGCTGGGTGTGGGTGCCTGGTTGAGTCGGACTGCTTGGGCCGAGTCGGTAAAGCCCGGCGCTCCAACGGCAGAAAAGTTGGGCTGGACGCTCGGCTGCGCCCAATACACCTTCCGCCGGTTCTCGCTCTATGAGACGCTGGATAAACTCGTAGAGCTGGGCATTCCGTGCATTGAGCCGGCGTTTTTCCTTCGGTTGGATAGCCAGCGGCCTGAGCTAAAGGTCAACGAATCGCTTTCGGCGGCAGATCGCAAAGAGCTTCGGCAGCGCCTGGCCGACCATGGCATCCGAATGGCTAGCTTCTACAGCGACCTAGGCGGAGACGAGGCGGCCGCCCGCAAAAAGATGGAGTTTGCCAAGGAAATGGGCGTCGAAACCATGGTGGCTGAGCCGCCCCCGGAGGCCTTCGACATGCTCGAAAAACTCTGCGAAGAGTACAAGCTGAACCTGGCCGTGCATAACCATCCCAAGCGGCCCAACTCCCGGTATTGGCATCCGGACAATGTGCTGAAGGTCTGCCAGGGCCGAAGCAAACGGATCGGTGCCTGCTGCGACACGGGCCATTGGGTCCGTTCCGGCCTGGATCCGGTCGAATGCCTCCAAAAGCTCCAGGGCCGGATTCTCGGCTTCCATCTGAAGGATGTCATTGAATCTGGCAAGCCGGAGGCCAGGGATGTGCCGTTGGGCCAAGGTAAGGCCAATTATGCGGCAGTCCTTAAGGAGCTGCATCGGCAGGGGTACAAAGGCTTGCTGGTGATCGAATATGAACACGATTCGCCGGAACTAATGAAGGACATGGCCGAGTGCGTGGCGTTTGTCGAAAAGGTGGCCAAGGAGCTGGCCGGATAACCAAGCTGGACCTACTACAGCGGCGTGTGTCTGCCCCCCAATTGCTCGCAGCGTGCACGGGTGGTCTGGTAAAATTCCCCCTCACCTGGCCTGCTGCGCAGGCCACCCTCTCCCACGGAGGGGAGAGGGGATTTGTTTGCCTCTCCTCGCTGTGGGAGAGGCCGGCCAACCGATAGATTCACAGGCTGAGGGGGCATTCGGTTCATTCCCCCGCACGCGGCAGTCCAGGGATTTGATTGCCTGGCAGGAAGAATACAAAGATACACAGAATCTACCCCCTCTGTTTTTCTTGGATCCCCGCTTGCACAGGCAGACAATCCACAGAGCTTTTCGGAGGGATGACAATCCAAGGGCATTCGCAAGGATACCAGGCCAACGCAGCCAGCACAGCCAACCCCGGGGGACCCAGGCAGCAGAAGGGGCGTTCGGCTAGAATATACCCATAGGAAGAAGATACCCTACCCATAGCAGAACGTATCCAGAGGAGTAGCTGGATGGGTTGGCTTCGTCATGCGTTTGCGGTGCGTGTGGATGGGGCGGAGCAGCTTACGGCAGCGGAAGAGGCGTTGGTCGAGCGGTTTTGCCGGGCGTTGGTGCGGCGTCGGCTGACAGCGGCGGCAATGGTGGCCTTGGAGACGGTTCGGCCTTTGTCGGGCTTGGCCGCCCAGGCACTGTATTTTTTAAGCCCCCTGCTTAGCCTTGTTGTTTCCCCAAACCAGATCGATCAGTGGGCCGCCTTTCTCCAACGTCCTGACGCTCTGGAAATCCTCTGTCAACGTCTGGAAGCCTTCCAAACCGAGCAGGATGGGACCAATGGCTCGCAGGTTTGTTCACCCCCTGGTCCTCCCGCAGAAGACCCAGCGGGCCAAGACGCTGCCTACCCGGAGGAGCCAGTGCAGAAGGATATTTACCGAACGGATCGGCCATGACAGAGCTAGCCCCGGAACAGATTACCGTCATTTTAGCCACCGACTGCGGTAGTACTACCACTAAGGCCATTCTGATCGAAAAGCAGGCTGGCCATTATCGTCAGACGTTTCGGGGCGAAGCGCCCACGACGGTCGAAGCGCCGCTGGCGGATGTCACCATGGGCGTTCGGAATGCGGTGCGGGAACTGGAGGACCTATCGGGCCGAAGGCTGTTGGACCCCGAAGGTCGTTTGATTCGGCCTGCTCAGGCTGGCCAAGGTTGTGACATCTACGTTTCCACCTCCAGCGCCGGCGGTGGATTGCAGATGATGGTGGCTGGGGTGATTCGGGAGATGACCGCCTCCAGTGCGCAACGGGCCGCCTTGGGCGCAGGGGCTATTGTTATGGATGTCATTGCTACCAACGACCGACGCCGACCGCATGAACAAATTCAGCGGATCCGGGAGCTTCGGCCGGATATGATCCTGCTTTCCGGCGGCACGGACGGCGGCACCGTAGAACATGTGGTGCAACTGGCCGAGTGGATCGCCCCGGCCCGGCCTCAGCCTCGGTTCGGAAGCCAATATAAACTGCCGATCATCTATGCGGGCAATCGCGATGCGGCCCCTCTGGTTAGCCAGACCCTGGGGAACCAATTTGCCCTGGCTGTGGTGCCGAACCTTCGGCCAACGCTCGAAGAAGAAAATCTGGGACCGGCCCGGGAGAAAATCCACGATCTGTTCTTGGAACATGTTATGGCCCATGCACCGGGCTACGATAAACTTCTTCAGTGGGTCGATGCGCCGATCATGCCTACACCAGCCGCCGTGGGCAACATCCTCCAGCAAATTGCTCAGCAAGAGGGCATCAACGTGCTGGGCGTCGATATTGGTGGGGCCACCACCGACGTGTTCAGCGTCTTCGACGGCCAGTTCCACCGCACCGTCAGCGCCAACCTGGGCATGAGCTATTCGATTTCCAACGTGTGTGCGGAAGCCGGGCTGGAGGCGATCCTCCGCTGGATCCCTCTGGAAATGGATATTCGCGAACTTCGCAATCGGATCAAAAACAAGATGATCCGGCCAACCACCATTCCACAGACGTTGGATGATCTGGTCTTCGAGCAGGCCGTAGCCCGCGAAGCGCTTCGGTTGGCCTACCAGCAGCATCGGCAGTTTGCCGTCAGCCTGCGCGGCGTGCAGCAGCAGCGCACCGTGGGCGATCTGTTTGCCCAAAAGGCAAGTGGGCAAACGATTATTGACCCGATGCGCCTGGACCTTTTGGTCGGTTCCGGCGGCGTGCTTTCCCATGCACCCCGTATGGAACAAACAGCAGCCATGTTGATCGACGCTTTCCAGCCCGAAGGCGTTACCCGACTGGCCAAAGATAGCATCTTCATGATGCCTCATTTGGGCGTCTTGGCCCAGGTGCATGCACAGGCAGCTTTGGAGGTGTTTGAGCGGGACTGTTTGATTTATTTAGGTACCTGTGTAGCGCCGCGTGGGCAGGGCAAACCCGGCTCGCTCTGCTTCCGGTATGAACTGGATGGGCCCGGCGGGGCGCAGACAGGTCAAGTGCTTGCAGGCCAATGGCGATGGTTGCCGCTGGGGCTGGGGCAGACGGCTCGCCTGCGGATCGAACCAGCCCGCGGTTGGGACGCCGGCGCCGGCAGCGGCCGATCGGTACAAACCCTGGTCCACGGCGGCACCGTGGGCTTGGTGCTGGACGGCCGAGGCCGACCGCTCATGCTCCCGGCCAACCCCAACCAAGCCAGAACCCTCATGCAACAGTGGGTCGCCGAAGCCAGGTTGTATGCCACGGAGTAGGTTTCCTGTCCAAGTCATCCTTGCCAAAGCAAGAATCCAAAAGTGCCCCTCCCCTTGACGGCAGAGGCGATAAATCCCTTCTCCCCTGGTGAGAGAGGGTTAAGGTGAGTGGGAGCCTGGGCTGCCGATTGCGGCGGAATGACCCGTTGGGGCTCTCTCACAGAAAAGAAAAGCGGTCTTTAACTTCTAGTTCAAGGAACAGCTCCGAATGACCCAAGCCTACACGCCTGGATTAAAGCTGGCTGGGCGGATCCGGCATCGGGTCTGCCGACGGTTGCCGATTCCAGGCGAAGTGTTGGTGCAGGTGGGCCAGCAGGTCTCGGCGCAGCAGGTTGTGGCCCGCACCTGGATGCCCGGAGAAGTAACGCTGCTCAATGTAGCGCATCGGCTGGGGGTCGCGCCCGCGGAGGTGCCTGGCCTGATGCAGGTCCAAGTCGGCCAGCAGGTCCAGGCCGGGCAACTGCTGGCCCAAACCAAGGGCCTGTTCGGCCTGTTTCGGAGTCCACTGCTGGCCCCCATCAGCGGTACCGTGGAAAATATCTCTGGGGTTACCGGTCAGGTCATTTTGCGGGGTCCGCCGCAGCCGATCGAACTGTTGGCCTACTTGGCCGGTCGGGTAACCGAGGTCTTGCCGGGCGAAGGCGTATGGATTGAGGCCCATGTCGCTTTGGTGCAGGGCATTTTCGGCGTCGGCGGCGAGGCGTATGGGCCGATCCGTTTGGCCTGCCAAAAGCCGGACCAACCGCTCGAACCGGAATGCCTCGACCAGTCCATGCGGGGGGCGGTAGTCGTAGGCGGCGGCCGGGTGTCGGCCAAAGCACTGCACCAAGCTCGCCAACTGGGCATCTCGGCCATCGTTACCGGCGGCATCGACGACCAAGACCTCCGGGAGTTTCTCGGCTACGACTTGGGCGTGGCCATTACCGGCAGCGAATCGCTGGGCCTGACGCTGATTTTAACGGAAGGCTTTGGGGAAATTGGCATGCAGGAGCGCTGCTGGCGCCTTTTGAGCTCGCATGAGGGCCGGTTGGCCGCGGTCAACGGCGCTACGCAGATCCGCGCCGGCGTGATCCGCCCGGAAGTGGTCATCCCGCTTGACGACTTCGACCCGAAAACCCAACCCTCCTTCCCGAAAATCGACCCAGCGGAGGCTTCGACGCCTTCGGAGTGGCCCAGCGGCGGGACCGCACTACCGGTCGGAGCAGGTGCTAGCGGGCCGACCTTGCAAGTGGGCAGCCTGGTGCGGATCATTCGGGCGCCGTATTTTGGCCAGGTGGGCCGGGTGATCGACCTGCCGCCCATGCCCCAGGTGTTGCCCTCCGGCGTGAAAACTCGGGTGGCGGAAGTCCAGTTGTCCGATGGCAGCCGGGTCATTGTTCCCCGAGCTAACCTGGAATGGATCGAGGAGAATTGACGATGGTTTGCTGGGAGCGGGGGCGTACGATCCACAAAAAATGCCGCTTTGCCAGAGGGCAGAGGGGAGGATTCCCCCTCTGGCTAACCTTCTGCCGAGAGGAGAGGGGAATTTCCCCCTCACCCGGGCCGGCTTTCGCCGGGCCACCCTCTCCCGCCAGGGGAGAGGGGGTGGCGGCCCCCTGTCCCGGTCTGTTTCGTAGATTACCCTCTCCGGCCAGGGCAGAGGGGATTCTTCGCCTCTCCCCACCGTGGGAGAGGCCGGCTTGGCCAAAGGCCAAGCCGGGTGAGGGGGAACCTGCTCAGGGGACCCTGGTAGCGTGGGCGTCCCGCCCGCTGATTGTCATTGCCTCACAAGCGGGAATCCAGAAAAAGACCCCCTCTCCGCTGCTGGGAGAGGCCGACCAGCAACGCTCGCCCATGGAGAGTGCTTCTGGTCGCTACTGGCTGATAGGAGCAGCATGGTTTGGATTGCTTGCCGTGTTGGTATTGGCTACTCCGGTGCGTGCAACGGAAGTCGGTGGAAGGGCAGCAGGCGATGGGGAAACACATGTTCTCCTTTTGCCGCCCAGTTCGTTGGAAGCCCGGGACGCCCCATGGGACGATGGGAGCCGGGTGCTTCTGCGTTGGCCTTTGCAGATTGCTGACAGCCCCGAAGCCAAGCCGCTTCGGGAGTTCCGCATCTTCCAGGCCGCTGAAGTCAGTGGGCCGTGGGAACCGGTGGCCGTCGTAGAACCGAAACCCAAAGACATCCGGCGTGGCAGGATGGAATATTTGGTGGAGCGGTGTGAGCCGGGGCGGGAGTATTACTTTCGGCTTCTTGCTGTGTGGGCCGACGGGCGCCAAGGGGGGCCGGTGATGGCAGGGCCTGTTCGGCCAGTCCGGCAGATGTTTGACGGAAGTCGGACATGGTTGGCCGGGTTTGTGGTGCTGGTGAGCGGAGTGGTGCTTTGGGGTATCCAGCGGGCCCGTTCCGGCCGACCGGTCCACGTGCGGCGGATCGCTGGCTTGGAGGCGGTGGATGAGGCCATTGGCCGAGCTACGGAAATGGGCCGCCCATGCCTGTTCATCCCTGGCATCCAAGATATGAACGACATCCAGACAATCGCCGGGCTAACGATCCTGGGCCGGGTGGCGCAGACCTCAGCCGCCTATGCCGCCCGAGTGGAAGTGCCCACCTGCCGATCGTTGGTCATGACCGCAGCGCGGGACACGGTGCAAGCAGCCTATCTGGCTGCCGGAAGGCCTGAGGCATACCGACCGGAAGAGATCTATTACGTAACAGATGAACAGTTTGGCTACGTTGCTTATGTAACTGGGCAGATGGTCCGGCAGAAACCAGCCGCCTGCTTCTACATGGGGGCCTTTTTTGCCGAATCGCTCATCCTGGCTGAGACCGGAAACGCCATCGGCGCCATCCAGGTGGCCGGAACGGCCATGCCGTCGCAGTTGCCGTTTTTCGTAGCCGCCTGCGACTATACGCTCATTGGGGAGGAGTTTTTTGCGGCCTCGGCGTATCTGTCCGGCCAGCCGGACCAACTGGGTACCCTGTGGGGACAGGATATGGGGAAACTCTTGGCCGCCGGCCTGATCCTGGCTGGTTCGCTGCTGGCCAGTCTAGCCGCTCTAACCGGCTCGGAACGGCTGGCCGACTGGACCCAATTCCTCCAGACTACCTTGCTCCAGTAGGCAATCCCTATGAAAGGAGCTGCCTGAACGACTCCGTATTCATAACGGCGATGTGCTAGAAGGATTCACTTGGGACCTTTGGCCTGAGAAAGATCGACCGAACAACTCCTGGTTCATAAGAGGTTTTCCCGTTTTTTTCCAAGGACGGCGGGCATAAGAGTTTTCCGAGGGTCTTGGGCATGAAACGGACCATACCGGTGATGATTACCTTTGTTTGCGGGGTGGTGCTGTTGGCGGCCCATTTTTCGCCCTATACGCATCGGTGGGGCGAGGTGGCCATGATCTGGTTCGACATTCTGGCGTCGATTGCCTTCCTGTTGGGCGGCGGCAATCTGCTGAAAGTACATCTCAAGAAGGTCTTTACCCAACAGGCTGGCTGGGCCTATTCGCTCATGACGGTAGTGGCTTTTGTGGTTACGCTTTGGGTGGGGTTGGTTAAATGGGGAGTGCCGCCCGCCGGACATCTAGAACACTACGGGGAAAGTTTCGCCCGGTTGCCGCTGGAAGAGTTCCCGTTTACCTATTCTCTGCCGGGCCAATTGCCTGAACATGTTGGCAGTCGGTTACTACCGGCTTCGGTCCGACGCCAACTGACCCAGGCCGACGGACAAGTGGTGTTCCGGGGCTGGCTTTTGCCGAACCAAAAAAGCGATCTTCTGGCCTATGAGCCTAGCTTGGGCTGGAAGTGTTTGGTGGAACGGTTGGCCGAAGTGGCCCAGCCGCCGACGAAGTTCCGCGGCAAACTGGCCTACTATCCGGAGCCGCAGGCGTTGGCCTTTCGAGGTTCGATGACGGCGGAAGAGCGATTGGAGTTAGAGGGCCTCAGTGCGTCGGCAGCGTGGCGGTCGGCGATTACCGCCCTTTACGAAGCAGGCCAACGGGAAACCGAAGTGGCAGCACCGGTTGCACCGGAACGGTTCACGCCGGAGCGTGCCCAGGCGATCAGCCCCGCTTTGACCTACGAGCCGGCCAGCCAAACCTTGCGGATCCGAGGTCCGATGAGCCTGTCCGAACGGGAGGCGCTCCAGGGGCAGTTCCCATTGGCCCGGCCTAGACCGATCTGCCCCGCCGGGTCCAAAGCGGTTTCTCAAAACCGATCTGCGCCCTTTGCCGACGGTCGGGCTCCGTCCGCCAACGAGGTTTCGGCGGGGCGGACAACGGAGACACTGGAAACGCCCTTTGCCGACGACCAGGCTAAGTCCGCTAACAATCCCTCAGTAGATTTCCCAAATCCACCGGGCCGATTTTCGGACGCTTATGTCGAGGCCTTATGGAGGGGGTTGCAGGAGCGAGGCCCGCTAAGTGCCAAACAAGCCGAAGTCTTCCAAGCCCATTGGCAGCGCCGGTGGACGATAGAACAACTGTTGGAGGCAATCCGGGTAGCTGGTCTGGGCGAACCGACGGAAAAAGGCGCCTGCCAAATGCTGGCCGAAAAAGAGCAAGGGGCTGTCGAAATTCAGCCGATCGGCCCTCGGCAGCCGGATCAAACGCTCACGCCAGAGCAGGAAGTAGCCATCCGGACCTGGGCCACTGGCCCCAGCCTTTACCTGGAGGACCTCCTGGCGGAACTGGCCAAGACATCCGGCGGCCAAACGCCCCGTTTTATCCAGACCGCCGTGCAAAACTTCTTCCAGCAGGTGCCCACCGAAGCCCAGGCCCGGAAAGAGCTTTGTGTGGCTTTGCTTCGGGCGGGGCCGTTGAGCGACCGACAGCGGGAGTTTCTGCTCGAAGCCTACCGGGCTGAGTGGGCCTGGCGCACAGCAGTCGGGGAACTATTTCGCCGGGCGCATCAGGTGAAGTTTTCCTGGTCGGGGCAGTACAATGCGGCGGGGAGTCCGTTTTGGTGGATATATGAATATATGTTCAAGCCGCTAACGGCCACCATGTTCGCGCTGCTGGCCTTTTACGTGGCGTCGGCAGCCTTCCGGGCGTTTCGGGCCAAAAATCTGGAGGCGGCGCTGCTGTTGGGCACGGCATTTATCGTGCTTTTGGGCCGAACCGCCGCTGGAACGGCGCTTACCGGTTGGCTGCCGGATTGGCTTGGCTGGCTGCGCGTCGAAGAACTGACCGTCCTGATCATGACCATTTTCAACACGGCGGGCACCCGGGCCATCATGATCGGCATTGCCCTGGGCATTGTGGCCACCTCGCTGAAGATCATCCTTGGCATGGACCGCTCCTACCTGGGTTCGGGAGAGAAATAGACGGATTCGCCGTGGGCTTTCCGGAAAAGCGCAAACGTGTCCTTCCCGCGCAGGCGGCACGCCAGAATTGCCCTCACCCGGGCAGGCGTCCGCTAGGCCACCCTCTGCCACGAAAGGGAGAAAAGGTCTTTTTTGGCAGAGGCTCTACTTCTTTTCGGCGGGGGCCTGGCTGGTGCTCTCGGCTAGTTTGATCTGATACCGGCCCAATTGATAGAGAACCTGATAGTGGATAGTAAGGCCGCCTTCGAGGAGATGTTGCATTTTAATAAACCAGGCTTGGGCATCGTGCAGGTTGATAGTCTGCAGGAGATTGGACCGGTCTTTCTCGGGCATCCGTTTTTTGGGATCCTTTCCAGCATCCTCATCAAGCCTCTTTTTCGCCGCATCGGCCATGGTGCGAAATCGGATCGCTTCATCAAGAGGCCTCTTTACACGCAACTCCTGAAGCTTTGGGGTGATCAGACGGATGTCCAGGCGAAACCGGCCGCCGCTGCCTTGGGGGGTCAGTTGAAAGACAATGTCAGGCCACTCATTATTCGCTCGATCTATCCGAAGGATTTTCATCCGAAACGGCTTCTTCGGATCGAAAGGCGCCTCTGTTGCCGGTTCAAAAACCACCTTATGCTTGAGGGCTTCTAATTCTTTCAGGTTTTTCAATTCGGCAGGTTCGTGGGCCTCGGCCTTATGGAAGTGCCAGAAGAGGCGTTCGGGAATGCCTGGCACATAGGGGATGGAAATGTTTAGAGGTTTCGCAGGTTTTAAAGGCTGCAGTTCGATAGGCGGGGTTGAGATGGGGGTTCGTAACAAGATGGGAAACGTCTCGGCGCCGTAATTGACGTCCAGGACACAATTGCGCAGCAGATTGGCCGACCCAGGCTCCGCCCCTGGCAGCCAACGGAACCAGAGTTCCTGGGTATTGGGCTTATATTCGAATTGAGCGATGGGTTTGGCTTCGGTACGGCCTTCCGCCCCCTTTTGCAAGAGCACATCCCATTCAAAACCGGTTTCGGTGCGGCGCCGGTCCCCCATGCGAAATTCCTGGCCGCCTTTAAAGACTAAATTGCCCCCTACCAGGTCCAGGTACCATCGGCGCTCCACGTCCAGTTTCATTTTTCCGAGGCACTTGGCAATCGGCTCCTGCGGGGGGTTTTCTAACTCGGGCAAATCGACCGGTTTGGGAAGACCTGTGGGATGCCAAAAGTCTCCGGTAACAGCGGGAGGTTTTGGTTCCGGTTGGGATTTTGGTTTCTCGGCGGGGTGTTTTTCTTTAGGTTTGGAGGGGGGTTGTTTGGACTCTGGGGGCTCTTTTTCTGGGGGTTTTGGGTTTTCTTCGGGGCCAGGTTGAGGGGCTGGCTGGTGGGGAGGGGATTGGTTGTCTTTTGGACTAGGTTGGCCTTTGGGTTGCTCCGGAGGCGATTTTTCTGGGGTTTTGGGAGCAGGTTGTTCTGGGGGCGTCTTGGGAGGTGGTTGGGATGGGGGTTCTTTTCCGGGCGGAGGAGAAGCGTGTTCTGGCGAGGGGGAGGGTTGTTCGGGCTGAGTAGGTGAAGGCTGCGGGACCCGGGGAGCTGGTTCCACACCTTCTTTTTTCAGCCAGGATTCCTCTTGCTCCTGCTGGACTTTTGGACCTGGGGCTTTGCGTTTGAGGTCGGTTTTTGCCGTTTCCTGAGGTCCCCACGAGGCGGCCCGCACCAACCAAACAATCACCAACCCTACCAGCAGAACTGCCCCAGCAGCTCCGACAATCCAGAGCCATGGCGGCAACTGCCCTGCCCGGGTCTGCAACCCAGCCGGTCTTGGAGCGGCTCCGCTTCCCTTGGACTCCGGCTTCTGGGGAAAGCCGGACTCGGTGGTCTGTTTTGTTGCCTTGGCAGGAGAAGGTTTATTAGCCGACTCCAGCGGGACGGAGGAGTCGGACTGTTCCAAGGGGACAGCTTTTCGGAGTTTCGGTTGGGGCGGGCGCCATCGGGCTAAGAGTTTACTTACTTCTTCAGCCGACTGGAAGCGATCGGCTGGTTTTTTGGCCATCATCTTTCGGCAAATGGCTGCCAGATCTTTGGGCACTCCGGGTCGAAGAGCCGCTATATCGGGCGGAGCCTGGCTCTGGTGTTTGAGGATCCGCTCATGCAGGGTGCCTTCGCCGAAGGGGGGTTGGCCTGTCAGGAGGAAAAACATCGTACAACCCAGCGAATAGATATCCGCTCGGGCATCCACCTTTTGCCCCAATCCCACTTCGGGAGCTTGATAATCCACCGTGCCCAGCAGACGTGGATCAGTTTCTTTCTCTTTTTGTTCTCCGGTTTCTTTTTGTTCTGCGGCAGTAGAAGCCCATCGGGCCAAGCCTAGGTCTAAAATTTTCACCACTCCGTCTGGGGTCACCAACAGATTCGATGGTTTGATATCGCAGTGAATCAAGTTCTGTTGGTGGGCATGGGCCAACCCTTCTGCGGCTTGACGAATGTAATCGACCACTTTTTGGAAATCCAATGGCCCCTCTTGCTCGACGAGGCGTTGGAGGTCTTTGCCTTCCACATATTCCATGACGAGATAATATCGGCCATCCTCACAATCGACATTGTAGGCTCGGACGATATTGGGATGGTCGAGGGCGGCGATGGCCCGTGCCTCGGCCAAAAATTGCTCTAAGGCTGCCGGGTTTTGGGCAATCTGTTTGGAGACGACCTTTAAGGCCACTCGGCGATTCATCATGGTATGCTGGGCGAGGAAGACGCCGCCCATGCCGCCTCGGCCTAACATCTCGATCAGTTTATATTTGCCCAAAAAGAAGACGCTGGTCCGGCCTGCTAAAAGCTGCGCTGCTTGCCATCGGGAAAGCAGCCCCTTTTGCACTAACGCTCGGGCCAACCCTTTGAGATCTTCCGTTTGGGCGGCCATCTGACGTGCTTCGGCCAGTTGACCTTCGTCCAACAGACCGCTTTTTTCTAATGCGTCTAAAAATTGTTCCACCTTTGTGATGGCCATCGAACCATCCTTTCCCTAGCAGCCTTCGGCTCCTTCCGCCCAAGCACCACGGTTCTGCTTCCTCAACCCCGGAAATCTCCAAACACGATCAGTTCGAGGCGGAGGTCTCCACCCCGCTGATTGCCATCGATACCGGCCCGGAAATCGCAACCTAAAGCAGTGGGATTTTATATACTTCTCTCCGACTGGCTGAAGGCCCACTGGTTGGGAAAACCCTCCGGAGTGTTTGGATTTCCGCTCCTATGGGCAGAGCCGCCGTCCTGGTAAGTCCCCATTCCGCGAAGAGCCCTTCGCCGGCAGATTCTAGTTTACTGCCTGCAGCAAGTTATGTAAACTCTCTGCGGTGGTGATTTCTGGGATGGATCAGCCGATCCAGAGTTAGCTGGTATTTTACCCTCTTTTTGGGAGTTGCTGGGATTGGAGGGGGCAGGGGGCTCTTCCTTTGGGTAGGAGCCTGAGGGGGATTCGCCAGGTTCCGAGCTGCATGCGGTCCTGGCAGTCTTGCCCCGCCGGAGGGATGAGCAATCAGGAATCACCCGTGTGAGGTTGTACGGTCCCTGCAGACCCTGCCAGCGTTGGCGGTGTAGCAGAGAAGCCAGAAATTATCACCCCCTCCTTGGGGGGTATAGGATCCACGGAGATAAGCAGCCTTCCTGCTCCTGCGGTTCCAACCGGTTTGGCCACCTCGTAGGCCGAAAGCCATTCCTCTGGCGACGGCCAACAGATCTGCTGCCTCCTTGGGCTGTGGGGGTTTCGGTATCCTGATATGCCGAAAGCCATTCCTTTGAGGAAAAAAACCTCAGGTGCATTACGGAGACCTGGAATCCGCTGCGCTGGGTGCCTGCGTCGATAGGGAAACCATTATTCTGGGGAAGAAAACCTTTGGCGGAGCCAATTTTGCCAGTCCTGGCTGATGGGTCCCCCCAATTCCGAACGGAGTTTCTCTACCACATGCCCTAGCAGTTGGTGCATTTGACGGTCTTGGAGATGGTGCCGAATAGGCCACAGTTGGACCAACAGGGCGGCTGCTTCCCGGTATTGGCCTTGCAAGGTATAAATGGTGCACTGGCCTGCCAGTCCATAGGCCCGCATTGGGCTATCCGGCTCCCCCAAAAGGGTGAACTCTTCGAAGATCTTCATCGCTTCTGGAAATCGGCCTTCTCGCAAATAGAGGCGGGCTAATTGCTGTTTAGCGCGAAAGACCAAATAAGGCTTTTCGGGAAAATATTCGATCACACTCTGCCAAGCCTCTTCTGTGTTCAACACGGCGGCATAAAACCACTGGCGCAGAGCGCTTTCTTGTTGGGGGATCAATAGGCTCGGCGTGGGGGTATCTTTCACCAATGAAGGCTGCTCTCCGAGTCGGAGTCCTCCCCAAATCCCCCCGGTAAATGCACTTATCACCCCCCCCATCCAGATTATTCGCCATACCCACCTCAGTTTTTTCCTGTTCGATCCTTGGCGCATGAACTGGGAAACCCGTTGGGTCAAAGCTTCCAACGGCTCCGACGGAGCTTCCCCTGGAGGCTGGTGGGTAGTTAGTTCTTGCCCGGCCTGTGAGTCAGCCCGGAGCTGTCTTTCCAAGGTTTCCAGCTCCCCCAGCAATTCCTTGGCAGAGCTATACCTCTGCTGAGGGGATTTGGCCAGCATCTTGTGCACCACCCGGCATAACCCCACCGGCAGATGCGGGCAAAGAGTTTCTAACCGGGTTGGTTCTTTATGAAGATGCTGAAACGCTAAGCTCAGCACCGTCTGAGCGGTAAACGGCGCTTGACCGGAAAGCATCTGATAGCAAGTTACCCCTAGCGAATAGATATCGCTGCGAGAGTCGAGCGGTTTGCCTTCCAATTGCTCCGGACTCATGTAAAGGGGGGTGCCTACGGTGATGCCCGGCTGGGTCAGCTCCACCGCCTCTGCATGGCTGAGGATTCGGGCCAAGCCAAAATCCGCTACCTTTACCTCCCCAGTGCGGCTGATCAGAATGTTTTCCGGTTTAATGTCCCGATGGATCACGCCCAGCTCCGCAGCCTTAGCCAATGCCGAGGCCACCTGCTTCATAATCGAAAGCGCCGTGGGCACATCCGGCGCTCCGTGCCGAGCCAACCACTGCCGAAGATTCTCCCCTTGGACATACTCTTGAACAATAAAATGGATTCCCTCCGCACAGCCCACTTCGTAGATCTGCACAATATTCGGATGCACTAAGGCGGCAGCGGCCTGCGCCTCCCGTTGGAATCGTGCCACTGCCTTGGCATCCGTGGCAAACCGGCTCCGAAGCACCTTAATCGCCACCAGGCGATGAAGCGTAAGTTGCTCGGCCAGATAGACCTCGGCCATAGCCCCTTGGCCCAGGCGACGCAGCAGGCGAAAATGCCCCAACTGCCGGCCTGTCAAATCCAGTTCCCCCATCTCCGGAGGCAATCCCCTAGGCTCTGCCATAACACGAACTTTTTGGCTCAAGCAGGTTCAGCGCTCTTGAAGAGTTCCCCAACCCCCACCATACCCCTTGACTGGCCCATCCCCTGTCTCAACCAGGCGGAAATTCCTCTCCAGCTGGCCCAAACCAGACTCCCAGACCGGAGGGCACTGCCCGGGGCGTCTGCCGCAAGAGGTCTTCTAAACGAGTCAGGTTGCTGAGGGTTTCGATTTGCTGGCCGACTCTTGGCTGAGCAGTTGGCTAATGGCTTCTCGAAGTTGCCGAACCGTCAGCGGCATTTGCAACACCAGCCGATGCGGCCCGGTGATGGCCTCCGTCTTCCAGGATTGTTGGGAAGCATCCAGGAGGAGGATGGCCGGGATACTCTGAACCTTTGCATCCTGAGCAAACCAATTAAAGACCTCCAAGGCAGGCCGACCTATCTGTTGCGCATTCACAATAAGGCATTCGGCCGTAGTAGGGTCGTCTTGGAACCGCTCGAAGGCTCGCTCCGGATCACTAGTCAATAGCACTCGAAAACCCGCCTTCTTGAACTGATCGCGGAACAGATCCTGGAGGCGACTGTTGGATTCGACCACCATGATCGTATGTTTCGGTAGGGGGATCGCTTCTTTAGCACCGCCGGATGTCCCAGAGCCTTTTTCCGCTTCTTCCTGAAGCCGCTTGGCCGCTATCTTCAAATCCACCAGCATCGCCGCCGGAGTCTGATACCGTCGATTCACATCCAGCGACATCGCTCGATTGACCACCAGAGCCACGCAACTGGGCAGCTCCGGCAGCACTTTCTGAATGGGCGGCACATCCAAAAAACGCTGTTTCGACAGACGTTGAATCCGGTCTTTGGTCTCCCAGAGGGGCGGACGCCCCGTCAGCATATGATAATAAATACAGCCAGCAAAATAAATGTCGCTCCGCGTATCGTCTTTGCGCACGCCGGTGGCCCGCTCCAGACCCGCATAGTCAATCGTGCGGGGATTGGCGAATTCGGTCAGCAGATCATCATCAATATTTTCATCCACGGCGGCCAGTCCAAAATCCACCAGCTTCGCCCGCCCTTCGGTAGAAACCAACACATTGGTCATCTTCAGATCCCGATGGGTCAAGCCATGTTCGAACGCATATTGCAGGCCGCTGGCAATGTCGCACATCAGCCGAGTGGCTTCCTCCGGCGAAAGCCGACCCCGAATCTTCACAAAATCCCGCAGATTTTGCCCCTCCACAAACTCCATCACCAGGTAGTGGGTATGCCCCTGGGAGACCACCTCATAAATGGGCACAATGTTCGGATGCCGAAGCGTCAACCCCACTCGCCCTTCCCGAACAAACGCTTCATATTGCTCTGGATTATCACTATACCGACGCCGAAGCACCTTCAAGGCCACTACATGCCCAGTTTCCCGATGCACCGCGCGAAATACCCGCGCAAAAGTGCCCGCCCCCACTAAATATAACACCTTATAATCTCCATAAAAAAAACCGCTCTTGTCCCCTTTGAGGATTTTGTCCACTTGGTAGTTGGTCAATGACTCCCGCCCCACCAAATATTGCACCAACTCCTCCAAGGGCACATCGCGCCTCCCAAACGCCGCCCATGCCTCTCTCAGTTCCCGCTCGGTAACCAGCCCCAGGTCAAAAGCCCGTTGGGCAAATTGCTCTGCCGTCATTTGACCCATCGCTGCTCCGTTTCCTGACAAAGAAATCCAATCCACCCTCTTCGGACTATAAAAATCTGGATAACACTTCCGCCGAATGAAAAAGAACCTGCCTGGTTGATCCGAGGAAAGCTTTGAAGTATCCCTCCCCCGGAAACACACTCCAGAACAAATAAACTAGCACAAAAAGTCCATTCCTGCTTTGATAGAAATACTTTAGTACACCATTCGGTTGAACTGGTACCCATCCGGCCTCTTCAGCCTTCTATTTTTTATGGTAAGACAAAAGATATATTTCTGCAACGGTTGGAAAGCGCAACTGTTGCCATTTTTGGAACTGCCCTCCTAAGGGAATCTCCTAACTGCATGTAAACATTGGAGTTAGAAAATTATAAATTAGCCACCATTTCAGCCCTTTGGAGTGAGTTTGCTGTTTTTCCGTAAGAAATCGCATCGTGTTACTGCCGTGCAAGCGGAGATCCAAAACGGAGAGGGTGTTTTTTCTGGATCATGCGCTTTGGCGGGGATGACAAGAAAGAGGCTTCATTCGGCGGAATGGGTATATAAAGGAAGCTCTCCAAAATCCTGAACATCATATGAACTTTATGAATATTTGATCTGTTCCTTTGCCTATCGGTTCCCCTTTCTGGGCACTATATATTGAGTCTAATATTAGCAGTGCTACTATATGTTGGGGCAACGGAGGGAGATTCTGGAATAGTGTAAAAATATCTCCTTTAGGTTATTCAGAGGTTCCTAAAATATATCGCCCCATGGAGGTCTCTATGTAACTATCGAAAACAAAAGAAGAAATGGTACACGTCGAAGAAAGGTTTTCTTTGAAAACCTGAGCCAGAGTCTCAACTCGCCGGAAGCCGTCTGGCTAGCGATTGCCATGCGATACAAGAAATCTTTCCCCGATGGGGTTGGCCTGGGACGGGCTGCCTTTGCGGTTCCGGGATTTAGATGTAATACATCTGATGGTCGTAGGCTTTGGCCTTTTCTAGCAGTTGGGCGAAACTGATTTCCCGGAGCATTCGGCGTTGGACCTGGCTGAGCTGGTTCCAAACATCTTGTAAGGCTTTGACGGCTGGGGAATCTGGCCAAGCGACCGGCAGCGTATCTTGCTCGGGAGGACTACCTTCGATCACTTCGATCACTTCGCCCACAGAGAGCTGCTCGGGTGGGCGAAGTAACCGATAGCCGCCTGCGGCCCCCCGAGTACTGTCCACCAACCCAGCTCCTTTCAGTTGCAGCAAGATCTGCACCAAAAACTGAGAGGAGACCCGGTGCCGAGCAGCAATTTCTCGAACCCGGATCGGCTCCCCAGCTCCATATCGGGAGGCTAACTCCAGCACCGCCAGACATGCATACTCTGTTTTGGCCGAAATTTTCATGGACTCCACCCCACTTCTAAAAATCCCTTCTTCGTTCCTTGATAGCCTAGATGGCCCACCCGATGGCTATAAGAACCCGGAGAATTCCTCCTTACGCCTGGGTGAAAAAGTACTTGGCCCTCCCTGTCTAAAATCTGTGAACTTGAAGGAATATTTTTGATTTTACCTTCTTTTTCTTAATTTTACCACCTTGATCACCTGAGTGTCGGCGTGGTTGGACAGAATGGCCAAGGTAAGCTCCTTTGGCCGAGCTAGTGCCCTCCTCTTTTCAGACCAAGCACACAAAGAACCGGAAGAGAAAGGAAAAAGAAAGAATTTCGGAAACTCTGCAAAATCCTGAACATTACGTGAACTTTATGAACATTTAATCCATTCCTTTGCCTGTCGGTTTCCATTGCTGGGCACTATATAGGGAGTCTCATGTTGGCAGTGCCGCTATAGGTTGGGGCAATTGACGGAAGTCCTGAAATAGTGTAAAAATATATCCTTTGAATGATTCAGAGGTTCTTTTTTATGTTGGTGTTCGGAGTGTTCTTTGCATGAAAACTTTCTCCAGAGGCGTTTGGAGGGGGAGTTTCCCCCAAGAAGGAAGGCGAAGATTGTTTCTTTCTTTGGGCTCTTGGTGTTCTTTGCGGGAGCACTCCTTGGGAGCATTCGAAGGAGTGGACTGAGAGCTAGAATAGTTAGCTTTTGAGTGTAACGGGAGGTTCCTTAGAGGATAAATTTGCTCATATCTTCATCTTCGGCGATTTGTTGGAGGCGTTGGCGGACATAAGCGGCGTTGATCCGCACTAAGCCCATCTTCATGTCTGGGGCCTCGAAGCTTACTTCTTCCAAAAGGCGTTCCATGACCGTATAAAGCCGACGGGCGCCGATATTTTGAGTGGTTTGGTTTACGCGGTAGGCGTACTCGGCCACGGTGTCGATGGCGTCTTCTTCAAAGACCAGTTCCACGCCTTCGGTGCGGAGCAATTCGGTGTATTGGCGGGTGAGAGAGTTTTGGGGTTCGGTGAGGATGCGTTTGAGGTCTTCTTTAGAGAGGTCTTTTAGTTCGACTCGGATGGGAAAACGTCCCTGGAGTTCGGGCATCAGTTCGCTTGGTTTGGAGCGGTGGAAGGCCCCGGCAGCGATGAACAAAATATGATCAGTACGCACGTATCCATATCGGGTTTGCACCGTGGTGCCTTCGACGATGGGCAGCAGGTCCCGCTGTACGCCTTGGCGCGATACATCGATGCCGTGGGTGGTTTCCGGGGCTACGATTTTATCGATCTCGTCGATGAAGATGATGCCCAAGTTTTCGGCCAGTTCGATGGCTTTGGCATGCACTTTTTCCTGGTCGATCAGGGCGTCGCATTCTTGTTCGAAGAGGAAGCGGCGGGCCTCAGCGACGGTCATTTCCCGGCGAGTGGTCTGTTTGGGCAGGAGTTTTTCGAACATGGCCTGCAGATCCAGGTCCATTTGTTCCATGCCCATGCTCGTGAACATCATCGGGACGGCTTTTTTCTGGACGGTGATTTCCACCCGGTGGTTTTCCAGTTCGCCGGCTTGGAGCATTTTGCGGATTTTTTCCCGATTGCGTTCATAGCGAGAGGCAGACCGTGGGCTATACTCGCTGGTATCCAGATCGATCGGGGCTGGAAGTAAAAGGTCGATCAGGCGTTGTTCGACCCGTTGGCGGGCTTCTTGTTCGACGTTGGCGCGTTCTTGTTCTTTGACCAAAGCCACTGCATTATCGACCAGTTCCCGGACCATGCTTTCCACATCGCGGCCCACATAGCCGACTTCCGTGTATTTGGTGGCTTCGACTTTGACGAACGGTGCGCCGGTCAGCTTGGCCAATCGGCGGGCGATTTCCGTTTTCCCCACCCCAGTCGGACCGATCATCATGATGTTTTTTGGGGCCACTTCGGCCCGCAGTTCTGGTGGTAGTTGCTGGCGCCGCCAGCGGTTGCGGATGGCGATAGCCACGGCCCGTTTGGCCTCCTGTTGGCCGACAATATACCGATCCAATTCCTGGACGATTTCTCGGGGGGTTAGGTTTCGCACACCAGTTCCTCCACCACGAGATGCTTATTGGTATACAGGTCGATGTCGGCGGCTATTTCCAGCGCAATGCGTACAATCTGGCTGGCCGACAGGTCCGTATGGGCCAACAGTGCCCGGGCAGCGGCCAAGGCGTAACTGCCCCCCGAGCCAATCCCTAACAGCCCATCCGAAGGCTGAATGAGATCGCCTGTTCCAGTCAGAAGCAGGGTATGGCGGGCGTCGGCCACGGCCATCATCGCCTCCAGACGCCGAAGCACTCGGTCGGTACGCCACTGTTTGGCCAGTTCGGTAGCCGCCCGAAGCGTATTGCCCGGATAATCCTTCAGTTTCGCTTCAAAGCATTCGAGCAGGGCAAAAGCGTCGGCTGCTGCCCCTGCAAAACCCACCAGAACCTTTTCTCCAGCCAGCCGACGAATCTTCACCGCATCGGCTTTCATGATCGTCTGGCCGATGGTTACCTGGCCATCGCCCCCCATGGCTACCACCCCACCCCGCCGTACTGTCAGGATCGTCGTCCCATGGCTGTTCATCGGATCGATTCCCGTAAAAGCGACCGAACAAACAGGATTGCCCACCGCTGGGATTTTCTTCGACCCCCTCCCACGTAAAGAAATCTACCATCCAGAATAAGAAACCTTAATATGGCACAAGCAGCTCGAAGAAACTAGAGGGGGCAGAGGAGGGGGCCATCCGTTATTTTGGGCAGACGGCGGCTTCATAGGTCCGTTGGGAAATGCCTTTGCGGGCATGTTCCGCGGCGAGTTGGGCCAGACGATCTCCCCAGGCCGTCGGATATTGGCCGGTGATGCAGGCCTGACAGAGATGTTCGGCGGGCAGACCGATGGCCCGGGCCACCGCTTCCACAGGCAAATACCGAAGCGAATCGGCGCCCAAGGCCTTGGCCATTTCCGCTTGGATTTGTGGCGTCAGCTGCCGGCCCTGTAAAAACGCCGGGGCAAACAGCTCGCTCAGCGTGGACATATCAATCCCATAGAAGCAAGGGGAAATAATCGGTGGGCAAGCTACTCGCACATGGATTTCCCGCGGCCGGCCCAAATCCCGCATCCGCTCCAGGAGGGCTTTCATCGTGGTGGCTCGAACAATAGAATCCTCCACCAGAAGAACGCGTTTGCCCTCCAATACTTCTCGAAGAGGGATATACTTAATCTGGGCTTTGACCATGCGCCGGTCGGGACCTTCGATAAAGGTCCGCCCGGTATACCGGTTTCGGATCAGCCCTTCCACGCAGGGAATCCCAAGCCGGTAGGCCATGGCGTCGGCAGCCGCCTTGCTCGTATCCGGCACAGGAACGACCACCGTATGCTCGTCCATAGGCACATCTTCTAGACGAGCCAATTCTTCCCCCAAGGCCTTCCGAGCTAGATAGACGCTTCGGCCGTCGATGCTACTGGCCACATTGGAAAAATAGATCCACTCAAAAAAGCAATGCGCCCGCCGCCACGTCTGGGTAAAAGGCAGGATTTCCCATCGGCCGTCGCTAATGACAATCGCATGGCCGGGCAAAAGCGAGTGGATCTGTTCCGGCTGAAAACCGAGATTCAGCAGAGCCACGCTTTCGCTGGCAGCGGCAAAAAGCGGACCATCCACCGCATAGGCCAACGGCTTGAACCCCAACGGATCTCGGGCCACCACCATCTGCCCCAGCGCGTTCAAAAAAACCAAGCTATACGCCCCATCGACCCGCTCGGCCACCCGACGCATCAACTCAATCAGACTGGGCACTTCGGGCACATGCAGGGCATTACAAAACAGATGCATCAGGATTTCCGTATCCGTCTGGTGAGCCAGATAGCAATCATGATCGGACAGCAGCTCGTCTCGAAGATCGGAGAAATTGGCTAATTGCCCGTTAAAGGCAAAGCTGAACCATTTGTGCTTTTTAATATGGTGTCGTTCAAACGGCTGGGCAAAGGAGCGGTCTTCCTGGCCACAGGTAGCGTAGCGTACATGGCCAATGGCCGCCCGGCCTGCATATTTTTTCATCAGGCTCTCGAACTTCCCCTTATGCGTCATCCGGAAGACTTCGCTCACCGTGCCCACATCTTTGTAGGTCTCCAGCAGTTGGCGCCGATGCGGGTTGTAGGTGGTAAAACCGGCCGACAGTTGCCCTCGATTCTGCACGTCCAACAGCATCCGCGGCAACAGCCGGGAGATTTCCTCCGGCCCCTCCGGCACACCAATCCGACTTGCGCCCGAACCAGGCAGATAATAAATCGCCGCTATACCACAGGCTTCATGCAATAGAGTATCCATAGGGATAACCTAGAGAACGGTACCACCCGTTTTCTGCCATCGGAGGGGGTTTTCCTGGGCCCTCCATACCTTGAAGAACGTTCCGGAGAGCATCTTGGGAACGGCCTTAGCCGTCGGTCGTTTCGCCTCTGCCTTCTGAGGGAAAGGTCAGCCTGCGGAAGCAGGCCGGCTGCGAAAGCCTCCCTATCCTTGCCGGGCAAGCGGCAGTCCGGTTTCCCGCTCTCTTCAAGCGGAAAGACCGCTCAGGCCGGACCCTGGCCAGATGAGGTGCTGGCTTGTGGGTTCTTCCGGCCCCCGCCCATGCCCAGTTGCTTGATGGAAAAGGGTCTCTTTCCACACCCTCTAAAAAATATTGTAGGAAATTGCCCGAAGTCTTACAATAGCCCACTAAGCGAGCCTCTGCCGAGGGGAAGGCGTCCATATTGTGGGTCTCTGATACCCTTTTGGCAGGGTAAAGCAGCTCCGCCTTTGCCGGAATAGACAGCAGCCAGCGCCTTCCGCCGGCGGAAACGCGGTGTTTCTGGTACCACTTCTGCCGAATGTGCAACTCCCCTGCCTTGTCCCAGGAAGGTCCTTTATGTTATCAGTCCTGCACAAGCGGCAGTCTAGAAAAAGGAAATCATTGGAAAAAACTGGCTTGCTGCTTTCGCAGGAATGCCTTGGTGGATCATTCGGCTGAAGTGTTCCTGTTTCTGATTTAAACGGAAGCGAGAAGACTGATGCAAGACTTAGTTCGGCAAGAGATAGCGGCTTTGGCCGGCACGATGGTGGTCAAAGTGGGCACTCGGGTGATAACGCATTCGGGGGGTCGGCTCAACGAGGAGCGAATTGCCCAGTTGGCCGAGGAAATCCACGAAGTCCTCTCTACGGGCCGAAAGGTGGCCCTGGTAAGTTCTGGTGCGGTCGGTGCGGGCATGGGCCGACTGGGTCTTACAAGCCGACCCGAAACGCTGGCCCAACTTCAAGCCGTCGCCGCCATCGGCCAAAGCCATCTCATCGAAGTCTATGAACGTTCCCTTCGGCCGTTTGGGCATCATGCCGCTCAAATCTTGCTCACCGCCGAGGACATCGACCACCGCATCCGGTATTTAAATGCTCGGAACACCATTTTGACCCTCTTTGACTACGGGGCCGTTCCCATCATCAACGAAAACGACACCGTTAGCGTGGAAGAATTGCAGACTACCTTTGGCGACAACGATCGGTTAGCCGCCTTGGTGACCAATTTAATCCAGGCGCCGCTTTTAGTGTTGCTTTCGGATGTTGAAGGGCTTTATGACGACGATCCCCGGCAGCCCGGTGCTAAGCTGATCCCCCTGGTCGAACGGTTCGACGAAAGTCTGTTCGATTTGGTTCGGGATAAAACCACCGGGCTGACCAAAGGAGGCATGGCCAGTAAACTTCGCGCCGCCCGGATGACCACCGCCGCCGGTGGCAATGTGATCATCGCCAGTGGCCGACAGCCCGGCGCGTTGCGCAAAATCCTGGCCGGTCAGCCGGTCGGCACCTTGTTCCTGGCCCAGGGACCTCTGATCACCGCCCGAAAGCGATGGATCGGTTTTTCGGCCCAACCCCGTGGCTCCCTCATCTTGGATCCAGGCGCCTGTGAGGCCATCCGAAATCATGGACGCAGTCTGTTGGCCATTGGCATTCTGGATGTAATGGGCGATTTCGATCGAGGGGATGTGGTGGCCGTCTGCGATCCGGAAGGCCGAGAATTGGCCCGGGGCCTGACCAACTATAGCTCCCAGGAACTGCAAAAGATCAAAGGGCTGCGCACGACTCAGATTGCCCAAGTCCTTGGCCAATGCCCCTATGACGAGGTGATCCATCGGAACAACATGGTGCTGACCGGCTGAAGGGTTTCCGGGAGGATGTGGAGCGGCTGAGGGCTATTCTGCTTTGCCCTCTGCCGCCTATAGGATTGCTTAAGCAGGATAGAGTATAATGAAATCAAGCTGGTCTTTGGGTTTCTTGTCTGGGTGGGGGCCAGTTGCTCTGTTCTGTGGGGGTAGAGGATGGAAGAGTTATTCAAGGTATTGCACAGCCGGGCGGAAGAACTTCGGGCGGCGTATGAGCGGCGTCTGCCAGCTTCTGGCCCCCAGCGAGGCCAGATCGCCCCGGCAGAGTTTTCCGGACTTTTGGAAGCGGTAGGCCAGTTAAGCCAGGGCCACCGAGACCCCCTAACTAGTTGGCTCTCCGGGTGGACGCAAACTGCCCTTTCGGAAGGGGCCTCCGTTTTCGAGCTCCTATCGGCTCTTGGACTGGTAGAATCCGCCTGCCGAAGTGTCATTCTTAAAGAAAGCGATCGGAAAAAGACGTTAGCCCTTTTGCTAGGGCAATTAGCCGAGTTAATGGCCCACATCCGCCAAACCGTCCTCACCGAAAGCCTCAAACCGGGGCTGGTCGGTTGGGAACCTAACCTACCCGGAGCCACGGAGTTAGCGGATCGTTCTCGGCCAGCCGGAGGCGAATCGGTAGGGGAACGAAGCCGGGCTGCTGGGGGAGAGGTAGCTGCGGAACAGCGTATCTGGGCGGCCCTGGCTGCCTTGGTCGAACAGGAAGAGGCTGCCGTGTGTCTAGCCGATCAACATGGACGGCCGTTCTATTTCAATCGGGCCGCTCGAGAACTCTTTGGGTTGGAGGAAAAACAGCTTAGTACGGTTCGGCTTTCGCAGCTTTATAGTGAAGCCTCCTGGGCACAGCTGCGAGATGTGGGAGTGCCCGCAGTAAATCAATTGGGCCGATGGAAAGGCCGGTGCCAGCTTCGCCATTTAGCCACCGGACAGCTGAAGGAATATGAGACGGTCCTTCGGCTGGTGAAGACGCCGGGGCCGGAGCGCACCAGTTGTTTGGCAATCGTGCACTGGCCGATTACGCAACTAGAGCATTTACAAGAGGCCTTGGCCGAGGTGGAGGCCAGAAAACACGCCATCTTGGAGACCTCGTTGGACCCAATCATTACGATTAACGCCGCTGGGCAGATTACCGAGTTCAACCGAGCGGCCGAGCAAGTGTTCGGATATTCCCGCCATGAGGTGCTCGGGCGCACGCCCTCGGAACTGCTGTTTCCGCCAGCCGAGACGGCCAGCCAACAGGACCGCATCGAACGCTATCTACGCAGCGGCGAAGGCTCCCAGTTAGGTCGGCGCAGGGAGATTACCGCCCGACGGGCCAATGGAGAACTGTTCCCTGCAGAAATGACCATGACGCTCAGCCAGGAGCATGGCGAACCGGTGCTTACGTTTTTCCTCCGGGACATCAGCCAGCGCAAACGAGCCGAAGAGGAACAAGCCCGTTATGCGGCGGAATTGGAGCGATCGAACAAAGAGTTGGAACAGTTTGCCTACATCGCCTCCCACGACTTGCAGGAACCGCTGCGAAAGATCCGTACCTTCGGTGATCGGCTTCAGATGAAATGCGCCGGCCAGTTGGATGAGGTGGGACAGGAATGTTTGGCCCGGATGCAGGATGCAGCGGAGCGGATGCAGCGGCTGATCGACGGCCTGCTGACCCTTTCTCGGGTAACCACCCAAGCCCAGGAGTTTGTGCCGGTGCATCTGGAGGAAGTGGTTCGGGAGGTGGTGCGGGATTTAGAGGCCCAGATCGAAAAGGTCCATGGCCGGGTGGAAATTGGGCATTTGCCCACGATTCAGGCGGATCCGTTGCAAATGCGGCAATTGTTCCAGAATCTAATCGGCAATGCGCTCAAGTTCCACCGCCCCGATGAACCGCCTCTGGTGCGGGTCTGGGGCCGATATTTGCGGGACCGGACCCAACGGGCGGCCGCTCAACCCGAAACGGAAGAATTCTGCCGAATTGTCGTGGAGGACAATGGCATCGGCTTTGAAGAAAAATATGCTGAACGCATTTTCCAGATGTTTCAACGTTTACACCCCAGAGATGTTTATGAGGGGACTGGCGTGGGGCTGGCCATCTGCCGAAAAATTGTACAGCGACACGGCGGCACCATCACCGCCCAAAGCACACCCGGCAAAGGCTCTACCTTCATCTGTCTGCTGCCAGTCTTCCATCGCCGCAAAAAAGAGAAAGAAAAGGAAATTCCATAAATCCCTGCTCCGGAATGGGAGTCTTGGGCCAATCTTTCGTACCAAAAAGGAAATTTCCTAGAAGCGGTTTACCGGACCGGATCTGAAGATGCTTACGAACATGCCGGTTGGTTCAGAGCCCATGGGGGCGATCCCACAGACCACCAGCTCGGGCGGCCGTCAAAGCTTCTTCCTTTTGGTGGCCGACGACGATCCGGAGGACTGCTTGTTCATCCAGGAGGCCATTCGAGAAAACGGATTCTCTCCCGAACTGCATTTTGTCCATGATGGGGAGGAGTTGTTGGAATATTTATCCCGCTCTGGCCGAGACGGCCAACCAACGCAAAGGCCAGATTTATTGCTTCTCGACTTAAACATGCCGAAACTGGATGGCCGAGAAGCCCTCCGGCGGATCAAAACCGATCTGCGGTGGCGCAGCTTACCTGTGGTGGTGTTGACGACCTCCGGTGAGGAAAACGATGTGCAGACCTGTTACCAGCTTGGAGCGGCTTCGTTTGTGTGCAAACCGGCCAGTTATCGAGGTTGGCTGGAAACCCTGGGAGATCTATGTCGGTATTGGTTTGAGCGAGTCAGGCTTCTCAGCCCGGAAAAATGATGAGTCCGATCCAACGTTCCCGCATCCTCTTGGTGGAAGACGATCCAGACGACGTCTGGATTTTGCGAAACTTGCTGGGCGACCGGTGGGATGGCCCGTTTGAACTACTTCATGTAGAGCTGTTGGAAGACGCCCTCCAGTGCCTCCGTACCAGCAAGATCGATGTCATTCTTTTGGACCTTTCCCTACCGGATAGCCAAGGGGTGGAATCCTTTCTTCGCCTCTACGCTCAGGCGCCGGGGGTGCCTATAGTAATTCTTACTGGCCTGGACGATCAAGCCTTGGCATTGCGGTGTGTGCAGGCGGGAGCAGAAGATTATCTGGTGAAAGGGCAGGTGGATGATGAACTTTTAGTTCGTTCCTTGCGGTATGCGATGGAACGTGCTCGCCGCCGACAGGCCGAACAACAACTGCAAAGCCAAACCGAAGAGTTTCGCACCGCCCGGGAAATCCAACAGAAGCTTTTTCCTAGCAGGGCGCCGAAATTGGCTGGGTTTGACCTGGCCGGCGCCTTGTACTCAGCCAGCGCCACCGCTGGGGACTATTTCGATTACATCCCCATGCTGGACGGATGTTTGGGTATTGTCCTGGGGGATGTGTCTGGCCATGGGATGGGACCCGCCTTGGTCATGGCCGAAGTACGGGCCAGCTTGCGCAGCCTGGCCCAAATTACCCCCGATGTCGGCGAAATCCTTACCCGGACCAATCGTACCTTGACCGCCGAACGCCACGAATTCCACTTCGTGACGTTGACGTTGGCCCGACTGGATCCCCACACGCGCCGACTCCGCTACGCCAGCGCCGGCCAACGGGCCTTTCTGCTGCATGCCGACGGGGCCCAGACCCTGCTGGAAAGCACCAGCCCGCCGTTAGGCATCGATCCAGAGCTGACGGTCTCCTGCACCGAAGATATTCTGCTCCCAACCGGCGGTATCGTCGCCTTTTTTACCGATGGGGTAACCGAAGCCGAATCCCCCCAAGAGGGCCGATTCGGCGCAGAGCGTGCGCTGGAACTTATCTACCAGCATCGCCACTTGCCTGCCCAAAAGATCATTGAACACCTCTATCAACAAGTTAGCCAATTCATCGCCCCCAACCCCCAGCCCGACGATATCACCATCGTCCTGCTAAAGGTGGAATAGCTTCTTCGGAACCTTTGGGATAGCTTGAGGACCCCTTTTATGGACGAGGAGGTTTTCCCATGCAACCTACCAGAACGTTTTGGCAAACGAGCAGCAACGATTGGCTTCGGTGGGCAGCCTCAGGCCTTTGGATCGGATTCGTACTGGGTGGGATTTGGAACCGACTGGCTTGGGCGGAGCAGCCCAAGTCCCCGCCGCCCCGCTGGTTCGCCTATCGGTGTCCCTATACGGAATCCGAACCGGAGACGACCCGGCGGTTCGGCCAAATCGGCGTCCATCTAGTGCATATAAGTCCTCTGAATACTTTATGTTCTCTTGGAGTTCCGTATAGTCCCTATCCGGCCAGTTGGATCGGGCCCGGCAAGTATGATTTTACCCCGGTGGATCAGTATATTGCGGAGGTGGTCCAGTCCAATCCGAAGGCCAAGTTGATGTGCGGGGTGGATTTGAATCCGCCTGCCTGGTGGGTTCGGCTGAATCGGCGGCCGGATAGCTTCTGGGACCTGGGCCGAGCAGCCGCCGACGAAAAATGGCGTCAGGAGACCCGGGCCTATTTGCAAGCCTTCTTGCAATATACCGAATCCCGATACAAGGACCGGATCGTCGCCTACACGCTGTTTTGCGGCGGCACGTTGGAATGGATCGATCATGCCGAAGGCCAAGAAAGCTCCAGCCGACGCGCCGCTTGGCGAAAATGGCTGACCGCTCAGGGTTGGCCCGATCCGGTGGATATTCCGCCTTTTTCGATCCGAGAACAGGCCGCCCACGGGTTGCTCCGAGACCCCGAAGCCGACAAAGTCGGAGCGGCCTACTGGCGATTTAACAACTGGTTGGTCGGAGATACCATTTTCTACTTTGCCAAGGCTGCCCAGGAGGTGTTGCAGCATCGGGTTCCGGTAGGGATTTTCTACGGTTATCTGAATGAGTTAGCCGGTGCCCCGTTTGGACATCTAGATTTCGACCGGGTGTGCCGGTCAGATTGGGTCGATTTTTTCATGTCGCCGTCGCCGTATCAGGATCGTCCGGTGGGCGGAGCCGGGGGATTCATGGTTCCGGTAGCTTCGGTGCGACATCATGGCAAAGGGTTTATCCAGGAATTGGACCATCGGACGCATACATGTCGGGGTTGGAAGCTGCCGGGTGTGGGCCTACCGCCGCCGCTTTATGAGAGCGGTTTTCCCACTCTGGAGGCCAGCATTGCCGGGCTGCGCCGGGAGTTTGCCATCGCCCTACTCCACGGCGTATCGCTTTGGTGGTTCAACATCTTCGGCCATACGTACGACGATCCCAAACTAGTGGAAGCGATCGGCCAGATGCGCACGCTATGGGATCAACTGGCCGAGGCCGAGACCCAATCCGCCGCCGAAATTGCGGTGTTCCTCGATGCGGAAAGCCTCTTTTATATGAACCACCGATCTGGCCAGTTGGCCGACTTCTTTTCCCGGCAGCGGATCGGCCTGGGCCGAATGGGCGCTCCGTATGATCTGTACAGCATGGCCGACCTCCCCGAATTGGATCTAAGCCGATACAAAATGGTCTTCTTCCCGAATCTGTTCGTCGTAGATAAACCGAAGTTGGAGGCCCTGAAACAAAAGGTTTGTAGCGGGGGGAAAACGGTGCTGTGGGTCCATGCGCCGGGCATGATTACCGACGGCCGGTATGACCCAGCCAACGTCCAACGTCTGTGCGGTATTGCCTATGGGAGCAAGGAACTGACCATCCGTGCGATGGATGGATGGACATCGGTCTTAGCGCCGGCGCCGAACTTGTCGGCCTCGGTGCTTCGGGACTTAGCACGCAAAGCCGGGGTACATATTTATTGCGACAAGGATTGGCCGGTGTATGCCAATCGGCGTCTTTTGGCCGTGCATACCGAAAGCGGCGGCCCATGCCTCATTCGTCTTCCCCGGCAGGCTCGGCAAGTCCGAGAACTATTCAGCGACCGGGTGGTCGCCGAAAATACCGATCAGTTTGAAGATCGCCTCCAAGCCCCAGATACCGCCCTCTACTTGCTCCAATGGGATTGATGAA
Organism: uncultured Thermoguttaceae bacterium; assembly: GCA_938042245.1. Lineage (GTDB taxonomy): Bacteria > Planctomycetota > Planctomycetia > Pirellulales > Thermoguttaceae > JANXAQ01. The sequence goes on from CALIRO010000002.1 coordinate 219,699, forward strand.
GCAGTAGAGAATCGCAAAGAACACAAGAGGAGGACAATGCCACTGATTCTACCCTCCTATGAGCAAGTAGTAGGAAATCGCTCAGTTAGAGCCTCTCCCAAAACGAAGCTGGATAATCCAGCAACGCTAAGAAAATGAAGGCTTTGGCAATCCGAGTAATTTCCTTTTTGGGATAAGCTGTTGGAACCTTTGGATAATTCAAAGGAAACATTTTTACACTATCTCGGAACCTCCCTCCACATCCCCAACATATAGTGGTACTGCCAACATGAGACTCCATATATAGTGCCCAGCAATGGGAACCGATAGATAAAGGAATGGATCAAACGTTCATAAAGTTCATGTAATGTTCAGGATTTTGCAGAGCTTCCTGTTATAGAGGCTAGGCACTGGGAAGCCAAAGGGCCGGATGGCCTGCTCCGAGTGTGTAGCGCTAGCTACCAGCCCTCTACGGGGCACACATAGGATTCAAAAGGCGGAGGGCCGATGGCCGATTCCCCCGATGGCATCCGCCATCTGCCAGTGCCCTGTCCGGTCGGTTTTGCCGTTTTTTTTCGTCATTTCGGAAGGCCTCCGCCGAATAGGGTACTAAAGTATTCCTGCCAAAGCCGGAATCCAGTTTTTGTGTTAGTTTATTTGTCCTGTACAGCTGCTTGCGTGGCAGGGAGACTCAAAGGTTTTCCTCGGATCAACCAGCCCAGTTCTTCATTTGGTGGATGAGTTCCCTAAATCCTTTTGTTTCCGATAGTTGGGGATAAATCTACATTTGTTCATATAATTTCCTAATCCAACCTTTCCCACCAGGAAGAAGATTACCTCTGGAGGGGCTTCCAAATTGGTAAAAGTCCCGCTAAGCTTTTTCTACGGGGCCTAAATAACCGGCTCCTTAAAACGGCTGCCATGTTTCCTTGTTCTCAAAGGAGGAACTTCGCATGGGTAAGACAGTTCGATGGACGCGTCGGCAGTTTGTCGGCGCAGCAGGGGCGTCGGCCTGGCTATGTACGGTGGTTCCGCGTCATGCGGTTGCCCGAAGCGGCGAGACTCCTCCCAGTGAAAAAATCAATGTGGCCGGTATCGGTGTGGGCGGCATGGGCCACGGCGACATCAACGCGGTGGCCCGCCTGGGAACCAACATTGTGGCCCTATGCGACGTCGATCTTCGCCGGGCCGGCCGTACCTTCCAAGAGTTCCCCCAGGCCAAGCAGTATCGGGACTTCCGCAAAATGCTCGACGAGATGGATCGGCAAATTGATGCGGTTGTGGTGGCCACCCCGGACCACGTCCACGCCGTGGCGAGCATGGCCGCCATCAAACGCGGTAAACACGTCTATTGCGAAAAGCCGCTGGCCCATTCGGTCTATGAATGCCGGGCGCTGGTCGAGGCGGCTAAAAAGCACAACGTGGTTACCCAACTGGGCAATCAGGGCCATTCGTTCGAGTCGATCCGCACCTTTTGCGAATGGATTTGGGATGGGGCGATCGGCAAAGTACATACGATCCATGCCGGTTGTGCGGTGGTCAACTCGGGTCTAGATCAATTGGAGCGAGTCAAAAAGGAAACCCCTCCGGTCCCGCCGGAAGTGGATTGGGATTTGTGGCTTGGCCCAGCCAAGTATCGGCCGTATCACCCGGCCTATATGCCCGGGGCATGGCGAGGCTGGACGCCGTTTGGCAATGGCACCGTAGGCGATTGGACCTGCCATGTGGTCGATCCGGTCTTCTGGGCCTTGGACCTGGCAGCGCCGAGCAGCGTGATTGCCCAGGTCAAAGACTATGATCCCAAGACCCAAGGCGACGCCTTCCCCAAGGGGGAAGTGATCACCTACGAATTCCCGGCCAAAGGCGATCGGGGACCCATCACCCTCCATTGGTACAGCGGCACCGAGCGGATTCCTCGGGTCCCTGATTTAGAGCCAGACCGCAAACCGGTCAGCACCGGCGCCTTTGTCCTGGGCGATAAGGGAACCATCATGTACGGTTCCCATGGGGCCAGCGGTGTGCGGATCGTCCCAGAATCCAAGATGCGGGAGTATAAACTGCCGGAAAAGAAACTGCCGCGGATCCCTGGACATCATTGGGATTGGATCACGGCCATTCGAGAAGGCCGAAAGGCTGGCAGCGATTTTTCCTACGGCGGGCCGCTGACGGAAATCGCCATGCTGGGCGTGATTGCCATCCGCTTTGCCGGCACGAAACTCCAGTGGGACGCTCAGGCCATGCGATTTACCAACTGTGAGGAGGCCAACGCCTGGGTCAACCCGCCCTATCGAGAAGGCTGGAGCCTGTAAGAACTGATTTTCCGAGCCTTTCGGCCACCTACCGCCCAGGCGAGGGAGCCGGTACCTACCGATTTTCCGACCCGTTCGGCGGCCTGAAAGTCTCCCTCCGGAGTTCAAAAACATAGCCCCGAATCGTCTATAGAAACTGATGTACATTGCCTTCGATAGGCCGAAGGGCCTTTGCCCAACGCCGTCGATACGATCTCTTTGTACAGAGAGGCCGGTCCCTTCCTGCAAGGGATCGGCCTTTTGGATATACTTCAGGAGTTCTGTAAAATCGCAATGACAGGGGGTTTCCCCTAAGAAAATGGAGGGAATATTCCAAAGTTAGTATATGAGAGAAAATGTCATTTGCGAAACTCCAGATACTTTTCAAACAGCTGCTTTTTGCCGCAGAGAAAGGTCTGTTCCATGACGGCGAGAACCGGCGGAAAATTGGGCATTTTAGGCCAAACCAGCCAAACCCGCTCCGGGCTTCTTAGCCGACGGCGATTCCTCGGGTGGGCGGCCGGGATGGGGATTGGTGCGGTTGTAGAACCGCTTGGCCGCTCGGATGCCGCACAGGCCGAGCAGCCCAGCAAACCTTATCGGCCCGATTTTCCCCTGATCGACTGCCATGTCCACTTGGACGGCAGCAGCATCGGGCAGGTGGCGGCTCTATCGAAAAAGCTGGGCGTGCAGTTCGGCATCGTCGAACACGCCGGAACCAAAGAAAACAAATATCCCAAAGTGCTCTCCAATGACCAGGAGCTTCAAGAGTATTTGGACATGTTGGAAGGCAAAGGGGTCTATCGGGGCGTGCAAGCCGAGTGGATTGACTGGTCCAGTTGCTTTTCCGCTCCGATGTTGGCCAAACTGGACTATGTGCTCATGGATGCGATGACCTATCCGGGTCGAGACGGGCGTCGGGTAAAACTCTGGGAAAAAGAGGCCTCTCAATCGGTGGATTTTGCCGATCCCGAGCGGTTCATGGATCGCTTCGTAGATTGGCATGTGCGGTTGATTTCTGAGCAGCCGATCGACCTCCTGGCCAATACTTCCTGGTTGCCGACGGCGCTAGCAGGCCGATATGAGCAGCTTTGGACGCCGGAACGGGTGCGCCGAGTGGCCCAAACCGCCGCCCAATATGGGGTGGCCATGGAAATCAGCGCCTCCTACCGACTGCCGAAACTCGCTTTTTTGAAAATTGCCAAGGAATGCGGAGTGCGGTTTGCCTTTGGCACCAACGGCCGATACCCCAACATGGGCAAACTGGATTACTGCCTGCAAATGGCCGAGGCGCTCCATTTGACCCAGGCGGACATGTTCCGCCCCGGCCTAGACCGCCGGAAAAGGGGATAACCACTGGGGAGGGGGAATTCCCATCGTGGGTTTGCCGATGGACGGGCTAGGTTTTGAGATTCTTTATCAGGACGAGCATTGTTTGGTGGTCAATAAGCCGCCGGGCGTTTTGACTCAAGCGCCGCCGGGCATCGACAGCCTGGAGCGGCGCGTGCGGGCCTGGTTGGAACAGCAGCAACCGAACACCGCCCCTTCGACTTCCCACACACCCGAGCACCAGCAACCACCACAGATTTCGCCCCTTCCTGCCAGTGGGGAAAAGGCCGAGCCAGAGAATCCCAGTTTCGCTTCAGAAAAGGCAAATTTGCCGCCAGAAAATTCCCAGCCCGGAGGGAAGAAGTTGTATTTGGGCCTGCCGCATCGGCTGGATCGTCCGGTTTCGGGGGCGGTGGTCTTTGCGCTGACCCGGCGGGCAGCCCAACGCCTTAGCGCCCAGTTTGAACGGCGGAGCATGAAAAAACTTTATTGGGCTTGCCTGCAAGGCCGGGTGGAACCGACCGAGGGCGTCTGGAAAGATTTCCTCCGCAAAGTGCCCGATCAGCCCAGGGCAGAAATTGTCCCAATGGAGCATCCCGATGCCCTCTATGCGGTGCTCCATTATCGGGTGTTGGGCTATTTGGACTGGGGCAGTTGGGTGGAGATTCGGCTCGATACGGGCCGATACCATCAGATCCGCATTCAGGCGGCAAGCCGGGGACATCCGGTGCTGGGCGATGTGCAATACGGCGCTGGGCAGCCGTTTGGGCCGCCGGTGCAGGATGTGCGGGAGCAACCGATCGCCCTGCACGCCCGGACGCTTATCTTCCGCCATCCGAAGACCAAACAAACCATGATTATCCGGGCGCCGTTGCCGGATTGCTGGAAAGAACTTCATCTGCCAGAAAAGATTCCCTATTCGGCCCCTGATCCCCCTTGCAACCCATGGGAAGGGCTATTTTAATGAACATCCTATGGTGAGGGCATTCCTTTGAGGAGGTGAAGGCCATTAGGTTGTCAGGAGGTTGGATGATGGAAAGCAAACGGATTCGAGTCTTAGGCATCTGCGGCAGCCCCAGGCCAGAGGGGAATACCGAACGGCTGATCCGGCGGGCGTTGGGCATGTTGGAGGCGGAAGGGTTTGAGACGGACTTTTTGTCGCTGGCCGATCGGCCGGTAAAACCCTGCATTGCCTGTGGGCGGTGCTTGACATCGGATGTGCCGAGATGTTTCCAGGAGGATCCGAATTTCGAGGGGGTGTTGGATCGGTTTGCCGCTGCGCAGGGGATACTGGTGGGATCGCCGGTGTATTTTAGTTCGGCTACGCCGCAAGTGATGGCGCTATTGCACCGGGTGGGCTATGTGGCCCGCAAGCATCCGGACCTTTTGCGGCGTAAAGTGGGGGCGGCGGTGGTGGTGGCTCGCCGAGCCGGACAAAACTTTACCTTCGCCCAGATCAACTACTTTTTCCTCATTGCCGAAATGATCGTGCCCGGTTCGACCTACTGGAACATCGCCTTCGGCCGAGAAAAAGGCGAAGTAGAAAAAGACGCCGAGGGGCTCCGCACCCTGGACAATTTGGTCAAAAATATGGCCTGGCTCTTGCAAAAACTGGCCTCTTAACGGCCCTTATTTCTGCAGGGTTTTATTAGGTTTTTTTGGAAGGAGCTTCGGATGGCCCAAACAGGGGAAAAACCGATACGGATCATTTCCAGTGTGGCGCCGATTCGGATAGCCGATTTTGGCGGCTGGACGGACACCTGGTTTGCCAAGTACGGCCGGGTGCTAAACATTGCGGTGTATCCATATGTGGAAGTGCAGATTCATGTATATCGGCGGGGAAATCGGGCGCCGGTGTGCATCTATGCAGAAAACTATGGGGAACGATACACTCTGGAGGCCATCGGCGGCGCCTACGACCGGCATCCTTTGCTGGAGGCGGCCATTGAATATATGGGTGTGCCGAAGGACTTGGCCCTGGAAATTACCATTTTCAGTGAGGCGCCGGTGGGGGCCTCGACCGGCACCAGTGCGGCGGTCAGTGTAGCGCTGATTGGGGCGTTGGACTGGCTGAAGCCGGGGCGTATGACCCCCCACGAAGTGGCCGCCGCCGCTCATAAGATCGAAACGGAACTCCTGCATCAGCAATGCGGGGTGCAGGACCAATTGGCCAGCGCCTACGGCGGCATCTGTTATATCGAAATCCTGGATTACCCCCATGCCATTGTAAGCCCCATTGGGCTTCCCAATAGCATCTGGTGGGAGCTGGAGCGGCGATTAAGCTTAATCTTTCTGGGGCAGGCCCATAGCTCTTCGAAGGTCCATGAAATGGTCATTCGGGAGTTGGAGTCGGCCGGTCCGGAAGCCCAAAAACTGGCCCCTCTGCGCCAGACACCGGTAAAGGCGAAAAACGCCCTGCTGGCAGGGGATTTCGAGGCCTTTGGCCAGGCAATGATCGAAAACACCGAGGCGCAACGTCGGCTCCATCCGAATCTGATCAGCCCACGGCATCAAGCGGTCATCGACATTGCCCAGCGGTTTGGGGCCTTGGGCTGGAAGGTAAACGGTGCTGGTGGCGACGGCGGTTCGGTAACCATCCTTGGGGGGCCTGATTCGGCCCTGCAACGCCAAATGCTGGCCGCCATCAAAAAAGAACTTCCCTACACTCAAAATATCCCCATCTATTTGAGCCGATTCGGGCTGCGGGTCTGGGAAACGCCGGTCTATTGACCTGGGCCATTGGGGTTGCTGCCTGGAAAAAAGCTCCCATCTCCAACCGGAAAGAGCACCTGGACTCCCTGAGTGGTTTTATTTTCCTAGGTTGCCCAATTTTCTTAAATTGCCCTTTCGGGGGCCAAGTGCCAGCGAAAATCTATGGCCGCCGGATCGGCTAGATGCCTCCTAATTTCCTCCGGACCTACTCCCTGGGGAGCTTTTCTCCATAAAATGAGGTAAAATGCCTTCGAGGAGCAAGAGGGAAGGCCAGAGCGGCCCCGAGTCTTCCTTTACCCCATTAGGGGGGTGAAAAACCCTTTGTTCCGGCAAACCGAGTGGCCGATCCTACTTGAGAGGGGCAGTTCTATGAAATCTTTTTTGCGGAAAAGGGGACCAACGATGGCTCCGGAGATGGCCTGGGGAGTGCTAATTGGAGTCTTTCTAGGCGGGCTGGGTTGGATGTTGGTAGGATGTATGGGGAATCGAGAAGGCACTGCGTTAACGGCCCCCCAACGAGTGGGGGCGGACAAGGAGCCGACCGACCCGTTCGCCTCCGCCGCTTCCGCACCTGATACTATTCCTGCCCCAGGGGGAATTCAAGTGCCTGCACTCCCAGGCGAAACGCCCCAGCAGACCCAAGCCCGCCAGCGGATGATCGACCGGGATTTGCGAGCCCGGGGCATTCAGGATCCGCGGGTGCTGCAGGCCATGGCCCGGGTTCCCCGCCACCGCTTTGTGCCCGAAGACCAGATCCCCTATGCCTACGAGGACCGGCCCCTGCCCATCGGCCACGGCCAGACCATCTCCCAGCCGTACATCGTGGCCTTCATGACCGAACTGGCCCAGCCCAGGCCAGAAAGCAAAGCCTTGGATATTGGCACGGGTTCTGGCTACCAGGCGGCGATCTTGGCCGAACTATGTAAAGAAGTCTATAGTATTGAAATCATCGATGCACTGGCCGAGGAGGCGAAAAAACGGCTGGAAGAGCTTGGGTATAAAAATGTTACAGTGCGTAGCGGCGACGGCTACCTCGGTTGGCCGGAGAAGGCCCCGTTTGACCTGATCATTGTGGCGGCGGCACCGGATCATGTGCCCAAGCCCTTGGTCGAACAACTGGCCCCCGGCGGCCGGTTGGTCATCCCCGTAGGCCGGCATTGGTGGAGCCAGGAACTGCGGGTCATCGAAAAACAGCCCGACGGCACAATCCGCGAACGCTCGGTGGCTTCGGTGGCCTTTGTGCCCATGACCGGTAAAGCCCAACAGCCCCAACCTGAAGACTAACTACTTCTTTATGGGAATCCTTCCGAGGAAAGAAGAACTCCCTTGCCTTTTCCGAGCAAGAGCCGAGGTTGTCCGTTGGGGCAAAAGCGGCCGTCCACAAACTTGTGGCCATATTCACGGTAAACCAGAATAGATAAATAAAAAAACACTTGGACTGCGGGCTTGGGCAGGAATCACAGCGCAGACCATTCGGCGGAAATCTGACACCACATGAACCACTGCCAAGTAAACGAACGCCCCTCAGAACGCAGGCATCCGGAAAGCTCATTTTGCTAGCCCCCCCCGGTCGCTGAGGACCTGCACCGCCTGGCGGAGGCCTCAGCACGCAGGCACCCGGAAAGCTCATTTTGCTAGAGGGTGGAAAGCAACGGCTAGGGAAACTCTGCAAAATCCTGAACATCACGTGAACTTTATGAATATGCGATCCATTCCTTTGCCTATCGGTTCCCATTGCTGGGTACTATATATTGAGTCTCATATTGGCAGTGCCACTATAAGTTGTGGCTTTTGACAGAGGTCTTGAAATAGTGTAAAAATATCTCCTTTGAATTATTCAGAGGTTCCTACTTGGATTTTCGGGACAACCGCTGAGATTTTCGGTACCATTTCAGGCCAGGGGCGTACCCAGGGATTCCTGCGCAAGCAGGAATCCAGGTTTTTTTCTGTTGTCGTTTTCCTGCTCTCCTGCTTGTGCGGGAACAAGCCTGCAGCGCCGCTTTCGCGGTACTGACCCCATAGGACCTTTCTGGGAAAAGGCAGGGGAGTTGTTCATTCGGCTGAAGTGTTACAGATTTTCTTTTCCTGTTGGTATTGTGATTTTTGTTTATGAGCCGCCAAGAGTGGGATCGTCGGCACATGGAGCGGGCGTTGGAGTTGGCCCGGCTTGGCCAGGGCTATGTGGAGCCGAACCCCATGGTCGGCTGTGTGATTGCCCATGGGCCGGAGGTGGTGGGCCAAGGCTGGCATCAGCGCTTCGGCGGCGATCATGCCGAAGTCGAAGCCCTTCGACAAGCAGCCCACCACGCCCAGGGGGCTACCCTGTATGTAACCCTGGAACCCTGCTGCCACTGGGGCAAAACGCCGCCTTGTACCCAGGCCATTTTGGCTGCTGGCATCCGACGGGTGGTGGCCGCCATGGAGGATCCGTTTCCTCAGGTGGCTGGTCAGGGGCTTCGGCAATTGGCGGAGGCCGGCCTAGAGGTGCAATCTGGTCTGCTAGAGGCAGAGGCCCGCCAGTTGAACGCCCCCTATTTGAAACTGGTGCAAACGGGTCGGCCCTGGGTGATTGCTAAATGGGCGATGACGTTAGATGGGAAACTGGCCACCCGCACCGGCCAAAGCCGATGGATCAGCTCGCCCGAGTCCCGCTCCGTGGTCCATCAGCTTCGGGGCCGGGTCGATGCCATTTTGATCGGAAGCCGCACTGCCGCTGTGGATGATCCGCTGCTGACGGCCCGACCGCCTGGTCCCCGAACCGCCATGCGCATTGTGTTGGATAGCCGGGCCAGACTGGCTTCAGAAAGCCAGTTAGTTCAGACGGCCCGCCAGGTGCCAGTGCTCGTGGCGGTTGGTCCCGAAGCGGCCGACGCAGATCGCCGCCGATTGGAATCGGCCGGCTGTCAACTGCTGGTGCTCCCCGGCCAAACCTACCAAGATCGATTGGCGGCGCTACTGGACGAACTGGGACGCCGCCGGATGACCAATCTGCTGGTAGAAGGTGGCGGCCGACTGCTCGGGAGCTTGTTTGATCTCAAAGCCATCGACGAAGTGCACATCTTTATCGCTCCGAAACTCTTCGGCGGTGTGGAAGCGCCGGCGCCGCTAGCTGGGATAGGTATTCAAAAGATCACTGATGCTGCCTCCCTGGAGGCAGTTCAGATGCAACAGCTCGGCCAAGATATCTACCTGAGCGGCCGAGTCCGGTATCCCTAACAGCCCTGTCGCCCCGGAGCAAGGCTCTTTCCGCCTTTGCCGTTAGCTCCTGTCGTGTCTGCACAAAAGAAGTCCCGCCGGTCTTAGAGGCGCCGTTGGTATCCTTGGGACCTATTGATTGAAGGTTCAATACGAAGGAATCTCTGAGTTATTCGAAGGATATATTTTTATACCTTTTTAGGAAATGGCCCTAGGACTTCAATAGGTAGAGTTCCTAGCAATGCTAGCCGCCAAATCCTTCCAGATCTACTAGGGATTATATGTCCATAAAGTTCATCTCTAGCATTTTGCAGAGGTTCCCTAAAAAAGTATTCCTGGCTGATTCGAAGAGCTTTCTCACCGCCGTTTGATCTATAGGAACAGTACGGCCCTGGGTGATTTCCTGCTTAGGGAACAATGTTCAACCAGGCAGAAACCCTCTTTGCTCCGATCCGTTTTTTCTTTATGATAACGGCAGCAGAAGCTGCCCGAAGCAGCGCGTTAGGCTGCGGAATGCTCTTTTCTTCTGGGAGTTCAGGCCATGAAAAGTTTGACACATTGCCGGACAAGACCTGAGGAGAACCACGGCGGCATGGGAAAGTGCCCAGCCGAAAACACTTTGCTCCCTTTCATCATCCGTGTTTCATGGGTAGCCCTGGGGCTGGTCTTGGGGGGAGTGGGACTGGCGGCGGTTTGGGCGGGCGAATCGGCCAAGCTGCCCGTGCCTGCTCCGGAACAGATCGCTCGGGGCGAGGAGGTAGTACGTCATACCTATCAGACCGAGTTGGCCCAGGCCGACACCGCCGCCGAAAAACAAAAGTTGGCTTTCAAATGGATTAACGAGGCGGCGGGGACTTCCGATGATCCGGCTGCCCGCTTTGCCCTCCTGAAACTGGCCCAAGAGATGGGCCAGGAAATTGGCGATCCGGAGTTGATCCTGCGGGCGATTGAGGAGGCGGGCAAGTATTTTGAGTTTGATGTGACGTCGGCCAAGCGGGTGGCCCTGCAAAAGGCGGCCCAGCAGCCTCGGCCAGCCAGCCAGGCCAAACTGTTTGCCGAAAAGTGTACTGCCCTGATGCACCAGGCCATCAAGCAAGAAAATTATGCCTGGGCGTTTGACTGCGGTCGGGCCGCCTACACCGCCGCCCAACAAGCCAACGACCTCGCCCTGTTAAAAGCCATTGTATCCGAGGGCCAACGACTTCAGACCCTGCGGGCAGAATACGAAAAGGTGCAGGCCGCCCTGAAACTGCTGGCCCAACAGCCCGACGATCCAGAGTCCAATCGGCTGGTAGGGCGGTATCTGTGTCTGGTGCAGGAAAACTGGGCTAAGGGATTGCCGCACTTGGCGCGCAGCAACGATCCGGATCTCAAATCGGCCGCCGAAAAAGACCAGGCCCAGCCGACCGATGTGCGCGGCCAGATCGACTTGGCCGATCTGTGGTGGGAATTGGCCCAGAAGCAGTCTGGGCCGGAAAAAGAGGCCCTGCTGCGTCGATCTGCCTTCTGGTACCACCGGGCCCTGCCCCAGGCCACCGGACTGGACAAAACCAAAGCTGCTGCCCGATTGGCCGAGCTAACCCCCAAACCAGAAACCGAACATCCCAAACCGATGGCCAAAAAGACACCCAAATCATCTCCCCCGGGGCCCGCCAGCAGAACGCTTTCCATTCCCGACGGCGTCAGTGCAGACCTGATGAAACAGATCGACCCCAAAAAACACCGGCTCACCGGCGAATGGCTTTTCCGGGGCGGAAAATTGGCGGGCACCCCTGGTCCCACAGGGACCGCTGGCATTCATATCCCAGTCCTCCCTACCGGGAGCTATGAAGTTCAAATGGATTTTGCCCGTACTGGAGGCGATGGAATGATTGGCCTGCTCCTGCCGGTCGGCCAGCAGCGGTGCCTGATCGTTCTGGATTGCAGGCCTGGCGTGCACGGCATTGACATGGTGGCTGGTCAACGGGCCGACAATAACTCTACCACTGCCCGAGGGGCCATCCAGACTGGCCGAACCTATCGGCTCCAAATCAAGGTGGTCCCGGAAGAGTCGGAAGCTTCGATTACGGTCAGCTTGGACGATAGGCCGTTGGTTTTCTACCGAGGTCCAGCCCAGGACCTGCAACTGCACAAAGACTTCACCATTCGGGGAGTAACCGGCATGGCTCTGCTGAGCCGATGCAGCGTGGCTATTCACTCTTTGGAACTTCGCCCCCGGTCCGGCCAAGTGTTGCTTACCGAAGAACCCGCCTCAAAAACAACAAAACCGACTAAGAAACAGTAAAGGAACCTCTGAATAATTCAAAGGAGATATTTTTACACTATTTCGGAACCTCCGTCAATAGCCCTAGCATATAATGGCACTGCCAACATTAGACGCCATATATAGCGCCCAGCCATGGGAACCGATAAGCAAAGGAACGGATCAAATATTCACAAAAATCACGTGATGTTCAGGATTTTGCAGAGCTTGCTAAAACCTTCCAGTACTTCCGGGGGGGCATTGTTGCCTGGTCAATTGGCCGGCAGGGGTTTCGGCCCGCAGTTGGGCAATCATATCGCAGGCGGCGGCTTCGACAGCCTCCTGCCAGCGATCCGGTCCAAAGCGGTCCCGGTAGGGAGTGTTTTGGTAGGCAAACAGAATCCCCCGCGCACTCACTACTACAGCCCCTAAACCTTGGGGGTCGAACGCACCGGCCACATCCCGGGCGGTCCCCCCTTGAGCGCCGTAGCCGGGCACCAAAAACCACACATGTGGCATGATCTGGCGCAGTTCGGCCAATTGGGCCGGGTAAGTGGCCCCTACCACTGCGCCGACCAGCCCATAGCCGCACTGGCCCACTGTCTGGCCGGCCAATCCCTCCACCCATCGGCCTACATGCAGATAGACCGGCGCGCCGTCAACCAATAGGTCTTGAAACTGCCGACTGCCGGGGTTGGAGGTTTTGACCAGAACAAAAAGGCCGGCCCCTCGATGTTTAGCTGTTTCGATGAATGGCTGCATAGCATCTTCGCCCAGATAGGGATTGACCGTCAGCGCGTCGGCGCCCCAGGGGCTTTGGCCGCCCGGCCCCAACCAGCCGTCCGCATAGGCGGCCGCCGTCGAGCCAATGTCGTTCCGCTTTCCATCCAAAATCACCAAGAGCCCCTGCTGCTGCGCATAAAGAATCACATTGGCCAGGGCCTGCATCCCAGCCGGTCCCTGTTGTTCAAAAAAGGCGGCCTGCGGCTTGACGGCCGGTACATGCCCAGCTACTGCATCAATCACCCCTTGGCAAAACCGCTCAAAGGCCAAAGCAACCGCCGCAGGGGATTTTTCTTTCGGCACAAGCGCCAGCGGCAATCCTTCCAGCCGAGGATCCAACCCCACTACCACCGGCGCTCTGGTCCGCCGAACCGCCTCAGCCAGCCGATCCGAAAATGCCTTCACAGGACGCCCTTTGGGAACTCGTTTTATGGATAAAGGTCAGATAACATTGTACCCGGAGGATTCGGCTCTTGAAGCCCCCAGGGGGACAAACCACCAGCGCCCGCTCCAATCCCGGTAACAGCGTCTGTTAAACAATAGTCAAGCAAGACACTCTTCAAGACTATGTTCCAAGAGGCCGTCGGAACCAGGGGAAAACCTGTTTCCGAGGTTTGGCGGCCCCAAGGAGTAGCCAAGCGATAGGCGATGTTGTAAGATAGCGAAAGTTTTCCCCGTTTCTCGTGGAGGACAGTCTCATGCGAACGGCAACATGGATTTTGGGTTCTGTATGGTTGGTGGGTTGGTGGTGGGGATGGGCCGATGGCGTGGCCAAAGCGGCTGATCAGCCTCAGTGGGGCCATGCCTGGACCCGAAACATGGTCTCACCAGAAACGGGTCTGCCCAGCCAGTTTGATCCGGGCAAAGTGGATTCTCAGAGCGGCCAGATTGATCTAAGCAGCACCAAAAATGTGAAATGGGTGGCCCGACTGGGCAACATTACCTATGGCACGCCGGTGGTCGGCAGTGGTCGGGTGCTCATCGGCACCAATAACGCCCGGCCTCGGGATAGCCGACTCCAAGGCGATCGGGGCGTGCTGATGTGCTTTGACGAGAAAGATGGCCGGTTCCTCTGGCAGTTAAACCTACCGAAACTTACTCGGATCAAATGGGCGGATTGGTATCACATTGGCATTACCTCCGCCCCGAGCATTGAAGGCGATCGGGCCTACTTGGTCACCAATCGGGCAGAGTTAGTTTGCCTGGATCTGAAGGGGATGGCCGACGGCAATGATGGGCCGTTCCAGGACGAAGGGCGCCTTATGGCCGAGGAGGGGCAGCCGCCGCTCCAAACCGGCCCGCAGGACGCCGATATTCTCTGGCTTTTGGACATGCCCCGGCAGCTTCTGGCCGAGCCGCACAATGCCGCCAATGGGTCTCCTATGATCATCGGAGATCATTTGTACGTATGTACCTCCAACGGCGTAGAATGGACGCATCAATTTGTCGTCCACCCGGAGGCGCCCAGCCTGATTGTGGTGGATAAAAATATCGGTAAGCTCATCGCCCGGGATCATTTCGGCATCGGCCCGGATATTACCCATGGCCAATGGAGCTCGCCAGCCATGGGCGAAGTCAACGGCCGACCTTTGGGCTTTTTCGGCGCCGGAAACGGAGTGCTTTATGCCTTCGGCCTCTTGCCGCCAGAAACCCAACCGGCAGAAAAACCACTCCTTTTGGAACCGGTGTGGAAATTCCACGGCCATCCGCTGGCCCAAACCCAGGACCAAGTCCCCGTCGATCATCAGCATAACAGCACCTCCTACCAAGTAACCGCCAACCCAGTGTTTTACAAGAATCGGGTGTATCTGGCCTTTACGCAGGAGCCGTTCCACAACATGAAACAGGGTTGGCTGGTCTGCATCGACGCCACCAAAACAGGCGATGTAACCCGGTCGGCCATCGTCTGGTCGTATGACAAGATCGGCGCTAGCACGGCCACCGTGGCCATTGCCGATGGGCTGGTGTATGCGGTGGGCTACTACGGCACGCTGCACTGTCTGGATGCGGAGACCGGTCAGGTGTATTGGACCCATGAGATCGGCGGCCCAGCTACTGCCTCGCCCTTGGTAGCTGACGGCAAAGTCTATCTGGGCACCGCCCGACAAACCTTCTGGATCTTCCAAGCAGGCAAAGAAAAAAAGGTTCTGGCCGAAATCCGAATGCCGGATAAAATTTATGCATCGGCAACGGCCGCCAACGGCGTCTTGTACATCCCAACCTTCCGGTTCCTGTACGCCGTGGCCGATTCGACCGCTCTAAAAGCCACTCCAGGGGCTTCCCAGTAACTCTGAGGAAATTACACGTTGGTCAGTTTCAGCCGATTCTAGCGACACCATCGGATCATAGGGAAGAGGCGCGATGAAGAGGCCACGACGAAATCTTTTCGTGAGCCTGCCCTTGGAGGGTGGCTTGGGAATTCTTTTCAGCCTAGGGGGTTGCCTGCTGGTAGGCCAAGGCCAGACCCTAGAAAAGATCGGCTTCCCTGGGGCGATGCTTTCCGAGGGCCAGGCCGGGCAGAATGTTCTTTTGGCCGCCGAAACCGGCGAGTCGGCCAATCCCCAGCCTGCGGCTGCTTCCAAACAGCGGGAACTGGTGGAAACGTATCCGGACGGCAAGAAAAAGGGCGTCTATGCAATTACCGCCGACGGCGTCAAAAACGGCCCGTTCAAAGAGTTTTATCCCGACGGTAAAACCAAGGCGGAAGGGGCCTACAAACAGGAGAAGCTCCATGGGCCATACAAGGCGTTTCATCCGAACGGCAAGTTGCAGATTCGGGCGGTCTATCGGGATGGGCAGTATTCCGGTCAAGTCGAGGAGTTCGGCGAGGATGGGCTGCTAAGGACCCGGGCTAACTATAAAGATGGCCAGTATCACGGCCTACTTCAACAGTACGAGGGCAAACAGCTTCTGAAGGAAGAGTTTTGGCTGGACGGTCAATTGATTCTGCCCCGGACGCCTGGGATTTTGGCGGCGGAGCTGGCAGCCATCCAGAAGATGCCGGTGGAGACGGTTGGCCAACTGCCCCCGGCCACGCCTGCCGGGGTGCTTAAAGCCGTCAAAGACCCAGCCGCCCATGCCCGCCGAGAGGCCGCCCTCCGAGTGCTGATGAACTTCCGATGCCTGTGCGGCCTGCCTTACAAAGACCTCAAACTCGATTGGACCTACATCGCCCACTGCGAGGCCGCCTCCTATCTGCTTTCCAAGGTAGGTCAATTGGACCATACCCCTCCCAATCCCGGACTGCCGGATGCCGAATATCGGTTCGGCTACGAAGGCACAAGCAAATCGAATCTTTCCACCTCCGATTCACCCATCGAAGCGGTCCGTGGCTTTATGGACGATTCGGACCCCAAAAATATCGACCGGCTGGGCCATCGCCGATGGTGCCTTAATCCAGCCATGCAAAAAACAGGATTTGGCTCTGCTTGGGGCTATACGGCCATGTGGTCGATGGACCATAGCCGCACAGAAATCCCCGATTACGATTTTGTCGCCTTTCCGCCGCGGGGGGTGGTACCTACGGCCAGCTTCCGCGGGCATTACGCCTGGAGCGTCTCGCTCAACCCCAAAAAATATCAGACCCCGGACGCCAACCAGGTAAAAGTGGAAATCCGACCAGCCAAACTGAGCCTCAAGCCCCCCGCTTTGGAAAAGGCACCTACGCCGCTGCCGATCGGCTATTTCCATGTGGATACGGGCGGCTTTGGAATTCCGAATTGCATTATTTTCCGGCCCGCCGGGTTTAAGGTGGTTCCCGGCAGCGCCTATTGGGTCGAAATCACAGGACTTAAGACCCTCCGGGGCGAAGACGCCAAACTGGGCTATTTGGTAGCCTTTATTGCTCTGTAGAGTGGCGGAAACCCTCCAACTGCGGGAAGGGCGAACCTCTCATCCCCCAACAGTGGTGAACTAAGATATTCCTATCGAGAGCTGTTCAAGTCTCGGCAGGGCGTCCGGCTTGTCCGCTTCGCCGGGAGTGCCGGTAGGGCAATTGTATCTCCCTGCGGGCTTGGCGGGCGCATCTGCCATTCAATGCGGGCCAATCGTTTCGGCACAATCCCCAAAGTAGGGAGTTTCTACTCTATGACGCCTTCGCCAAAACCTACCCATTCCCCTCCTGAGTCTCAAAATTTCAGGCTCGACTCTCAGAATGCCGGCCCTGCTTCCCAGCCGCCAAAGGCCGAACTCCGCTTTGTGGTCTTAGAGCATGACGCGCCAAGAGGCCGACATTGGGACCTGATGCTGGAGCATGGGGGTCGGCTTCGGACCTGGGCGCTGAGTCAACCGCCGGATACACCAGGACCGATCCCCGCCGAAGCTCTGCCCGACCATCGGTTGGCGTATCTGGACTACGAAGGTCCCATTTCCGGCGGTCGAGGCGAGGTCCGCCGTTGGGATGCCGGAACGTACCAACCTCTCCCCCACGTCGAACCTACCCATACAGAAGAAGTCTATCTGTTGGAGGGCCGCCGACTTCAGGGCCGAGCTATTCTTCGCTCGGTGCCCTCGCCGGAATCCCCCTCCGCCTGGATTTTCCAATTCCAACCCACAGAGTAGATGCCAAGAGGTTACAAAAATCGTCCTGAGCTTTTCCCAAAGGAGAGTATTCCCAGAAAATAGCAAAAAATGTTCACTTAAGGTGGAAGTCGTGTTGATTTTTGTCCGGCTCCGGCCAGATGGTTACCCGCAGGGTGCTTCGTTGATTGTAAATCGGGGGGAGGAGCTGTTCGCGCACGGTATAAAACGGGCCTTCGCCGGAGGCGTTGGGCGAATAGGTTTTTTCCGGTCCCATGGCGGTAATTTCTACCCGATAAACCCCCTTCGCATAAGGGCCGATATGTTTCGGGATCTCATACTGACCGTTTTTGATCTGGGCGCCGGTGGAAGGTCCTGAGGTTCCCTCGATGGGCACAAAGACGATTTGGCCTTCCTGGATCGGTTGGCCTTGGTAGGTTACGGTGCCCCAGACCCGCATGCCCGGCCCACTGCGGCCGCAGCCAACCGTAAAAACCAATACCAAAATCCAGCAGAATTTGGACACTTCCATAAGAACGTCCTTTACTCAGAGGGTAGCTTTGCCACCCATGGAACGGGCTCTGACGGATGCAGGCATAAACAGGATACCCATCCGAGGCCCCCTTGTGCATGGAGCACCGTGTGGTGCTCGGTAGGTATTTTGCTCCACGGGCGAGAAACTCAGTCTAACAGACTAATACTCACCTGCCCAGCTTCGCCCAGCCGGCCTTTCCTATAAAGTAGGATGAACTGCCGCCTGCGCGGGAATGACAAGGTTGGACCTTTCCCGCCAGGGCAGAGGCAATGGACCCCCCTGACCCGGCCAGGCTAACGGTTGGCCGGCCTCTCCCGCGGCGAGGCAGAGGCGAATAAATCCCCTCTCCTCTGTGCGGGAGAGGGGAAGCTGGGCGCACGCCCGGCGGGGTGAGGGGGCCCTGGGTGGATGGGATGGCTATTTTTCTCATTCCCGCGCAAGCGGGAATCCAGAACAATGATGTGGGCGGCACGTGCGCACTGCTAGCCGTTCCGGTTGGGACGCCCCCGTTTCCCGGCTACTAATCCCACCACCAGCTTTCCAGGGGCAGATTGGCCGGTGGACAGGCGGCAGTGTGCTGCTGTTCGGTTTTGCCGGTGTAATCATGCGGCACCGCACCGGGTTTTACCAGTTCGGCCGGGTTGATCCATACGCCGCCGCTCACACCAGCCAGGATGTAGCGGCGGTTAAACTCTCGGCTATTGACCACGCTTTCCACCTCGGTCGGGGCCGGACCATAGGCCACCGGGTAACCCGCCGGATCCAGAAAATACCAGGCTTTCCAGCCCACCTGCTCGGCAAGCCGTTCGTTCCGGATCAAAGCAGCCAGCACCGCCAAATCCGCTATGTTTCTAAGTTCACCATAAACCGGATATTTCCGGGCCAGCTCTTCCAAATGGTCGGTAAACGATTTGGCAAACAGGCGATTGGTAGGTTCGGCTTGACCAGTGTGCACCCGTTTCCCCTCAGCCGTCAAAAGTTCGTTTTCGCTTAAGACCCGGATGCCCTGCCCCTGGAGGGCAAAGGCCAGATGATCGGGACTGGCCAGCACCGCCTCATAGTGCAAGGTAAACCACCAGCGTAGTACCTCCATCGGCGGCGGGGCCATCCCCTTGGGCGCTTCAATCAGGTCCAGATAGCTTCGCACGCCAGGCACCCCCTCAGCCAATCCCATCCCGATCAGTTTCATGTGATAGTCGGCTTCGACCAGGATGCGGGCGGTACGGGTGTGGGGATCCAAGCCGTTGACTTCGATTTTCTGTCGGCCCAGGCGGCTACGAAGCTCGGCAAGCCATTTGGACTGCTCCCCAGGCCGAAGCGGCCGACCCTTCCTTTGCTCCAGATACTCTCGGAGCCGACGCAACCCCTCCTCTGTTGGAGTAATATTGCAGCCGAAGCGGGCGTCCGGCTTTTGCAGCGTGTGCCGAAATACGACGACCAGATCCTCCAAGCGAAGCACGGGCAGGCCGGTCTGGTCGCTCAAGAGGTGGCCTTCGGAGTCCGGATGCCAAGGCCCGGCAGGCCCAGCAAGAACTAAATCCTGTTGTTCAGGATAAACAAATAAATACTGAATCCGCTCTAGGCCAGCTAATACCTGCATCTGTTCGGGTAAAGACAGGCCGGATTGCAGGTACAGTTGCACCTCCCGCTCCAGCCGGGGAAGCGAGATTTTCCGAAGCCGGCTTGGCCGACGGGCATTTTCATGCAGCAGCAGGGTTCGGCTTGCTTGCCGGAGGGCGGCCAATTGCCCGGTGGCGTCTTCGGCCCCGGCCTGTTGGAGCAGACCTTGGGCGTCGATCAGCACGCCGGTCGGAAAAGGCGTTACTGCACCTGGGCCGCCTACTTCCGACCAGCTATTGGGCCGAACCGTGGAAGTGATCAGTTTGATCAAGGAGTCGAAATCCGGCTGCACCCCACCGCCGGCGCCACCCAGCGGAGTCTGAAGAACTTTTTGCAGGGCCTGGGAGCGGGTTTGCGCATCGGAAATATACCGGAGGCTCTGATAGGCGGCCTGCTGGGCGCCTGCCTGGGCCTGGGCCAAGGCGATCCGCTCGAACCACTGGTTCCGCTGGCCCGGATCGGCAATGGAACGAGCCGCCTCTAAGGCCACCGAAAACTCCCCCGCCGCCAAATAAGCGTCAATCTGCTGCGGTAAGGAGACGCCCAACTCGGTTCCTCCACCGATCATCCCAGAGCCGAGCCAACTCAAAACTGTACTTAATAATATCATCTTCTGAAAAAAGAACCATTTTTTCATCTTTCCATCCAGATACGCCTGGTTCATGATTGGCCTCCTTGAAATGTCTGGAGCCGAAGGCTTTTGCAGGGATGAGAGAGGAATAGGTTTCCTGTTGTGTGGATGCCTACCTCCGCATGAGGATGAAAGGATTTTCTCTGGCATTCCCGAAAAGGGGCATCGCCATTCGGCACTGTTACCGTTATTTTACTGCTCTGAGAGGTTTTGCAGGAGGCCTTGGTCGAGTTGGCGGATCTGCTGCATGCGGCGGGCCAGTCGCAGGCTGTGGGTTACCACGATCAGGATCATTTCCTCTTGTCGGTGGAGGTCTAGGAGCAGATCGGTGATTTGTTCGGCGGTAGTTCGGTCGAGGTTGCCGGTCGGTTCGTCGGCCAAAAGCAGCACAGGTCGGTTGATCAGTGCCCGTGCCAGGGCCACCCGCTGCCGCTGGCCGCCCGATAGTTCTCCCGGACGATGCCCAAGCCGGTCGCTGAGGCCTACCCGGTCCAAAAGCTCCTTGGCCCGCTGGATCGCTTCCGGCGGAGCCGCTCCCCAAGCCAACGTGGGAACCAACACGTTCTCCAACACCGTACACTGCGGGAGCAAACAGGCATCCTGAAACACAAAGCCGATCTTTCGATTTCGGAACACAGCCAGTTCCGCTGGCGCCAACCGAGCTGGTTCCACCCCGTCTAACACCACCCGGCCCGCACTAGGCGGCTCCAGCGTTCCAAGAATGTGCAGGAGGGTAGTTTTGCCAGACCCGCTGGGACCGACCACCGCCAAACTCTCACCCCGATTCATCTGGAAAGAAATCCCCCGCAAAACCTCTAACGGCCCCGTGCGAGTAGGAAACTGCTTGGTAAGATTTTCTACAATCAGCTCAGGCATAATTCTGGCAACGTCCTACAACAGGTGCTTGCGATTGGCGGAAATCCTGCGTGGATGGAGATTCCTTAACCACTGCTAATTGTATGTAGGGGTGCCAGCATCTGTTCAACGACTACCACAGCCCGATAAAGTGACCTGCCCAACTCCTACTGATGTTGATTTTAGCCGGCGGCGGCATCGGCCAATAGGGCCAGGCCAGCAAGGCCGTAAAAAGTATATTCCACGTCGGCGGTATTATCCCAGAGGGCGGCCCGAAAGCCGCCCTCGGAGAGTTCCAAGGATAGTATGTACTGACGAACACTATGCCGATCTACCGCCGAACCCGCGTTCAACAGCTCCAGGGCCACCAGGGCGGTAAATGTGCTCAATAAATCAGCCATGGGAATTCGTCCATGAGCTCGGAAACCCCCCTCGGCCGATTGCATGGTGGCCAAGAAAGCGGCGGCCCGATCTCGCACACTCATCGGCATCCGACCGGCCAAACTCCACCAACCAATCGCCGCTGCGGTGGGATTCGTGCCGCTTTGGCGGACCGAAGGCCACTCGGCAAAACCGCCGTCGTCCCGCTGACGCAGAAGCAGCATCCGGGCGGTTTTCTCCGGCTCCTCCAGCGGGAGGTCCACCCACTGCTGCACCAAGGCGGCCAAAAAGGTCGCGTAGGTGCTGCTGATAGCACTGGCCGGATGCTTGGCATAACCGCCGTCTGGCCGACGTACCAGACACAAATACTCCTGCACTACCTGTTGGACTGAAAGGCCCCATCGGCCAAAAGGGTCTTTCCCGATCAGTTCCGCAGGCTCAAAGGGATCGGACAGCGGGGAGGTGGCTTGGGCCAGAACAGCACAGGCAACCAGGCCCACCAGTTCGGCTAAGGTGAATGATCGCCAGTCAAGTGGGAGGGCCGGATCGCTTTGGGTAGGCAACGGGCCAGTCGGGGGGAGCATGGCGTTGATAGCCCGCTGCACGATCGGCTTGGTCAAGCGCCCCAGCAGAGCCAACCCGGCTAACCCAAAGGCGGTGTAATAAGGATCGGGCCGACCGGCCCGGCCTGCAAAACCACCCTGCGAGCTTTCCGAAGCCAAAAGATACTTCGCATGCCGGTTTCGGAAATCCTCCGGAAACTCGGCTGCCGCCGCTATCAGCCGACTTGTCAACCGCCTAACATCCATTGGAAAACCTTGCTCAAAAACGCACTCAACGGGGGTACGATTTTCCCCGAATAGCACAGCCTTCCTGTTGGCATTGCAGGAAAAGCGCTTTGATTGTCATCTCTGTGGAAGCCCCGATCCAGTTCTTAAGCCTCTCTTTTTCATGGGAGAGGCTTCAACCCTGTCCCCTCTCCCCACTGTGGGAGAGGGTGGCCTGCGAAGCAGGCCGGGTGAGGGGAATTCGCACCTCTCCCCACCGCAAAAAAAATCGCCTCTCCCCTCTGCGGGAGAGGCCGGCTTGGCCAACGGCCAAGCCGGGTGAGGGGGAATTCTCTAGGGTCATCCCTACGAAAGCGAGGATCCAGGAAAAACATAGCAGGTAGGTTCTGTATATCTTCGTATTCTTTGTATGCTTTGGGCGAGGGAATCAGATGTCTAGACTGCTGCTTGGGCGGAAATGACATTTACCACCGGCCTGCCGCTTGCCTAGTAGGGCCAAAATCTAAGCCTACCGGGCGTTCCTGCCTCTTGTGAGACCTTTCCTGGGACATTATGATTTGTTTTTTGCCCTCTGGAAAGCCAGAAAGGCGGTTGTTCGAGAAAGAGCCCTTTTTCCTTATTTGGCGGGAACAGGACTCTAGCGGTATTTTTGGGGTCTTTATGTACCAGGCCGAGCTTGCTGAAGAAAAATCGCCCTCTGGAGGCCGATGGGGGTGGCTAAACCGAACAGTGCTGGGCATTGTAGCGGCCACGTTCTTCTCCGATTTTAGCCATGAATTGGCCACGGCCGTGTTACCGCTGTATTTGGCGGCCATTGGCTTGGGGCCGATGGGCCTGGGATTGATGGAAGGGGTGGCCGACTTTTTAGTGAGTCTTTCGAAACTGGCCGGCGGGGTGCTGGGGCATTATGTGCGGCAAAAACGTCCCTGGGCGGTGTTGGGCTATTTGATCACTACGATAGCCACTGCTTGTTTGGGTTTGGTTCGGCAGATAGGGGCGTTGGTGCTGTTTCGGTCGGTAGCTTGGGTAGGCCGGGGATTCCGGGGGCCGTTGCGGGATTATCTGTTGGCCGATGCGGTGGAGCCAACTCACTATGGCCGGGCCTATGGCCTAGAACGGGCAGGGGACATGCTCGGTGCGGTGGCCGGTCCGCTGGCAGCCACGATCTTCGTCTTTTTGGGAATGCCGATTCGGTGGATCATTTTGGGCGCTTTGGTTCCTGGGTTGGTGGCCGCCGGGTCCATGTTTTTCTTGGTCCAGGAGAAGGCCGGATCGCTGGCAGCGGCGGTGGGTTCTGGCCGACCGGCCAATCCTTGCCAAAAGGACCAGGAGACCGAAGAGCCTTTGCCCAAGGGGGCTAAGGCAGGGGCTCGATTTCCCAGGGCCTTTTGGTGGTTTTTGATGGGGGTGGGCCTATTTGGACTGGGCGATTTTTCGCGGACGTTTTTGATTTGGTTGGCGGCCCAAGCATTGGGCGAACAAAACAGTACCCCTCAAGCGGGCACCCTTTCCGCGGCCGTGTTACTTTACACCTGGCACAATTTGGTCAGTGCCGTAGCTGCCTTGCAGATCGGCCAATGGGGTGACCGCTGGTCGAAGTTTTGGGTGCTTCTGGCCGGATATGCCTTAGGCGTAGGGACGAACCTGCTTTTGGCGTTTCAAGCTGGGGCCTTAGCTTGGCTGGCAGTGGCCATTACCCTTTCTGGCATTTATATTGCCGCTGAGGAGACTCTAGAGAAGGCAGTGGCCGCCGAGATGTTGCCCCGGAACCTCCGGAGTCTAGGATTTGGAATCCTCGCTTGTGTAAATGCCGTAGGCGATTTAGGTTCCAGCCTTTATGTAGGCTGGCTTTTACAGTCCGGATACGGAGGATGGGCGTTTGGCATAGCCGCTGGTTTGGGAGCGTTCGGAACGGTGTGGTTGATAGTACTTGGGAACAAATGCTTCCCAAGATCCATTCCGGAGCATTAAAAAACCTTTGAAGGAAGACCTGCCCTATCTTGGTTAAAGTCTTCCACTGAATAGGCAGAGAAGCATTGTTGTTGCCGGAAGACATCCCTTATGGGAGCGAATATAGACAAAATACAAAAAATAGATAGGCCCTCTTGATTTCCTGTTGCCTTTGGGTAGCATAAATACAATCGTTTTGAAATCCTTCCCCGCGGGAATTAGACAAATTGAGGAGGATTGGATAGGGTCGATTACTTTGGAATCCCTCCCCGTCTCCCCAGTGGTAGTCCCTAATGGCCCGTTACTAAGTTTTCTGGTGTTTTTATCTGCTTAGGTGGGCCATCCCTTTATTAGGCTTCCTGGAAAGAGTAAACCCAGAGGCCTATGGACCGAAACGATTCCCCCAACACTTAGCGGATGATGGGTTCTTTTGTTCCCTTTTTTTCTGTAAGGAGCCTTTGGATGAAGCGTCTGTGGAAATGTGCTGTGGTTTTGGGAGTTGGTTTGTTGATGACGGCGGCGGTTTGCTCTGGGCTGGCTGCCGAAGAACAGTCCGAAAAGAAACCCCAGCGTCGTCCCGATGTGATCTTTGTGCCCACGCCGCAGGATGTAGTGGAAAAGATGCTCGAATTGGCCGAGGTAACCAAAGACGATGTGGTCTATGACCTTGGCTGCGGCGACGGCCGGATTGTGGTAACGGCGGCCAAAAAGTACGGCTGTAAAGCGGTCGGCATCGACATCGACCCCCAACGGGTCAAAGAATCCTTAGAACGGGTGAAAAAAAATAAAGTAGAACATTTGGTAACCATTAAAGAAGGCGATATTTTCCAGGAAGACCTCACTCCGGCCAGTGTCATTACTCTGTATCTGCTGCCCAGTCTGAATGTGAAGTTGATTCCTCAACTGCAAAAGCTCAAACCCGGCTCCCGAATTGTCTCCCATTCGTTCGACATGGAAGGCGTCAAGCCGGAAAAGGTCGTCCACTACGAAGCCAAAGACGGCATCACCCATACGATCTATCTCTGGCGTGCGCCGATTAAGTTAGAAAAAGAAGAAAAGGACGAGCGGTAGGAAAATAGTTCCCTACGGAACGGATTTCCTCCGAACTGGCCGATTCCTCCCGCTTCGGACAAAAGCATTTCGCCCGGAGTTTGGCTCCATGGCGGAGCGATTTTCGATTCGTGTCGGAAAAGAAGAGCTATGTTTTAGCGCCTGTCATTTTTTAGTTTTAGGTCCGGAGTCGGCTGAACCGCTTCATGGGCATACATATCGGGCCTCCGTGGAGCTAGCAGGGCCTCTCAACCTAAACGGGATGGTGGCGGATTTTACCTGGATCCGACCGGCTCTGCGAAACCTGCTTCAGGAGTTGGACCATCGGATTTTATTGGCCGGCCAAGACGCTCGTTTGCAAATTCACCAGACGGGCCACGAGCTGGAAGTCCGCCTTGGGGCACGCCGGTGGGTGTTTCCACGTTCCGATTGTCTGCTCCTGCCGCTGGCGGCTACGACTACGGAGCTATTGGCCCAGTATCTAGCCCATCGGTTCCTGGAGGTCTGCCGGGCGGAGGCCGGTTGGTTGCCGGATCGGCTTCAGCTGGAACTCGAAGAGTCGCCGGGATTATCGGCTTGTGTGACTCTCCACCCGAAGGAAGAGCCCCCCTAATTCTTATGACGCCCATAGCGAGGCTTCTGCGGGCGGGCATCCGGAAAAAAACAAGGCGTTTCTCCGCGGTAACCTTGCTTGCCCCATCCTCTACGCCACAGGTGGATTCTTTTGATTGGCCGATCCTGTTTTAGGATGAGGGCCATTCCCGGCGGCGGAGGAGGAAGACGCAATCGGCCATCTGGTCGGTCAGTTTCATCGGCTGGTCGATCTCGTACCAGAAATCAAATACGTCGGCCAGTTCCCACTGGGGCACCTTAGCCAACAACTGCCGAAATTGCCGGGCCGTGTAAATCCGTAGCGGAAACTCGTCCCGGAACCGGAGCACTTGTAGCGGGGGCGGTTTCCCTGCTAGTGCTTTTTGCCGTCGGGTGGGATTCTGTTTACAGAACAGGTTCTTCGGGGCGGATACGGTTTCGCCAGCAGGCCATGCTGTTTCAGGCCGGTTGCCTGCTTTGGCCGGGGGCTTGGGGATAAGGAATTTTCGCACGAGCACCGAAATCCGAATCCATTCGATTCGGCGGCGTCTGTCGGATCGGAGCACTCGGAGGGTAACGGTAACTTGGGTTCGGCCTCGGCGCTGGGTCCACCGTTCCGTGCACTCTGCCGAGGCGTCGGGCGGCAGAAGATGGAACCCTAGGATGTAGATCCCTCCGGGGCGAACCGCCTGGGCCATACAGTCTAAATGCTGCCGGGCGACCTGTTCGGTCAGCAAATGGCGAAAGGAATCAAAAGTACAATAGGCCGCATCTACCGGCTGGGCCAGACAGAACCGACTCATATCCGCCGCAAATATCAAGCAGGGAAGCTTTCGCCTCCGGAGTCGACGTTGTAAGTATTCCAATGCTGCCAGATTCTTATCTAGCCCCACGACCTGGTAGCCGCGCCGGCCCAATTCCACCACCAACCGACCTGTGCCGCAGGCCGGCTCAAGCAACGTCCGCACCGGCCCAACCGCATACTTTCGACAGGCCGCCTCGATAAAATCCGCCTCCCGTGCTGTCTCCGATTGGAAGGCAATATCATAATACTGGGGATAATCGTACCAACCCATCCGACCGGCCAAAACGAACCCAAAACCTGAGTGAAAAACCGGGCAAAAATCAGCATCAGTCCGGAAAGCATTTTCCGCAAAGGAAGGTTCTTGTCTTTGCTGCCGAGCTGCTGGCGGCAGGGATATTCTGCCAGGGAAACGGCGATCTGCCCAGGGTATAAGGAAACCCACAGGCAGAGGCAGAAGCATAATGAGATTCTCGGAGATTGTTCTGGAGAAAACCAACGGAGCAACTTTTACGCCCCTTGGCGGCGCAAGGCCCGCTGGAGCAAGTTGGTCGTGATCTTTTGTGCCCTTTCATCCGGTCCGTGCGGCCGACTCCAATGGGACCAAGGCAACCAATGCCCCGGGGGCGAAGCCAAAGCCTGGCACCAAAAGATCGTCGCAGCATTGAACACAAAATTGCCTTTCGGGCCAGGATAGATGGTGGCCGTCCAATGCTGGGGTCGAACACCACCTTGCCAGGCCGTCCCCTCCGCCACCACCTCCAGGCCCGGCAGATCGCTAGGTGGATCGCCGTGATATTCCCAGCCAACCAGCCCCGGTATGGCATCTTCGGATTTCATGCCGGTGCCTTCGAAAATCCAATGTTCCGGCCGGGTGCAGAACCAATCGCCGCCGCCGTTAACCGGATCGACATTGCGGGCCCCGATCAAGTAGCCTTCATCCGGCCCTCGGTGGGGGAATGGCCCATGCTGTTGGTGGCGGTCTTCGGCGTATTTGTAGTTGCCGCCATACGGACCGCCACGGAACGTGATCCGGCAGGGTCGGCCGTCGGTCGATGGTTTCAAAGGGCTGACCCAGCAGACGGCATTGCCGGACAAAAACAAAATGGTTACTCCGGCATCCCGCAGTTTCACCACGCTGTCCCATTGGCGGATGTCCCAATATTCATCATGCCCGTTGCTGATAAAGACCTTGCATTTCAGCGCCCGGTCGGGCCTGATCATATCCGAATTGGAGCAGTAAGTCACATCATATCCTTGCTGCTCCAGCCAATAGGCCAAAGGAAACTCAAAACAGAGCCATTCGCCCGAACCGATCGACTGAGGATTTTCGTAAATCTGGGCGTATTTCCCATAGGGGCGGTCGAAGCTGACATCGGCCCAAGGACCTTGGGTGCCTTTGGGGTCGGTATAGAGGGAGTAGGTGTCCGGCCAGCGGTTATAGGCTTGCCAGGTGTTATCGCTGACTTGCAGGAGGATGTCGGCTGGCCGATCATCCCGAACCACAAAAATCACATAGCTTTGCCAATAGGGTTTCTGTTTGCCGGGCAAGGTGGTCAGTCGGCCCAGATAGACGCCGCTGGGCCAGTCGGGCGGAATCCGAAGGGAGCAGGTCGGTTCCCATTGGCATTCTCGCAATCGGCGGGGGCCAACCGGCGGCACGCCCTGCGCCTTGCCGTCAAACGGCCCTAAAGTAGCCATTAACCGGGCGCCCCGGCCGCTGTAATAACCGGTCCGAAAGATTTCGATTTGAAACTTTTCTAGCGGATCGGTGCTGACCATAATGTCCAAAGTTTCACCAACAGCGACCGATTGCTTCGAGCAGTAGCCTTCGATCCAGGGACTTCGGAACCCGCCCTGTTTATCCAGTCGAACACGGGTAAGTTGCCAGTCCAATGCTCCTGGCTTTTGATTTTCCAGTTGGATGAGATTGGGCTTCTGCGAGCGTTGCTGGTTGGAGGCGCCAGAGGCCGCAGAGTCTGCCGCTTGGCCTAGGCTTCTTTCCGACTCTCCGGCCCCGGCAAGTATGCCGGCCGACACAGCCGCCCCTGCCCATCCGGTTTGCCGCAAAAACTCCCGCCGCGTCCAAGTCGACGGTTCGGTAGTTTTCATTTTCGATCTCCTTGATGAACTTTTGAAAACCTTTCCTATTTCCGCCGAATGGTTCCATTTGTCATCGCCGCGAAAGCTTCCGATTCGGACAGTGTGATCCCCGCGAAAGCAGGGACCGAGTATTCCTCTTTCCCCCGGCGGGAGAGGGGTAAAGGCGCCCCCTCACTCGGCCAACCTACCGGTTGGTCGGCCTCTCCCGCGGCGGGGAGAGGCGATGGACAAAGGAGCGGTACAGGGAGCATGGACTGCTGCTTGCGCGGCAGGGAGGATTTCCAAGCTCTGCGGGGATTCATGTCGGTGTTTGCTGTTGGAGGGGCAGGAACGATCTTATCCGATAGACGAAACCGCAGCGGAAACAGCTCGTTCCATAGCGAGTTTGGTGTTGCAAGCCAGGACGATCTTATCCGGTAGGCAGTGCTTGGGCTGGGGTGGTACTTCGATATCCTTGGGGGTTAGTGCGGCGGATGTAGTCTTCCAGTTCCTCGCGGAACTTGGCCAGGGTGGTTTTAATCGGCCAGGCGGCGCCGTCGGCCAGGCCGCAGATGGTACTGCCAGGGATGATGCCGATGGAATTGCCGATTTCTTCCAGCAGGTCCAGGTCCATCAGTCGGCCCCGGCCTGCTTTGATCCGCTTCAGGATTCGATAGGCCCAGGCGGTGCCTTCTCGGCAGGGGGTGCATTGGCCGCAGCTTTCGTGGGCGAAAAATCGGCAACTATTGTACAAGAAATCTACCATCGAATAGGTTTCGTCCAGCACGATGACCCCGCCGGTGCCAAGACCGAGGCAACCCGCTTTGCACGGCCCTAAAAAATCCAAGGGCGTGTCCAGTTCCTGGGCCGAGAGCACCCCGGTGCTCAGGCCGCCCGGTACGACCGCTTTGACTTTGCGTCCTTTCCAGACGCCGCCGGCATACTCTTCGATCAATTCTCGGACCGTTACTCCCAACGGCAATTCCACACAGCCGGGACGGTTCACATGACCGCTGATGCTAAATAGTTTCGGCCCGTAACTGCCGGGATCCCGGGGATCGGTTGGATCGGGCGGCACACCGATCGACTGAAACCATTCAATCCCCCGCTCCAAAATATGTTTGACACAAGCCAGGGTCTCCACGTTGTTGACCACGGTGGGGCGTTGGAATAGGCCCTTGGTGGCAGGGAAGGGCGGTTTGGTTCTAGGCCAGGCCCGGTGGCCTTCGATGCTTTCGATTAGCCCGGTTTCTTCGCCGCAGATATAGGCGCCGGCGCCCCGATGGATATAAATGTCCAGCGACATTTCGGAACCCAGGATATTCCGGCCCAGATAGCCCGCCTCGTAGCATTCCTGGATGGCCTGCTGCATCCGCTGGTAGGCCAAGTGATATTCATACCGCAAATAGATATAAGCCACCGAAGCCCCAGTCGCATACGAGGCCAGGATGATCCCCTCTAAAATCTGATGGGGATCAAGTTCCATTTGGACTCGGTTGCAGAAGGTGCCGGGTTCACTCTCGTCGGCGTTGGCGCAGAGATAGATCGGGCCTGGATTATCTTTAGGCAGGAAGGACCATTTCAGACCGGTGGGGAAACCGGCGCCGCCTCGGCCCCGCAGTTGGCTGGCTCGAATCCGATCCACCACCTCCTTCGGCGCCATTTCCCGGAGCACCCGACGCAGGGTCTGATAGCCGCCAGCCGCTTCGTAAACCTTCCGCGTGTGGCTATCCGGTTTATGGATATTGGCCAATAGCACCGGTTCGAATGTCGGCATCGCCTTGGTTCCTTCCTGGATCGTGAAGAGTTCGCTTTTCCGCCATCTGTGGGTGTATCAGCGGCCTACAGGAGCGTTCGTCCGCTTTGGACCGCCGCTAGAGGGCGGGTATTCCTTTTCCTTCACGGCAAAGTTTCCAACATCTGGTCGATTTTTTCTTTGGTCATGTTTTTCCAGAGGACCCGGCCGGCCAAAATGGCTGGGGCATAGTCACAGGCGCCGATACATTCGGCCACTTCCAAGGTAATTCGGCCGTCGGGCGTGGTCTGTCCTGGCTGGATGCCCAACCGCTGGCAGAGGTACTCTAACAGCTCTTCCCCGCCCCGGGCCGAACAACTTAAGGATCGACAGACCCAAATCCGAGTCCGGCCCAACGGTTCGTCTTGGGCGAAAAATCCGTAAAACGACAATGTATCTTGCACCTTGGCCGGGGGCAGGCCCAACATCTGGGCCAATTCTTCGACCGCCTTGGGCGGCACATATCCCAGGGCCTCCTGGATAATATGCAAGGCCGGCAGGATCACCGCCTCTCGGGTCGGATACTTCGGATAAAAGGCCTCAATCTGTCCACGAATCTCCGGTGTAAGAACGTCCTGCATCGGCTGACCCTTGGTTGTCCACGGCTTTGCATTTATCTTTCTCTGCCCGGCCAATTCTTTTTCACCGGTCCAATTCTCCGGCAATAATGTTCAGGCTGCCCAAAACAGCCACAATATCGCTGATCATATGTCCCCGAATCAGGTGGGGCATCAACCCGTAGTGGATAAACGACGGAGGTCGGCACCGGGCCCGATAGGCCACGTAATTCCCTTGCCCCACAATATAAAATCCCAACTCCCCGTTCGGCGCCTCGGTGGCTACGTAAATCTCCTCACATGGCGCCCGGAATCCCCGGTTGGGCATAAGAATCTCAAAATGCGTGATCAACCCTTCAATGGTTTGGTAAACCGCCTGCTTTTCCGGCAACACGATCCGATAACCCGGATCCAAGTTGACCGGCCCAGACGGAAGGTTCTCAATAGCTTGTTGGATGATTTTCAGGCTTTCTTCCATCTCGGCAAGCCGAACCCGATAGCGGGCAAAGCAATCCCCCTCCGTGGCGCAGCAAACTTGAAAGTCAAAGTCCCGATAGCAAAGGTACGGTTCGTCTTTGCGCAGGTCTCGGGTAACGCCGCTAGCACGGGCCACCGGCCCCGAACAGCCTCGGTTGATCGCCTCTTCCTTGCTCAAAACGCCGATGCCCTTCGTGCGATCCACAAAGATGCGGTTTCGATCCATCAACAGATGAATATCCCGAAGCACTTTAGGAAAGTCCCGGCAGAAGTCTCGGATCATCTGGATGGCTTTAGGCGAAGCATCCCGACATAGCCCGCCTACCCGTGTATAGCTGGTCGTAAACCGGGCGCCGCATAGAGCCTCGAAAATATCGTAAATCCGTTCCCGGGGGTTAAAGGCGTACATAAAGTGCGTGTAAGCCCCCGTATCCAGACCCATCGCCCCGATACAAAGCAGATGATCCGAAATACGGGCCAGTTCGGCGGCAATCACCCGCAGATACTGGCAGCGCCGGGGCGGCTGGATGCCCAAAAGTCGTTCCACCGCCTCATGCCAGGCCACATTGTTGGCCGGCGACGACAAATAGTTCATCCGGTCGGTTACCACTACATATTGGTTATAATCGAGCGATTCGCCCAGCTTTTCAAAACCACAGTGTAGATAGCCGATGTCTGGAACGGCATCGACAATGCGTTCTCCGTCCAGGGTGAGGATCAGGCGCAGGGTGGTGTGCATGGCCGGGTGCTGCGGCCCAAAGTTCATTCGCCACAGATAGGGCTGCGGCTGCCCCGGCTCGGCCGAGGACTCAGCCAATTGGCTCCGTTCCAGCGGCATCTGGAATCCTCCTGAGGCGCCAACTGTTCCGGGGGGAAGGAAATGGCTATTCTCCACGGGGTGGTCAACGGATATGCCGGGAAAATGCCCCTCCTTTAGCCAGTGCGGAGGGGATGTGCCCGCTGCCAGGCAATCGCTTTACTGGACAGAAATGCTTGTCAACTTTCGGCTCGGCGGATAATGGGGAAATTGTTTCGTTCGCCCAACCCTTGCAGGGGGTAATCTTTTCTTAAAGGGTGGGAGGCAAAATCTTCTGGCAGTAGGATCCGCCGCAAATCGGGATGCCCGGCAAACCGGATGCCGAACATATCCCAGACTTCTCGTTCCAGCCAGTTAGCTGCCTCCCATAGGGGGGTAGCAGAGGGGGCCACCAAATCCGGTTCGTCCAGAAAGGTACGGACTACGAGCCGCTGATTGGTTTGGGTATTCGTCAGCACATACACCAGACCGAATCGGGCAGGCTTCTTTTCTTGGTAATATAGGTAATCTACACAAGTTATATCGGCTAGCATGTCAAACCCATGTTGCTCTTTGAGGGTCTTCAGGAGCGGAAAAAGCCGATCTCGACTCACCCAAGCCCGCACCTGCCCCCGAAACTCACTCCAGCTAAGCGAAGGAAAATCCCTCTGCAACGATTCGATAAGGCCTTGCAGTTCCATAGGAAATCTCTCCTTCTGTTCTGACGGAACAAGCTCCAGACCTGCCCTTTGAACGGAACAACCAGAAGCCAGCCAGGTTACAACTACGGTTGCTGTTCCGGCGGTGGGGCGGCAATGAGGCCCGGCAGGCCGGCCCGCCCTTCAGGCCGAAGGGCCAACGGCGGTTTTTGCCGCTCCGGAGCCTCAAACTCCCGACCCATCACCGTCCCCTCCCGTTGAATTTTCTCTTGCAGATCTACGATGGCTTGGATTAATTGCTCCGGTCGGGGAGGGCAGCCCGGCACATAAATATCCACCGGAATAAACCGGTCGATCCCCTGCACCACCGCATAGGTATCAAATACTCCCCCGGTGGAGGCACAGGCCCCCATGGAAATACACCATTTCGGCTCATGCATCTGGAGCCAAATCCGCTGCAAAACCGGCATCATCTTGATCGGCACCCGACCGGCCACGATCATCAGGTCCGCTTGCCGGGGACTGAACCGAAACACCTCCGCTCCGAACCGGGCGATATCGTTTCGGCTGGCGCCGGTAGCCATCAGTTCGATCCCGCAGCAGGCCGTGGCAAATGGCATCGGCCAAAGACTGTACTTCCGACACCAATTCGCTATAGCGTCCAGTTTGGTAATAAGCACATTGTCCGGCATTTCTAACGCCATCGCAGAATGCCTTTGCGCCAGTCGTAGAGATACCCGACGGCCAGCAGGCCGATAAAGACCAACGCCCCGGCCAAAGCCAACCCTCGGCTTTCGATTATGCCAGATGAGACTGCCCCATCAATCCCCACCGGCTGGTGGGGTGCCGCTTCTTTCGAGATGGTGGCTTGGGAGCCCGAAACCGACTCGGCAGCAGAGGCTTGTCTTAACGTCTGTGTCGTAGGGGAAACGGAAGCCATTGCCTCCGGCATACCTCCTGATTTGCCCATCGGTTGGCGTCCCGCCCCGGCTGCCACTGCCCAGGGATACAAGAGCAACACCTCCACGTCAAAGACCAGAAAGGCCACTGCCAAAAGATAAAATCGGACATCCAGCCGACGCCGGGCGTCGTGGAACGGGTCCATGCCGCTTTCATACGGCATGGCCTTGACCGGGTTGGGCCGCCGCGGGTTCCAGACATACCCAATCCCGATAAGCAGCCCGCAAACGGCCAGAAGAAACAAAAAGAACAAAAAAATAGGCCAAAACGCACCAAACATGCTCGGCGTACCGTAAAAATCGCCCATTCAACTAACCTGCCGGCACCCCCACAAATCCTCCCTCCCAGGGAGAAGGGGATTTGCCTATGTGGGAAGAAGACTCGGGATTTTTCTCGCCCCCCACAAATCTTCCCTCCCAGGGAGAAGGGGGTGAGCTGAGAGTGCCACAAGTATCAAAAGGGGCAAAGATTGCTCTGCATTATAAAAACAAGCCCTCTGGTGGTCAATCATAGGGGGCGCTGCAGGAGCATGCCCGAGGGGAGGCTTTGGGGATTTCATTACCAACTAAACTCCTCCCGCCAGGCGGGTAGCCCTGCTGTACAAGCCACCCGTCCCTCCCAGCCGAATAGTGGCCCCGGTGGGGGCGTGTGTCGGCCCCCGCATGGGCTAGGTACAAGCCACCCGTCCCTCCCAGCCGAATAGTGGCTCCCCAGAGATGTTTCTCCATTCATGGGGACATAATTGACATAGTCGAGTTGCCGAGTAGGATCAAACAAAATCCAGGCAGGTTTTCATTCCGCCGTAGAGGATGAAGAAGCAGTGCAGAGGTGATAATACCGATCGTTTAGGCACTAATAAAGAGGAGGTTCGGCCTCATGCTTTATTTATTAGCAATTCTCCTTCCACCGGTTGCTGTGCTTTTGTGCGGAAAACCTCTCCAGGCACTTCTTAATCTTTTTCTTACCCTTTGTGTGTGGATCCCCGGGGTCATTCATGCAATCTTGGTGGTGAGCAACCATCTTGCGGATAAACGGATAGCACGCCTTGAAAAAGCAATCCGGGAGAGCAGGAGGTAAGCAGAGAACATAGGCGGCCACAAGGAGTTGGGCCTTGCCGCTGAAGATTGCCGCTAAGAGGCCCGAATGGAACACCTAGAAATGCCGTGCTTTGGGGATGCTCTTAGTCGGTCAGTCTCTTTAGTCCCAGGAGAACAACCATTCGGTGATCTGTCTTCTGGCGTTTGGTTGTGTGGAGGAGTTTCAGAGTAAGTGGAATTTTGACTATCATAATCGATTTTTTTCAACCCTTGGTGGTTTTTGGCTTCCCGCTGGAAAAGGTTTCCACAGAGCCGGGGAGTTGGAGATGCTGCTTTTACGTATTTCCAGCAATGTGAATAAAGGGCCGAACGGAAGGCGTTAGCGTTTTTGGGCGGGGAGTCGCTGCAAGGTGGGAAGGTGGGCGGCAGCGGGTTGGACGGGGCCCGCCGGGGTAGGTTGGGCTGGCGTCGGAGGAGCAGCTTGGACTGCTTCCACCGGAGCCGCTTCACCCAGACCGGTAGGAGCGATTCTGGTGGCTGAAGGGGTCTTTGTTCTGGCAGGAGCGGCGGCTGGGAAAGCAGCCCCGGACAAGCCGCTTTGCCCGGGGCCAGCTTTCGAAGACCCGGTGGTTTTTGGGGCCGGTTGGTGCACGGTGCCGGCCAGGTAGTTGTCGATCTGGGCGGCGTCTTTCAACTGCTGGAAGTATTGCGCCATAGCCAAGGCCACCTTTTTCTCGTAGATGTCGTCGTGCAGGTCTTTGCGCACTTCATCTTTAGAGACTTGGACGGGTTCGGTCAGGCCTTCGCAGAAAAGGATTACGTATTTGCCTTCGTACTGGAAGATTCCGGAGATTTCGCCTGGGGAGAGTGCGAAAGCTTGTTCTTCCAGTTCCGGCCGACCGCCAAAACGCCGGATGGGCGGAATCTGGCCGCCCATCGAAGCGCTGACGCCGTCGATGGAATACTGCCGGGCCAGTTCGCCGAAGTATTCCGCATTGGGGCGACGCCGAGCCAGTTCCCAGACCTCTTGCGCCCGACGCAGATCGTTCATCACAATGGCCCGGCAGCGCACCCGGGAACCATAGTTGGCTTGGAAGCCCCGTTCCATATCTTCTTCGGTAACTTGTACGGAGCCGACTACTAGTTTCCGTAAGGCGGCCGACGGCCAAACCGTATTCCGACGGAAGATCTCGACGCTCATGTTGGTTTGTTCGGTAATGCGGGCCAGGTACCCTTCCACATCAGGCGACCCATCCTGTTTGGGCGGCAGGACCAAACCGGCTGCCCGGGCAATCTCCTGATCTAGGTCTGCTTCGGTTACCGTAACGTTTTGCTTTTTGCATGCCTGTTCGATCAGCCGACGCTGGATCATCCCCTGCAAGACCTCTTTGCCGTGCCGGAGGATGCACTGCTCGGCCAGTTCGGCCAGGGTAATGGATATTTGTCCTTGTGAGGTCTGGATCAAAGCAGCCACGCCGGGCATTTGCTCCCGTCGGTTTTTATCGTTATAGACCACATCCACCTTGGCAGCCTCTTGCAGGTGGCGGAAGATGCTCTGGGCTATCTGCCGGAGTTTGCGGTCTCGGATGGTCTCTTCCAGTTGGGGCAGGATGTACTGCAATTCGTTGATGTCCCGGCCTGGGATATGGCGTTCGCATTTGAGAATCAGATACTGGTCGGCCACTTTCAGCACCGGCGAGATTTCGCCCGGTTTCATGCGGAAGGCGGCCTCTTCGATCTCTCGGACGCCGATATGTTTTCGGACCGGCTGGATGAGGCCTTCGGCACTGGCACTATTAACGTCTTCGGAAAACTGCTTGGCCAGTTGGCCGAACTGATCCGGCTGGGCGGTGGCCATGGCGTGCACCCGCTCGGCCTTTTCCTTGGACCGACACACAATAAGCCGAACCTGCACCATCGGGCCAAATTGGCTTTCAAATTCCTGCTGGATTTCCTCCTGAGTAACCTGGACCTGGTCCCCGGCCAATTTGCGCAGGGCCAACGTCGGCCAGATGATGTCATAGGCGTATTGGGCTGGGCTGATGTTGCGCTCCTGCTCCAGGAGCTTCAACCAGCGATCCACCGGCACATTAAACCGGCCCGCCAACCGCTGAATCTCCGCATCAATTTCCTCATCGCTAACGCTCAATTTTTTCCGTGCGCATTCTTGAACGATCAGTTGCTTGTTGATCATGCTTTCCAGCACATCTTTCCCGTACTGCCAAAGGCACTCTCGAGCCAGGTCTTCTCGGCTGATTTCTTCGCCATTGACCATGGC
This sequence comes from uncultured Thermoguttaceae bacterium, assembly GCA_938042245.1. Classification (GTDB taxonomy): domain Bacteria; phylum Planctomycetota; class Planctomycetia; order Pirellulales; family Thermoguttaceae; genus JANXAQ01. The sequence continues at coordinate 256,589 of CALIRO010000002.1, forward strand.
CACGATTTTCGGAATCGGTTTGTGTTGGAAGGGATATTTTGGGGAGCTAGGGGCGTTGGAGGAAGCGGGACGTTGGGCCTGACCGGTTTGGGCACTGGAAGCACCCCTGGGCTCAGCAGAAGCCAAACCTCCACCAGGCCCTGCGATATTTCCAGCCGATTGGGCCCGAGCGCCTGGAGCACCCCAATAGGCCCGAATCACCAGGCAGACGCCCACCACAACTAAACCGCCCAGCAACACCCCCCATCGCCATCGTTTCGTGGCAAAGCCTTCCTTATGAGAATGATCCCGGGCATCTTCCGAAGTTGGGAAACGCTCTGAAGCAGCATGTTTTCGACGCATCGTAGCCCTCCATAACTCGTTGGGTTGATGAAAATGCGGGAATTGGGTCAAAAGAACAGAGGGGGGCAGTATAAGACAGAGGGACTAGCAGAGGCAAGAGCGATTTGCTCCCAGAGGGCGGATTTTCTCTAGTTTGCCTAATCTACCTGTTTTCCCCGCCTGCATCGTTATGCCTGAAAGATTCCAAAACAGCCAGGGGAATTGCCCTCCGGGAGCATTTTTGGACGAAAACCCCACGGGAAGCCCCCTAGACTCCATTTAAAAACTCTAACAAAAAGAAGCACCAAAAAGGTTCCATTGTCCCCTATACGGACGGTAAATGTTGGCTCCAGGCAGGGTCATTTTGGGAGAGTCTGTTAGTAAGTGATTCCGGCTCGGAGTAAGAAGGCGGGATTGGGGCGGAAGAAGGCGTCGGGATTTCGGCTGGTGTAGAACAGTTCTCGGTCGAAGGCGATGCCGGCTTCAATATGGCCGCTCAAGCCGCTCAGGGCCTTAAACTCTAGCCCCAGGGCCGCTTCCAAATCATTGTAATCCACATGGTCCACCAGATTGCCGCCGACGCTGGCCGGGTCTCTGGTAAACTCCCACGCCCCGCCGCCATATTCGCCCCGCACATACCACCACCATTCCGTAGTGCCCCAGGTGGTAAGCCGTTGGGTTAGCCTCGGATTGGGAAATAGAATCTCAAACCGCACATCGCTGTTGGGCGTCCAGATGACGCCGCCGGCCGGAAGCAGCTTGACCCGATTTCGGTCCAGGTACCAAACGCCGAATTTGCACTGGAAAGCTTGATTCAATGTCAGCACAGCCATGCCTTTGCCCTGGTATCGAAGGGCTTCGAAGGTAACCTTTTTAAAATCGGAATAGACGCCAATGCGGAAGCTTAGTTCACCGCCCAGCCATTGGTTGACCTGGGGATTCCATGCCCCCTCCAAAAAGGCATCATAGGTACGGGTGGGCATGTCATGGGGCGAATCCGGCCCATTCCAAAACCACATCCCAAATCCTGGCGTTACCAGCAGCGGAGATTGGGTATTCCACAGGAACGGAAAAGCGAACGTGCCGCTTAGCTCCCAATGGTGGATACCTAGTTCTTTGGAGGCATTGCCAGGCATCCAAAGGTATTCAAATTGCCAATGGTCCAGGAGACGCTGGCCGATTTTCGGCAGGCTTTGGCCGCTGAAATTTCCCAACAGCGGCTGCAGCGGATCGGTCGGAGCGATTTGTGCCCCCGGAGAGGCATAAGGATCCCACTGGGGGGGAGGGGGGCTGATAGTAGGGCCTAAGATGGCTCCAGAAGCGGACGAAGGCGGAACGCTGGGAACCGGCCCCGAATATCCAGGTGGACCACCACTTGGGGGGGCATAGGTCGGCGGGGCGTAGGTACCGCCGCTGCCCGCATAGGGAGATGGAGCATAAGGGGAGGTTCCCCCATAATTAGGGGTTGGCGATGATCCTAAAGGGGGAGCAAAAGTACTGGGGGGACCAGAGACTGCTCCTCCGCCTAAAGAACCAGCTCCTCCTCCTGGGGGAATAATGCCACCAGGTGCCCCAGAATAACCAGGTGGCCCAGAAGATATGGGCGACTGCCCACCAGGAGCTGCTCCCAGACTGCCCGATGGTGGGCCGCCTGGAGAAGTGCCTGGAGTGGTGGGGCCATGAATGCTACCTGAAGGGGCTGTACCAGGCCCACTTGGTTGCCCGGTGTAAACTCCACTACTGGCAGAACCCCCCCCTGGAACTCCAACGGAGGACCCCACACTGCCGCCTGGAACTGAACTACTTGGCTGGTTCCAGCCAGGCGATCCCTGGGCTACCGCATAGGCTGGGGGGCTGGCTGAGGCAGTAGCCTTCTGGGGAGCACTAGCAGTAGCTGAACTACCGACTGAAGTCCCTCCTCCCGGTACCGTAGGAATGGCGATGGTTTGGCCTCGTACCTGCAGATTCAGCAAGGAGAGATTCAGGATCAGTAAATTTACGGCCCCAACGAGATAGATACCCGGCAGGAGATGGGAGCGGCCATTTCTCAACAGGCCAACCCCAGGTGGAAAGAGTGGAAAGAACCGTTTTTGGGCACCCCACCTCCTTTTTGTGGGTCCGTTTCTGTTACCCCATAAGGCGAGCAGCCGGTCCAGTAATTTCCATACCATCGGGGGGTGCTCCTGCCAAAAAGGAGGCCAAACATACCTAAAACAAAGGACTTCCAAGGGCCACGAAAGACCCTACAAACTGAGAAGTAGAAGTCGCCGGTAGGAGGGAACAAAAAGCAAAAGGGTTCCGAGCTGCAGTTGCCGCAAATCCCCGCCAAGCTGCGTGGGGGAACCTCTTCCATAGCTACAATGCTCTGCTAGGTCAAGAGCAATCGGTGGCCGAAGAGAAAATAGATAAAATAGAAAATATAGGAGGTTTCAACGAATAAAAAATCCCGGTTCCTTAGGCGATTCGCCTCGGTACCGGGAGCCCACCCAGCTCTTCCTTCGGAAGCCTTCTTCTTAGCAGCCCAAGAGACGGTCAACTATCCAGGATTCGGAGGGCTTGCTCCTGTTGGGCATCGGTAACAAACGGGATGCCGGTTTCAGCGGCGGTTTCCCGATTGGCCGCCATCAGGTCTTCCCGAGAGATCTCCTGGACAGAAAACTTCCGGGCCCCTGCCAGCAGTTGTTGCAGACCGGCAGCTAGCTTGTCGGCCAACGTCCACATAGCAATCGCTCCGAACGGGATTTTCTGCATTTCTTGTTTGCCCAGCTTGGCTTCCAATTGATAATAACCGGCAAAGATTTCTTCCGGTCGGTCGCCCAGTTCTAGGACCGTCGGGGGGAGGCGTTCCCAGTTACCGTGGACCGTATCAATTTTTGTCCATTCTCCTTCCACCACCGCCCCGCCGTTTTGTTTTCGGAGCACACCTTCGATATTGGAACCCAGGAAACCAGGAATCATCAAAGCCCGCCCCATACAGACCATCTTCGCAAACGGGGCCCCTAATGCCAACGCTTTAAAGATATGGTCTTCCCGAGCAAAGCCGCCGGCAAAAGCCAGATCGACTACCCGCATTCCACGTTCTGCCAGCCGCTTGGCATATTCATAGGCTTTGGCATGCAGCAGCAGGGGCGGCACGCCCCAAGTTTCCATCATATTCCAGGGACTCATGCCCGTTCCGCCGCCCGAGCCGTCGATGGTCAATAGGTCCAGTTGGGCCTCGGTGGCATACCGGATAGCCATGGCTAAGGCTTCCATGCCATAGGAACCGGTTTTCAAGCTGATCCTCTGATACCCCAACGAGCGGAGATGTTCGACGGCCTTCATGAACTGCTCTCGGACTGCTTCCGGGGAATCCAGATCGGTATATCCGAGCCGACTGTGCCGGGCAAACGAACGAATGGCCCCCTGCTCCCAAGCTTCTTTGACCCCCGGAGCCAACGGATCCGGATCCACCACGTAGCCTCGTTGGCGCAAAAACAGGGCGTAGTCATAACTGGCCACTTGGATTTCGCCGCCGATGTCTTTGGCGCCTTGGCCCCATTTGAGTTCGATGCAAACTTTTTCAGGGCCGAAACGGTCGATCAAGTACTCGGCCACGCCGAACCGGGTATCTTCGACGTTCATTTGGACTAAAATAGCGCCGTAACCGTCGTAGTAGCGAAGGAAGGTTTCTACACGGCGGTCCAGTTCAGGGGCCTTTTCGATCCGACCATTCCGAAGGACTGATTGGCGGTCGATGCCGACGACGTTTTCGCCGACCACAATAGGAATGCCCACCAGGGCGGCTCCGATGGCAAAACTTTTCCAGTATTTTTCCGCCACAAAGGTCGAGCCGAGGGCACCGGTCATGATCGGCATTCGGCACCGGATTTTATGCACGGCGCCGAATTGGGTTTCCAGGGAGACATTTGGGAAGACGCAATCATCCGGACTCTGGGACAGCCCGGGCGGGACCCCTTGGGCGCCGTAGAGTCGTCCTTGGATGCGGAGGGCATGGTAGCTAATGCCTAAATGGGTAATATTGGCGCTGCCGGCCGTAACCATGCCGAAATCTCTGGGGTAGAGCAGGCGTCGGCCTACCAGGCTGGCCAGCCAGGTTTCGCATTTGCCGGCGCAATCGGCTCGGCAGAGGGTACACAGGCCGGATTCGGCTGGATTGCCCCGGTTGTTGGTGGCGAGGACATCATTGGTTTTTCGCCATGGGATCATGTTATGCTCCTAAGATAAAAGACAGAATGGACCGATTTTTCGGCATGATATTGCCAATTAAGAGGACCAGTATTTGGCTATACACAATCTATCTAATCTATTTTTCCAGGAAAATCAAGAGCATATTTGCAAAATTTCAAGAAATTTTGGCCAATTATACCCAAAACAGATCGGAAAAATAGAAAATAAAAATCGGTATCAGTATTCCGATTGCTTATAGAGATCGGCATTTTTTAAGAGTTGTTTTGCCGATACAAATAGGTTATAATGCCTAAGATCGGCAATTTTTCTTTTTCCTATTTCCACCCATGCCAATCCTTTGCCGCTAACAGGAGATAATATGGACAAAGTCGAACGGAACCGGTTGGCCATCCTGGAAGTCCTGGAAAAAAGCACCAGCCCATTATCTTCCCCTCGGATCGCCCAACTGCTTACCCATGCCGGGCTAACGCTCAGTCAGCGGGCCGTCCGCTTGTACCTCCAGCAACTAGAGGAGGAGGGGCTTACCAAAGCGTTCGGCAAACGTGGGCATATGATTACCGATCTGGGCCGCTCCGAAATCCACGCCTCCCAGATCCCGCTGCGGATGGGCTATTTATCCGCCCGAATCGACCAGTTGACCTATGCGATGACGTTCGATTTGGCCACCCGCACCGGTCAAGTGGTGGTCAATACCTCACTTGTCTCCCCCCGGATCTTAGCCGAGCATCTGGACAAAATTTGCACCGTCTTTGCCAAAGGCTACGGCATGGGCAACCGGGTAGCCCTGCTTGGCCCCGGTGAGCAAATCGCCGGCATGGTCATCCCCCCAGATAAAGTAGGTTTTTGCACCGTCTGCTCCATCACTATTAACGGCATGCTTCTGAAACACGGGATCCCAACCATCAGCCGCTTCGGCGGACTGCTCCAACTCCGAAATGGTCGGCCTTGGCGATTCGTCGAGGCCATCCACTACGACGGCACCACCATCGATCCGCTGGAAGTGTTCATCCACAGCGGCATGACCAATTACATGGGCGCTATTACCGACGGCAACGGGCTGATCGGCGCCGGTTTTCGCGAATTTCCTGAAAATGCCCGGGACAAAGTCCTCCACCTCAGCCAGCGGTTTGCCACCGTCGGCCTGGGCGGGCTATGGGAAGTGGGGCTACCCAACCAACCTCTGCTGGGCTTTCCAGTAAGCCCCGGCCGATTTGGCGCGGTGGTCATCGGCGGCTTAAACCCTATTGCCATCCTCGAAGAATTGGGTTATCGCGTCTGTTCGCGGGCTATGTCTGGCTTGCTAGACTATTGTCGATTAATGGTTGTCGATGAACTCCACGATGCGATTAAGGCCTTTCTATAACCAGACAGCCGCCTAAGAAAGCTCCACTACCAGAGCTCAGGAAACTTCCGTACCAGAATAGGATGAATAGCTCTGCTTTCCAAAAGCTGCTTGAGGGGTCTTTTGTCCGCCATGTGGAACACCATCGCCTGATCGATTCGACCAACAGCCGGGCCCGTCGAATCGCCCTGGGGGAAGAAACACTATTGGGCTGGGCTGATCCCGCCGCTGCATGCCTTCGGGATAGCTTACCTTGTCTGATTTTGGCGGATCAGCAATCGGCCGGCCGAGGTCGGGGCACCAACCGATGGTGGACTGGTCTGGGCAGTTTGGCAATGAGTTTGCTCCTGCCTCCGGTGGCCGAGTGGCCTCAGCTTTTCCCACCCGCTGCCCGAAAGCTCCCCAAAGCCTTCTCCCCAGGGCCTTGGGAAAAGCCTCTTGGCAGCCCTTTGGCTGCCGGCCGGGAAATCCCGACTGGTTTAATCGGTCCGACAGGTTTAATCGGATTGGCTGCCGCTTTGGCCGTGCTGAGCACGGTTCGTCCAAGGCTTCCGAGAATCGACGTAGGGCTGCATTGGCCCAACGATGTGTTCGCTGCCGGGAAAAAATTGGCCGGAATTTTGGTGGAACTGCTCCACACGGGGCTGGTCATCGTAGGCATCGGCCTGAATACCAATAACTCCGCCCAACAGGCCCCGGAAGAACTTCGGGGGAAGATAGCCACGCTCCGCGATCTTACCGGCCAAGACCACCCCCACGAACGATTCCTTCCAGCTCTGTTGGATCATCTGGAAGAAAAGTTTTGGCTTTTAGTTCATCTTCCGGATCGGGTGGCTTTGGAGGCCCATCAGTGGTGTGGGCAAAAGGGGCAATTCCTGAAGGTTCGTTCTCCTGGGGGGGATGTAGAGGGTATTTGTGAAGGGATCGGCCCCCACGGAGAGATGCTTCTTAAAACCCCTACCGGGCTTCGCCGGATTTTCTCCGGTTGGATTCTTGGATAATTTCTTTCAAAATACCCCTCATAGGATGTATATATTCTAGCTATTTGAGGGGGCTTTCGAGGAGCCAGATCCCCTTTTCGTTGGGAATAAACCCGCTCAATAGAGTTATCTATAATTCGCAGTGGACAGGTTGCGTTTGCCCATCTAGGATTAAAACGGGTATTTCGCCCAGGCTTCCGGAAAGATCCCCATTTGGTAGTCTTTTTTCCCCAAAGGAGGGATACGGATGGGAACCGCTGGGCAAGCGCAGTCAAGCCGCTGGCTAGATTGGACCCTGAGCGACCTGCTGGAGCAATTGGGTGGGGTGCCAGCCGAGCGAGTCCGAATGGTTCCTATGCCAGGCACGGCCACCGAAGAGGACTTGCTAGCCGTAACAACCAGAACCGGCCGAGTTTGCGAGCTGATTGACGGGGTTTTGGTGGAGAAGGTTCTTGGCTGGTATGAGATGGCCGTGGCGGTGGAATTGGCCTGTTTGCTTCATCGGTATGTACGGTCTCGGGGCTGGGGGGTAGTATTAAAGACAGAGGGGCCGCTGCGGATTTTTCCGGGCCAGGTTCGCAGTCCGGAAGTGGCTTATGTGAGTTTCCATCGCCTGGGACGGATTCGAGAGCCTGTAAGCCCGGTTTTGCCAATCGCCCCCGATTTGGCCGTTGAAGTCCTCTCGGAAACCAATACCCCCGGAGAAATGGAACGGAAATTGCATGATTACTTTGCCGCCGGAGTGGAATCGGTTTGGTATATCGATCCGAAAGCCCGATCTGCCCGCAGTTATACCAGTGTAGAGGAATGCGAAACAATCCCGGCTGAAGGCTTTCTCCGAGGCGGCCGAGTCCTGCCAGGCTTAGTGCTTTCCCTCCATGAACTCTTCCAAAAGGCCCAACAGTCCCGACCCGACGATCCAGCCCATCCTTCCGATTGAGCTTTTCGTTTGGGAATCCGACCTTTCAATAGACAAGTCTATCAAAACTGGCTTGTCAGGGCTGGTATGGTATGAAGAGGTCATCCGGGGGGCCTACCCTTAAGTAGCTTAATCTGTCCAGACTGAGCCAATCGCCGTCTAACCGACGACGGTAGGGGCGTCGTCTCACAGACCAGGGTACATTCGCCGTCTAGACAGACGACATTCCAGTCGCCGTCTAACACACGGGGTTACAATTGGCGGGAGATGCGGCGGCAGAGTTGCTGAGTTGCCCATTGGAGGAATTCATGGCTCGGTGAGGCGTAGGGGCGGAATTTTTCCCAGGTGCCGATGCTTTCCCAATACAGCACGGCCCGTTGCATGCCGAGGTTTGCGCCGATGGTCGAATCGACTAAGTTGCTCGAATCGGAAGGGTTCATGGCAAACAGGACGCGCATATCGAATTCGGGCAGGGCATGGCGGTCCAGCCAGCGGGTAAACGTATGGTAGCTATCACACCAGATGACGCTGTGGACGCCCCAAGCGGGTCCTTCTCGGAGGATTTGGGCCAATTGTTGAGCCGGGCTCGCTGGACGATCTTCTCCGCCAAGAGAAAAACCAAAATCGTCCTCAGCACGCCGAAGCGTGCGGAACCGAGCCAGATCGTAGATAAATAGGTAGATCGGTTGCTCCTGATCGAGGTTTTCGGACTGCCGACGGGCCAACTCGGCAGCAATGGGGGAGATCGTCTCGGCAGCTTGAGCCGGCCCGGCCACCTCGATTTGGGAGGGCAACATCCCAGCCAACTGCCGGAAGTCCTCTGCTTCCAAGGCGTCTGGTCGGGTTCCATCCAGCAGGTATATTTTGACAGAGGGTCTCCCGGCGGGGTATTCGGGCGGATATTGGGCAGTCAGGCTGATCAGTCCAGCAGTGAACAATCCTCGGGCCAGGTCGTCTCGGTGGCCGACGATCAAAAGATTACTGCCGCTTTGGCGGGTGAAAACGGCCTGGGTGGGCGGCTTGATCGAGACAGCTTCTCCTAACCAAATACGGGCAGTGCGTGGCAGCTCTGGCAACGCTTCCGCCTCCAGCAACGCTCGTAGCTGGGCGTTTTCCTCCAGACTGGCCGGCACATTCCCCTCAAACACAATGGGTTTCGGGGCCTGATATTGCCGACCGGCAGTAAACTCTCGGAGCTGGGCCAAATACTTTTCCCGCTCGCTATCCGACAGCCAAAATACCTGGAACGGATGATTCCCTTCGTACAGGCCGTTGGCGTCGTTGTAGATGGCTTCGCCGGGTCGGGTCAGGAGCCGGGCCGCCGTGTTCTCTTCGCTCAGGATCAGGTGGGCGTCGGTTTCGCTGCACTGCAAGGCGATTCGTACCGCCATTTGGCCCAGGGTGCTGCGGGGCAGAGAATACGCCCCGGCCAATGTCTGAGAACCCAAAAGCACATGAATGCCAAAAGCCCGGCCTTGCCGAACCAATCGATCCAGCAATAGCGCTGCTGCCTGGGCGATCCGATCGTCTTCGACGAAAAGCTCCTGGAACTCGTCGATCACCAGCAGCACTCGCGGCAGCCGAACTCCAGGGTTTTGTGCCCGGAAACTAGGTAGGTCCTGTACTCCATGTTGGCGGAACAGATCACCCCGCTCGTGCAATAGGCTGTCCAGCCGTTCCAACACCGACAGGCCGAACTCTCGTTCACTTTCGATAGCAATGACGCGGGCATGGGGCAGGCCCGCCGCCGCATAGGCCTTAAACTCCACGCCCTTTTTGAAGTCCACAAGGTACAGTTCGACTTCATCGGGGCTATAGCGAAGGGCGGTCTGGGTGATGAGCACATGCCAGAGGGTGGATTTTCCGGAACCGGTCTTGCCGGCGACCAGCACATGCTGCGAGGTACCTTCGCCAAGGCGGAGGTATTGGAACTTTTTTACACCTGCCCGTCCGAGGGGGACCTCCAGGCCGTTTTGGCTTCTGGCAGTCCACCAATGATCTGGTTCGGGCGCACCGGAAGCGAAGGGCACTTCCACTTTGCCAGCCTCTTGGGCCGATTGCCCTACCCGGCGAACGATTTGGGTAAAAAGCTCCGGCGGGGGAGTGGGGTCCGGCTCCAAGGTTAATGGCCCTACCTCGGGACAGTCCCAAACAAACCGGCCATCCTGCCAATGAAGCATCCAGGCATATGAGGTCAAATCGGACAGGTGGAAATCTCTGGGCAACCGGAGCCGATCGTCCACGCTCATCAGGGTAAACACGCCGCAGCGGGCGCCGCTGGAGATGATGCTGCGCAATCGGGCCGCCGATTGCTCCTGGAAACCAGCCGGGAAATTGGCTACAACGAGCACTCGATACGGCTCAGCCAATTCGCCGGCAAAGGCGTTATATTGAACAATTGTTTCAAATTCGTTCCGCAGATACACCTGCAGGACGGTCTCCATGTGTTGGGTCAGATCGGCCAGGCGCTGATCGATATGGGCCGGTTCGGTCCAGATGCGGCTGGAGACCAATTTTTCGTCGTAATCGGCCAAGTGCATGAAGGCAGAAAAGTTTTCGCCAAGGCCCACCGGGTCGATGATCGTCAGGCGCAGTTTGGCCGGCGGCACCGTGGTAAGCAGCCGAAGCAGGACCGTCTGCAATAGTTCCACCGCTTCCTGCCGACCTTCTTCTCGCACCCGGAGCAAAAGCAATGGCCAATCAGGAAACGGCACTAAAGCCGGCACTTCCCAGGCGGTCTGTTGCACTTGCAAATCAGGATGCTCCGGCAGACCACCAGGTAGTTGCTCCAGCGCAAGCCGAAATCGACCAAAACGCACTCCCGGCGGCATCTGCGAGGGCGGCGTCCACTGGGACCAATCGACTTTCTCCCAAGGCGGGCAGAGCGGATCGGACAAGCGGTGGGCTGCTTGGACATTTCGGCTAAATCGCTGGAGCGTTCTATGCCACCGCCGGCACAACGCCCCCCACTGCCTTTGCCGACGGGTTTCTACCCGCTCGATATACCGCCGGTATCGGGCCTCTAGCTCAGCCGATTCTGTCTGAAACTTCTCTTCCAGCTCTTCCGATCGTCGCTGGAAATCGGCCTCTAAGTGGGCCAACTGCTGCTGATGCTCCTCAGAAAGTTTCTGTAACCGGGCGGGATAGTCGGCCTCCCATTGGGCTAAGGCGGCCTGGTGTTCGCCCTGCAAGTGGGCAAGCTGTTCCGAGGCTTTCTGCTCGGCCTCGTGCAATTGTTGCTGCAAGTGTTCCTGCATAGCCCGTTGGGTCTGTTGGGAGTGGTGTTTGGCTGCCTGCAGGGCGGAGGCACGGGCGGATTCGGCTTGATGCAGGATGGCCCGAAGATGCACGTAAATATCTTTAGCGTGCCGACGAGCTTTGGGATAATACAGAGCTAGAAGGCCGAGGGGAACTATCAATCCTGCTGCTGCTCCGCCGACCCAACCGAACCAGTTTTGCCAGCCAACCAAACCAGCCCCCATCCCAGCCCCCAAAACCATAGCCACCAAGATGCCGACGGTTGGCTGGCTTGCTTCCAGGAGGCTACCAGCCCGCAAAGACTGCAACAGAGCCAGGCATTGCCGGGCCTGTTCAGCCAACTCGGCCAACTCCTGGCTCGGATCTGCGTGGGCCGAACCCCCTTCCGCCCAAGGGCCTTTTGGCGCCGGTTCGAAAGCAGTTTTGCTCCATTGCCGACTCCATAGCCACCGACTGCGGAGCCGAGCTACCGCCTCCTCATGAACCGTATGAAGCTGTTGCCAGAGGCTTTCGATGCGGGCCTGGGCAGCTTGAAGCTCCAGGAGCGGACGCTTTTTGGTTGCATCATAGACGGTCTGGGCTTCCCACTGGGTTTCCTGCAAGCGCCGGCGGAGCTGTTCGGTTTGCTGTTGGACAAGCTCGGTAAGGTGCCGACGTTTCTTTTCATATTCCCGTTGCAGTCGGGCGGATTCCGCTTGAAAGGCTGCCTCCGCCGTGTGCCGATTGGTCTGATAGTCTTGTTGGAGGGCGGCTTGATCGGCCTGGTACTTTTGTTCCAAGGCGGCCCGCAGCTCCGCATACCGTTTGCCAGCCGACTCGGTTTTGACGGCGGCCACTGCCGGAATTCGGCGTTCTGCCGGCAAGCGCCGCCGATTCACGCGCACCAATTCCCCAAGCCATCCCTGCCAGGCCCTAGCAGAAAGAAGCGCCTCGGGCGTGGGTTCCAAATCCAGACGGCTGGTGCTGGCGGGAACTTTCTCTGCTCCCACCGTTGGCTCTTCCTGCCGGTTATTCATGCACCGATTCTCCGCACTCCTTGGCCGCTTCGGAGAACACTTCCTCCAGTCGGCCGATGGCCTCGATCGCCTCCCGCACTTTTGCTTCCAACGGAATCAGGTAATGATTTCGGAAAAACTCCATAGCCGGGTCGTTCCACCGCTGCCGGAGGCTCTCGGTGGTCTTTTTTAACATATCCAGGGCGTCGTGCAAACGGGCGGCCGGTGATCGAAAATCCCAAAGTCGCATCGGTTGCCCCTCCGGGGTTATCCTTCCTCTTCCGACACTGCGGAGTCTTCCGACGGTTTATCCGAGCCGGACAGCCTCTCCATGTTGCCAGACCGAAAGGGGGGCTGTTCCGTTTTGGCAGATTCGGTTCCGTCTGAGCGATCGGAGATAGAACCGATCGTTTCAGACCGAAAGGGGTTCGGTTCCGTTTCGGCGGATTTGGCCTCTGCGGCGGGCTGCTCGGATTGCTGGGCCGAGATTTCGGCATCGGTTTGGGCTGGCCTGGCAATCGAGCAGCGCTGGGCATCGGGAGGCCGCTCCGGATGTACCGGTATTTCGGCATCGGGTTGGACTGGCCCAGCAGCGGCAGCGGCCGAACTGGTTTGCTCCGGCAAACCGCGGCTTGCCGAGCCCAATCCCTCGACCGCCTCCAAAAGGGATTTTGGCGTGGCAAAGGCTTGTTGGCTGATGTAGGACTCCAGAGCACGGGCCATCCGTCGCAGAGCGGCCAACGCCCGGGGGTATTCCGTCCCTAGCCATTCGGCCAAAGGCCCCACTTTGCCCCGATATTCCTCCGCCTGTTTAGCAGTTCGATAGGCCCACTGACGCACCAGGCGCTGTTTTTCCATGGCAAGGTCCAGGCGCTTTTGCGCCCGCTGAAGGGCCTTCTTCTGCTCGATGCAACTGGAAGGAACTTCATCCACCCGATGGATCAGTCGGGCTTGCTCCAATTCCCGCCGGGCACGGGCCAACTCCTCCCAACCCCGCCGCACCTGGGCCTCCCAGTACCGAGGCCGATCCTGCTCGATCCATTGGCTGGCCCGGCGCAGTTCCAAATCCAGATCGGCCAAAGCAGCCTGCGCCTCCTCGGCAAAGCGCACCAACGCCGCCGCCAAGCTGTCCACATCTTCTACGTTCAGCACTCGGGCCGACTTGGCCATGAGCTTTTCTCCAGGCCTGGGCGCATATCGGAAATCCCGAAGCGCGGATCCTTGAGCGTATATCACAAATCATTTCTCGCGAATCGGATACTGGGGCCGTTTCCTAACGGGCGCGGCTCCGGCTTCTGCATCCCCCGCCGCCACACCCTACTCCTTCCGCCCTCACGATTGTTGCAAGTATTGGTCGATGTACTCTGCTTTGCGCAAAAGGTAGGGGATATGTTGTTCGTTGATGTCGATGAACCGGGCCAGCACTTTCAGGTGTTGCTCGAATTGTTCCACGAATTTTTTATGTTCTTGGTCTCGCCAGGTCTTGGCCAGGTTGGCCATCTGGGCCTGCAGGGCGCCGATCCGCTCTTGCAACTCCGTGTTAAACGTCTTGAGACTCCGGGCAAACTGTCGAAGTTCTTCCGGATCTACAATCGCCTGCGGCATCGGAGGTTCCTTTGGAGGTCTAGTACCAATTCGGCCGGTGAAAGAAGCCTCTCATTGCCCCAGCCAGCTTCCTAAGTGGTCATTCCCGCGTACGCGGACACCCAGAATCCCTCTCTCCTCTGTGGGATGGGGGCATGTGTGCCTTTTGGGAGAGGAGATTTTCCATGTCATTCCTGCGCAAGCGGGAATCCAGGCTGCTGGGCGTTGCCTTCAGGTTACACCCACCCGTTGCTTCCGAGAGAAGTCTTCCAAAGGAGTCACTTTATTTTTATTCTACCATAAGCCAGGTAGTGGTTTATTCTACCATAAACCTGGCGCCGCTCAGAGCAGGCCAGGCAAGAGGCCGAACACAGCCGGTTCCTCCCCCATCGAGATTCCCGATTGCTCAAAAGAAGGTAGCCGGTTGGAGCACTCGCCCCCCCTACTAGAGGGATATGTTGTTCCAACAAATCTGCAAAATATTTGCAATCCGGAGGGGGCCTATTATACTACAAGGCAGTGTGGTATGTCTGGACTTTGGCTGCCTGGCAAAGCCGGGAAGGTTTCCCGCTGGGCGCGGGGATCTCTTTATTTCGTGTTATTTCGTGCAATCCTTGGAACCAGCGAGGAGTACGAGCGATGAAGACCGTCGGGCGAGGGATTCGGGTGGTCTGTGGCGGACTAATGGGTTGGGTAGGCGTGTTGGTCGGTGGGCCATTGTGGGGGGCCGTCATTGCCAACTATCAGGGCGATTATTTGA
>CALIRO010000003.1 GCA_938042245.1 uncultured Thermoguttaceae bacterium
AACTTTACCGGTGGTCGGCTCAACGCCCAGCAGGTCCAGTTCGACCTGACCAATGCCGGCGGCCTGCTCACACCAGCCGACACGGCCATCGGTACCACCACCATCCTGGGCAACTACACCCAAACGGCCGCCGGCGCCCTGGAAATCGACATCGAAAGCCTCGGTAGCTTCGATACCGTTTCGGTCCAGGGCAATGCCGTGTTGGCCGGCCAGGTGCTGGTGGATCTTTGGGGAAGTTACAGCCCAGGGTTGGGCGAAAGTTTTAACATTCTGACGGCCACGGGCACCATTGACATCACCGGTTTGACCGTAACCGGCGACCAGCCGATCAACACCCGTTGGCTTCTGAACGTCCTCGACGCGGGAGGCGGCGGCCAGATCCTGCAACTGCAAGCTGCCGTACCGGAACCAAGCAGTTTGGCTTTGGCGGCCCTTGGCCTGCTATTGCTCCTGATCAGCCGATCCCGACGCCCTGCCGCCTAAAACGAATCATGCAGGAGTACCGTCTGGCAGATGGTACTCCCTCTAATAGGGCGTGTACGGGCTCGTACCAGGAGAACCACGGGGACTGCTTCCCGGCCAAAGACACACAAACGCCCACCGCCCAACGAGGTCTCCCCTCCCCATAGGTACTTCTCCAGGCCCCTCAACCGGCCTGCCCCGAAGAGGCGGCAGGGGCGGTGGCGGCTTGGGATCGGCCCAATGGGAAGCCGATCCGCTCGGCCAATTGCTGCACCAACAGGGGCTCGCCTGCCTGCACCTTTCGGCCGATTCGCCGGGCCACCAGCCAGGCGCCTATCGTTAGGCCCAAGGCTATCGGTCCGCTTAGGCCCAAAGCGGCTGCCAGGAGTTTGCCCATGGTCCAGCCTAAAGAGCCGTCGGCCAACTTTTCCGCTAAAAAATCCTGCACATACGCCCGGATGGTTTCCGGGGCAGTCTGGGCGCCGGCAGCTTGGACCTTTTCGATGCGGGCCTGGATCCGCTCGGGCAGGCTGTCCAGTTGGCCGACCAGTTGCTGCACTGCCTGTTGAAGTCGGGAGGACTCCGCTCGGGCTTGTTCTCCAGCAGCAGCGGCCGAACTGCCCCCAGACGGCGCCGGTGGGGAGAGACTGCCCGGACTAGGCCCAGCACCGGCCGATCCACTGGCCCCGGGCGCTGCTGCGCCACCGGGTGCAAGACCCGGCGGAGCGCCCGGAGCTGCTTGGCCCGGAAGGCCTCCCCGCTGCTGGTTTAATAGGTCCAAAATCCGGTCTAGCCGGGCTTCGATTCGGCCAAGGTCCGCCTGAGAAATCTCTCCTTCTCCACCCGGAGCCGGGCGGACGCCGGGAGGAGCAGGACAGCTCGGGACGTTGGCAGGGCCACCGGGCGGATGGCTCGGCGGCCGATTGGCCGGGTCATTCTTGGCATTCCATGGAAATAGGTACCGGCCGGTTTGCTGCAAGAAGCGATCTACCCGGCCGGAGTAAGTGGCGCTAACCGTTCGGCCATCGGTGCCCCAGAGCACGGCCGCTAATTCTCCTTGACTGTTGAACACCGGACCGCCGCTATCGCCTTGGCGTGCTCGGCCAGTAAGTTCCAAGGTTTCCCAAGCGGCGGATTGAGCGGTACGGCTGTATCCAACCACCCGACCCTCATTGCACCAGTATCGGCCGTCCGGGCCGTAGCCGCAACTTCGGACCAATTCGCCTGGCTGCGGAGGCCGGGAGGCTACGGGGACCGGCTCGGCCGAAGGCTGAGCAATCAGTAAGGCGGCTAAATCCGCCTCCGCATCCTGAAAGAGCAATCGGGCTTCATACGCCTGCCCGTCCGGAAACACCGCGGTAATTTTTCCAACTCCCTCCCGGAACAAATGCTGACAGGTGATAATCAATCCATATCGGCCCTCTTTATCCACCAGCACACCAGTACCGAGGGCTCGCACCCCGCCAGGCAGACTGTGGATCAGTCGGCAAACGGCCGGATGGGCCGCCGAACCTCCGCGACTCTGTTCGGTGGCCGAACCACAGCCCAAGCCGGGGCAACCGGCCTCGGACAAAACCCAGGCCATCTCCCCTTCTGCCACAGTCTCTACCAGGGCGGTTCCCGTCGGCGAAACGACCGAAGGAGGCAAAACGGCCCATAGGGAACGGTCGGACGCTTCTGCTGAACATATAAGCATCCACCCAATCCCCAGCCACCAACTGGTCCAAACCAGGGTTCGCATCGGTAGGACTCCTTTTAGTCTGGGATGAGGGTAAAACGATACTGGAAAAGCGGCGAGCGGGCCAAATCGCCTGGCTCGGTAAGCCGATCAGGCAAGTTCGGCGCAGGATCCACCCCAGCCAGCCGATACGCCCAAACCACCGCTTGCGAGCAGAACATCGGTTCCGGGGGCAGGGGCGGTAATTGCCCGGTCAGCACAACCGGCGGATCGTCGGACGGCCCCGGCGCCAACCACCGCACCAGCGGCAAATGCCGCCATATGACCCGTACCAGCGCCCGCCAGCCGTACGGTGTGCCGGTAAGACGCCGCATCGCCCGGACCGCCAAGAGACGATCCACTTTGTGCTTCACCACCGGCCGGAGGCTGTACACATCCCATTGGCCTGGACATTGGCGCACCTGATGGGACAGGCAAACGGCCCGGCCGCCCCGACGCCAAACCATTTCCAGACACATGAGGTCCTGCTGCCACCAGGCGGCCATGGCCGCATGTACATACACAGTCCGGCCGCCGGCGGCAATCAGCCAATGCGGCCACCAGCGCCCCCGTCGTAGCAGCAGGAGGTCTCCGCTTCGGATCCGACGGCGAGCTTGGCTGTAAGGGACTTGTCGCAGCCGAGACGGTTCCATCGAACTGCCCCACGATCAATATAAATATTTACATTTCTGCGGGCCAGTCTCCTTCCGAACCGGCCGCTGGGGCGGAAGCAAAACCAAACGGTTCGCCTTCTCCAGAGGCTTTGCCCGCCGCAGCGTCGGAAGATGCTCCAGCCTCCGAAGCCGATTTCGCCTTCGGGGCAGAAGCCTTTTCCAAGGGGAAGGAAATAAAAAATGTACTAATGAGCAATATAGCAGAGGAGAGGGAGTAGGACAAGAGGAAAAGTGAACATATATTCCAAATAGCTTCCCAAGCCCCGCCGCCCGCTCGTCAACCAATTCGCAACACCGGCTGCCACTTACTCCTCCAATTGGCCCCGGATGGTAAAGACCACCTGGGTGATTTTCTTGGCGGCTAGATCATAATGCACATAAACTTTTAGCCAGCGGGTTACCAGCCGGTGGTGGCTTGGGAGGGTGTCGATCGTGCCTTCCAGGACAAGTAGCCGGCCGTCCTGGGAGAAAGCCGCCGGCTCCAAAAGCGTCTTTTCCAGCGGCGGAACCGAGCGATACTGCGCCATCTCCTTCTGCGCCCAACGGGAAAGCTCCCGAGCCTTCTCAGCCGTTAGCAGTTTCACCCATTGGGGGGCCAGGTTTTGCCAAACGGGTTGGACCTCCTTTTGCGCCCGAGCCGCCCGTGCCTTATCATCATCAGTCCACTCTTTGGGAAAGATCCAGCCATCTTGTCCAATCGAATAGGTCATTTCCGGGTGGAATTCCACAGGCGGCAGTGGTGCAGATTCTTTCGGCGCCGGAGGCTTCTGGTCGGATTTTTTAGGCAAAGCAGCTTTTTCTGCCGCCGCCGATTTTTCTTCGGACTGTTTTGCAGAAGAAGCCCCTTCTGTCGGATGGGCAGCAGGAAGCGCCGGTGTGTCTTGGCGGGTGGTTGCCGATGGAGCGGACGGAGTGGCTGAAAGAGCAATTTTATACAAATGTGCCTCATATGGACCGAAAGAGTCCCGGAAAATGCCGTCTCGGATCGGCACAGACCGGTTTTCGCCCAACACTTCTGCTCGGGAAGCTCCAGCAGGCTTCCGAAGCCGAAACTCGGCTTGGGCCTGGGTGGGTTGTATCCGGACGGCAAAAATGTACAGTCTATTTTCGTACATCCTTGCTGTCCAGGCTACCGGCACAGGACCCAACAGCCGGGCCATCTCTTCCTCCACTTCCGTAGGCATAACCGACACCTGGACCAAATCCGGCCGCTCCGGACTCCACAAGACCGGGGCAAGCTCGTGAATTTGCCGATTCAGTTTGCCCACGGCTTGGGCCATTTCCTGATCGGCCAAAAGAGCCGCCTCCACAAAGTTCGGTTTGAACTGATGGCAGAAATAGATGATTCCCTGGGAGCCGAAAATAAGCGACATCCAGACCTCAGCTTTAACCTGCTGGGGGGTGGGTTTGACCTGGAGGTTGCTGATGCGGGTGGTTTCGATGCAGTTCCAGACCAGGCGGTCTGGCCCGGCCCATTGGCGCAGGCGCTGCACACCGCGGGGTACATACCAAAGACGACCTGCCACAGCCGGCTTCGGATGAACTACTGGATAAATGTCGAACGAGACGATATCGCCGCCTTGAACATATAGCAAGTAATCTTCGGGGTGGTTGGAGCGGACGCCTCGGCCGTGCCAGCCGTCCCAGGCAACGGCTTGACCCAGATTCAGCAGCACAGGTCGGCTCGGATCCCGGCGCTGCATTTGCCGGTACCGTTCGATTACTTTTTCAGGGGCAACGGGCGGGCCGTAACCTTTGCCGTCCGGAAGCGGCTGGGCATTGTCCGGCTCGTCCTGCTGAAGCCAACCCACAAAGAGCTTTTCGTCCAAATGGGCCAAGGCGTACTCATTTTGGTCGCAGATAACAGGCATGCCATGTCGGCGTAGCTCGGCCAACTGCGGCCCGGTCGGCCCCTTCCAAAGCCCCACATACAAGCTGATGCCGAGCTGCTTATATTTTCCAGCGTTTCGGGGATCCTGGAGCCAGACGGCAATGGGAAATTGGCGGTCGGTTTGGAAGGGGCCGTTCGGCCAGCGGCGCTGGAGTTGCTGCAAAGCTGTGGGCGGTGAATCGGCTTGGCCAAGCAAAACCTCTCCATTCCCCAAGAGCCAAAAAAAGCTCCCCAACAAAACGCCCACGGCAAAAGGGCTAGACCCGGTTCTAACAGGTCTAGGGGAGGGGGAAGACTGGGCGTGGGGTGGGCTGGGGATTGCGGGCGAGATCATCGACTGGCTCCTTAAGAGAGGGATTTGGGCATAACGGCTATAGGAACGGGAGGAGAAGAAAGCGGCCTTCTACCTCCTTTGGCTGAGTTAACCATCCGGGGGAGGAGAAGGCAATAAAGGACACAAAAGAACATCATCCCGGTCTGTCGAACCTGGGGACAACCGGCAATCGATAGGCCGATCCGCAGGGGGGCTTCCTCGGAGGCTATTGGCCGAGCACGGTCACCACGATCGTGCGTCGTCGGGGGCGGACGTCGCATTCCAGGTGGAAGATCTGTTGCCAGGTTCCCAGCAGGAGTTTGCCCTCGGCCACGGGCACCGTGATCGAGGGGCCCAAGCACGTGGCCTGGAGGTGGCTATGGGCGTTGCCGTCGTGCCAGGTCTGTTCGTGGGCGTACTGTCGGCTGGGCGGGATCAGGCGATCCAGCAGTTCGGGCAGGTCCTGGCATAGCCCGGGTTCCAATTCGATGGTTCCCACGGCGCCGGTGCTACCCACGTGGAAGAGATGAACCACGCCGGTTCGGATGCCGGAGCGGGCCACCACGTCGGCCACCTGGGGGGTCAAGTCTTGGATATGGCGATGTCCTTGGGTTGAAATGGTCAAATGTTCCTGATATACCATGGTTGCTGAACTCCTGGATGGCCAGATAGGCAGCAGCGGCCGCCGAAGCCGGAAACTGGCAGGGGGCAAAATCACCTGAGGGAGTAGCCGTCTCCCGCCGGCGAAGACCGAGGGAGGAGGGGGATCAGGGGGAAGAGAACATTTGTATCAATTCCTCTTCTACCGCCCGATCGGCCAAAACTACTACCGTATCGCCCGGCTGCAAGCGGTCGTCGGCCCCGGGAACCCACGCAAAATTCTCCCGGACCACCGCCGCTACCAAACACTGGGCTGGCAGCCCCGTCTGGGCCAAAACATGCTTGGTTACCGGAGCAGCGTCGAGCACTTCGATTTCCAACACATCGATCGGTCCCTCCGGCGTCAGGGGCAACCGGGAAACCACCGGCCCGGTGTTCAAAAAGGCCAACACATGCCGGGCGATGACTTCCCGGGGGCTGACCGCTTGGGCAATGCCGAGCTTGCCAATGACGTTGGCATAGTCGGGCCGATTGATGACGGCCAAACACTTCTTCACCCCCAGTTCGCGAGCTTCCACACAGGCCATGATATTATTTTCATCATCTCCGGTGCAGGCGACGAAGACCTCGGCTTTGCCGATCTGCTCTTCCTCCAGCGTCTGCCGACGGCGAATATCGGTATGGATGACGTCGGCATTTTGCAAATGGGCGGACAAGAATTCGCATCTGGCCTTGTCCCATTCTAGGATCACCAGGGAGAAACGGCGGCTCTGGAGCAATTGGGCTAACTGATAGCCGGTCTCCCCGCCCCCGGCAATGATAACCCGTTGCTTTGGCGGCGGCTGGATGGAAAACATCTGCTTGACTTCGTCAATCTGTTCCAAGGCGCCGATTAGGGTGATATGGTCGGCCAACTGGAGTTGGTCTTCGGCGCCGGCTATCCAGAGCTGATTGCCTCGGTGGATCGAGCCGATCCGCACTCCTTTGGGCAGTTTCAGGTTCCGCAGAGGGACCCCTAAGGCAGGACTTGGCTCAGAAAGGGCGAAGGCCTGCATCTGGACCTCGCCTCGGGCAAAATCTTCCACCAACAGGGTCCCCGGATACCGGATGGTACGAGCCAACGCTAAGGCAGACAAATGTTCCAAACTCAATAAACGATCAATCCGGAAATGCCGCTGGTAGTCGAACGTGCTTAAATCGCGGAAGACCGGGGAATAGACCCTGGCCAGCGTGCGGCGGGCGCCCATGGCTTTACAAAGACTAGCCGATACAATGTTCACCTCATCCACGCCGGTTACCGCCAAACAAAGATCAGCGGTGCCCACTTCCGCCTGAAAAAGCACGCTAGACTGCGAGGCCGAGCCGCTCAACGCCCGAACATCCAACTCCTCCCGAATCCGGCGCACACAGTCCGGATCCCGATCCACCACCGTTACCTCATGCCGATGGTTACAAAGCAACTCGGCAATAGAACTTCCCACCGTTCCTGCTCCCAACACCACCACTCTCATGAGCTACTCCTTGGCACCTGATGCAGAGCCACCCAACCACTGCCCGCGCAGGCACCATCACCTGAGTCGAACAAAAAACCCTCAGAAGGCGGAGAACCTCCCAGGGGATACCATGACCGGTTCTTTATAGCCACGCAGACACGACCGCCATGATTAGGCCTACCACCACCATCAAGGCGACAATCCATGTCGCACACCCAAAGGCATGCCGAAAGATCGCCGGAAGCTCTTCATGGCGGGTGGCGGCATAGACTAAACTAATAACTACCACCAACGGCAGCGCATATCCAATGTACATCCATCCCAATTGGGCGACGAACACCAGGGGCTTCACCTACAGAGTCCTCCCAATCGAATCAGGCAGAGGGGGTTTGATCGGCCTTGGATTGCTGGGTCGATTCCGAGCTGTCTGATTCCCCAGGAATGGAACTACCTTGGTGGGGGCCATCGAAAGCAGATGCGGATGGGCTTTGGGGCTTTGGGTGGTCGGCAGATTCGTCTCGCACCGGCCCGGCCCAGGCGTCGTAAATCGCCAATATGTTCAAAAGACCAGCAATCATCGTATATAACGTACCTAGCTCAAAATAGTGATGGAGCCTTTTGTGCAGTTCGTCTAAGGTGGGCCGATTGGAACTCCGGTCCGACGGAAGCCGAGGCGGCGCCATAAAGGAACCCCACCACGGCTCCCGGCCGCCGCGGACCCGGAAAGCCTGAATCACCGCCGGCAACGTCGGCAACCCGACGCCCGCCTGACAAAGAAAATGTAACCGTTGATCCTCCGGATGGAACGACATATAGACGACCCGTCCCCAGCCGACCTCCCGGTCGCCGCCCAAATAGACTCCATATACAAAAGTTCCTAGGATGCAAACCAAAAACAACGTCCCCTTGGCCGTCCGACCTTGGTACAGATGCCCTAACCCTGGCACCAACCAGCCTAATAGCGCCGCCAAGCCGGGATCTTTCAACGGAATCGTCTCTGGAGCGTTTCCTTCGGTTTGACCAGACACCCTTGTGCTCCTCAGTGGTTCGTTGCCGGATCCCAAATCCCTCCAAAGTACCTTGTCCCCAAACAACCCATCCCAAAGATAAACTCATCCTATTTTCTCTCAGTCGGATGGGCAACACCAGAGGTAGCAGCCTTCGGGCCTGGGACCAATTGTTCCGACGGTCCGCTGGACATGGAGAAAAGGGTTGGAGAAAAAAGCCAGGGTTGGATCTCCCCTACGAGCGAAACCTACCATAGAACATTACTCTCGTTTGGGCCTAGGCCCAGGCAAGGCGGGTTTGGAGACCACCGGCATCGGCGTGGGGCCTCGAATCCGTTCCGGTACTTCCGGCAGTTCAAAATGATACTCCAGCGGCAATCCATAGATAGGCTTCGGTTTGACTTCAGAAGGCGAAGATTTGACTGGCCGTAGGCCAGGCGAAGCGGAGCCGGAGACCCCTTTGGCCAAGGGCCCAGAAGGAGGGGTGGCCGCTTTGGGGACCTTCGGTTCGGGTTCCGCCCCCGGCAAACGTGCTTCAGCTTTTCCCCCAGAGCCGGACGGAACAGCTGAGGCCGCCTGAGCTTGCTGGTCCGGCGGGAGGTGGGAAGGGGCCTTTGGCTGTGGGGCTTTCCCAGAACTTTTCAGGGGCGTGGAAGAACATCCGCCCGATGGGGTTTGCTCGGTTGGCCAGGCCCCCATATCCTGGGGCGATACTTGGCCTTCGTTTTGATCTCCTTCGGCCGGACTTGCCCCTGCACAGCCGGAGAACATCAACAACTGGAGAACCCCCACGGTCCCCCCCACAAAAGAAGAGAATAACCTCCCCATGCCTTTTCCCT
The DNA here is from genome assembly GCA_938042245.1 of uncultured Thermoguttaceae bacterium. Taxonomy (GTDB): domain Bacteria; phylum Planctomycetota; class Planctomycetia; order Pirellulales; family Thermoguttaceae; genus JANXAQ01. The sequence continues at coordinate 8,997 of CALIRO010000003.1, forward strand.
TGATCGATTGGCTACCTGGGAAAGCCCAAAACCATTTTTCTATCATAGCATTGTGATCGTGTTGCTCCCATCCGCTTGAATAAAAAAACCGGGAACACATGAAACCATTTTTTATCATACTATGCAGGCTGGAGGTGTTGGCTAGAGGGCCACCCAGAAGGAGGGGGAAATAGACCTATCAACTACCATTCATGGGGGATTTTATCTAACTCGAACCTACTAACGACGAGAAAAATGGCGGCCCTGGAGTACGTTTTCCGGCCCGAGAGCCCACCCTACGCAGAGCGGAAAAAAGCCCCTACCTGTTTGATTCGCCCAGCTGGAATTCTCCGTAAATCCGCCCAACCCTGCCAAAAGCCAGACGGTGGCTTTCTTTTTTCCGGAACATTTCAGCCGACTGGAGTAAGGCCCTTTTTCTTTAGGCACAACGCCTCCGAGTGTGACTGCCGCGGAAGCGGCAGTCCAGAGAACGGAAATCCATCGAACAACCGGGACTGCTGCTTTCCCAGAAGGGAGCGGTTGCATCATTCGGGGAAAAGGTTATCCTTAGACTTTCCCTTCTTTTGGGGAACGGAGCGGAATGTTTTTCTATCCGGAAAAGAGCCCCTTTCGGCCAGAGCCGTTCTACTGGATGGAGCGTGCATCCCAGAAAGAATCTTGATCATCCGGAAAAGCCTGGAAAATTAGGGGATTGGAAACGCTGTCCATTTTCTTTTTGGCGCGGACTCTTATTGGCCAAGGGATGGGGAGGGTCTGCTGGCGGGCGGCGTAGGGGAATTGGGTTTTTGGGGCCCAAGGGCCATCAGGTGGGAAAGTGTTCTTATATACACAATTCCGTTGGCAATGGCCGGTGTGGCATGGGTCGGCTCGCCTAACGGGAACTTGGCCAGCAGTTGGAACTCCTTTTCGGCGGCCAAGACGACCACGTGTCCATCTCGGCTGATGTTATAGAGGCGGTTGCCGACCCGAATAGGTGAACTGAAGTAATCGCCCCCTACCTTTTCCCGCCAAAGGATTTTGCCTGTCGGCGCCTCCAGACAAGTAACCATTCCACCTTTATCCGCCCAGGCAAAAAGCAGTTCCCCGCGGGCAACAGGTGTACAGACATACGGAACCGGTAGGGGCACTTCATAAAGGACTTCGGCTTTGACGCCGGTGGCCGGGTTGCCCGGGCGAACAGCGATCATCTGTTTGCCCACGCCGCCTACGCCACAGGCGCAAAAGAGGATATCTCCCACCAGCAGCGGCGAACCGACTACCCGATACTTGAGCACCGGCAATTCCCAGAGGGGTTTTCCCGTTTGAAGCTCGATGCCACTTGGTCCATGCGCCCAACTGACCACAATCACCTGCACCGGGCCTTCTGCCGGTCGATACACACAAGGCGTGGCATAGGCGGTTTTTTCGGTCCGTCGGGGGCATCGCCAGCGAAGCTTGCCCGTTTGGGCATCCAAGGCAACCACACTACTTTGGCCATCCTGTTCGTTAGGGACAATGATCAGGCCGTCGGCCACAATCGGGGAAGCCCCAAAACCATGTTCCGACTCAAACGCTCCCAGATCGACCTGCCAAACCGGCTGGCCGTCTTGGAGCCGAAGGGCTTCGACCACATAACGTTTGGGCTGGGCATAGCACCAATAGACCCGCTCGGAGTCCACCGCCGGGGTGGAAGAAGTATAGCTGTTGTAGGGATGTAGGTGATGGAGGTCTAAGGATCGGCTTTTTTGCCAGAGGATCTGGCCTTGGCAGGCGTCCAGGCAAAGCAGGGTTAGCGTGCCGTCCTCCTGGGCTGCCGTGATAAGCACCCGACCGGCCCAAACCACCGGCGACGAATGCCCAACGCCAGGCAGTTGGATTTTCCATAGATAATCCTTTTCGGTCCACTGGATGGGGATGGCCTGAGCGTCGGCCTGCCCCTGGCCATTGGGACCTCGAAACCGATCCCACCAGATAGTGCCAGAGTCCTGCTTGGCTGAGGACGCCTTAGCCGTTTCCTCTGGTTGGGAGGCTGACGCTGCTTGGCCGAACAGGCCGCTACTGGTCCACGCCCCCAATACCAATCCAATGAACCAAACTCGGCGAAACGATCGTTTCACGGTTGTTTTCCTTGTCGAAAAGCGGGTGGGCAATTTGCAATCGAAATGCTTTTTTTCATAATAGGCGGATCTCGGGTGGGGAAGCGGTAAAGGCAGGGAGAAGGTGGGCCTCCTAGAAGCGTTTCCCATTTTACCTTGGTAAACGAGTGATTGGATAGGCAGGCACGGCCATGGCCTACTGTGTGGTAACCGGCGGAGCAGGTTTTATCGGCAGCCATTTGGTCGAAGCACTTCTGGCCCGGGGAGACCGGGTTTTGGCCGTCGATGATGAATCCACCGGATCGGTGCAGAATCTCTCGGGCGTTTTGGGCCATCCTCGGCTGGCATACCTTCGGGCCAGTCTGATGGATCCGACGGTGATAGAAAAGATCACGGCGGAGGCGGACCAGGTGTATCATTTGGCAGCGGCGGTTGGGGTGGCCCTGATCGCTGCCGATCCGGTTCGGGCCATTGAAACCAATATTTTGCCTACTGCTTGGATATTGCGGGCCTTGGGCCGACGCTGCCAGCAGGGTCAGCCCGTGAAGTTTTTCCTGGCCAGCAGCAGCGAAGTCTATGGCAAAAACCCCCAACCCATCTGGACGGAGGGGGAGGAGATGGTGTTTGGACCGACCAGTCGGCCCCGATGGGCCTACGGGGCCTCCAAGGCTATCGACGAATTTTTGGCCTTGGCTTGGCATCGGCAGGTGGGATTGCCAGTGGTGGTGGGTCGGTTTTTCAACGTGGTTGGCCCTCGGCAGAGCGGGGCTTATGGGATGGTATTGCCTCGATTTGTAGAGGCGGCCTTGGAGGGCAGGCCCCTGGTGGTTCATGACGACGGCCAACAGATCCGCTCCTTTGCCCATGTGCGGGATGTGGTTCGGGCTGTGTTGCTGTTGATGGATTGCCCCGAAGCCGTTGGCCGAGCAGTCAACATTGGCAGCGACCAACCGATTAGTATCTTCGAGCTGGCCCGACGAGTCATCGCCGCGGTGGATCCCAGGCTGCCGATCCAGTTCCAAAGTTACCAGGAAGCCTATGGTCCAGACTTCGAAGACTGCCGACGACGTGTACCAGACCTGAGCCTGTTGCGCCAACTCACCGGCTTCCAGCCGCAATATACACTCGAACAGACCATCCAGGAACTGATCGCCTGGAAACAGGCCCAGCGGCGCCCAGCCCCAGCATAACGGATAAGTCCAAGACCGCTTAAAATCTCATCAGCTCCTAGGTGGGGTATCCATTAGACCAGAGCTTATAGGAAAAATAGTTGGCTTGTGTGTAGAACCGAGGGATCAGGCTCCTGGTTATCCTGGCGGCCAGCCGAACGGACGCCCTGCCAGCATGTGAAAATGCAGGTGCATGACTTCCTGGCCGGCATCCGGGCCGCAGTTGGTTACCACCCGATAGCCGCCCGCGAGGCCCAATTGCCCAGCCACCTTGGCCATCACCACAAACAGATGCCCCACCAACGCTTCGTCCGAAGGGGTAATGTCATTGACGGTGGGAATCTCCTTTTTGGGAATGACGATCAGATGCACCGGCGCCTGGGGATGAATGTCTTTAAAGACCAAGGCTTGTTCGTCTTCATAAACGATTTCTGCTGGAATCTGCCGATCAATAATCTTTTTAAACACCGTCGTCATCTTGGGATCCTTTGAGGAAAGACTAACGGATAGGAACGATTGGGTTGTTTTTTCGGAACGATCCTATCTGAAAAGTTCCAGAGAGGCTTGTTAACGGCTCTTCCATACCTATGGCACAAGTGGTTTCCACAAAAGGAGTTAGAGCGTATTTCAGAAAGCAAAGGCCCTTAAACTGCGTACCATGGATTCCCATGTTCTAATGCGATCATTCTATCCGGATGTTGTGCAGGGACTGCCCTAGCGCCCTGGACGCTCTGGCTCGGTAAGATTTCTAAGAACTGGCCCTGCGATTATCCCCCCGATTGTTTAGCTCGCCCGGTTTTATCCACTTGCCAGAGTTGGCCCGTCTGTACGTCCAGGGCCGTCAGGTAGCCACTACCATAACAGCAGGTGTCGATGCAGATCAAATGGCCAAGGTCGAGGATCTGTCCGGTCTTCTGAGCGGTATGGCCCACAATGGCCTTTTTGCCCGAAATATGAGGGCCCGGCTGCCGATCCCGAAGATACTGCCAGCGTAAGACCTCGCCCGGTTGAACCTCTAAGGGCAACTCCGGCAAATAGTTGGCATGGACGAAAAAGTGCGTCTGGGTCTCATAGTAGGGCAAACAGGCCCGCAAAAAGCGGATGTACTTTTCCGGAATCTCTTCAGGCCGCTTGACCCCAAAACTATACAGGGTCGTTGTGCCCCCAAAACCTAACCAATCCAACAAGCCTTGGCTATCCTCCAACAGGCCCAAAAGCATTTCATCGTGATTGCCCAAAATAGGGACCAACCGGCATCGTTGGCTGAGGTCCATAAGCAGATCAAAACATTCCCGGACCTGCATGCCCCGGTCGATATAGTCCCCAAGAGTTATGATGGTATCATCCTTTTGGGGGGATATGGACTTCACCAATGTCTCCAATGCCGGCAAACAACCGTGAATATCCCCAATGGCAATCACTCGCCCAGCCATCCCACCGCCGACTTTCGTTTTTCAACCCCGTCTCTAAAAAACATTCTTACTTATTATTTCTTACTTATTATCGCTAAAACCATTCTCTCTTTTCAGCCCTAGGAAGGAAAGAGGCAGGCTACGGGAGAAGTGGGGTGGGGCGGAGTTAATGAGAGGGGTAGATGTCTAGCCGCCTCGGAAAAGCCCTCAATTTTACTATTCGATACCAATCTAAAGAAGGAAATTCCCTCAGCAAAACTCTCTCCCCCCAACCGCCTCCGAGCATTGTGGAACCTTCTTGAGATTCAAACTAGAGAATCTATGGCGACTTTGCCGATAAAACAAACCGAATCGACGGCTTTTCGATCCTAGCTGAGAGATTTCCAGGAGTTTCCCACGCCGATCAGGAAACCAAACTCCCCCAGAAGGCGGCGAAAAATGCGGGGATTTTCCTATGGTTTTATAGTTGGTTTCGGGTTGCTGGCCTATAGTGGGTGTGCGTTTTTGCCCCAGGTTGCCAAAATCCCAGTACTCCAGAATCCGTTTGCTGGGGTGCAGCGGGTGGCTGTTGCACCGTTTTTTAACCTGAGCGAAGAGCCGACCGTCGATGGCCGACAGTTCGCCCTAGCCTATTACAATGCCCTGCAAGCTGTGCCCGGGTTTGAGGTGATTCCGGTCGGGCAGGTAGAACGAGCGATGCAGGAATATGGCCTTGGGTTAAATACTCCCCAGGAGGCTTGCCGGTTAGCTGAACTGTTGGGAGCAGATGCCATTGTGATTGGTGCAGTAACGGATTACAGCCCCTATTATCCCCCCCGATTGGGGTTGAGGGTGGAATGGTATCCTGCCGATCCGGCCGGGCATGCTTTTAAGGCAAGCGGGCAGAAAATCCCTTCTCCGGATAACACCTTATACCCCCCAAATGGAGGGCAAATTTTCCTCGAGCAGGATCCTAGAACTCTGGGCCACTCTAAAACTCCTTCTTTAGAGGGAGAATATACCACCCGGAATATTGAAAAAACCCCTTCTACCCCATCCATTTTGCCTTTGGTAACCCATACCCGGATTTACAACGGCCATGATGTGGAGTTTACGGCCGCTTTGAGCCGATATCATCTGACCCGGGACGATGCCCGATTTGCGGGCTGGCAGACCTATCTCGAACGTAGCGACGATTTTATCCGATTCTGTTGTTACAAACATCTGGAAGAGATGTTGATTCAGCAAGGTGGGGCCAGCCAAACCAAACTGGTCTGGCGCTGGTCTGCCATCCGATAAACTCAATAGACAAACCTCATCAGCTAGGGGGTTTATTGGTGTTTATTGGGGCAGCGGTTTTTGGCTGTAGGAGTTGGCTTGCCATGGCACATGAGATCAATGTGTTGGCCCTGATTAAAGGCAAAGAACGATATATTTTTTTATATGACGATGCTAGCCGGGCAGAAACCCTCCGGGTGCTCGGCCGGTTTGCCTCTAATCCGGAACTGAGTTTCACCTGGTACGATGCGGCCATCCTCAGCCAAAAAATCCGCCAAGAGAGCCAGAAAAAAAACGCTTTTACCCGTCGGCTCCATCTGCCACTTCCCAGCGAAGATCAACCCGAATAAGCCTGGCCAAAGACCTTTGTTTGCTAAGTCTCCCAGAAGTGTTTAAACCTTCTGGGAAGAGCAATACCCAGAAGGTTTGGGTGCTTGGGTTTTCCTGGGCGGAAGGGAACTTGTGCCCACTGCCGGAATGGCATGCGCAGCGGTCCAGGTTCGTCTGCCTGGTTTTGCGGGATACCCGTGGTTGGTGGGTTTTGTCCTTTGGTACGAAGCAATCCAGGGGAGGGGCCCTTCAGGAGGAGTTCTCCTGAAACGCGCCGGGCATGCCATCCCAAATGCCTGGCTCCTGGGAAACCTGCAATCCAGCTGGCGGCCCTCCGCAGAGGCGGTCTGGAATCCCGCACTGGCCAGAGAAGGGCACTCCTGCCAAGTTGGGAAAAGAGGGGAAATTCGGGCATTCGGCTGAAGCGGTGGGGCGTTTTTTCTACAGAGATGGATGGTGATGCTGCCGCTTCCTTTGGCCATTAGCCGATTCTTACGCTATCTGGAGGTGGAGCGGAACGCCTCGCCGCTGACGATCAAAAGCTATCGGGAGGACCTATTTGCTCTGCATGAATATTTAACAGAAGCTTCCGGAGGAAGATGCCCAACTCCGACGGAGATTACCACCTTGGAGCTTCGGGGCTATGTAGCCGCTTTGACCGAAGCCGGGTATGCCAAAAGTTCCATTGCTCGGCGGCTGGCTTCCCTTCGGAGCTTCTTTCGATTTGGGCAGCGAGAAGGGTGGGTCAAGCAGAATCCCGCTCGACCGCTTCGCAATCCCCGCAAAGGGCGCAGTTTGCCTCATGTGCTTTCGAGCGAGGAGGTAGCACGGCTTTTGGCCGCTCCGCCGCCCAATACACCGATGGGACTGCGAGACCGGGCTATCCTGGAGACGCTGTATTCGGCCGGTTTGCGGGTCAGCGAACTGGTGGGACTCAACGACGGGGATTTACACTTGGAAGAGGGGCTGATCCGGGTGCGAGGCAAGGGGCGGCGGGAACGGCTAGCCCCGCTGGGTTCCTATGCGATTCGGGCCCTGCGGCGGTGGCTGCAAGTTCGACCTTTGGGTCCGCCTGGGGCAACGGCACCGGACAGGCCGGTGTTTGTCAATCGGTTTGGCCGTCGGCTTACCACGCGAAGCGTCGGCCGAATGCTGGAAAAATACTTACGCCAAACCGGCCTTGATCAGCGAACCTCGCCGCATACGCTTCGGCATAGCTTTGCCACCCATCTATTGGATCGGGGAGCGGATATCCGCAGTGTCCAAGAGCTGTTGGGGCATAAAAGTATCTCTACTACTCAGATTTACACGCACTTAAGCGCTGCCGCTCTCCGGGCCGCCTACGAAAAGGCCCATCCCCGGGCCAAGGCCCCTCCAACACCGCCTAGCCGACCGAAATAAACCAAAATACCGGCTTGCTTCTCTTCGGCAGAAGACAATCTTCCAAAAGGCACCCGGCAGCGGGCCAGAACTAGCAGAAACCCCCACTTCCGGCGGGCCGGTCGCCAGGCGGGGCACGAGATAGTGCCGGAAAGAACCGTATTAGGCCGTCTGGCTGCCGGCTTGGAGATTCGATTCCACCCTGCGGGGCACCACTCCCGAACCGACAAACCCAGATACCCCATGAGGTGGCAATGTTCTCCTATCGCTTCGGGGTATCAACCTACTAGGCAGAGGGAGGGCTATAGGAGACCTTTTCGGACAGCCCAGACGGCAGCCTGCGTGCGATCGCTGACCGCAATCTTCCGCAGGATATTCTGGATGTGTTCTTTCACGGTCTCGACGCTGATGTCCAGCGACTGGCCAATCTCTTTGTTGCTCAGGCCCAAAGCCACATGCCGAAGCACTTGGAGTTCTCGGTCCGTCAGTGGTACCTCATCCTCGTCGAGCACGGGCTGCAGTTTCATGCTTTCGGCCACTTTCTGCAATTGGCCATAGCGAGACGGATATTCACCGGCTGCTACCGCCTTGATCGTGGCGATGATGTCTTCGCGGCTGCTCCCTTTGAGGATGTAATCGGCTGCGCCTAATGCCACGGCTCTGGCCATGTAAGTAGGATTGTCGTAGGTGGAAAGCATTACCACTCGGCACTCCGGAACCTTGCTGCGGAGTTTTTCCAGAGTAACCAGTCCGTCCCCGTCGGGGAGGCGAACATCCAGCAGAATCACATCCGGCCGATGTTTTTCTGCCTGTCGGATGGCTTCTTTGCCGGTGGCTGCCTCGGCCACAATTTCGATCTCGGAGCCGGCCAGTAAAACGGCCAAGCCCCGGCGCACCACCTCATGATCATCCACCACCAGTAAACGAATAGCCATATGCAATTCTCCCTCTACAAAAACTCCAAACCAGCTCTGCTGGACCAGCAGTTTCCTTTAGCCGTTGGTATCTCCCCTTTTGCGTCCTATTCATTACTACCAAAGTGGGGGAATTTTGTCAAATCCCCCATCTCAATCAGAATCATACCCCTTAAAAGGGTTAATCTGCCTCCTTTTCCCAATCTTAACATCCCCCATAGGTGGTGAGAAGGTTCCCAGACCGGTTTATCTTTTAAAAAGAGAAGAATAACTCTCTGGTATTATTTGCTATTACCTCTTAAGGGGTATTTCTTTTGGGGGGATTTTGGAAAAATAGGAAAAATAGAGAAAATAGAAAACAAAATGTTGACGTACCCGATCTCGTAACGTAGATATTTTTCGACAAGATCTCCTCCTTGCAGGGGGTCTGCCGAAGGAAAACGTCCGGTTTGCCGCTCCTATACCTGTCGGAGGAACTACCCTTATGAGACGCCCTTCGCTGCTGCTGGTGGATGATGACCGGCATCTATTGAGTTCGATGGGCCAATGGCTCCGAGACCAAGGCTATGAGGTGGACCTGGCCAGCCAATACACCGAGGCTGCGGCCGCCTTACAACGCAAAGCCTATGATATTGCCCTGGTGGACATTAGACTAGGTGACGGGCCGGATGGATTTGACCTGTTGCAATATTGCCGGAAAGTTCGGCCCGACACGGCGGTCATTATGATCACCGGCTACGGGAGTGTGGAAGCGGCCGTGGAGGCGATTCGCGCTGGGGCGTTCGACTTCCTGACCAAACCGCTGATTGATCAGGAATTAGAAATGGCCTTGGAGCGGGCCCTCCGGCAGCGCCAGGTCCTGGAAGAGAATAAGAACTTGAAAGCCCAGTTGGATGCCCGATTTGGCCTGGAGAATATCGTGGGCCGGGATCATCGGATGCAACGGGTCTATGAGATGATCGAAAGTATAGCCGATACCCGAGCCACCGTCCTGATTACCGGAGAAAGCGGGACAGGTAAATCCCTTGTGGCTCGGGCCATCCACCGCCGAAGTAGCCGACGCGACAAGCCGTTCGTCGAAGTAGCCTGCGGCGCATTGCCAGAGACCCTGTTAGAGAGTGAACTTTTCGGCCATGTGGCCGGCGCGTTTACCGGCGCTACGACGGACAAGATCGGCAAATTCATGCAGGCTGACGGCGGCACCATCTTTCTGGACGAAATCGGCACCGCAAGCCCTGCGCTGCAGGTCAAATTGCTTCGGGTGTTGCAAGATTTTGAGTTTGAACAGGTGGGCGGCAATAAGACCTTTTCGGTGGATGTGCGGGTCATCTTGGCCACCAATGAAGACCTTGGCCGACTCGTCCAAGAGGGCCGATTCCGGCAGGATCTGTACTACCGGATCAATGTGATTAACATTGAGCTGCCCCCGCTCCGGGAACGAATTTCGGATATTCCTCTTTTGGCAGAACATTTCTTGCAGCGAATTTGCCAGGAGACTGGTCGGCCGCTTCGGCGGATCAGCCAGGAGGCGATGGAAGCGCTGCAGCGGTATCGCTGGCCGGGCAATGTCCGAGAGTTGCAAAACGTCATTGAGCGGGCCGTCTTGCTCGGCAAAGGAGAACTGCTTTCTTTGGCCGATCTGCCCCCATCGGTGGTGGCCTCGGTAGGCGGCTTCTGGGAACCAGAAACCTCCCAACCGCTCAAACAAGCCCTCAGTATCCCGGAGCGCCAGATCATCTTGGAGGCATTGGAAGCGCACCATTGGAATCGGCAAGCCACGGCCGCCGCCCTCGGAATTAACCGCACCACGCTCTATAAAAAGATGAAACGTCTAGGGTTGGAGCCCCCTAGACAAAAAACATCCCCTAAAACCACTTCACAAGGGGCGATACGAACCGGATAACTGGCTGCGGTGTCCCTGTGATTCCTGAGGTGGCCAGGCCCTGGGAGCACCCCCCCTGCCTGGCAAGAAGACGTTTGCACTCCGGGGGCTTTTTTACCGCCGGTGGGCTTCTTCCAGGTAGGTATAGCCTTCCAGGGAGGCTTCGTAGAAGCGAAGGAATCGGCCTGCTTGTTCGTCGTTGATTCGGCCTTCCCGCACAGCCTGTTCAACGCTTGCTTGAAGTTGATCGACCAGGGTTTTCGGATCGAACTGCACGTATTGGAGCACTTCGCGCACGGTGTCGCCGGTGATGACAGCTTCGACAATGGCTTCGCCCTGTTCATCCATACCAATATGCACCGCATTGGTATCGCCGAACAGGTTATGAAGGTCGCCGAGGATTTCTTGATAAGCGCCGACTAAAAAGGCCCCTAAGTAATAGGGTCGGCCGTCGAAGGGGTGAAGGGGCAGTGCGCGCTTAATGGCTCGGCGGTCGATGAACCGGTCGATCTTCCCGTCGGAATCGCAGGTGATATCGGCCAGGATGGCTTGGTGAGTGGGGGGTTCGTTCAGCCGATGGATAGGCATAATCGGGAACAGTTGCTTGATGGCCCAACTATCCGGCATCGACTGGAAAAGGGAAAAATTGCAGAAATAGGTCTCGCTCAGAAGGGTTTCAATCACCTGGAGGTCTTCTGGCACATATTGGAGGTCTTTCATGAGGCGCTGGATTTTTCGGCAGATCCCCCAATACAATTTTTCACCGATGGCCCGATGTTCTAGCGACAGATATCCACCAGAAAAGAGGCTCAAGATCATGTCCAAGGCCTGTTGGGCATCGTGGAACGCTTCCACCAGGTTATGCAGATGGACTTCTTGGTAGGTATCGCGGAGGGTAAGCAGGGGCTGGTCGGCGTCTTCGGGAAGTTCGAGGGGCATGTGGTTGTCCTCTTGCCCGGAGACGCCCAACACATTAAACACCAGGACACTATGGTAGGCGGCGATGGCTCGCCCGCTCTCGGAAAGGATGGTTGGATGGGGCACTTCGGCGTCTTGGCAGACATTCATGATGTGATAGACGACGTCGTTGGCGTATTCTTGGAGGGTGTAGTTGACGCTGGATTCGAAGTTGGTTTGGGAGCCATCGTAATCGACGCCCAGGCCGCCGCCGACGTCCAGATAGTGAAGCCCCGCCCCTAGCCGAACCAAATCCACATAGATCCGCGCCGCCTCATCCAGGGCCCGCTTGATATACTGAATATTTGTAATCTGACTTCCCAAATGAAAATGCAGCAGTTGGAAGCAGTCAGCCATTTGCCGGGCTTTCAGCTCCTCCAAAGCCCGCAACAGCTCCGTTACCGTCAGCCCAAATTTCGACCGGTACCCAGCCGATCCTTGCCATCGGCCACTCCCACGAGAAGCTAGCTTCACCCGCATGCCAATGACCGGACGCACTCCTATCCGCTGCGCATGATGCAGAATCATCTCCAACTCGGTATATTTCTCAATGACCGGGATAATGCGCCGGCCGATCTTATGGGCCAAGACGGCCATTTCGATAAACTCGTCGTCCTTAAACCCGTTACAGATAATCGGCGTCTGGTTGTCGGCCAAGGCGATGACGGCCAAAAGCTCCGGCTTACTGCCCGCCTCCAAGCCAAACCCATACGGTCGGCCAAAACGTAAGATCTCCTCGATCACCTGCCGCTGCTGATTAACCTTGATCGGGTAAATGCAGTGGTAACCGCCTTGGTATCCGTGTTCCTTGATGGCCCGCTGGAAAGCGGCATAGATTTCCGAAAGCCGATGCTTCAAAATGTCCCCAAACCGCAAAAGAATCGGCGGATCGATGCCCCGCAATTGAAGCCGATCTACCAGCACTTTCAGGTCAATAAAACGATCCTTTTCTTTGTACGGGTGCACACAAACATGCCCCAACGAGTTAATCGAAAAATAGCCTTTGCCCCAGTCTTCCACTTGGTACAGTTCACTGGAGCGGGCCACCGTCCAATGAGCAGTTTCTTCTGCCACCTCCAAGACCATCTTCCCTTCCTCACTAAAAAGAAAGCCCTCAAACCGAATTATCGGACCACGTATCGGAATCTCTTTGCCTCTTGAGAAGATAACCGGCCTGCCATCCCAAGCAATCCTCTTGGATGCAATCCCCTCCAGCAGACGGTAACGGATGAACCCGCCACGACTACTTCTAGGCTTCGTCCCCAATAGGCCAAACAGTCTGGCCTGGGAGAGAATAACTGACTACCCCCCTGCCGCCTCCAGGAAACCACGCAGTCTACCACACGCCGTTGCCCCAGGATGTTCTGCCCGGCAAACCAGAGGCCAGCTTCCACTGATAGAAATGGTACCGATTTTTTTAATTTTATGGAAGGGCGCTGGGAGAATAAACCGTTGGGCAAAGGATTTTCGGACCCCAGCAATCACTGCGGTCCTACTCGGCGCTGATGGGTGCCGGAGGAGTCGGCCAAAAAAGGTTGCAGAGGAAGATTTACCCACCAGATGCCGTTTCTCTGGGAAATGGTAACACTCGCGGAGGTTCCTCTGATGGTAGGCTATTCCACCGGTTTGAGGCTCGGCCGACAGCCAGTTGACCACCACCTTCCGCCAAGGCAGGATAGAAGGATGGTGTTTTCTGGCATGGGAATTGGTCCCCTTTTTGCTAAAGGAGGAAGCTACGATGGTTAACTCCCAATTCACCAGGCGGGAGATGTTGAATCTGGCAGCGGCGGCAGCCGGCACAGCCCTGGTACCTGGGCAGAAACTGCTGGCCGGAGAGCCTGCTGCCAAACGTATCCCCATCGGCCTGCAACTCTATTCGGTCCGCGAAGATTGCCAAAAGGATTTGCCTAAGGTGCTGGAAGCCGTCGCCAAGATGGGCTACGAAGGCGTCGAGTTTGCCGGCTATTATGGCCGACAGGCCAAGGAACTCCGGAAACTCTTGGATCAAAACGGGCTTCGTTGCTGCGGCACCCATACCGGGCTGAACACCCTGCTGGGCGATGCGCTAGCCGGCACCGTGGAGTTTAATCAAATCCTGGGCAACCCGTATCTGATTGTGCCCTGGATGCCGCACGAAAAATTGGCCACCCTCGAAGCCTGCAAAAAGACCGCCCAACTATTCAACGAATTGGCCGAGAAGGTGAAAGAAAAAGGCATGTACGTCGGCTATCATGCCCATGCGGGCGATTTCCAAAAACTGGGCGACCAGACCGCCTGGGACCTGTTTTTCAGCTTTTGCAGTCCCCAGGTGGTCATGCAGATGGATGTGGGCAACTGCCTGGGCGGCGGCGGCGATCCGTACGCTAGTCTGGAAAAATTCCCAGGCCGATCCAAAACCATTCACCTGAAAGAACACGGCGGCCCAGCCGGTGCTTGTATCGGCCAGGGGCAAGTCGATTGGAAGCGGGTCTTCCAACTGTGCGAAACCGTCGGCGGAACCCAGTGGTATATCGTCGAACAAGAGTCCTACGGCCAACTCAGGCCGTTGCAAGCCGTCCAACGTTGCCTGCAAAACCTAAAAAAGATGGGCAAATAACCGGCTGCCCTAGCATAGCTTTTAGAGAAGCCATTTGGGGCGGTAATGGTTTTGGATCCACTGCTCGGCTTCTGGGGCATCGGGGACTTTTAGGTTTTGGGCGTCCCACTGGATGGGGCGGTTCAGGCGCATGGCCAGGATGCCGGGCAGAAAGACTTCGGCGATTCGAGCGCCGGTTTCAAAGGAGCTGAGCGGTTTGGGACCGCCTCGGCAAGCAGCGAGCCATTCCTGCATGTGGTTATCGCCGGGCGATCGAGGCAGGCTGACCGGCACGGCCTTGGCCGCCTCATGATCCAGAACGCCTCGCCAGCGTTTTTCGCCCTGTAATTTGAGGATTCCTTCGCCGCCCCAGCCCCCGGCATACAGCTGCCCCCTTTCCCCACGAAACAGAATACCGCCCTGCGGCGTTTTACCCAGGCCGGTTTTCAGCTCTTGGGTAACCTCTTCCGGCGGGTAGCGTCCGCCGTCGGTCCACCAGAGGGTAACCGGCGGCTGGTCGCCGCGGGCGGCGAATTCAAACCGAAAATAGCCCTTCGACGGATAGGTCTCCCGAAGCGGTTCGGGCAGTTCGGTTTCCACACGCACCGGCGGCCCTAGCTCTAGGCCCAGCACCGGCAGCGGAAACGTATGCGCCCCTTGCCCGGCCAGCATCCCGTTGTCCATGAAAAGCCAATTCTGAAATCGCAAACATCCCGGATGGTAAAGGCCGGCTTTGTACGGTCGGTACGGGACCGGTCCAAGCCAAAAGTCCCAGTTGAGGCCTGCGGGCACGGGGTCTTCGCCTGCCGGGGCGTCATGGCTGGGCGGATTCGGACCGTAGTAGTCACACCAGAGATACACTTCCCGGATCGGCCCCAAAAGGCCTGCTCGCAGCACGTCGATGGCCCGCCGGGTGGTCCATGCACTACAGCCCTGGGTGCCCGTCTGGGTAGCTACCGGACTGTTCCGGGCCAGCTCGGCCAATTGCCGGGCTTCGGTCAGAGTCCGCACCAACGGCTTCTCACAATAGACGTGTTTACCGGCCTTCATCATGGCCATGGAGATCGGCGCATGCCAACGGGCGCCGGTAGCCACCAGCACCCCATCAAATAACTTGGCATCGTCCAGGAGCTTCCGGTAATCCTCATAGAGCCGTAGGTTTTGGGCAGCCTGTGCGCCGGGCTCCCCCTGGCTGGCTAAAAACTTTCTGGCCGATTCCAGTTGCCTGGCATCCACATCGCACAGGGCCACCAGGTTTTCGCCCAGCCGGAGGGCTTCGGCGGCCAGATAGCGGCCTCGGCCGCCAGCGCCAATAAGCCCCAGGTTCAACCGATTATTCGGCGAGGGTTTTGGCGGCGGGGAAGGGAATTCTGCTGGCGAGGCGGCAAAACCGGATCGGACTCCTGTGGCCGCCAGGCCAAGCCACCCACTGCCTCCTGCAATCAAAAACTTCCGCCGGGACCACCAGGGACTTTTCATGGCCGAAGTCTCCTATGCCAAAAGGACCTGGGCAGCGACCCAAAGGAGAGATTACTCGCTGTAGGTCGCCTAGGATTCGCAGAGCGAGAGGATATTTGTCAGGTCTGTGGCGTTCTAAGCCGGGTATCTTCAGCGATACGGCAAGGGGTGGTTTTTCTGTAAAACCCCTTTCGGGGAGGTTTATCGGCCTGATGGATAGCTGGATACCAACGGCGGAAGGCGGGTGCAAAGATAATATGCCCGGGGTGCGGTGGAATCGAGCAGGGCGGCCAAGTCCAGGCGGCCTGCGGCGGCGTCGGCCCCAAAAAGCAGCTCGCCCAGTGTAGGCTGGCGCTCATACCGGAGCACTTCTACCTCTTCAGGGGCTAGGCCAGCCAGTTGGATAGCCCGCTCAATGGCATCCTCCAAGTAGCCGATTTTATCGATCAGCCCATGTTCCAGGGCTTGTTGGGCGGTAAACAGTTGGCCTGTTGCCAATTTATCCAGTGCTTCGGGATCGGCCCGGAACTTCGGACGCCCCTGCTTGACGACCTCCTTAAACCGCCGGAACGCGTCGTCGACCAGCCCTTGGAAAATTTGCCGCTCTTGTTCGGTCATCGGCCGGGTGATGCTGCCCATGCCTTTCAGAGGATGGCTGGCAATGGAATCCTCCTTGACTCCCCATTTTTCTAATAGTTGGGAAAGATCGTAGTGGGGGATGATCACCCCGATGGAGCCGGTAAAGGTGGTCGGCTCGGCAAACAGACAATCCGCTTGCTCGCCGACGGCCATGGCCACATAGTAGCCGCCGCTGGCCGCCATGCCCCCCATACTGACGACAATGGGGATTTTCCGTTCCTGGCCCAATTGCTGAAGATGATGGAGCATGAAGTCCGCCACGGAGACCAGACCGCCCGGGGAGTTGATTCGGAGCACGATGGCTTTGACTCGCTCGTCTTTGCGGAGGAGGTCCATCTGCTTTTTGAAGAAATTTTCACCACCCACCAGCGCCCCTTGCACGGTAAGAATGACCACCCGGTTCGGCGCCCCCTTGGTGTGCGAATAATGCCGCTGAACTATTCCTTCCTCTAGTTCGGACGTCCGCACTAAAAGAAGTATCCACAACCCTACATTCAAAAGCAACGATCCCATCAGAATCACCAGCACCAACAACCAGCCAAGAATGTTCCAAACAGAACGTCTAGGCCTTTGCCACCCAGGTGCCAGTTCCGGAACCACCTGGGCCGGATAGACCGGCCCCCCAATGGGGCCATGCACTTCAGCCATACTTCTACCCTCCTATCCTCTAGTACATTGCAAGCAACATCCCCCGATGCTATAGCCCCCCGAGAAGCCTTGGGGAATCTTGCTGCTTGCCAGACATTCCAAGCAAATTATTTCCGTGCGTCCCGGCCAACAAAGTCTCCCAAGAGCTTAGCGCAGCCACTCTCCAGAGCCCCATTGCTTAATTATCCGATCTCCCTAGAGGCAATGCAAGAGCGTAGGGGGGAATGGGAACAACCTACCAGAGCGGGCAAACGCTTCGGGAGAAAACCGGGGGCGATTATATTTCGATGCCGGTGCGGGCCAGCACGCCTTGCCGGTAGTAATGCTTCAGTTCTCGCATTTCGGTAACTACGTCGGCCCGTTCTAAGATGGCTGGGTGGGCATATCGGCCCGTAAGAACCAGTTCGACGTCCTCCGGCCGAGCATCGATCAGAGCTAAAAGCTCTCCCAAAGAAAAAAGCCGAAGTACCGGGCACAAAATGACCTCGTCCAAAATGACCAATTGATATTGGCCGCTGGTAATGGCCTGTCGGGACCGGGCCAGTCCTTGGCGGGCAGCGGCAATATCCTCGGCCGAAGGGGGTTGAGGCACCCAGCCCGACCGACCAAATTGGCAGACCGTAATCAGATCGCTCAGCCGGGCCAATGCCCGAAGCTCGCTGGTGGCCACCCCCTTGAGAAACTGGCCGATAAACACCTGCCAACCCGCTCCGGCCGCCCGCAGCGCCAAACCTAGCGCCGCGGTGGTCTTGCCTTTCCCGTCACCTGTATAAACATGCATATAGCCGCCCATCGCCGCCGCACTCCTTGCCGGTTGGGTTCCACCTGGGTTTTGGAGGGAAGTTTCTTGGGATTACGGCGGGTAGGCCATCGGATAAGACAGCCTCCCGCCCCGCTGGTTGGTCTTCCGCCCCCTTCTACCGGTTATCTTTTGTTCCCCAAACACGCTCGACGGATATGCCGAGAAGCCGCCGTCGAACCCAAAGGCCCATCCCTCCCAGAAACAAAAGCAGTCCAGAAGCCGGTTCCGGCACCTCGGCCAGCAAAATATTATCCACCAAAAAATACGCCGGGGTATTCATGCCATACTGACCTACATCCGTCGAAGAAAGCCGAAACAATAGCTTCTCCGCCCCGGCTAGGCCGCTTAGATCCACGTTTTGCCAAGTTTCCAGGACATAATGCTCCGCCGGATTCTGGGAGCGATAGTCGGCCAGATAGATTTCCACCGGAGATGCCGCAATGGGCTGGCCCGAACCGTCCAGGCCAACGATCGTCAGCAGGAAGTAGTCCCCGGTATCAAATGGTCGGGTAAATCCGTATGGGTCTCCGTTTTTGATCGTATTCCACACATAACAGTTATTGGTTACGGAAAGGCCTTGGATTTGTCTGCCCGGCGGCAGGTCTAGGCTGAAGCTATAGGTTTGGCCGCCGTTGTCCCAGTCGGCCGTGCAGAAGAACACCGCATAAGTGCTCGAACCACCAGCGCCGCCCGGACCGCCGGTGCCGCCCGGCGCATAGGCGGTATATTGCCCGGCCAACCCCGCCGGCGGTGTGCCGGTCCAAGTATGGTTCGAATAACTAACCCCGTACCACCAGGTGTAATCATAGTACTGTCCGCTGCCCGGCGGATATTCGTAGTGGTCTAAGGCCCAGTAGAGCGGGAAGGTCATGCCCCGGCTTGTCCAGGGGTTTAAGGTGGCCGTGAAGTCATACGGAATTGTATCCGTCCCTTCGAAGTGGCTGTTTGGTTGGAGGCTGAGGTCTTCAAAGTCGATCAGCTCCGCCCAAGCGGCCCTAGGCCAATCGGTGCAGAGACCTCCCATTAGGGCAAAACAAAATCCCCAAACACTCAGCTTCATCAAACCTCTCATAGCTGCAAACTCCTTGGAAACAAAAAGGGGTACCACATACCGTTGTTGCCTCTCCCCTGGCGGGAGAGGGAAATATTAAAATCCTTCGACGGTATCGCCGTTGGCGCGGGTACACAGGGCGTTTAGGATCCGCATCTCTAGGCTTTGGGGCAGGAAGCGGACCGAGCCGTCGCAAAACAGTCCGTTGGCCCCGCCGGGATGGACGCTTACAATTTCGTTTTCTGGCATTTGTCCTGGCGGCGGACGATAGTTGATGGGCCAATAGACGTCATAGACATTTCGGGCGTTGATCCATTGGCCGTCGGGCCAACCGGCCGCTTCGGCTACCGCCAAGGTATTGGAAAGGCCGTCCCGAATATGAGCGGCTTGGAAGTATTTGTCATAAACCATCACGCCGTTGGGCGGATTGTTCTGGGCGACCCGCCGCGTGCCGTTGATGCCGCCGAAGTCGGTGGCGCCTCGGCCTTGCCGAAGCAGGGAAGATCGGCCCATGCTGGGACATAGATATACGGGCAGGATCGTGGCTGCGGCCTGGGCGTTGGCCGGGTCGTCGAACGGCTTATTAAAATCGATGCTCTGATAAAGGGCCTCCTGTTCCAGAAACGGCAACAGAAAGACCGACCAGGCATAGTTCTTGCGGTTTTTATAAGCGGCGGTCTCTGCGGGGCGCCATTCCAGGCCGCCGGTAGGATAACAGATGTACTGGCTGTGATAATTTTCCATGGCCAAGCCGATTTGCCGAAGGTTATTCGCGCAGGCGGTCCGTCGGGCGGCTTCCCGGGCCGACTGGACCGCCGGCAAAAGCAGGGCCATCAAAAGGCCAATGATCGTGATGACCACCAGGAGTTCGACCAAAGTGAAACCATGTATATTCCATCGACCACTTCCATTCTGGCCTGAGTAGCCGGCCGAAATGCATCGGTGGTTGTCGCCTGCTGGCCTTAGGAGCGCATAGCGGCTTAGGCAGCCGAAGGCTTCTCCCATCCGGAGGCGCCCAAAAGAGAAGAAGGGAAGATATGTGTCCATAAAAACACTATCTCCTGGAACACTCTAGAATCCCGAGGCGGGCGAGGTAAAGAAAAACACACCGTCCGTCCGGAACTCTGGAAAGCGAAGCAGCCACTTTGGTTTCCGTGCTGAGCTGACCCTCGCAGCCAGCCACGGCCAGGGCGTTGGTAGGTCTTCTGACTTGCGGGCGACGAAGCAGCCCGGCCTTCTCATCGCAAGCACCGCGACAATGGCCGACAAAAGACGGGACCGCTTCTTCTAGGCCCGCTCACAGCGGCGGGGCCGTCCCGGATTTGCACCGGAGTTCCCTGTTCGTCGGCCGCCCAAGCCCCGGGCGACCGACCACCAACGCCATTTCCCAAAGAGCCAAAATCGGCTAGTTCCAACCGATTCTCTAGGTAATCTACCCTCCCGCCCTCCACGTTGTCAATAGGCGGGGAAAAAATTTTCGGGAATCCTTTCGCCCAGGGGCCTGCCCTCTCATCTCCGCTTGCGCGGGAATGACATCCTAGAAAGCACAAAACAGTCTGGACTGCCGCCTGCGTGGAAAGGGCCAAGGGCAATAGGGGGCAGTGTCTATCCATTCCGTAGGAAGCGGAAACCGATTCCCTGAATCCCCCGTAAGGAGATGTTCCCAGGGGCCTACGGGTCCTGGAGCTGATGGTCGGCGGGTTTGACGCCCTTCTTATGGCCGCCAAAGCCGATCGGCGTCGGTTGATACAGGCCGACAAAGTCCACCTTGGCTCGCTCCGGCACCTCCATGCTCAAAAGCCAATAGACCGCATTGACCAAAAGCCGACGGAATCCCTCGCTCTGGAAGTCGCCGGCATGACCCATGGTGGTGGTGAAGATTTTCGAGACCTTGCCGGTTTCGCCTTTATAGGTTTTCGTCCATGCGATGGGGAGAAGTTTTTTGTCCGGATGAGGGGGATCGGTTGGGTTCATCCCCTGCAAGACCTGGCCCAAGACGACCGGTGTACAATCGCCGTGGAGGCTGGTCAAGCCATACACATCCGACGGTCCCCAGATGTCCTCACAGCCGCGAACCAGCGGGTGATTTTTCATCTGGTCTGGGATAACGCCCCGGGTGCTTTCCTTGTTGTGATGGCCGTAATGGCTGATCCAGGTTTCCCCCAGCACCTGCCGACCATAGCCGCCAAAAAACGCCGGGTCCTTGTTATTCCAGGTCCACTTGGCATAGGGGCTTTGGAGGTTTTTCCGGTAGAAGAACGGATGGGTGGAGGTGCGAAGGGCCAAGATGGGCCGACCCGAATTCGTGTAGTCGATAATCTCTTTCATCTGCTCGTCGGGCAACTCCCGAAACCGAAGGAACATGACCATCAAGTCAGCGGTTCGCAAGGCTTCCAGACCGGGGATATTATTGACGGTCGTAGGATCGATTTCGCCGGTTTGGGGATTGATGGCAAAAAGCACCGTACAGCGGAACCCATGGTGTTTGGCTAGGATTTTGGCCAGTTGGGGCATGGACTCTTCACTGCGGTATTCTTCGTCGCCGGTAACGAAGACGATATGTTTGCCTTGGCCTGGGCCGTGGCGGCCTTCCATGACGACCCAGGGCGGCTCCTCTGCTGCTTGCGCCCAGAGGGTGCCCCAGAAGATAGCTATACAAAAATACCCATACCTCGCGCCCACTCTGCTACTCATGGTAAGAACTCCTTGGGGTCCTTGGAAAGAAGACCAACCCTACCTTTGGCCCGAAGACGACATTGCCCAACATGTTAGACTACTCTCTGCCCAACGGATGGTCAACCCTCTAGGGCGCTTCCGGGGGAAGCTCCGCCGCGACTTCTGGAAGTGCCTTTTGGATAAGAGGCCAGCTGCTGCCGGATGTCCAGACAAGGGGATTGGTTTTACCAGACGAAGAGGGGCTGTTTAGGAACAAAAAATCACTTAACCAGGGGTTCCTCCGTAGCCACTTCGAGCAACCGGAACCGATGGCCGCGCAGGGCCGGCCCGGCGTTGTGAAAAGTAACTCCCCGATACCGATAGCCTGTAAAGCCTCGATGGATATGGCCAAAATAGACCTGGCGAACCCCTTGTTCCGGTCCATGGCCGATCCGACGCAAATAGGTCAATATTCGGCGGGCCACCCGACGCTTCGGATAGACCAAAGGCCCCAACGCCCTAGGCAATCGACTTACCATCCATAGCTCATACAGTTCGCTCATGAGCCGACCTCGCCGCGGCCGATAATGCCAGCGGATTCGATGGGCGGCCAATTTCTCTGGCCCCATCTTCCGCTCCGCCACATCGCCATGCAAAAACACATGTTCTCCTAAGCGTAGATAATAGGGATGCCAATGAAAATTGGCGTATTTTTCCGCCAGGCCGTCCAGTTGACATAAAAACCCCCAATGATGGTCATGATTGCCCAGCACAAAGTGGAATTGGCAGTGGGGATGCTGCTGGGCCAGCCGCTCCAGCCAGCCAATCGCTTCCTGGACCGCCCAGCCCATCTCCTTAGCCGCTGCCCAACGGAAATCAAAGATATCGCCGCCCAGCACAAACCGGCTTGCCTGGCCGAGAGCCCGTTCCAAAGCCTCTTTATATCGCTCCGCCTGCGATCGTTTGGCCAACAGATGCAAATCCGACACAAAAAACCATTTCTTCACCGCAGGGGTCCTAGCAACCCGATGTGTCCAAACCGGCTTTAGCGCCTATCCAAAAAAACCTTGGGGAACACTTCCGTCGAATGAAGAACTGCTCCAGCTTTTCCAAGGAAGGTCCTATGTTGCCCCTACCGCGGAAGCGGGAATCCAGAGAGCAAAAATCCTTCGAACAAACGGGATTCTTGCTTTCGCAGGAATCCCTTGGTACAGCATTCGACTGAAGTGTTCCGGAACATTTAGAGGGTTTGAAGTGGGGAATTTCCTTTTTGGGATGGGCTGGTGGCCCCGTCCCATTGCCGACGGGTGCCGGCCGATGTTCAAGCAAAAGGCGCTCAGTTCCGGCACAAGGGGAACGTTTCAATTTTACCCTATCGGGAACCCTGCTTTTAGGGGGAGGACCGTAAGGCCGAGTCTCCCAGCTCGGCTGATCTGGGTCCCCATGAGTTTCGGACATGGCCAGGAGGTTTGGAAATAGGGGGTCTGGCTGCGGGGGCGGGAAGTTAATATCGGCCTTGGTAGGTGGGGCGGGTAGCCGTAGGAGCAGGGGCAGCCGGTTCGCCCTGTTTGCCCCGAGTTTCGACCATCACAATCAGTTCTCCCCGAGCACTGTTCTGCCCTGGCAACACTGCTTTGAATGGCAAACTTCCCAGGAGCCCTTGGGCTTCGGGGGGAACTGGGATCGGCACCACACCCAAACCGAGCACCAATACTTCGTTTTCTGGCCAACGGAATTGTTCGTGGAAACGGAAATGGCTCACTTGAGGGACTTCAATTTGGACTCGCTGGCGGGGCGAGGTGGGGGTGGGAACGTCGATGACCACCGGTACCAGGCGTTCGACCATATCAATATGGCACTTGATCGAGGCGTCAATCATTTTGCCATCCAGGCTGAGCAGGGGGCTGAACTCGATGGAAAACCCCTCGTCGATCTGAGCTAACTCCTGCTCATATCCTTGTAACGTTTCTGGACGCAGTGTAACATCCCGCACGTAAGACCGAGGCCGAATCGAGGAAACCACCGTAGATTGACCGTTGGGAATCAACAAATGCGGTGAATTGTGCTCTCGATAGTCGGACCTGCGGCGCAGATCGGCCAAAAGCAAAGCGGCATCCTCCCTCGGCAATACCCAAGCCTGCACCCCCGGTGTCTGGACCGGTACCCGACGGAGCAGCCGGTAGGACTTGGCACGCCAATTCGGATGATCCACCGTAATGACCCGAAGCCCAAACGCCTGGGTCTGCGCCGCACTGTTAACGAACCGATCCACAATCTCGGCCACCACCGCCTGCATCTGAGGGGTATGATAGACCCGCAAAGTCCGCTGAGTAACACTGAGGATGCCTAACGGCTCGCTGTGCCAAGCTTGGTAGCCGGTGGTTCGCAAAATCCAGTCCACTACAGCCAATTCCGGCCGGGCTGTCGTATGCACCCGAAGCGTATAGGGACTAATGTCGTATTCCCGCCAGATCTGGCCGGCTTCATTGGGCAGGGTGCTTGGAGTGGGCAAAATCCGGGCAATCGGTGCTCTGGGCTGAGCGGCCGGGAAAGCTGCTGCTCCCTCAGGAGGCGGACTCCCCCCCGATGAGAATCCAGAAGGATTTGCTCCGGGGGACAGACCCGCTGAAGGAGCACTGCCGGAAGGCAGCGATTGGCCAGATTGGGCGCCACCCACCATACTGCCTGCAGGGGGTGTACCAGCAGAGATTCCGGAAGGACCAGCCTCACCTCCCGTGGCCCCCCAACCAGCAGATCCTAGGGCTCCTGAGCTAGTAGGCCCTGGTCCAGGGGACAGCGATTCGGCAGGTACCGATCCGGAAGCAGCTACCTCTCCTGAAGAGGGCACCGATCCAGGTGGTCCAGGTACCCCGGAAGAGGAAGCCAGTGCGGAGGCCGGTGCCGATTCGCTACCAGCAAATCGCCATTGGGTGCTGCTGCCGGGGGGGGATTCTGCCAGTACATTGGGTGGCCCTAATGAGGAGCTGAGCATACAAAGCACCCACCCACCCCCTACCATGCTCCTTACCAGTACCCCCATCTTGCGCCAGAAAAAGAGGTTCATCCTTGGATTGTTGGGCAAACGGTCTTGAAGCGACACGTCTCGGCCTCCCTGCCAAAGGGGAATATACAGAAGATCGGTAGATAACGTCCCACCTATTTTGGGGCTGACTAGAGCCGGGAAAACCAGCCACCCTTTTTCCACCACTGCCCCACAGCTCGGTGGCTCCGGGCAAGCTGGCTGCTCAGAACAGGGCAACCGGCCAGGCCTTTGTCGGCAATCTGCCAAAACGGGTCTCTAATATAAATAAGGAAATCCTTTTCTGACAAGCCCAATTAGATAGAGAATATGGGTAGTTTGGGCAAAACAGATGATCTGTTTGGACCGGTTACTGGGCCCAGCCCTCCGGGTTTCGAGGACAATCGGCCGCACAGATAACTAAACCGGGACAATCGGCACATTGGGTGTCTGACCGGAGCCGACTCTGATACCGCCGCATCACTGGACTGCGCAGAATCTTCTGCCAAGAATCGGTCAGCAGATTGCCGGCCGATTGAGCCGGGCCTCGAGCCACCAACACCGAACCATCTAATTCCACCCGAATGGCCGTATCGCCCGAACAGCGTGGGCCCCGCAGCAATAGCGTGGCCAACGATTGGCCTAAATGGTATTGGACCGGCGGATACCAGAGGAAGCGGATCTGGGCTTGGCTGGCCGATTCTTCCAGCCATTGGGCTGCCTGAACCAATTGTTCGCCTGGCAAGGCGCCGCCCGAAGCAATTCCCGGCCCCGCCGCAATGGCGTACACCCCGATGTTACCGACGCCCCGGCTAACCAGGGAGGCCAACGTCTGGTCGATCCGCTGCCAAGTAGCCTCGATAAGCGGCGTTTCGGCCACAGGGCATATTTCCAGTTTTTGGGCTGCTTCCAGGGCCTGAAGGACCTGTTCATGATCGCCCGCACACGTCCACCGATCATGCACCGCCGGGTCGTCGGCCAGGTAGAGCAGGTTCAGATGATCGAGGCCGGCCTGGGCTAAGTCTTGAAGACAAGTCCCTTGGTTCAGTAGGCTCCCCAGGCCGCGCAAACCGGCAATCAGGCCAAGGTCCTCGGCTAATTCGACCGCTCGAACCAGCCAGGCCGGTTCGGTACTCCTGCCCGCTACCAGGGTCACATGGGGAATGCCCAACTCCCAAAGACGTCGCAAGATCCGTTCCAGTCGGTCTGGTTCCCCCGCCGGCACATCAGCCGACAACGGCCGATCCAAATGCTTGACCTCTTTGCACCAGGCGGGATCCATCAGGTTGAGCATGGGATAGTCGGTCCCGGGACGTTGCAGCCGATCCAACAATTGCCGAACTTCGGCCAGATCGGCCTCCAATCGCTGAGTGGGCACTGGCCCGAAGACCGCCTTTTGGAGCTGAAAGATGTTTTCTGGGGGCTGATTTTCCAACAGCGCTTTTGCATAGATGACGCCGGAAGGTCGAAGCCAGACTGCCGCGGTGGCCCCCGCCACCAGCAAGCCCCAACCGTCCGGATCCACGCGGAGATGAAATCGGCTCACCTGCCCCCCAGCATCCCGAAAGTAGTGATACAGGCCTGGCGGGATGCCTGCTTTTCGGAGAGCGGCTCGGCCTGCCGAAGGACGAAACCCAAACAAAAACCGTCGCACTCGATTCCACAAACTCATAGGAATTCCTTTTCGCATGGGCCGGAAGGCCGAAACCAACCCGAGGAGCTCCTCGAAGCCGGCTTCCCCTTGGAAACGTGGCCGGTAGCATTGCGGGAAAGCCAAATTTCATGATTTTGCCCCAGAGTTTCCGAGAAGGCCAACAGGCAACCGCCGCCGCAGACCGGCAAATCGGGACATTGCCAACAAGGCTCCGGCAACCCGCTGCCAGCCGGGTCTTCTATTCGACCTCGCAATCGCCGAAACAGCGGACTTTCCCAAATGGCCGGCCAAGGATCCCGAAGCAGATTGCCCACCGGCTGGTAATAGGATTGGCAGGGCAGGACCTCGCCGTTTGGCTCAATGCAGATGGAATACTGAGCGGCATTACACCGCCGTGTCCCTAGCTCTAACTCCAGGGGCGAAAACCGACAATACCGGGTCGGCGTGTACCATAGGAAGCGCATTGCTAACTCGGCTGCCCGATCCCGGACCCGCACCAGCACCGGGGCTAACTCCTCTTCGGCCAAGGCGTCGGGGAACTGTTTGCCTAGGCCTGAACGAATGATTCCATTCATGGCAAAGGTGCGAATTCCCAACCGGTAAAGAAAATCCACCAGGGTTTCCGCCTCTTGGGCGTTGTGCCGGGTAAGCGTGGTGTTGGTCAGGGTGTACAGACCGGCCTTGAGGGTGTTTTGAATGCCGGCCACCGTTTCCGCAAATGGATTGCCAAGATGGCCGGACCCGCTGCCGCTGGCCTGACATAGACTATTATGCACTTCTGGACGGCTGGAAAGCAACGTGATTTGTACATGGTCCAGCCCGGCCTGGGCCAATCGGGCGGTAAAGGCCGGATCGGCCAACCGACGACCATTGGTGTTCAGCCCGACGACCAATCCATATTGATGGGCCAAATGGATCCGTTCTGGCAGGTCGTCGCACAGGGTTGGCTCTCCGCCTGTCAAGATCAGATGCGGCACGCCCAACTCAGCCAGTTTCTCGACCACTTGCCGCCAAGTCTGCATCGACATAGGCGGCTGGCGGCGACGGGCTGGCAGATTATAACAATGTCCACATCGATTGTTACAGCCATACTGCACCACCACATCTGCCTTAAAGGGGGCCTGAACCGGAAGACTAAATAGCGGCCTGGGTTCCGCCCAGACAGCAGGGATGGCCGATAGGGGGTGATGGGGAATGGCTTGGGCCGATTGATTGTGAGTGGCGCCGTCAGAGTCCGAGCCGGCCCAGCCAAGCGCATCAAGCCCAAAGGCCCTCGCCTCAGCCAACCCATCCCAAACACAACAGGTCCCATCGTTCTGAAGCCGCTTCAGCCAGCCAAATACCCCTTCCACCGTTTGGCGAAGTTCCGGCCAAACCGCTTTGGGCGCCCTTTGCCGAAGCTCCTGAAAGGCCAACTCCGCAGTCCGACCCTCCAAAGCGTGCCAAACCAACAGGGTGGCTGGAGGGTTCAAATGGACCGGATCAGCCAGATCCACAAAAAGCAGTCCGGAGCCGTCCGGCTGAACCCGCAAATGGAACCGCCGCGACCTCCTACCGCTTCCGCCGGCGCCTTCATGCGGCCAGTCGGAAAGATGCTCAGCTCCAGCAGGGGCAATGGAGGGCTGCTGGGAAACGGAATAAACGTACAGACCCGGTCGAACAGATGCTTTACTTCGGAAAAGGCGTCTCAAAAAGTTCCTCATGCCTTTGGTCCGCTTCGGCTGTGGCAGTGTGGGGCGAATTGCCCTAAATTTCTTTGCGCTGGCATGTGCGAAAACCGAAAGTACAGCGATCCACCTTCCGCAACCATCCTACCTCCTAAGGGATCTCTCTGGGCACGTTCGGAACCCCTCTAGATAATCCACCGTCTACCAGACGGTACTACGGAACCATCCATCCGTCTAGACAGGCCGCCGTCTAACAGACGGTGCTCCAGAATCGAGAATCCATCTAGACAATTGTCTATCAAATGGTGCTCCGGCAGCTTGTCCGAGTTACCATTGGGGTTCTTCTTCCAATTGGTAGGCTGTGCCGCAGTATTCGCAATGGATAAAGACGGCGCCGGCCTGAACGGTGATCGACTTGGGCCCCAGGGTGCCGCCGCACTGTCGGCAGGTAAGATTCTGTAACTTGACATTGCCGGAAAGGTCGATTTTTTGGACCAGGGTGGTGTGGGCCGGTTGCATCCTGGCCAACATGACCAAGGCTCCCGCCGCCGCCCAAAGCACCAACCCCACCACGAGCCGGGCCCACTGCCCTTGCCAACCTAAAATAAAAATCAGTCCACCGAGCAATAATAGCCCAGCTAATCCATAGGCAAATGTTTTCATCATCTCGGCGATCCCCAACTTATCATTTTGGAACATTTCAGCCGACGGGCGTAACCTGTCATTGCTGCACAAGCAGGAAGTCCGGTTTTATGGGTTAGCTATGCTGGCTTCCCGCTGATACGGGAACAAGTTTCTGGACCGCCGCTTTCGCAGCAGTGATAACATAGGACCATCCTCGGAAAAGACAGGGAGTTGTTCATTCCGCTGAAGTGTCCCTTAATTTATTTCTGTTTGATTCTGATAACAGGTCAACCGAAGCCGCAGCGCCTCTGGTTGCTGGAGCAAGCACTGCTCGGCTGAGAGGCTCACCCTAAGGCGGTAAAAAATTTCCTCTCTTGCCCCTCCTTCTGCTGCTTTACCAAGAGCAGAAGGTGGAAAGACAGCCCACGGGGATCGGCTAGCATGTTCGGAAAAAACATAAAGGAACCACAGCGTTCTGGAGTAGCTTCAAGAAGACTCCTCTTCCAACTCCTCGAAATCCAATTCGTTTTGCTGGGGGTTGGAGCGGGGTTTGGATCGGGGAGCGCGTTTGAAGGTTCGCCAATCGGTCCAGGGGGGCAGGTCGATCCGT
>CALIRO010000004.1 GCA_938042245.1 uncultured Thermoguttaceae bacterium
AAACCTTCCGCTAGTACGCGTCGAAAAGGACGGCAGCGGCGATGCGGCCAGTCTGGAGGAAGCGGTTCGGCTGGTCCAGCCTGGAGGAACCATTCAACTTGAGGCCGGAACCTACCGGCTCGAACGGCCGCTAGAACTTACTACCGACTTACGACTTATTGGCGCAGGGATGGACAAAACCCGGCTAGTAGCCCATGGGGCGGGCTTTGTCCTCCGACTGGCAGGAGCCGGGAAGTACGAGCTGCAGGGGATGAGGCTAGAGCACCTAGGCGGGGAATGGGCCAATGTCTTGGAAGTGGTCTCAGAGAATGTCTTGATCGAACGCTGCCGGTTTGTGGGCGGCAAATGGGAGTATGATCGCGGCGGCGCTGGACTGTGGATCCACGGCCAGAGTCGGGCCCTGGTGCGGGAGTGTGTGGCAGAAAAGAATGAAGTCTCTGGCATTCAGGTTAGTGAGCAGGCCCAGCCGACCCTGGAGAAGAATCTCTGCCGGAATAACGAAGGGTCCGGCATTTTGTACGTGGGCAGTTCCGGCGGCCTGGCCCGAGAGAATACCTGCGAGCAAAATAAGTACCATGGCATTTGGGTTAGTGAGCAAGCCCAGCCGACCCTGGAGAAGAATCTTTGCCGGAATAACGCATGGTCCGGCATTGTCTACCGGGGCAGTTCCGGCGGCCTGGCCCGAGAGAATACCTGCGAGCAAAATAAGGACGAGGGCATTGAGGTTCGTGGGGACGCCCAGCCGATCCTGGAGAAGAATCTTTGCCGGAATAACGAAGGGTCCGGCATTTTCTACTTGGACAGTTCCGGCGGCCTGGCCCGAGAGAATACCTGCGAGCAAAATAAGTGCCAGGGCATTGTGGTTCTTGGGGACGCCCAGCCGACCCTGGAGAAGAATCTCTGCCGGAATAACCAAGGGTCCGGCATTTTGTATAAGGGCAGTTCCGGCGGCCTGGCCCGAGAGAATTCCTGCGAGGGAAATAAGAACTATGGTATTTATGTTGGTGAGCAGGCGCAGCCGAACCTGGAAAACAATGTGTGCTGGGGCAACGCTCACGGCCAGATGTACTACGCGTCTCTGTCTGATGCCATTAGCTACGGGGCCATCCTCGGAGCCATCGTCGGGGCCATCGGCTTTGCCATCTTCGGGGCCATCTTCGGGGCCACCGTCGGGGCCATCCTCGGGGCCATCCTCGGGGCCATCGCCGGAGCCATCCTCGTGGCCATCTCCGGGGGCATCGGCTGGGCCATCGCCTGGGAGGCCATCGTCAGGGCCATCAAGGAGGCCATCGTCGGGGCCATCGGCGGGGCCATCTTCTTTGCCATCGTCGGGGCCATCATCGGGGCCATCGTCGGGGCCATCGTCGGGGCCATCTTCGGGGCCCAGGAATAAAAGCCATCTTTGGTCGGATGGGTGGTGGTGGAAGCCGGCCGTCGGCCCGTTCACGCCGCCATAGGTTGTGGATAAAGGCAAGCTTGGTTGGAGGGGGATGGTGGAAGAGCTAGCGGCGCCGTTTGGGCCAGTGCTTCCGAAGCATTCGGCAGACTGGCCCCTTTGGATGGTTATCTCGCTACAGGCGAGCTTCCACATTCCGGTTGGCTGCAGAGAGGAACGTTTCTCTTTCGCGGTGGGTAGAGATGGGAATGCCCCCTCAGCAGGCGTTTCCTTTGGGCGTCCCCTCAGCCGGCCTGCCTGTCGGCAGGCCGGCCTGTCCCGCGCCGGGCAGAGGCGTTGGACATGGAAGCAGCACAAGCTGCCTGGATTCCCGCTTGCGCGGGAATGACAATAGGCTGACGGGGAACCTGGGCTCTTGGTGCGCCCCCTCACCCGGCGTCGCCTTCGGCGCCGCCGGCCTCTCCCGCGGCGGGGCGAGGCGATGTTTTGCGGAGGGCAGAGGCGATTTTTTTGCGGAGGGGGGAGGCGAACAAACTTCCAGCAGGCTCGTACTGGCAGATGCTTGGCAACTCCGGCGGAGGAGATCTTTTTACTTTTGTTGTTGCAAGGCTTCGGCGCCGGAAAGCACCTCCAGGATTTCCGAAGTGATCTGGGTTTGTCGGGCGCGATGGTGAGCCAAGGCTAACCGGTGGAGCATTTTTTCCGTATTCTCCGTGGCGGTTTTCATGGCAAACATCCGGGCAATCTGTTCGCTGAGGGCCGCCTGCAAAAAGCACTGGAACAATTGGGTCTTGAACCATCGAGGAAGCGTCTGGTCCACGATCGTTTGGGCCGATGGATAGAGGTCCCAAGATCGGGGATCTTGGGGAAACAGATCGGCTTGGATAGGTTCCGGCTTAGGCAGGGGCAGGAGCAGGTCGGTTTTCAGGCGTTGTCGTCCTACGGTTTCCGAGCTGATGTAAATAACTTCCATCTGGTCCCATCGATTTGCCAGGAACTCTGCCATATATTGCTGGGCCAACAGTTCCACTTCCTGCCACTGGGGCCGATCGGCTAGATGTGTGTGGAGCCTTTGGATGGGCACATGCCGAAATCGGAGGGCCGATCCGCCGCGTTTTCCGGAAACTTCTACCAGCCGTTGGCGTCCTTCGGCTTGAAGCTGCTGCAGGCGCTGGAGGGTCTGTCGCACTACGCTGGCATTATATCCGCCGCACAACCCCCGATTGGAGCTGAGCACCAAGAGCAAGACACGGTTGGCATGGTGCCGGGGTTCCCAGAGCGGATGGGGGGGCAGGGGGCCTAATTGGGCCAGGTGTTGAAGGATCCGGAGAAGCCCTGCCGCATATTCTGAAGCCGCCTGCAGTCGATTCCAGGCTTTTTTAAACCGGGCGGTGGCAATCAGCTCCATCGTGCGTGTGATCTTTTGGATATTTCGGATCGCCTTTTGACGTTTTTCCAACTTTCTGGCTCGAACCATCGGGCTGCGAATCCTCGGGAGGGAAACGATTGCGGCTACGAGTTACAGCAAGGCGGTAGGCGTTTGGTTGGCCTGTTTTTGTTGGAGGTACTCATGTTGGAAGCGGTCCAGGACGGCGTCCAGTTCGGGGCACCGGCCTTGGGCGTTGAGGTTGAGGTCTTTGGTATCGGTCATCTGTTGCCAAAGCTCCGGGGCATGGCGATGGACATATTGGAGCATCGCTTGTTCCCAGGCGGAGACTTCTTCGATGGGGATGGGGTCCAGGTAGCCGCGGGTGCCTGCATAAATACTGATCACTTGATCCGTAACATGCATAGGCTGGTACTGGGGCTGTTTGAGCAGTTCGACCATGCGGGCGCCGCGGTCCAGGCGGGCTTGGGTGGCTGGGTCCAGCTCGGTGCCCAACTGGGCAAAGGCTTCGAGTTCTCTATAGGCGGCCAGTTGGAGGCGCAGGCCGGCGGCCACTTTTTTCATTGCGGGGATTTGGGCATGGCCTCCCACACGGGAGACGGAGATGCCGACGTTGATGGCCGGTCGCTGGCCGGCGAAGAAAAGTTCTGGTTGTAGATAAATTTGTCCATCGGTAATCGAAATCACATTGGTGGGGATGTAGGCGGAGATTTCGCCTTCGAGGGTTTCGACGATCGGCAGGGCCGTCAGCGAACCGCCGCCTAGCTGGTCGCTGAGTTTGGCGGCTCGTTCCAACAGTCGGCTGTGGGTGTAGAAGATGTCTCCGGGATAGGCTTCTCGGCCGGGGGGCCGACGCATCAAAAGCGACAGCTGCCGATAGGACTGGGCATGTCGGCTCAGATCGTCATAAATGATCAGGGCATGCTGGCCCCGATCCATAAAATATTCTGCCATGGTGCAACCGGCATAGGGGGCAATGTATTCCAAGGCAGCCGGATCACTCACCCCGGCGACAATAACGGTGGTATATTGCATGGCCCCATGGCGTTGAAGCACGTCGATGATCCCGGCCACGGTGGATTCCTTTTGGCCGATGGCCACATAAAAGCACTTTACATCTGTGCCCTTTTGGTTGAGGATGGTGTCGATGCAGATGGCGGTTTTGCCGGTTTTCCGGTCGCCGATGATGAGCTCACGTTGGCCTCGGCCGATAGGGGTCATGGCGTCGATGGCTTTGATGCCGGTCTGGAGCGGCTCTTTGACGGGCTGGCGTTGGGCCACGCCGGGGGCGATGCGTTCGATGGGCCGACGTTCGGTCGTCTGCAGGGGGCCTTTGCCGTCCAGGGGTTTGCCCAGCGGATCGATGACCCGGCCTAAGACGGCTTCGCCCACCGGCACACTGAGCAATTGGCCGGTCGATTCCACTTCATCGCCTGCCCGGATCGAAAGATAATCGCCCAGGATGATAACGCCGACAGAGTTTTCTTCCAGGTTGAAAGCCAGGCCATAAACGCCATTGGCAAAGCGGACCATTTCTCCGGCCATGACGTCGGCCAGTCCATAGACGCGGGCAATGCCGTCGCCTACTTCCAAGACCCGGCCCACATGCCGTACATCGATCCGGGTCCGATACTGCTGAATCTCTTGCTGAATGACCGAGAGGATTTCATCCGGTTTGAATCGCATCGGTGCCTCTGATGACCTCCGGAAAGCTACACACCCTTAGCGAGTAGTCGCCGAGGAGAAAGGTTCCCCTGGTTGGGAAAATTTTTGTTCCGCTTTTTTGAGAATTCGGTGACGGAGCCAGTCCAGTTGATGGGCGATGGAGGCGTCGTAAATCACATCGCCGATCCGCAGCAGCAGGCCGCCGATCAGCTGCGGATCGACATGCGTTTGCAACATCGGTTCGGCAGCTAGTTTGTTGCGGAGGGCTTGACGGATCTGCTCCAATTCCGAGGGTTCCAAGGGAACAGCCGAATAGACCTGCACCTGGACCTGATGTTGGCGCTGCTGCCAAAGCAAGTGGAGGCGTTTGTGGATGGCCCGCAAGCAGTCCAGTCGGTCTCGGCGGGCCAGGGTTTTTAAGGATTCTAGGAATACCTGGCTAGCCTGGCCCTGAAAGACTCGTTCTAACAGGCCGATCTTTTCTTCCGCCGAGATTCGCGGCGAAACCAGTACCTCCTCCCACAATGGCTGCCGATCCAACAGATAGTCCACCAGGAAGTCAAACTCTTTCAGGACGGTTTGGGCCAGGCCTTCGGCCTCGGCAGCAGCCATGATCGCCTGGGCATACACGTCGGCAATATGCTCCAGGGTTACCTCTTGCTGCCAGGCGGCGGCCCGACGCAGATGTTCTGGGAGGTGCTCCAACTGGCTCATCCACGCACTTCCTCCTGCGGGGCGGCTCTGTTACCGTTACCAAATGCTGTGGTTTCCCATTGGGCCAAGGTTTGCTGGATGAGCTGGCGGTGGCGGTCTGGTTGGAGTTCGGCCTGGAGGATTTTGCCGGCTAGTTGCACCGCCAAAGCGGCTGCCTCGGCCGAAAGTTCCCGGAAGGCCTGCTGTTTAGCCCGATGGATTTCTTGGAGCATTTTTTGGCGGTCGGCTTCGGCCTGCTGGTGGGCCTGTTGGATGATTTGCCGACCGGTTTGTTCTGCCTGGCGCCGGGCCTCATCCAACATCTGCTGGATTTCTTGCTGGCTTTGGGCCAGTTTCTGCTGATATTGGGCCAGAAGCTCCTGGGCCTGCTGGTGTTGGCGTTGGGCCTGAGCAATCTGGTCGGCAATGGTTTGTTCCCGCTGCTGTAAGGCGCGCCGAATCGGACCCCAGGCATACTTCCATAAAATCACTAGCAGCAGCAGGAACACCACGGCCGTCCAGAGGGCCAAATCTGCCTTCCAACTGTCCAGGGGATTTAGCCCTTCGGCCGGCGCCGATCTGGCAGGGTGCGAATCGGCCAAAGCAGCCTCCCAACCGAGCACCCCCCAGCCTAGCAGCAGGCCACCTAGGACCGCCATTCGGCCCAGCCGGCCTGGCTTGCTTGCCAGGAACCGAAGCCCACCCGGCCACTGCCCAATCAACCCAATCCACCGTTGCAAAGGCCCAGGCGGCGGAGGGAATGGACCCCGGCTAGGGTTCTTCCTCAGCCAGCAGACTCCCGGAGACATCAGGAACACTTTTCCCAAAAGTGGCCACTCTATTCCACCGTACTTGTATGCCTACTTGAAAAAGACACTCAATAGACAGACAATCAGGGCAAAAAATGTTACTCCTTCGATCAAGGCGGCTGAGACGATCATGGCCGTATTGATCGAGCCAGCCACTTCCGGTTGCCGGGCCATGTTCTCCACCGCGGAAGAGCCGATTTTGGCAATGCCATAGGCGGCCCCTAGGATGATGACGGCGGCGCTAGCGGCGGTGCCTAAGTAGATAATGGACCAGTAGGGGGGCTGTTCCATGGGGACTCCGGCTGGAACGGCCGTTGCTCCAGCGGGGCCTGAGGCATGAGCAGTCGGTTCTGAAGTACTTGGCGCCGGGGCCCCCTCGGCAGCCCAAACCCAACCCGCAACCATCCACCATCCCAAAACCACTAAAAACCGCGTCCACCAAGTTCTCACCAAAGCCATCTCCTTTTTTCTATAAGGACCCAAAGAACCTGCATTCGACGATCATTTTCCGGAAATGCTCCTTGATTCCATCCAAAAAATCTTGAGAACCCAGCAAAGCCAGGAACAGTAGAGGTTTGTGGAAGCCATTTGCTTTTTGGATGGGTTCTTAATGTCCATGGATTGCCATGCCGATAAAGACCGCTGAAAGGAAGGTAAAAATGTATGCCTGAAGCAAGGCGACCAAAAGTTCCAATAAGCTGAGGGCTGCGGCACTGAGGATGCTAGCTACCGACACGCCCAGCCAAAGCCACAGTGCCGTTTTTGCCGCTGCCGCTATAAAACTAATAATTACCGCCAGGACCATATGCCCGGCAAACATATTGGCCAAAAGCCGGACCGCCAATACCGCATGACGAATCACCAGTCCCAGCAGTTCCACCACTACCATGGCTGGTTTCATGACTACGGCCAAAAGCCCCGGGATATTCATCTGCGGGACCAAGTGGGCCACATAGCCCTTTAGCCCATGGGTGAGGAAGCCAGTTGCTAGGACCATGGCCAGGGTCATCCCGGCCAGCGCGCCGGTAACCGCCAATGCGCCGGTCGGCGAACCGGCCCAGGGAACCAATCCCAACAGATTACAAAACAGGATAAAGAAAAAGGCGGTCCAAAGAAAGGGGAGGAAGCGGTCGGCATGCTCTCCGATGGCGGGCCTGGCTACCCGATCCCGGATAAAGACCAACATGCTCTCCAGCAGGTTCCATAGAAGTCCCCGGGGCGGGCCGCCTTGACGCATCCGCCAAGCCAGCGGCACAAAAACCACCACCATCAGCAGCCCCGCTACCACCTCCAGCACCATAAACCGCGTTAGTTGCAGCGGGCCAATCAGCGGCAGAGGAATCTGGGGCAGAGGAATCTGGCCTGGATGGCTATCGGCCCCCCGAAGCCACACAGGCAACATCTCCCACAAGGCCACCGGGATATGGAATGAGCTGCTGTCGCTTATATGATGGGCAACCTGCTCCAGGTCGATCATTCTCTTTTTCCTTCCGTGTCGGAATGGTCTTCGTTGGGCCCAGGAGAGGCAAATTGTCTATTAGCTTCGCCCTGCAAGGAACCTGGCTGGGGGTAGGAGGGCGGAGAAAGAGGCGGGTTTGGCTGGTGTTTCGGTCCATCCTCTGGCCTGGTTTTTGGACCCCTCCGGACCCACTGAACCAATTGGCTTATGGCGGCAGCAAACCCCAGCAGTGCGCCTAGGATCAAAAACAGGCATACGGTCCCTGCCAGCCGGTCCAACCACAATCCCAACAGCGGCGGCAGGACCATTTGCCCGGCTACGGTGGTTACTTTGCTCGTCCACTCGGCGGCCGCCGCCAGCCAAGGCCGCTCCGGGCTGCTATCTTTCACCACCGACCTCCCTGGGAAAACCCCCGCTTTAAGGACAGAATAGAATTATCTTAGCTTTCGAGCTTCTGGAGGTCAACTGGATAGCCATTCTGCTAAGGAACTTAGGCCAGCAGGTCCGATGGGGCTCCGCCCCGCTTAGAACCTCGAACAAAACCACCTTTGCTAGCGGGGTCTCCGTAGGAGAAGGGCAGGGTGAACCTTGAGGGGTTTGTTTTGTTAGAGGTCGTGGTGCCAGGTTTTTTTCGTCGCCCAGGAGGATAGCTCCGTTTCTATCCCCCAGCAGAAACGAACCGGGAAGCACTCCCCAGGTGCAAATGGGAGGCGGTGCGAGGTGTTTAGGCTGGTAGCGGTTGATGTAGGCAATCGGCGGATGAAGTTTGGGTGGTTTGGCTGCTCTTTGCTGGAACCGGCCACACCCTCCCGCCTGCTGGAACCTGAAACGGTCTTCTTCCTGGACAGCCAACAGGAGGACTGGAGCCGGTTGGATGCCTGGCTGGAGTCGGTTGCCCAAGCAATTTCCCCAGGCCGGTCTGGACCCTTGCCGGCCTCCTGGGAATCCCAGGCACTTCACCTGCCGGAGCGTCCCGCTTCGCAGGTTCAGCCAGACCCGGGTGGATGGGCGTGCTGGATCGGCAGTGTGAATCGGCCAGCAGCCAGCCGCCTGCTCCAGTGGCTCGGGCAACACTGGCCCCAGGCTCCTGTGAAACTCCTCCAATGGACCGACCTGCCCATCCAAGTGCGTGTCCAGCAGCCGGAACGGGTGGGGATAGATCGGCTTTTGAATGCGGTGGCGGCCAATCGGCTCCGGAGGCCGGATCGGCCTGCCGTGGTGGTGGATGCGGGCACAGCTATTACCGTGGATTGGATATCGGCCGACGGCGCCTTTTGCGGGGGAGCGATTTTGCCCGGCTTGCAAATGGCCGCCAAAGCTCTTCATCAGTTTACCGATTTATTACCCGAAGTCTCTTTTGCCGAAGGCTCAGAACCGCCGCCTGCCTTAGGTACCTATACCGAAGCCGCCATCCGAAGCGGATTGTTCTGGGGAACGGTCGGGGCTATCGGGGAACTAATCCACCAACTCGCCCAGCAAGCTGCCGGTGGGCCGGAACATCGAGCTGCCAGGGTTTCTTGGCAAAGTGTTCCGGATCGGCTTCCCGGGGCTGGCAGCCCTCAGGTGTTTTTAACCGGGGGAGATGGCTCCCTTTTGGCCGCTCAGCTTGGTCTCCAGGATCAGTATCTGCCCCATCTGAGCTTGGCTGGCATTGCCCTGTGCGCCTTGGCCAAAGAACATCCGAACTCCTAACCTGTTCGCTTTGTGTCCTTCTAGGAACACCTAAAGGGCAGTTACGCTCCGTCCGCCTACCGGGTAAAATAACTTGTTAGATCTGGCCATGGTTGCAGGTAGGCGGAGCGAGGGCGGTCTCGTTTTGCTGTTTTTTGTTCTGTTCTTCAAGGAGTCTTGCCATGCACTACGGTAGCTCTTGCTGGCTGTCAACCCGCCGGAACCGATGGAACCTAGCCGAAGTGCTTTTGACCGCTGCGATTGCTTGGATCGTTTCCGTTGCCGGGGCTGGGGAACCCGTGGAGGTGCCCTCTAAAGGCCCTAATAGGGCACCAATTTCCAAAGGCCCGAAAGGGGGACCGATTCCTTGGCAAAAGCTGTTTGCCGAGGAAGATTGGTACAAAAAAGGCCCTCCCCAGGAAATGATCATCCGAGGCCTGTTGGAGGCGGTCCCCCAGCCGGAAGGCCCTACCATCATTATGCGAACCTACTATTATCGGCTTCGGCAATGGAACATCTATACTGGAGGAAAGCGAGTAAAGCTGTTGGACCAGTTTGTGGGCCAAGAGGTGGAGATTCGGGGCAAAGAGGCGAAGCTGGCTCTGGAGGGCCGGGAACTGCTGGAGTTTTGGCCGGCGGCGATTCGACCTGCTATGCCGCATCCGAAATGGCCCAAACCGCCGGGAAAACCGCCTGCTGCAGCCCCTGGCGGGCTGACCGAACCTGCTCCCCCTACCGAACCGCCTCCTCAAGAGGCCAAACAGCCTTCCGAAACGCCCTCCGAACCAGCCTGGCAAAAACTGTTTGCCGATGAAGACTGGTACAAACAGGCCGAAGGGAAGGAACAAATCTTCCGTGGTCGATTGGAAGCCGTTCCCCAAGGGCCAGCCATCGGTTTTTTGATGCGGAGTGCATTCTACCGGCTTGGCGATCGAACCATTTACACAGGCGCCCGGAAGATGGAGGTTTTAGATCGGCTGGTAGGCCGAGAGGTGGAGATTTTGGGCAAACCGGTGGATATGGGCTTGGAAGGCCGACAGGTAAAGGAAATCTGGCCAGCAGCGGTCCGCCCCGCTGCCGCACGACCCCCCCTCCAATCTTCGCCCAAACCCAAAGAACCTCCCTCCCTCTTTCCAGAAAAACAGTAGGAATCTTGGAACACTTCAGCCGCTTGAATAAGCTGGCTGGTGGATCCGAGGTTTGGGTATCTTTGCCCCATAAGCGGCAGTCCAGAACAAATAAACTAGCACCAAAAACGGGATTCCTGCTTTGGGAGCAATGCCTCGGTAGCTCATGCGGGGAAGTGGTACGGAACTTTACCCTTCTGGGAAAAAGTTCTGGCCAATCGATTCCTGCCCTAGGCAGAGGATTCCGATACCTACTTTTTTGGAAAGGAGGATACCATGGTAAGAAAGAGAGTCATTGTAGGGATTGTTTTTGGGATGTTGGTGGGGTTGCTGGGGAGTGGGTCGGGAGTATTTGGTGCGGAGGGGGCCCCAAAGCCTAATGTTTTGTTCATTGCGGTGGATGATTTACGTCCCCAGTTGGGTTGTTACGGGGATAGGCTGGTGCGGACACCGAACATCGATCGGCTAGCGGAGCGAGGCGTCGTTTTCCTCCGGGCTTACTGCCAGCAGGCCTTATGTTCACCTTCACGGATCTCGTTATTGAGCGGCCGACACTGCTGGAGCACAGGGATTTATGAGATTGGGCCGCCGCTGCGCAGCAGGATGCCCGATGTAGTTACTCTACCGCAACTTTTCAAAAACCATGGGTATGTTACTCGGAGTTTGGGCAAAGTATTTCACATAGGGATTGACGATCCGGCCTCTTGGAGTGTGCCTAGTTGGGTGTCCAGCAAGCCGCGCTATGGACCGGAAGGGATGGCCAAGGTGCGGCAGCGGAGGGAGTCTTACCAGGCCAAGGGCATCCAGCCGCCACAAAAGGGACCGGAGGCGCCCTTTTATGCGGGCCCAGCGTTTGAAGCGCCGGATTGCGCCGACGAGGATTTGGCCGACGGTGATATGACCCAGCAGGCTATGGCCGCCCTCCGTCAATTGGCTGCCAAGCCGGAACAGCCGTTCTTTTTGGCCATCGGCTTTCTCAACCCCCATGTTCCGTGGGTGGCGCCGAAACGGTATTTCGATCTTTACGATCCGAAGGCGATTGGATTGCCGGAAAACCGCTATCCGCCCAAAGGTGCTCCGTCCTATGCGGCTACCTCGGGGGCCGATTTCTATTGGTACGGTAATGTGCCGAAGGATCGAAACATCACCCCAGAATTTGGGCGCCAATGTTTGCACGGATATCTTGCCGCCATCAGTTACGTGGATGCTTGCATTGGCCGGGTGCTGGAGGAATTGGATCGGCTCCAATTGACCGACAAGACGATTGTGGTGCTTTGGGGAGACCACGGTTATTACATGGGCGAGCATGGTTGGTGGGGCGGAAAACATAACAATTACGAGGGGGCCACCCGCTCGCCGCTGATCATTGCAGCGCCAGGCCGAAAAGCCCTCGGCAAAAAGACGGACGCCATCGTGGAGTTTGTGGACATTTATCCTACCCTAGTTGAGCTAGCCGGTTTGCCGTTGCCCGAAGGACTGGAGGGGACCAGTTTGGTCTCGCTGTTGGATGATCCAGATCGGCCGTGGAATAAAACAGCCATCAGCGAATATCCCAAAGGAGGTCGGCTCGGAACGGCCCTGCGAACCAACCGATACCGATATGTGGAGTGGCGGGACAAAACCGGTCAGCTCGTCGATCAGGAACTTTATGACCATCAGAAGGATCCCGAAGAGAACGAAAATGTGGCGGGAAAAGCGGAGTATGCCGAGCGGATCAAGCAATTGGAGAGGCTTTTGGAGACGGCTCGGCGGAGCAAAAAAGCCCCGCTCGAACCTGCTAGCCTCCAATGATTGGGGTGTCTCTAACACGGTGGACACGGGAAAAGAACTGGTCCATGCCGGAACCTCTCGCCCACTGCTGCCTCGACCGGCATGTGTCGAACAGGCCCGAGAGGCGCAACGGGTTTGCCATGGCGGCCTTTGGCTGGCGTTCGATCTTCTTAGCAGGGTTGAAATAATGCTTATTAGTTCGGCATTTTCCTTATCCTTCTTGGTACAAAAGGAGAAGCGGAGATGAGGGGCAACGGGTTGGACTTGGGTCCGTCAAGGATCTGCCGAGTGGTTTTGGGCGGGTTAGCATTGGGTGGGCTGTTGGGTGGGCCATGGGGGCAGGGGGAGACTTTGGGTCAACCAGCCGGTTCGGCAGAAGAAAGAGCCTCTTTAGAGGCGCAGGCGGCGAACAGTTGGGTCAAGCGCAGTCCGTTGCCCCACACGCCGCCGTCGCCCCGCTTGGGCTATGAAGGGGCTTGTGTCTGGGATAGCCGACATCGGCTGCTGCTGCGCTACGGCGGTCATAATCAAGGGGGAGGCGGTGAACAGGGATCGGAGTTATGGACTTTTGATCCCATTACTGCCAGATGGACCCTGCGGGAACCGAACCTTTCGCCGCCCGGCTTATGCTGCGCCGCCCAACATGTGTTTGATCCGGTGCGGGGCTTGTACATACGTTTTCCTGCTTTTAGCGGCAACCACGGCTGGCAATGGCACCGGGAAATCTATCTGAACGACTCCTCGGTTTGGGTTTACGATCTGGAGACGAACTGTTGGCGGGATCGTCGGCCGATGCCGGCTCCGCATATTGCCCCGCTTCGCTGTGCGGCTTGGGATTGGCATGCGGAGCAGGTGATCATTTTTGGCGGCGAAGGAAGCCGGGAAGGCACCCTGATCTACGATGCCTACCGAAATGAATGGTCTTGGCCCAAACCCCCTGCGGAACCCGCTTTCCGCAGCGCCGGCCAGATGACCTATGATATGGCCAACCGAGTGCATCTGCTGTTTGGCGCCCAGTTTACCGACGATCCCCATACCTGGGCGTATGATCGGGCCAAAAACCTCTGGCAAGACTTGAAGCCACCCCTTCTGCCCCCAACCAATCAAAATGATGCGGTTTTGGCTTATGACAACCTGCACGAGGTGGTGCTGGCGATCGTGAAAATTACCGAGGGCCAGGAGGAAAAAGCTCGGCACCGCCTAGAAACCTGGGCCTACCGGACGAAGGAAAACCGCTGGCAGAAGATGAACCCACCGGAGGAACCGACTCCGTCGGGCAACCGTGCCCGGCAATTGGTGTTCGCTCCGGAATGGAATCTATTTATACTGGAAAATTGTACCCATCCACCCCATGGGCCAAGAGAACAACAAATCTGGACCTACCGATATGCCGAGGGACCAGGCCGAGCGGTGGAGCTCCCCCCGCTGGAACGGGATCGGCCTCCTGTGGTCGAACAGCTTGTTGTCTCGGTGCTTGGACCGGATCGGATCCATCTCCACTGGCAACAACCCGACTGGCAAAAGGTCCGCGGCAAAGAAGAACTGGTCCGACCAGCCGGGTATCTTGTCGAACGGGCGCCGGTGGAAGTCCTCTCGGAGGACCAGCTGACCCGCTTAAAAAGTCGACTCCGGCCGTTGGAGGAACCCTCGGTAGGGGCTATCCGGCGGATTGGGCCGTTGCGACGGCTCACCCCAGAACCCATCCGACAAACAGAATATGTGGACACCGGAGTGGATCTCCGCCAACCGGTTGCCATAGAGGAAAACCCGATCTGGCAGCAGCACTTCGGCGGCGATCAACTGGACCCAGCAGGCCGACCATATCGGTATGCCGTGTATGCCTATCGGGTCCGGGCGGTCAACGCCAAAGGCCAGGAAGGCGGCCCCTCCCCGCTCGTATTGAGCATTCCTTCGGCTCCCCAATGGCTCTTTAGCCAAGAGGTCGGTACCACCTGCCGACTCAAATGGGCAGCCAATCCGGAAAAGGGACTGAAAGGGTACCGGGTCTATCGGCTAGACGGGCGCTGGGATAAGGATCCGATCAGCCGCCTCACCCCAGAACCAATCCCCCAACTGGAGTTTGAAGATACCACCGCTGGCCCGCACACCCGACGCTATTATGTGGTGGCGGTGGACGCCTTGGGCCAAGAGGGGCATCCTTCCTCGCCGGTTTGGTTCAACCGGGAATGGAAACGCTTCTACGAACCGTTTGTGGGGCCATGGCATCAGTAACCATTGGGTGTTCAGAGAGGCAGGAGGTTCTCCGATGGGCAGTGTGGCTTCTTTGATGGTGGGGCTAGTGGTGTGGGCCGAGGGGAACGTCTGGGAGCTGCCGATTTTGGTTCAGGAGCCGATTGGGGTGGATCGGCAGCAGGGGCCGGTAACCGGCGGCATTTGCCTACCCGCCGGGCAATTTGAGCCTTCGGCCTCATTCAGTCTGTGGGATGGGGGAAAAGAAGTTCCAGTGCAAATTAGTCCATTAGTAATCGACCGAGCGGGCAAGTTGCGCTGGATCCTGCTGGATTTTCAGCAGACGCTTTCGGCTGGGGAGAAAAAGGAACTTCGTTTACGGGCAGAGCCTGGCCGGGCCCAGCAGCCCAGCC
Organism: uncultured Thermoguttaceae bacterium; assembly: GCA_938042245.1. GTDB lineage: Bacteria > Planctomycetota > Planctomycetia > Pirellulales > Thermoguttaceae > JANXAQ01. The sequence goes on from CALIRO010000004.1 coordinate 14,581, forward strand.
CGCTTCAAATCGTAGAAGACCCGAAATATGTAGAAATTAACACCGGACCGATGCGCCTGCGTATCGGCCGAGAGGAACCCTTCGGATGGTTGGCTGGCCTTTGGGTACAGGGTCGGCAGGTAATCGACGGCGGCCAGTTGGATTGGCAAGATGCGCGGACCGGGATCCGTTACCGGGCTGCTCCGCCTCGGCAGATGCAGTGGGAATATCGGGGTCCGCTCCGGGCAACCCTTCGTCTAGAGGGGGTTTATGAAGGGCCCGGCGATGCCCGGCTGGGGTATATCAGTCGGATTACCGCCTGGGCGGGCCGAACCGATCTGCGCATCCAACACATCCTAGCCAATTCGAATAGTGAGCAAATTTATCATGTTACGATCCGACAGGCAGCGATTCGGCTTCGGCATTTGCTGGGGCCTGAGCTAACAGTTCATCTTGCCCACAGCGAGAAACCCTTCTTGGTGCAGCGGAGCAGCCGGGCCTGGCTCCACCAAGGGAAACTCTCCCGCCACTATGGCCAGCCGATCCCAGATGCCAGCCGGGCTGGCCTGAATGAGCAAATCCTCTGGCAAGGGGCAGAAACCCAAGGCTGGCTGTTGGCTGAGGGAAAGCAGGGCGGTCTATGGCTTTGCGACCGGGACTTTTTAGGCGATCCGCCCCGAAGGCTTTCAGTGGACCCGAAAGAAATAAGCCTGGAATTGGTGTGCGAAAAATTGCCCGGTCAGCAGGGCTCGCCGTTTTTGAGCGATGCGCTGTGGTTATACGATCTTTCCCACCGGACGGCCGAACTGTGGATCGACTTTGATCCACCCAGGCCGACAAAAAACGTGAAAGAATTTTTCGACCGCCGGGCATTGGCGGTTCGGGAGCGTCTGTTGGCCTTTGCCCCTGGAAGCTGGTACGCTCAGTGCGATGTGTTCGGCGTCGGGCCGTTCGGAACTCTGGAAGACGAAATCGCCGTGTATCGTCAGTGGGGTTGGCAATTTACCGACAAGCAACCGCCCCGCTCTCTGCCCCAGCCCCACCTGTTTGTCCGATGGGAAGACAACCATTATGAATCGGAAGCCGATAGCCCAGAAGGGCTTCTGCTGATGGCCATTCGGACCGGGCAGCGGGGCTTTTTCGATCAGGCGGAGGCGTGGGGCCGATACCATGCCAACTTACATGCCTGGCGTACGGACGGCTGGGTGTATGACGACGGAGCCATTTGGTTTCCCCAAGGCGGTCCGCTAGGAAGCCGTCCAGCCCGTCGGCCCCCCAATCTGCAATACCAAAAATGGGCTAAAGGCACCCCCGACGATGCAGAACTGTGGCGACTGGTGCAGGCTAAGTCATGCTATTGCCATTGCTACGGCGCCGGCTTGATCGATCTATTTTTGATTACCGGTGAACGAGATTTTCTGGAAGCGGCCATTGACCTGGCGGAACAGAAACGTTCGGAATTTTTAAAACATCGGCAACTTCAGCCCGGCAAAAGCACCATCGACGATACCCGAGGCTTTGGCCGAGGATTTTACCTCTTGGTGCATCTGGCCGAGGTCCTGCCGAAACTGGAGTGGCTGCAAGAGCTCGTACGGCTATGCCGAGATCTGCTTTGGCAATGCCCCAATCTGGATGAACGGGGATTTGCCCCATGCCATATTGGAACCGGCTTTGGGGGCTTTGACCTGAAACGAGATCTGCCGCCCGAAATGAAGGCCTACATGGATAGCCGAGGAATTCAGATCGACCAGCACGGTTGGCTAAACGACCGGCAAGGCCGACGCTGGCCAGTGGTCTGCTTGGGCGGTACCTGGCAACATTTTTACGTCCAAGCAGCGGCCGAACGGTACGCCAGAGTCTTCGAGGACGAAGAAATGGCGGATTTTACGGTGGCCTTTGGCCAATTTGCGGCCAAGTTCCTCCTAAGCCGACAATGCAAACAGACCCATTACTATGCCTATATGGATGTTCCAGAAAAAGGACGAGCCTGGGATCCCTGGGAGTTTGTGCCGCCGCATATCTATACTAAAGACGGCCAGGGGTGCGAACACAGCGGCTGGTACACCCGGTTTTTCCCGGATGCCATGGCGAAGGCATATACGCTCACAGGCCACCCGGCCCTTTTGGAACAGGCCAAGCTCTTCTGGCATTACGGGAGTAAACGGGGCTACCGGACGCTGAAGCCGTCGGCCGATTGGAACCAGGTGGCCCAGTTTGCTGGGCATATTCCGCCCAAAGACGATACAGTGCTTTCGACGGCCAGGATGTTTTACCATTGGGCGCATCCTCGGCAAGATGCCGAAGGGCCGGAACCGATCCGGGACCTCCAAGTGCGGCCTTTGGGCCAAGGAAAGATAGAAGTGCGATTTACGGCCCCCCGGGATCGAGGCGGTGGCCGGGTGGTCCGCTATCAGCTCAAATATGCGCGGTTGCCCATCGTGGATTATCCGGACTACGATTTTGCCCAGGACGACGGGAAGAAGCGGAACTTTTGGCGGGCGGCCAACGCCACCGGCGAACCAACGCCCCAAGAACCGGGACGATCCGAGCGGTTTATCCTCAGCTTGCCGAAAGAGGAACTAACCTCTGAAAAACTATACTTCTGTATCGTCTCCTATGACGAGCAAAACAATCGCAGTGGGCTGTCGAATCTTGCCCAATGCCCTGGGAGTCCCTGAGAGCAGGATACCAGTTCGGCCCACCGAAACCGGCCGATCCTTCGGAAAGTGCTTCGATCCCCCCATCGCTGGAATCCTCGCCCTGGGAAGAGGGGAATCCAGGGTTTTCCTCTGAACCCTATAGTGTGTCGGAAAAGAGAGCGGCGGGCAGTTGGTTTGCGGGGGACCATCCTGGCAGGAGGATGAGTATTAGGGAACCGACGGCCCTGGCATGAAAATTCCAAAATTCTCTAATATTTCTGTTTTGCCTATCTTTTTTCTTTTCGTTATACATCTTATGTTATGCAGACTATGTATATTCTCATTTTTCGGGATTTGCTCGTCTTGACGGCCATGGGTGGAATCGGTATCCTCCCCGCTCTTGTCGGAACTGGAGAACCTTTTCCGAAAAAGGAGCCGATTCAGAGGGAAGATTGGAACATTGTAGCCGTCTGAAAGAGGTTTCGGTTTTTCAAGGAGGATGCCCCAAGTCTTATTCCAGCCTCCGTGGCAGTCCGGAGAGCAGAACTCCATGGAAAAAACGGGATTCCTGCTTTGGCCACACCGACAGGTTGTATCAATTGGCTGAAATGTTACGGAAGATTTTTCCCACGCCCGATAGGAGGATGGCATGACTTCTCATCGAGGATTGGTGAGTCAGGACGGTTCGGCCGGTGGCTCATCGGGATATGGTTATCCGATTTCGAGGGAACCAGAACAGGGCCTCGACGTTGGGGAGTTTCTCAGGCGGGTAGCCCAAGGGTGGAAAGTTCTATTAGGAGCCGGACTGATAGCGGCTCTGCTGGGGGCCTGGGTCATCTATGCATTTCCCCGGCGATACGAGGCCCAAGTCAAATTGACGGTGGCTCCCACCGAAGAGTTATCCGTGCTGGGGGCTTCGGCCCTAGGAGCGAAAAAACCTACCGAAGACATTCTTCAAGAGTATGCGATGGTGCTCGGTTCGCCCGACGTGTTCTCGGCGGCGGCTAGCCAGCTTCGCCAACAGGTGCCTGAGTTAGACCAGTTGGCGGAGGAAGACCTGCAAACGATCATCTCGATTGCCCCGCTGAAGCAAGAAGGACGCATAGCGATTTCGGCCCACATACCCAATCCCCATTTGGCCAGAGCGGTGGTGGCGAAAATGGCCTCTTGTGGGGTGGAAGAGCTGAATCGGCTTCGGGAGCGTCAACGGGAGGCGATCTATCAAACATTGCATGCTCGGATGGACTCTGCCCAGAAAGCCTATCGAAAAGCTCAGGAAGACCTTTTGAATTTCCAAAGAGAACAAAAATATGTTGAAAAAAATGTTCAATTTCGCACTCTCACCCGTCGAGTGGAAACCCTCCAGACGCTGCTTACCACCACGGAAATGGAACTGCCCAAGCTTCAAAGTAAGCTAGAAAGATTACAAAGCCTTTTGCCGACATTACAACCGGTAACTTCTCAAACCTTCCGCTGGGTAGGCAGCCATCCCCTGCTGGAGCTGCTCGCAGGAGCCTTGGGATCCACTTCGGAAAAGGACTCGTCCGGGCTGAGTTTGATTTGGGAGAGTCCTTCGCCTCTTCGAGAGGAGATACAAAAGCAGCTTCTGTTCCAGCAAGGGGAATGGCAAGCGTTGCAAACGGCCTATCAAAAGGCCCAGACCGACCTTCAGGAAGCTCTCGCCCAATTGGAAAGGGCACAAATAGAAATGGACCATCTTAATGCCACCCTCAGTATTGCTCAGTGGGAGGTTCAGGCGGCCCGATCGCGTTATACAGCCGCCCAAGAGACGCTTGCCAAATGGGAAGAAGATCCTCTTCAAAAATTGCCTTGTATTCAATTACCTCCCGAATCCTGGATCCAGGTGGAACCCAAAGGCCTATCGGGCCTTCAACGTTGGATCGGCATCGAAGTGCTTGGACTGGTCTTAGGCGTGGTGGTCATCTTCCTCAAGGAGGAACTCCGCCGCAAAGCCCAAACAGTCCCTCTTTCCTCTTCTGACCAGCAGGCTCCCTCAGAATCGGAGGAACCGCCTATGGTTATTCCAACCAAATTATCCGCCTAGATTAGCGAAGCTCTCACAGTTTGGCAATCTCCAGGATCGAGGAGGACTTTTGGGAATAAGCATCCAGTGGCCTGAAGGATTAGTCGGCAGAGGAATACCCAAAATCAAGATATGTTCTGGCGTGAATGGCTTTGAGGTTCGTAGAAACCAAGTACCTGATTTTTAGGGAGATCGGAGGCGATGAGTTTGAACTTTTTCGGTTGGATTCGGGAAGGCGTTAAACAGTCCGTTTTGATGGGGGTGCATGATGCTTTGGAGCATTTGGGGCCTCGGCCGGATGAGGACCCCATCCAGCAGCGTCTGGTAGCTTTTTTGGCGCCGGAAGGTCAGGTTCCCGTAGTGCGGTCATTACCGCCAGGCGCCACCGGGCGGAAAAAGCTGGGCCGAAGCCTCAAAGACATTCAGGCCGAGGCCGCTTCTTCCGACCAGTAGCACGGTGGGCAAAATCCAGGGCTTTCCTACTCGCTGGCCCCTGTGAGTGAATTCTCATCCCGTCTGCCCGCCGTGTGGGCCCAAAAGGCGGCGCTGCTCCGCTCAATCGACCCATCATTGCCCTGATTACTTCCGGCCAGCCCGATTTGTCGCAGCCAAAAGGAGGGACTGCTCCGCTGGGGTTGGCCATGCCAAATGGTGAGTTGGCCGTTCCCAGAGGTCAGTGGGACCTTCCAGGAAATAGGCCGATCTTTTCAATCTTCTCGGCTACTACCGCCAAAACGGATAATTAAATACAGAAGGGTGAGGATGGCTTGCAAGGTGGCGGCCAGATAGGTTAGCGCCGCTGCCTGCAGTACCTGGTTGACATAGGGCATCTGCTGGGGCGGCACAATGCCGAGGGCAACCAGTTGTTCTTTGGCCCGGGCGCTGGCGTTAAACTCGACCGGCAAATTGACCACCTGGAAGAAGACCACCCCGCTAAAAAGCCCGATCCCACTCCAAATCATCCAGTATCCCAACGCCCCATGGGGATTGGCCGCCGACAGCATGGCGCCCAGAAACACCAGCAAGATGCCGAAATTGGCGCCGAAGCCGGCCACCGGCACCGCCGCATTCCGCACCACTAGCGGCGCATAGGCATGGGCGTCTTGCATGGCATGGCCGGCTTCATGGGCAGCTATGCCCACTGCCGCCAGCGTCCGAGAATGATACACCTCCGGGCTTAACCGAAGCACCTTGGCTCGGGGATCGTAATGGTCGCTTAAATAGCCCGGTACTTGCTCAATTGCCACGTCGGTTAGCCCAGCAGAATCCAAAATGTGTCGGGCGGCGGCTGCCCCGCTTAATGGCGCCGGCATCCGTTGTGCCGCCGCATACGTCCATCGTACCCGAATCTGAGCCCAAATCCCTAACAACAAAGCCGGCGCAATAAACAGAAAATACAACGGATCGAAAAACATCTTTCCCCTCCTTTTGGCTGGCAAGACCCTTTTCTGCTCCAATCTCTGTGCAGCGTCCCGTTCTCCACCACCTAGATCGGTCTATTACACCATTGCTTTTTAATTATACGAAAATCGGTTCGGCTGGTAGGCGAACCTGCCAGCTCGCTGCTTCGAAACAAAAGGCGACATACCCCCTATTCGGTGGGGAGAACCAGACCATACCGGGGCCATGCGGTTCGATCAGGTTCTCGCCTCGTCTTGGGAGGCTCTGTGTGGGTTTTCCCCAACTCCTTATTTCCCGAGACGTTATGATCTACCAGGATAGCAAAGGGGTTCCGGGGAACAATGTTAGGCCTCTTCTTCCGAGGGATCGGGCTGGAGGGCATCGGAGGGGTTTTGCTCCCTCAGAATACTCTGGGGGAGCGAAGGGGGCAGAGCGGTTTGGCTCATGCGAAGGTGAATGCGCTGCTCTTGCCGATCCGCCGCCCGTTGGGCCAGCAGCCGCACGCTCAGGTTGGCAGCCAAAGCCACCCCTACTCCTATCAAATCCCCATGGTAAATCAATCGGGCCACCGCTGCGGTAGCCGCCACGCCAATCCCTGCAGAAGCAAACCAACTGAACACAACCCAGATGGCTCGGCCGACTTTCAAGTCCGCATCGCCTCGGTGCAACACCCGGTCCGCCATCCCGGTGGCCAGCACGGCGGCAAAACTGACATACGTGGTGGAAACCGGCAATCCATGACTCGAAGCCAGAGCGATGATCCCCGCACTGACCGAAGTAATCACCGCCGCACGTAGGGCGTCATAGTGGAGTTTTTTGCCCGCAGGCGTTACCCTCGGCGGCGGTGCCAGCTCTTTTCGAGGCGGTACCAGCCGCAAAAAACCCGCGCCAACGCCCGACACCAGTTCGGTGCATATAATGCCACCCGGTCAAATTGGCTCCCCGTATTCACCTGAGCACGAGTAACCCGTTGGGCGTTTTCCGTAAACATTCCCACCACCATCAGGGCACCTGCCACAAACAGCACCCAAACGGGAATCGGAATCTTCGTGGCCGCCGCTACTGACTCGGCCCGATGCTGCCAGAGCCAAAAAGCCGATAGCCCGGGCGATGCACAATTGGCCAGATCGTTCTGCCCAAACGCAAACGCCAAACATAACATCCCCACCAGCGCCATCGTAGGAAAAAGATTCCCAGTGGCAGCCGGCCCCGAAAAAGACAAAATTAAATGCACCAACAGAGTACTAGCTCCCCAAGCTACCAAAAATACCAGGATTGGCGTATACGGATCGATATAACTTTCCCGAAACCACCGTACCCAAGCAATACTGCCCATGCCTTTGATGATCATGAACCAACCCAACCAGGTAATCATAAGACCACATATCCACGGGCCGTGCAGCAGAATCGTCTCCCGATCCTCAATCCGATCCCGGATCGCCGCCCGAAACACCCGCTGGATCAAAAAACCTCCAATGCCTGCCATCACAATAGAAACAAAAATAGCCGCCACCACTTTCCCCACATTTTCCCAACGGATCACCGCCGTACCCGCCAATCCCAAGGAAGCCCCCAAGAGCTCAAACACCAGACAAGCCGTGGTACTGACCGGCATGCCAAACGCCGAATAGGTATAAAGAAATACTGTATCCACAAGATATACACTTATATAGGCAATCAGCGCTACCCGCAGCGACATCGCCGCCGGCTCGAAGATCCCCTGCCGAGCCGTCTCCATCACCGGCGTGGACAGCGTCGCCCCCAAGATCACAAATACCCCTGCCACCCCTACCGCCGTCCGCCGCCGAAGGATCCGAGCCCCAAAGACGGCATTGACTATGTTGGCCGCATCGTTCCGCCCCACCTCAATACAATCCCAGACCAAAAAACCAAGCCCCAAAAACGCTAAGATCGTAAGCAGATCCATCGCCGCCTCCTTCAACCTGCCCGGAACAACTTGCCCCTATCGGTCCGGTCTTCTCCCGAAAAAATCTCCCCCTTTCGCCTCCCCCATTGCCCAGAAATGGCTCTCCCCCAAAGGCCCCTCTTGGAAACCTCCTCCGCCTGTTAGCCACCTGGTGTGCCAAAAGTACATCCAGCTCTGGCCTATCTAGCAGGTATTGCAATTCATCTCCTACTGATTCACAGACAATCTCCCACCTATCTCGATCTAGGGTTCAGCGATTGTACAAATCCGTCATTGGCCAGCAAACTCCCTGCTCATGGTAGCCCCGTGCTCGTTTTCCGAGATTCTACGAATCCCTAATCCCCTCTTGCCGGTACTCCCGCTCGGTGGAGCTACATCTTTTCATTTTCCTGGAACACTTCAGCCGAATAAAGAGCCTCCGGTTGATCCGAGCATAGCCCTTTGGCCCCACTGCCGCGCAGCCGAGAATCCAGAAAATAACCTCGAACAGAGCGGTTTGCTGTTTTCCAAGCAGGCAGAGGTTGTTTCATTCGGCGGAATGCTCCCGTATTTCCAAAACTACCGATCGAGGTACCAAAAAGCAGAAATGCCGTTTCGACGCTTCTGGTGGGTTTTGGGGCCTGACTTATCCCCAGTTTTTGGCTTCGTCTAAAATTGCTTGCGTCAAGGCGGTAAAGGCTTGGAAGGCCGTCCGTTGCAATCGGCGAACCATTTTCCGGCCAATGAAAAATAGCCCGCAGGCCCCAGGGCGATGGTTGCGCCACCCCATCTTGCACAGGTAATACTTCACGGAAGGTGATTGTTGCTCCTACCACAGGTCGGGCCGGTAAGGCATCATGGAAGGCGATTGTTGCTGCTCCACATCTTGGGCGGGTACTGCTTCATGGCCGTCAGCCGGATCCCCAAAAGCAGCCAGTACGCCAAGCTCAAGATCAGCAACAACCGCTCGAACCGCTCCGGATGCCTTAAAGCATGATCTTGCCGATAACCATCTTTAATTGCGGCAAGATGAGTACCAAGCGCTCGAACCGCTCCGGATGCCGGATCCGGGAAGAAAGTTGCCATGCCTTTTCTTGGTGCGGTACGGTCTTTCATGCGAATGGACCGGACCAGCCGATCCGGGAGGAAAGTTGCCATGCCTTTTTAAGGACCTTGCCGACCGCCTGCGGCGAAACGATCGGGGCGCCTGATTGTGGTTAAGAGAATGGGTTTTGAACCGAGGCTTTTATCCAAATGGGGTTTCCCCCAAATTGGATCTCAAGCGTTGCCCCAGATTGGGTCTCGATCTTTTCCCCAAATGGGGTCTTAATCTTTTCCCCAGATTGGGTTTGAAGCTTTTAGCCG
>CALIRO010000005.1 GCA_938042245.1 uncultured Thermoguttaceae bacterium
GGAGCATCGTGGCCAGTTTGTAAAGGGTCATGACAACGATGAGGATAGCAAACATTTGTTTCAGTCTCGGGCCGGCGATATAAAGGCTTGTCAACCTTGCCCCCAAGAAGGAACCCATAGCGCCAGAGATCAGCAAGGAGACGGTCAAGCTGAGGGAGAATTGGGCGGTGGAAAGGTGTGGCAGCAGTGCGGAGAAGGAAGGGGGCGTAACCGCTAAAGCGGTTACGGCGGCGGCCTTCTTAGGTTCTAGGCCAACCAGAGTAAGCGTCGGCATCAGCAGGAATCCCGGTCCAACCCCCAACAGCCCGCTTAAGACAGAAATAGGGGCAGCAAGGAGAAGTGCAATCCAGAAGTTTCCTTCGCCGTTGGAACGTTCGGGTGGTTCCGTTTCTTTCGTTGGCCTCCCCATCCGATAAGCCAGATAAAAAACCGAAGCGAGGTAAACGAGCCAGATGTACATGGGCGGGACAATCCCTACCGAGGCAAGCCATGACCCCAAGGGAGCGTAAACGGTCGTGATCTCTACAAGCAAAATCGCCTTCTTCCAATCTACCAACCCGCTTTTCGCAAACCCAATAACGGAAAAAAACGCAGTAACGCCATTGAGCAACAGGCTCAATGGCTGCACTTGATGGACCAAGTCGGATATAAATAGCGACAGAAAAGGAATCGCCGCGAAAGCAACCCCAAGCCCCACCATGCCGGAAATCACTCCGAGAACAAAAAGTCCTACCGTCATGATAGCCAGGGTAACCATCTTCTATCTTTCCCAAAAAATTGGTCTCATCAGCAACCGAACTTCTCTGTAAGCAAGCGAAACACCCAACCTTTGATGGGCTTACACCATGTGGATCAGCTGCTTGCTTATTGGTGCCGAAGGCGTTGAAGACCCAAACGAACTTTCTGTCGCCCCAGGATGGACAACCGAGCGAATTATCCATGGACTCCTTCTCAGCAATAAAGCGGGCCCGTTCCACCATTTCCCGGCTGGGTAAAGAGCTGCCAGAACGGGAGTCTCCACTACCGATTATAAAACCACTACCCCGGCTCGCCAAGCCTTACTCAGCAGCGAAACGGCAAACGGATGGCGATCAACTTCGCTAACTCGCCTTTTGCAATTTTTTTCTAACTCCTTTTTTAGCAGTTGCGTAGAAGGACATATTTATTCATTAGTTTCCTAACTCCGATGTTTCCCGAGGGCTTAGGAAAATGCCTCTGGAGGGGGCAGCCTACAAATCGACAAAAGTCGCGCTGCAGCCTTTCTCATCTGGGACGCCGCCAATATGCTGATGGTGCCGCACGGACAGGCAGGGATGTTGGCGGAAGGCTTCCTCGTTGAGGTCCACAACTATCGGTTCTCGGCCCATGCTCCCAAGGCCTTCATTTCAGTGCCTTCGACGCAGCTTGCTCAGGCGGGCATTGGGTTGGGCTGCAGAGGCAAACCTAGCCGAACAGAGATCCTCATTTTTTTGGTCTTCTGGGGGGTGGCAAATGCCCCCCTGGAGACTCTAAAATGATTTGTTGTAGAAACCTGTCCGATTTCGGAGCTTTTTCAGGGAAAGGCCTGGGCGATGAAATGTCCAAGTTGTGGTGCGGAAGCGCCGGAAGGAAGCTTGTATTGTGCTCGCTGTGGGGCCAAATTGAACCAGAGCGTTTCGAATGCGGAATCTGTTGCCGGCCAGGGTTTGCCACCGGCTCCGTCGGTCCCCTCCCCATCCTCTGCCAATCTGGAGGCAGAACAAACATACAGCTCCGCTCCCCCGGAAGGTCCCCGTTTTGTCGAACCCCCCACGGCTCGACAACCCGCTGAAACACAAGAACAAAAGCTTTGGCAAGGTGGCTACAGCGGCAAAGACATGTACGAAACCTGGCTCCTGTACGCTGTGATCAGCATCGGACTGCTGGTGCTTTCCCTGTGGGCGCAGACCAGTTGGGTCAGTTGGGCCTCGGCCGTTGTGATTGTGCTGTTGTGGCTTTATGGAACGTTGGTGGTGGCCTATCGGAAGCTAAGCGTGTCCTATCGGCTTACTACCCGCCGTTTCTTCCATGAAAAAGGCATCCTCCGTCGGGTTACCGACCGGATTGAACTGATCGACATCGACGACATTACTGTAGAGCAGTCCATCATCGACCGGTTGGTCGGCGTGGGCACCATCAAGATCACTTCCAGCGACCGGACCCATCCGGAGTTAGTGCTCCGGGGGATTAAAGACGCCCGTCGGGTAGCTGATCTTATGGACAACGCCCGTCTGGAGGAACGTCGCCGCCGAGCTGTCCATCTGGAAGCCATCTAATGAAAGACGGGCTGCACGATGGCGGGCAACGACGCTAGCCTCCGACCAAGGCGTATTTGCCGAGGGCTCAGTCAGGGCATCATCCCTTCGGATTCCCTAGCAAATCGAAGGATTTTTCTGCCTTCGGATAACAAGCCGACCAATGGCCATCCGTTGCCAAAAATCACCTTCCGGCGTGCCGGTTTGGGCTGGAGCTTTTATCTCCGGTTATTGGCTTTTTGCAGCTTCTTTGTTTTGGGTTGGCAGATAGGGAGCCGCTTGCATGCCACGACGAAATGGAACCTGGATATTGGCTCTTGGACTTCTCTGGCTGGTCAGCAACTTAAAAACCAGTCGGGAAGCGCAGATGGTAAGCTACGTCCTGGAGGAAATCGAGCATCGGGCCTTGGAACCGGCCGACCGCAAAACTCTGCTTGCCGGCGCCCTAGAGGGAATGATGCAAAAACTAGATCCCTATTCGGTCTATCTGCCGCCCAAAGAGTTCCAGGAGTTTGAACAGGAATTGGATCAACAGTTCGGGGGCATTGGCATCCATGTGTTGCTGGATCCGAAAACGCAGCAACTGACTGTGGTTACGCCGCTTTATGGCACGCCGGCCTATCAGGCGGGCATTCGGGCAGGCGACCGGATCCTTCGCATCGACGGCCAGACCACTCAGGGTATGTCGCTTCAGGCTGCCGCTCAGCGCTTGCGCGGCAAACCGGGCCAACCGGTGCAACTGACTATCCAACGGCCCGGACAAGCCGAACCTTTGGATCTGACCATCGTTCGGGCCATGATTCAAGTCGATAGCGTCTTGGGCGACCGTCGAGATAGCGAAGGTCGATGGCAGTTCTGGCTGCCTGGCTATGAGGGAATCGGCTACATCCGAATCGAAAACTTCGGTCAGCATACGGTGCAAGAGTTTCGGCAGGCGATGGACTCGCTTGTCCGCCAGGGACTGAAAGGCTTGATTCTCGATCTGCGGAATAATCCGGGGGGTCTGCTCAGTGCGGCCGTGGGCGTGTGCGAAATGTTCCTCAAAGAAGGGACCATCGTCACCACCCGCACTCGTTCCGGCCAGATCAAAAAAGAATATTCTGCCAGTGGATTACATGTGTACAGTGGTTTTCCGATCGCCGTCTTGGTCAACCAGTACACGGCCAGTGCCAGTGAAATCGTGGCCGCCTGCTTGCAGGACCATCACTTGGCGGTTATTGTAGGCCAACGGACCTACGGCAAAGGCACCGTGCAGGAAATCCTCGAACTGGAGCCTGCCCTGGGCGCCTTGAAATTAACCACGGCCAGCTATTGGCGCCCCAGCGGGCAGGACATCAACCGCTCCAAAACCGCTACGGAAAAGGACCCCTGGGGGGTCCAGCCGGATCCAGGTTATGAAGTGCCCCTGGAGGAGAAGGAGCGAGTCCGCCTGATCCGATGGCGCCAGCGCCGCGACGCCGCTCAGGTCCTCCAACCCGATGACAAACAGTCCGAAGAGTTCGACCCCAATGATCTGCAGGCCGACCGCCAACTCATGCACGCTCTCCAGTACATCCAACAACAGATCGCCAAAACCGACTCAGCAAACGTTTCCCAACCGCTAAAATAGGTCTTCCGTAGTGACGGGTTCGTTTTCTTTTTCTTTGTTCCTCACCGGAGTTTTGCAAAAGGGCGCTGTGCACAGGGTTCTAAAAATTTTTTCTCCATGCTTGACAGTGCCAGAGGAGGGGGTGAGTAGAATACGAAAAGTACGGTCATTGCAGATAGTAAATAAGGAATGAGTGGGGTTCGGGTATTAGGCCTGCTCGGCTGATTTCCAAGATCCCAAAACCCCACTGCGTTAAAAACCGGCAGTTATGCAGAGGTTCCAGGGCAATACTCAAGGAAACTCATGTACAAAGCGCGATTCGCCCTTTGGCAAAACTTTAGTTCCTAACGAGGAGGACGTTGTCATGCACGCAATCATGGTTTCTTTGCTGGTGATGGCCCTTGGCGGCCCTGCCGAAGCCGACGGCAAACACACCGTTTGGTTAGAGACGGAGAAATTTGAGCACCTGGGCGGCTGGGTGCGGGACAGCCAGTTTATCGACCAGATGGGTTCGACGTTTCTATTGGCCATCGGCCTGAAAGGGCCGGTCGAGGATGCTTGGACAAATGTAAATATCTCCGCCGCCGGCCAGTATCGCCTCTGGGTCCGATGCCATGATTGGCTCCCAGACCATAGCCCCGGCCGCTTCCAGGTAGTCTTGGGCGAAAAAACCGTCGAGCATATTTTCGGCCAATCGAAACGCGCAGGTTGGCTCTGGGAAGACGGCGGCCTGCATCAGCTACCGGCCGGAAAGCTCCAAGTGCGGCTCAAAGACCTCACCGGCCATTATAGCCGATGCGATGTGATCGTCCTGACCAATGATCTGAATTACCAGCCGACCGCAGATCTCCAACAGCTTCAAGCAGAGCGGATCGCCCATGGCGGGCTGAGCCGGGAGGTAAAACAGCTCGGCCCCTATGATACGGTGGTCGTAGGCGGCGGCTTGGCCGGCACGTTTGCCGCCGTAGCGTCGGCCCGGCACGGTTGCCGAACCGTCCTGGTGCAAAACCGTCCCGTCCTAGGCGGCAACGCCAGCGAAGAAATCCTCGTCGAACCCCAAGGCGATACCACCCGTCAGCCGCTTGACCCCGGCGAAGGCGGCCTGATCGAAGAAGTCCGTGGACCCGTGCAGGAGTATTCCAATCGCCTGCTTCAGATGGTCCAGGCCGAGCCAAACCTGGAGCTATTGCTCAATACCCATGCTACCGGCGTCGAACTGGCCCGGCCAGGCCAAATCGCCGCCATCTTGGCCCTAGATACGGCTACAAACCAACGGCTCCGAATTGCTGGTAAAATTTTCATCGATTGCACCGGCGATGGCTCCATCGGCGCTTGGGCCGGGGCCGAATACCGCCATGGCCGAGAGCCTCGCAGCATGTACAATGAAACACGTGCTCCCGAGCAGGCCGACAGCCATACCATGGGCGGCACGCTCCGCTATGCCTCTCAGCTCCGGGCCGAACCCGTCCCCTTCCAGGCGCCGGCCTGGGCCTACCGATTCGAACGCTGCGAGGACTTCGGCGTCCATCGGCATCCGCAGATCCATTTTGGCGGCTGGCAGTGGATCATCGAATACGGCGGCATGAAAAACACCATTGACGACGCCGAGCATATCCGTGATGAACTTCTGCGCATCATCTGGGGGATGTGGGACCACGTAAAAAACCACTGCCCCAAACTCAAAAAAGAGGCCCAAAACTATGAACTGGTCTGGGTAGGCCATGTGGTCGGCAAACGCGAAAGCCGACGCCTGATCGGCGATTACATCATGACCGAACACGACATCGCCCGGCAGGTTCTCTTCCCGGATCGGGTAGCCTACGGCGGCTGGGGCATCGACCTGCATCCGCCCGGCGGCTTCTGGGACAAGCTGCCCCCGGCCGAGTTCTCCCATAAAACCAAGTTCTCCATCCCGTTCCGGAGCCTGTATAGCAAAGATGTGGAAAATCTCATGATGGCAGGCCGATGTATTTCTGTTAGCCATGCCGCCCTCGGCGCCACACGTGTCATGATCACCTGTGGCCTCCAGGGCCAGGCCGTTGGAACCGCCGCTGCTATCTGTAAAAAATATCAGGTACTCCCACGCCAAATCTACCAAAACTATATCGCCGAACTGCAACAGATGCTCTTAAAAGACGGCTGCTACCTGATCGACCTGCCCAATCAAGACCCCAAAGATTTGGCTCTTCGGGCCAAGGCAAGCGCTTCCAGCACTGCTCCAGGGCAACTGCTCGAAAAGCTTTTGGCCAAAGCAGCTTCGCCCCGGGTGCATCCGCTCCATCAGCCCCGGGCTGTCCTGTTCCGGGTAACTGCCGACCGGATTGATTCGGTCAGCCTGTACCTCCATTCCGAAAACCCCACACCGACTCCCGTTACGCTCGGTTTACGGTCGGCCAAGGCGGTGGATGATTTTAGCTCCGAAAAAGACCTAGCCCAGGCTACTGCACAAATACCCCCGCAAAGTGCCGGTTGGATAACCTTCCGGTTCGACCGGGCCGTAGAGCCGGGCTATTACTATGTTTGGCTTGCCCCGCAAAAAGGGATCGGTTGGGCACTGTTTGACCAGCCACGGCATGAGGCCTCCAGAGCATATCATAACGGCAAGCAGTGGGTTCAGATGCCGGAGACTTATACCTTCCGGCTCGATCCGCCCTCGGCCGTGTATGCGGAGGCGCCGGAAAAACCCCGCTCGATTGAGGATGCGTTTTCGCCGGCGAATGTAAATAACGGCTTTGCGCGGGCGATCCGGGGTTGGCCAAACGCCTGGCGCCCTGATCCCAAGGAGCCGCTGCCCCAGTGGGTGGCCTTGGATTTCGGCCAACCGGTGGAGTTCAATACCGTCCACGTCAGCTTCCAAACCAGACAAATGCGGGCCGAGGATTTCCGCCTAGAAGCCTTCGACGGCCAGCAGTGGCGTCAGTTGGCAACCGTGCAAGCCAATAAAGACCGCCGACGGGTTGTGCGGTTCGACCGAACGAAGGCCAGCCAACTTCGGCTGGTCATCCTCAAAGCCGCCGACGACATGGGTGTCTGCGAAATCCGCGTGTATAACGAACCCTAACCCCTCTTGCAGTGCGGGCGTGCCGCCCGCTGTTGCCGCTGCCTGCCAGGGGAGAGGCGAATAAGGCCCCCTCACCCGGCCAACCTATCGGTTGGCCGGCCTCTCCCACGGTGGGGAGAGGCGAATAAATCCCCTCTCCCCTGGCGGGAGAGGCGGGGCAAAGGGCCTCCACAGCAGGCTAGGAGAGTGGGATATGGATCTACGGCCATGAAACCTCTTGGATTCCGATTCTCGATTCGTCAAGCCTGTTGGCTGCTGGGTGGTCTGGTTTTAGCGGCTGTGGGGGCGGCAGCACTATGGGCCGGAGCGGAGTGGTTTTTTTGTTTGCCGGAGGGAATTACCGCCTCTTATGTGGGCAGGCAAGCCTGCTTGGAGTGCCATCCTCGGGAGTGCGATGCCTGGGCCCAATCGGAACATGCCCGTTCGATGGACTGGGCCAGGCCTGATTCGGTGTTGGGAGACTTTAACGGCCAGGAATATCTAGATGTTCCTTTGGCGGAGTTGCCAGATCGGCTTTCGGGGCCGGAGCTTCAGCAGGTACTAGATACTGCCTCGGACGAGCTTTGGGCCAAGGTCCTTGCGGGCGGCAGCCCGGAGTTTCGCCAGAAGATGCTAGCGGCGATGCCGACGGAGCGGCGCACAAAAATTCAGCAATTTCTCGACAAGCAAGCACCCTTGCCAACGGGTCCGTTGGCCCGTGCCCGGCTGGAAGTGGTCGAACTGGTGCGTCGCCTGGAGACGGAAGGCCGTCTGAAAATTACCTTCGGCCTGCGCCATCGGATGTTCCGGAAGGGGGACCGATTTTACATGCGTACCGAAGGCCCCGATGGCCAGATGCAGGAGTTTGAAATTAAATACGTGCTTGGCCACCTCTCCTTACAGCAGTATTTAGTGGAATTTCCGGAAGGTGCTCTGTTGCCGGACGGTTCGCGGATGCCCAAGGGGAGCCTTCAGGCCTTGCCGATTGCCTGGGATGTGCAGGGCCGACGGTGGTTTCCGCTGTATCCGGGCGAGCGGATCCGGCCGGATGATCCGTTGCATTGGACGGGTCGGCTTTTTAACGCCAATTCGATGTGTATGGAGTGCCATGCTACCGGCCTGCGCCGGGGATATGACCCGGACCGACACGCTTATCAGACCAGCTTTTGCGAGGTGCAGGTTAGTTGCGAGGCGTGCCACGGGCCGGCCAGTGTGCATGTGGAGTTGGCCCGGTCGAAGCGGTTTGTTTGGGATCGGCGTTATGGGGTGGGTTTGCCCCGGCTGACCAAGGCGGATGCCGCTGTACAGATGGACGTTTGTGCGCCCTGCCACGCCCGTCGGCATCCAATCTGGCCGGACCGACCGGAAACAGAAACCTTCACCGCCCAGCCTCGCCCATTTCTGGATTACTATCTGCCCAGTCTTTTTGATCATCGGATGCCGTATATCTATCCCAGGGCGTTATACTATCCGGACGGCCAGATTCTGGAGGAGGACTACGAATACGGCTCTTTTGTTCAAAGCAAGATGTTCCGCCAAGGGGTGGACTGCCGGGACTGCCATTCGGTGCGAACCCGACAGTATTATCCGAAGGATAATAGCCTCTGTACGAACTGCCATTTGGGACGGCATCCTGCTGAACAATACGACAGTCCGAAACACCATTTCCATCCGGTGGGCGGTCCTGGTTCCCGATGCGTTGATTGCCATATGCCAGAGAGCTTCTATATGGTGGTGGATAGCCGGCGGGATCACAGTTTCCGATCGCCTTGGCCGGAAGGAACGCTGGCGCTGGGTGTGCCGAACGCTTGCAACCATTGTCATCATGATGCGGACAAGGGGCAGACAGCCCAATGGGCGGCGGAGAAACTCCGGGTGTGGTATCCCCATCGTCGGACCGAATCGGCTCGGTTTGCCCAGGCGATTGCCGCTGGCCGAGAGCGTCGGCCGGAAGCCGCCAACGACTTGATGGCGGTGGTCCAACAGCAGGAACTTCCCGGCATCGTGCGGGCAAGCGCCCTGTTGCTTTTAGGGGATTATCCTTGGCTGGCATCTGGCCCGGCAGTTTGGACCGGCTTGGAGGATCCGGATCCGTTGGTGCGGGCTACTGCTCTGAGTATCCTTCGGGAGGCGAGTTCGGAGGAGTTGGCTGTTCGGGTGGCGCCGAAATTGGCCGACCCGGTCCGGGCTGTCCGGTTGGAAGCGGTCCGGGCCTTGGTTCGGCATGGACATAACGCCATAGGCAGCCAGGACTTTGAGCGGGCCTGGAAGGAGCTTCTGGAAGGGCTTCAGGCCCTGCAGGATCAAGCCGAAGCCCATGTAGAACTGGCCATCCTCTCCGACCAGCTTGGCGAAGAGGCAAAAGCGGTAGAGGCCTATGAGCGGGCGATTCGGCTTGATCCCCGGTCGGTGATTGCCCGGAACAATCTGGGGATTGTATACGCCCGGCAAGCTGGGCGTCTTTTCGATCAGCTTCAATTGGCCGAAAAAACTGGGCAATCGGCCCAGGTGGAAAAACTTCGGCAACTGCTGGCCCAAAAAACCGCCCAGGCCGAGAAGCACTATCAGGCTGCCTTGGCAGTGCAACCGGACCTGCTGGAAGTGCAAGACAACCTGGCCCGGCTATATTATGCGGTAGGTCGGCATCAGGATGCGGAAGCGCAGTTTCGGAAAATGATCGCCCAGGCGCCGGAGCGGGCAGAAACCTATTTTTACCTAGCCCAACTTTTGGCCGAAGATGAAAGCCGATTGGCCGAGGCGGCCCAACTGCTGGCCAAAGCGGTGGAACTAGCGCCGCAGCAGTCCCGGATTCGGTATAACTATGGCTTAGCCCTGCAAAAGCTCGGCCGGCCCAAAGAAGCCGAACAGGAGCTTCAAAAAGCTCTGGACTTAGAACCGGCCGAAGCAGACTATGTGCACGCTTTGGCGATTCTCTACGCCCAGCAGCGGCGCTGGCAGGAGGCGGCCTCATTGGCTCGCCGTTTGGTGAACCTGCGACCCAGCGACCCGGCCACTCGTCGCATGGCGGCTGAATTTCAGCGTCGGGCGGAGGCCGACCGGCAATAAAGGCAGAAGAGTTCGTCCCGATGGGAAATGCAGACCTATAGAACCTGGCGGCGCATTCCATCTATTTGCAGCTTATCCCTAACGGTTAATAGAGAAGCTCCTTCCTCGAAAATTGAGCAGTGGAGGATGGGGGCCATTTGCGTTTTAGGATAAGCGGTTCTGATTACCTGCCGCCGCCGGCGCAGGCGCATGCACAGGCGCAACCGGCGCAGGCACAGGCACAGGCGCTGCCCCCACCGCCGCCGGAAGATCGGGCCTCGGCCAACGCCCGGAAGAATTCTCCGCTCAGGCGATCAAACCCGCTCAGATCCACAAACCCGCCCGAACCTGTCGGCAGGTTGAGCGAACCAGGCGTCAGGGCCGAGGCCAACCGACCGAAGGTGTTTTCCGCCCAACCGGCAAAAGAGGCGGCTACATCTTGGGCCGTCGTTTGACCAGGAATCGACGGTGCTTCAGGGGCGGGAACGGATGGCATGGGGGTAGCAGGATGGGAGGAGGGCCGAAGGACTGGGCCCACAGGCCGACCGATGGGTCCTCGCATCCACGGGGGCAGGTAGGGCCCGACAAAAACGGTCGGCCAATCGTCGTCCATCAGAACCCATTCAAACTGTCGGTCTAGGTGTTCGTGCCGTTGCTGGATCTGGCCGATCGAAGCCGCCTGTTCTACCGCCCGACGCACAATCCACCGATAATATTCCTTGGTGAGCTTCAGATCGAAGCCTTTCATCCGTTGGGCCACCCGTTCAATCAACTGCTGTAGCGCTGGGCCAAAGTCAATCTGTTCTACTGGTACACCCGGATGGGCCTCCAGAAGCTGAAGGAACGGATATTCATAACTATGGATGATCACTGCTTTTTCCTGGCCCACCCGGCGATAAAAGGCGGCCGGTGTTTCTGCCGAGATACGAGGCTCTGAGGTGGGGGTTGGGCTTGGCCGGGCAGAACGAGCCCCATACCGAAAATCCTCCAGTACCTCCACCACCAGCGGGTCTGCCGACACTTGCCGCACAATGCCCTTTTTGAGCAGGCCGAAAATCACTAGGCCCAGGACCCGGCCCAAGGGGAGCTCCAGCAGGCAGGCCGCTTCCGGAGCGGTCAGACCCCGTTTGATTCCGCCGCCTTCGACATAAGCAATCGGCGGTAGATAACCTCTGGGCCGACGTCGTCTCGCCCACTCAGTCAATCCCAGCAGGACCAGCACCATCGGCACAGAAGCTAATTGCCAACCCGGACTAGAGATAAATAAGATCACCATAAAAATGCTCAGGATCACAAAAAGCGATCCCCCCGTGCCGCCGGTAAACCGAAAATACGCAATCCCGAACACCACTAGCACCACCATACCAACGGTCCATCGGGCGCCGGGGGAATGCGCAAACCAATGCAAAAATAAATCCCAGGCGCTCTGCCGAATTACCCGCTCCATAACCCGTTTGGGGAACGACAGCCCCACTAGATGCGCTTGGACAAGCCGGGTCTTTGGCCACTGCCAAACGACCACGACATGGTTTTGGAAGAGGGCTTTGTCGGAAAACGGCTGGCCCTGATGAAGGACTTCGTCCGGCTGGACGCCAGGGGGCAGGTGAACGGCCAATTTCAGATGGGTCGTACCGGTTAGAAACTGCTGGCCAAACCAGGTCGGTGTAATGCGCAAGGAGGCGTAGTCGCTGCGGGTGGTATCCTGAAAGACCAGATTTGGGACGCGAAATTCGGTTTGGAAGAGGCCTTGTTGGCCTGGGGGGATTTGGCCTGGGCCAAGATGTACCTCAAAGCCAGGCTGGACATACTGCGAGGGCCGGATCAAGCGGGCCGGTTGGCCCTGACAACGGGCCCGGATGGTTTTGAGATCATATTCGCCTGTCGGTGTACCTATATCTACAATATCAATCGGTTGGCCAGTAGGATTGTTCCAAAAGAGAATTTGATAATGGATCCGGACCGAGGCGTCCGGCTGGATGAAGACTTGCATCTCCATCTGGGGAACTTGGAAGCTATAGTCGGCCCAGGCCAACGACGGCAGGAAACCGGCCACTGCCCAGAAGAGCGCTAGGGGAATCGCAGTCCGAACCGCACCGCGCTGGATTCTGGAAGCTAGGAAGCTCATGAATTCGCCCCTGGCAGAAACCCCGGGCAAAGAACCACAGCCCGCCCAAAACCATCTACCCTATCATACCAATTTTTCTCCCAATCCAAAAGTGGTGGAAACATCTTTCTCAGACACTCCCGCTCAGGCAGCCCTAGGGGGGCTGATTCGCATTACCAAGCTGCAAGTGGGTATGAGACGGGAACCGGGATTTCTTTTCTACTGGGAGGGTAATCAGCCCCGTAAGTTTCGCCGGACAAGCGAGCAGGAGAAGGAAACTGGCATTTCTTTTCCTCCGGAGTGGGGTTAAAATAATAAAGAGGAATGCCTTCGGCAGGCCAAGGGCGAGGCGGTTTCCTCAAAAGGGGGCCTGATTTCCTGCCTAAGATAATCCCGCCTGGATGATTTAGTGGCTTAAGGCTCTGCGGTGAGTAGGAGAAAGTGGATCCGTGTTGCCGGAGGATGTGCCCCTGCAAGAGATGGCTCTGGAGCTTCTATAGGACACTGGGTGAAGGGATGGGAGGAGGCGGATTGAGGAACATAAATTCATAAGGAGCCAGGCCATGGAATCGGAACAGATAAGCCAACAGGAACATATGCTCATAACAGGAGGGCCATGGATCCGTCGGTGGGCCAAGCGGCTGATCGTGCTGGGCGGAGTAGCAGGGGTGGTGGGATTGGGCGGATGGTGGCTATGGCCGCACTCTTCTTGGTCGGGCAGTGAAGAAATGCCGATCATGGTACAGGCAACCAGGGGACCTTTTGTTCATATTATCACCGAGCGAGGCGCCGTCGAAAGCGCCAGCAATTATGAGGTCCGGTGCGAAGTCCAGTCCCGGGGCGCTGCCGGTACCATGATCCTGGACATCGTACCGGAAGGCACCTATGTGAACGAAGGCGACTTTCTTGTCCGGTTGGATTCCTCTTGGTTAGAATCGGAACGAACGAAGCAGGAGATCTCCTGCGCCCAAAGTGAGGCGCTATTAGCCGAAGCACAAAACACGTTGGAGACGGCAAAGATCAACCTGAAAGAGTATTTAGAAGGCCAGTACCGGTTGGAAGAGAAGAAGATACAGAACGAGATTTTGCTGGCCAGTCAGGAGGTCAGTCGGGCGAGAGAAAACCTGGCTTATAGTGAGCGGCTCGCCGCCAAAGGCTACATCACCAAACAGCAGTTGGAGGCCGAGAGTTTTGCTCTCCAGAAGGCCCAGAACGATTTGGAGGCGGCCCAACTGAAACTCAAAGTCCTCCAGGAATACACCAAGCCGAAACGGCTCAAAGAATTGGAAAGCGAGATCAAGACTGCGGAAGCCCGGCTGGCGGCCCGTAGGCAGGCTTATGAGCTGGACCGGCAACAGCTGCGCCGCATCGAAGAGCAGATCGCCAAATGCGTCATCTATGCGGAACGCTCCGGCGAAGTGGTCTATGCCAATGTCACTGGCCAGGGGGCGCAGGATGTGATCATCGAACCGGGCACGTTGGTGCGCGAAAATCAAGTGATCGTTCGGCTTCCGGATCCGAAGAACATGCAGGTCAAAGCCCGGGTCAATGAAACCCGGATTTCTCGGATTCGGGTTGGCATGCCGGCAGAAATTCGGTTGGATGCATTTCCGGAGGTGTCGCTCAAGGGGGAAGTGACTTCGGTCAGTGAATATCCGGCGCCGACCATGTGGCACCGAGGGGATGTGAAGGAATACGAGACCTTGGTGAAGATTCTTACGCCAATGCAAGGGCTAAAACCTGGTTTGACGGCCCAGGTCCATATTCAGGTGGAAGAGCTGGAGGATGTGTTGCAACTGCCGATTCAGGCGGTCTTTGAGCATCAGGGGCGATATTATTGTGTGGTTCGCAACGGCGGCGTGTGGGAGGCCAGGCAAGTGCAGATTGGGCCTTCGAACGAGCAATTGGTGGTCATTTGTGATCTTTTCGAGTTGCCTCTTCCGGTGGTTTTTCAGTTTGCGGGCCGAGCCTTTGTGCTTCAGCGCACCGAGGGGGGCTGGGAATCTCGGCAAGTAACCATCCTTTCCGAAGCTGGCCACCAGGTTACCGTGCGCCTGCCTCGATCTTCGCTTCCGATGAAAGCGGCTTCGGTTTTTGAATATCAAGGCAAAGCGGTTCGGCTAGTCTATGACGGGCAACAATGGGGGGTTCGGCCTACCAGCAGTGGGCCTTCGGAGGAACTGAACGAAGAAGAGGTTCGGATGATTCCCATCCAGGCGGTGTTTGTGGTGGAAGGTCGGCATTATGTGCTGGAATCGGACCCTGCCGTGTGGCATACCCTGCGAGCTGCGGAGACTGTTTCTCCTGCGGACAGCCAATCCTGGAGTGCCCGAGAGGTGCAGGTCGGTTCGGATCCTCAGCAGCCGGGCCAAACAGGCCTAGGCCTCCGCACCGGGGAAGAAGTGGTGCTTCATGCAGCCGCTTATCGGGAGAAGGTACAACTGCCCGATCTTCCGCCGCCTCCAGGCCAATTGTCCTTTGCGGAGGGAAAATCGGAGCGCTCCAAATCGAAAGCCAAAACTCCCGCCGGCGCCAAACGCAATCCTGCCGAAATGTTCCGAAAGCTGGATCGAAACGGGGATGAACGTCTTACCCGAGAGGAACTGCCCGAACCTCTCCGGGTGCATTTTGCCGCCCTGGATAAAGACGACGACGGGAGCATCAGTTTATCGGAATGGGTGGCAGGTCGGACGCTACTTCGGCCAAAACAAGAGCCTAAGGGGCCGCCGGAATCCGAAAAATGACCTCGTTAGCCGCCTCCTTGCGCAATGTCTGGAAAACCTATCCGATGGACGGCGTGGAAGTGCACGCCTTGCGGGGGGTAAGTTTGGAGATCCGGAGAGGGGAATATGTGGCCATTATGGGGGCCTCCGGTTCCGGCAAAAGCACTCTGCTGAATCTTTTGGGCTGCCTGGACCGGCCCACTTCGGGAACCATCTTGCTGGACGGCGTGGATGTCAGCCAGTTGAACGATAACCAGCTTTCCGAGCTGCGTGCCCGGCGGATCGGCTTTATCTTCCAATCCTACAACCTGATTCCGCAGCTGACGGTGCTGGAGAACATTGAAGTGCCTCTGTATTACAGCGGCCAGTGGAACGCCAAAACCCGTGCCCGATGCCGGGAATTGGCCGAAAAAGTAGGATTGGGGGGGCGACTTCACCATCGGCCTACGCAGCTTTCGGGCGGCCAACAACAGCGGGTGGCCATCGCCCGCAGTCTCGTCAACAACCCCTCTTTTATCCTGGCCGACGAACCTACCGGCAACCTAGACTCCGCCACCGCCGAAGAAATCCTCGCCCTGATCGACCAGCTCCATCAGGAAGGCAAAACGATTATTTTGGTAACCCACGAGCCGGAGGTAGCCCAACGGGCGTTTCGCCTGATACGCATCCGGGACGGCCGGATCCAAAGCGACCTGCCGAACCCCCGTTTTGCCACGAGTACAGGAGCGGAGTCGGCGCAGGCCTCCGGCCAGCCGAACCCCTCGTTTGCCGCCGCCAACTGCCTGCTTTCGTCCCCTCCGAGCGACTCCCGAGCACCGTCCGGCTCTGCCATCGCTATCCCCCCCAGTGCTGCTGAGGGAGGGCTACGATGAGTTTGTGGTGGCTTCGGACCTGGCAATTAGCTCTAAAAAGCCTTTCGCTTCACCCGTTGCGCTCGTTGCTTACTGTGCTTGGCATTTTTATTGGGGTGGCTAGCGTGGTTTGGCTTTTGGCCATCGGCGAAGGCATCAGCCGAAAGGCGCAGGAACAAATCGAAAGTCTGGGTGCCAATCATATTATTGTCCGCTCGGTCAAGCCGCCCACCGCCGTCATCCAACAACAGCGCACCGTCCGTTATGGACTAACGCGGGAAGATTATGCTCGGCTAAGCCGTACGATTCCCAGCATCAGCCGGGCAATCCCGATCCGCGAAATCCGCCGCCGGTTTCGATATGGGGATCGGCAGGTGGACGGCCGCCTAGTGGGATGCACCCCTGAATATGCGGAGATCACCAAACTCCAACTGGCACAGGGACGCTTTCTGTCCGAACTGGACGGCCTGGAACTGAAAAACTACTGTGTGCTTTCGGCCGAAGTCGCCCAGGAACTATTCCAACATCGCAATCCCATCGGCCGAACCATCCATGTGGATGAAGATTACTATGTGGTCGTTGGGGTCATGAAGCCCCGGGCGCCGACGGCGGCGATTGGCGGTTCGCTGGCCGCCCAGGATTTCTCCTCCGATGTCTATATCCCCATCCAAACCTTGTGGAAACGGATCGGCGATCTCATCGTAACGGCTCGGCCCGGCAGCTTCGAGCGGGAAGAAGTCCAAATCAGTCAAATCACACTTCGCGTCGAGAGCGTGGCCAAGGTGATGCAGACGGCCGAACTGGTCCGCACCACTCTGGACAAATATCACCGCATCGAAGATTATGCGGTGGTTATCCCCCTGGAACTGCTGGAGCAGGCCAGGACGACCAGAATGATGTTTATTGTGTTTCTGGGGCTTATTGCGGCTATCTCCTTGATTGTCGGCGGCATCGGCATTATGAACATCATGTTGGCAACGGTAACCGAACGAACGCGGGAAATCGGCATCCGGCGCGCCCTGGGTGCTAAACGTCGAGACATTATCCGGCAATTCTTGATCGAAACGGTGGCCCTTTCGGTGGTGGGGGGGTTAACTGGTATTTTGGGCGGCTTGACCTGCCGACCGATTAGCGCCCAGTTGCGCCTAGCCATGGAAAAACTCATGCCCAGGGCCATGAGCCAACTGCCCGATCTGGTCCGGTCCGTCGAGCCGGTGGTAGTGCCCTGGTCGTTGCCGCTGGCGTTTGGCATTTCGGTCTCGATCGGAGTAATCTTTGGCCTCTATCCGGCGATTCGGGCAGCCCGGATGGACCCGATCGAAGCCCTTCGGCATGAGTAAACGGTACCCTCGGTTCCCGGACGTCTCGTCGGCCCATTGTCCTTGCCGCGCAAGCGGGAATCCCGCTCCCACTGACCCTAACCCTCTCCCGCCAGGGCGAGCGGATTTTTCTGGATTCCCCCCCACCCTGACCCTCTCCCACCAAGGGAGAGGGGATTTGCCAGGGGGGAGGGGACTTGTTTGCCTCTCCCCTCCGCAAAAAAATCGCCTCTCCCCTCTGCGGGAGAGGCCGGCTAGCCGATAGGTTGGCCGGGTGAGGGGGCCTTTCCCCTCTCCCCTCCGCGGGAGAGGGAAGCCGGGCGCAAGCCCGATAGGGTGAGGGGGCTTTGGCCGCACCGGCCTGTGGGCCGCATCCCTGGCCGCTGGAAGTCCCCATCTAGCCGCTTCGGCCCGCTACCTCTTCGCAGCGTGCACGAGCCATCCACATCCTCCCCGCTATCGCCGCCTGTGGCCTCGGCTTTGGGTGGGTATCCTTTTCAACGGCCTGGAAACGGAGTAGAACAAAAAATCCAGCTCATTCTGGAGAAATAGGCGCCCCTTTGGAAAGGGATTACTCGCCCATGTCCGAGGACATGCATACCACGGTTCAACAAATGCGGGATTGGGTGGCACAGTTTGTTGAGGAGCGAGATTGGTGGCAGTTTCATTCACCTAAAAATCTATCCATGGGTTTGGCGATCGAGGCCGCCGAGCTGATGGAACATTTCCAGTGGATCAGCACGGAGGAGTCCTGTCAGGTGGTTTCGGAGCCGGCTCGGCTTCAGCCGATTGTCGAAGAATTGGCCGATGTGCTCTGTTATGCCTTGGCCATGGCCAATGTGCTAGGGATTGATCTGAGCCGGGCGGTTCGCGAAAAGCTCCAGAAGAACGCCCAAAAATATCCAGCCTCGGAGTATCGGGGCCGATACGGCCCGAAAGACTCCGGACCATCTCAAAGAACATAAGAACACCTATGCGAGACCCAGGCGGAACCTAGCCCGCTGCGGACTCCGCACCGAAAGCCTCCGGACCGTCTCAACGAAAATAGCAAGCTCTTTACGGGTGCATGTCGGCATTGGGGGAGCGTTCAGGGAGCCTGTGGCGGCGGGGAAGAGGGCCGCTGCGCCGATTCCTCACTGCTGAGCGATTCTCGGGTGGTAACCCGGTAGTCCCGGATGCCTGCTTTTTTACAGATGTTGATGGCGGCCACGATCGGTTGCCATCGGCAATCCCGATCTGCCCGGATGATGACAGAGGCTCGGCCGGGATTGCTGGCTTCGGCCCGCCGACAGATCCGTTCGAGTTCTTCGATGGAGACGATGCGGCCGGTAACGAAATATCGGCCTTGGCGGTCGATATTGATGAAAAGTTCGCGTGGCTTTGAGACCAGCGGCCTCGCCTCCGAAGCATCCGGCAAGTTGACTTCCAATTCCCGTTCTTCCTCGGCAAATCGGGTGGCCACCAGAAAGAAAATCAACAGATTAAACACCATGTCGATCATCGGCGTCATGCTCAGGTTGGTCAACGCTTGGCCTTTTTTGATCTTCACGCTCATGGGGATGTGCTCCAGGCGGCTGGAGAGAAATCGGGATCAGTTCCTTTCCGACATCCAACCCCTACTCGTTCTCTCTGGTTATGCGGGGGGCTAGAGAGGAATGGGGATTATTTTCTTCCGGCAGGCGCGGGCGGCGGTTCGACGCTCATGCGCTCCAGCTCTTCCGGGCTAATGCGGAGTCGGCCTTCGTAACGTTCCAATTGCGGCAGCACCCCCTGAAGGATCTGGTCCAGTTCTCGGAAGAGTTTTTCGATTTGGGTTTCAAATAGGTGAGCGGCAATGGCCGCCGGAATCGCCACACACAGGCCGGCAAACGTGGTAACCAAGGCGGTATAGATGCCGTCGGCCAGTTGTTGGGCTTTGTTGGCGCCGGTGGGCAGATTGGCCGTTACGAAAAAGGCCATGATCATCCCTTGCACCGTGCCCAAAAGTCCCAGCAGCGGGGCCACCCCGGCCGTCAGGTTCAGCCAGCGCACATTGGCATACAGACGGGCGGCTTCGCGGTCGTTGGCTTGGGCCACGCTGTGCTCCAGTTCCGCTAAAGGCCGACCTACCTTCAGGAGCATGGCCCGCAGGACGTTCGCTGCTGCCGAAGGATGCCGCTGCGCAAGCCGATATGCCGCCCGGGGATCCAATCCGCCCGGTTGACTGGCCAACTTGCCCAGGCCGCTAATCAGGGCCGGGGGAATCACTTTGTGCCGACGCAGCGCTAAAGCCCGTTCCACAATAAACGTTAGCGCCACCAGCGAAAGCAGCCCAATGGGAATCATCAGCGGGCCGCCTTTGAGCATCGTCTCCAGAAAGTTGAAACTGGCCGTCTCTTCCTGCTCGGGAGCAGTTTTCGGCTGGCCGGAAGCGGGCTGGGCAGCGCTTTCGGCCAGGGCCTGCTCAGCCAGGCGGTCGGCTTCGGCAAATCGCTGGGCCTGCTCGTCCGAGGCTGAAGGGTCAGGCGCCGGTGGAGGCGTCTGGGCTGCCGACACCTTTAGAATGAAAATACTTTCAGTTATCCAAACCGTCTCAACACCCAGACCAGTGGCCTCCTGGAGCCAATCGCCTCCCCCGATCCCACCGGCAAACACTGCCCAACAGATCAGCCAACTGATCGGTCTCCGATAACTCCGTCCCATGGCGCCTCTTCTCATGGCTATGCTCCTTTTGTCCACACGTTTGGTCCATGCCAACCTCTTTCGGCCAAAAATGCTAGCCTATTTCGGTCCCAAAGTTTCTCTCTTCTCAAATTATGCTATCCGAAGGCCAAAAACAATCCGTGCCGCCAGAAACAGAGTTCCCTCCGGCAACAGAGCCAGACAAACGGATCGCTTCCTAAGGCGTCAAACCAAACCTGCCCTACCGGCGCAGAGGCTGCCGGCAACAGAAAGAGGCAAAAGGATCTCCGGAAAAAAGGGGACCCAATCCAGAAGGGCGGGTGTTTCCTCTCCGGACCCCAGAGGTCGTAGAACCTATAGGCCCTTGGCTGCCCGTGCACCGGCCGAATCGAGAACAATAGAGGCGCCGCTTCTTACAAACGATTGAGCGCCTGATCGGCGGCATCGATTTTCTGCTGCAGGGCGGCCGTTTCTCCAGGAGCTGGCGGCGGATCCACCGGCCAGGGATTCTGAAACCGCCGAAGTACCGCCTGATAAAGCCCTCGGTATTGCCTGACCACCCGTGCGGCCACCCCTCCTCGAAGGTTTCCATTCTGATCTGGTCGGCCTTGGATCCGATCCACCAGGTTATCCACCCGCTGTTGGATCATCTCTTCGTCCAGCGAACAGAACCGCCGAAGCGTTGGGTTGATCCGATGGTGATGTCGGCCAAAAGCGATCTGATGCACCACTCCTTGGGGATCGGTGTAGGTGCGAGGGAAGAAGTTTTCGTAGAACTGATCTTCGTCGTCGCGGATGTCTCGGCCGTAGAGGTCCGGCCCGCCCATGGCCATGAAATCCAGCGTCCAATTGAAGCTCCGGGCCATGGAGAAAAAGGCATTTCGATAAGCCGGATCCTGGTAAAGACTTTCCAATAGATCTGTCTGAGGCGCAAGGAAGCCCAGATCGTAGATGACCGGAATCCGTCGATGTTCGTTATGCCAGCCCGTCCAGTACCAGGCTTCTGTATCCCAGGGCATGCGCTGGTAGCGCCAATCGTTGTCCAAAAGGGGGCACCGGGCCACTAGGTGGTAATCGCCCAGCGCCTGCTGCAACAACGGGTAGTCTCGGCGGATGTCGGCATGGCCTGTTCTGCCGCCATTGGCCATGGTCATTAGGCTGTACATGTCTGGGTCGATCATGGTGGGGGGCAATGGGCCTCGAACGACCGGATGCTCCAATCGGGGATCGTTCAGGGAGGCAATCCATGGCCCGCCGCCTGTGCCCATGCCGCCAGGCCAACGGATCGGCTGGGGAGGGGTTTGATCCAAATCGACCGACACGGTGGGCCGGGGAAGATCATTCATCGTGCGGGGCCAGCGGCTGGCCCAGACCGCATGACGCGCTACCACCTGAGCACGCACCTTCCAGGCAGCCGCTGTGCCAAAGTTGATCATCAGCGCCATGATCATCAGCAAAAGCGGCAACGCCAGGGCCAACTCCAACGGCGCCAAACCACGTCGGGCCAACCGGCCATGCCCCTTGGGGCAGGCGCCGGCAAACCGTTTCCGACCGAAGGAGAACCATGGATGCATCGGAGGCCTCCCTTATTGTGCAACTTTATTTCCCTCTGGGCTGGCCAGCCGCGCCGCCTCCAGCGCCCACGTGAGCGGCAATGGCATTCCGAGGGCCCATCCGGCGGGGAAATAAGGACTTCTTTCCTATTGAACCTTATTTAATGGAAACTGATCTGTTGGATTTCCTGGGTGGTTAGGCCGCCGAGGCTGGGCAGTTGGAAGCCAGCCAGTTCGGGCACCGGCGGCGGCGTCTGCAAAATAGCGGCTAAATTCGGATGGCTGGCCGGAACCAATTGCACCGTCCAACTCTGGTTGAATAAATCCCACGCATTCCGTTGGTCTGGCAGAGGCGGCAAACCGCCAACCGGCAAGGTGCGCCAATGCTCCCGACGCACTGTCCAGCCGACAACCCGCCCCGGCGTGCTTCCAGGCGGCGGATCAAACGGAGTGGCTGGATCTGTAGAACCCCCTTCGGTAATCTCGCTATAGACCAACCGACGCCACGGCACAAAAAGCCGAATCTGCGCAAAAGCCATCGCACCGCCCTGAATCGGCTGCGGAAACACCCGAGGAGCCATCGAAGGCAAATGCCGACTGTAGGCCACCGCAATAAACGTAAAATCACTGTCCAAAAGGGCGTTCTGGGCCGATGGGATATCGAGCACCTCCCGTTCTTCGGTGCGGATCATAAACGGAAGGTTTCGGTCCGGGTATTCTTCATTGAGCAGTTTCATCAGATGGCCGCAGGTGTAACCACGCCAAAGATCATTGAATCGGCTTAGCGAGGCGGGATGATCAAAAACCCAGAGAGCTTGGCTGTTGAGCTGATTCAGGTAGTTCTGGGCGCGGCGCTGGCGCTGCTGACGAGCTTTTTGCAGATAGATCCCGCCGGTCCATTCCGCATCCACCACCGGCAGCACGCTCTGGTAGCTATTACTGGCGGAGACCGGCTGGCCAGTAGCCGGGTCCCAAAGCACAGCGAGGATGGTTCGGCTGGAGCTGCTGTGCCGACGGGCTACCTCCAAAGCTGCCTCCTGCGCTAGTTCGGGAAAGACGGCCACCACGGCTCGCTGATACTGGGGGATCATTTCTTGCTGAAGGATTTGTTCAAATAGCGGCAGGAGCCGTTCGGCTGCGGCGGCCGCCCACTGGCTATAGGTCCTCACCAGCTCTTGTTCATGGGGCAATTTGGCCAGGATCGCCCGGCCAAGCCGGGGGATTTTTTGCTCCATGGTCATTAGGCCCCGGATGCTGGGATCGCCGAAGGAAAGCCCGGCCAGAGTCTCCCCTGCCTTCTGCCAGGCGGCCAAGATGCGCGGCACATGCTTTTCCGCATTCCGCTGATAGCCTTCCCGCAGGAACGCTGTGGTGGCAAACACGTCGCAAAGCAGATGATTGGTAAAGGCCAGGATGTTCATGCCCCGGGCCAGGACAATGCCGCCGGAATAAGCCGCACTATCCGCAGCGTTTTGCATCTGCACTTTGCCGTTCACCTCCCGGCCCACATTCATCACCATCCCTAGCAAAATCGTAAGCATCAGGGCAGCGAAAACCGCCAGGATGCTGATCGTGCCGTGCTGATCGCCGGGAAGGGCCCACAGCCTTTGACCCAGACGGCGGCCTGCCCAACGGAAAAAGTTCTGTTTTCTCCCAGACCAGCAGTGTTCCGGCGGGGATCGGGTACTCTGGGCTCCAAGCCTCTGGGCATCCGCCCCTTTCGACCCGATTATTTTCGTCGGATACAGATCTTCAAATCGGCTCATCGCAGAGGGCTTTCACTGGAAGAGTTTTTCGAGTCGGCTGATTCGGAACACCTTAGAAAACCGTTTCAGTAACTTTCCCAATAGGGGATGACGGATTTTTCACCTTCGTTACCTAGGGTGGCGCTAGCCCACAGAGGGTATTTATAAACGCCGCCTTGCAGAGTAATTCGCTGATCGACGGTATCGGTGGGCACTTTCGGGTTGGGTCGGGAAAGGAATCGGCCTGGCCCAGGCAACAGGGCAAATTGATGATACACGGTCACAGTAATCGGATCCCGCCAACCCAATTCCATCGTGCCTATCGTGGGATCCGACGGCGCTCGAAAGCCCAACGGCTCTCCACGGTCGTCCAAGACTTCCCGCGGTTTGAAAGGCTGGTTGGGATTCGGCCTCGGACGCGCATAGACCGAATAATCCTGCAACGGAACCTCCGAATTGGGATGGAAAAAGCGGACTTCGATTTGGGTATTGGCCAGGGCATAGGCCAGCTTGTTCCGAATCCGGCTGGAGACGGCCGATTGGGTATTGGGAACCATAGCCCGATACGCCTGTTCTAACAGGTCAGCCACGTGCGGTCCATTGCCGGGCAACGACGGGCCGGTATTCCCAGCCCTTCCCCCAATGGTTACTAGATTGGCCGAAGAGGGGCAAATGGGCATACAGGCCAACACAGCAGCCGACCAGATCTTTTGGTATTTTGGACTTCCCGGCTGCACGACATAGGTTAGTCCGCCGTTGCGGGGGCCAAAGGCCGGACTTTCTAGGTCCCAGACCGGTTCCACGGTATCCGGCGCAGTCCGGTCGATGGTGCAAAGCGTGCTGAAGCAATTGGCCTTTTCGCTTCCTAGATTGGCCGGGATCCACACAATCGCCGCCCTCGCCGCCGCAAACGCCGCATACTGCACCACCGCCGCGGCAATCATCAACTGACTGACCTGGATAATGAAAAGCAGCACCAGGATAAAAAGCGGCAAGGTCAAAACAAAGCTAAGGCTTTGCACCGCACCGGTTTGGTCCCGATGCAGCAGGCCAAGCCGACCTACCTGCCACCGGGCCCCACTTAGCCAGATCAACAAGGCCGCTGCCGCCACCCCCACTACCAGCAAGCCCAACCACGGCACACACACCAGCAACATCGCCCGGCCCATCAGCAGGTCTCCTTTGTGCGAAAAGCTTCCGTCGCCCGGCCGTTTTCTTGCAGGGAAATCTTCGCCTCAGTGCAGGCTTATCGCCGAGCATTCTGGTTCCCGCTTTCGCGGGAAGGACACTTTAGTTCCCAGGGTTCATCACCCGGGACCAGCTATTCCTTGGGCAGGCTTATAGATGAGCATCCGGGATTCCCGCTTTCGCGGCAATAAGCCGTTGGCTCCCGGCTGGCCTGGCCAATTGGAAACGGGTGGTTTTGATCGGTTTATATCAACCGGGCTAAGTCCCAGTACACAATCACTACAGCTAGCAAAGCACTAGGGGCTAAATATAAACGGGTTTGCAGTTCTGTTCGTTCCTGCTCAGCAAGCGGCGTCCAACGCCGAAGGGTCAATATCGAAACCACCTGGCTGACTATCCGACGAAACAAGCGCACAGGACCGTGCAGCCAGATCAACGTCATCAGCCCTGCCGCCGCTCCTAATACAAACGTCCAAAGTAATGCTTCCAGGCCTTGATAGGGACCAAGGAAAGCCCCGAGCATAGCGATTAACTTCACATCTCCCCCTCCTACGTGGAAAAAGACATAACAAACTACCATGATCAGCCCACATAGGAGGAAACCGGCTAGGCTTGGACCCAGCCCAACAACCCCCCAGAATTTTTGTAAGTCTTCCGGGGGCAGGACTTCCCAATACCCTAACCCTTCGCCTAAGGCGTTTAGGGCAAAGGCCAGCAAGATGCCTGGATAAACAGTCCAATTATAAATGACATGACGGCGCACGTCGGTCGTGCTGGCCGCCAACAATAGGACCAGCAATATCCCGATGGCAACCATAAGCCCTCAGGCCTACGGCGTGAGGGTGCCGGTCCGGGCGTCGTCGGCGCCTTGGCGCAGTTCCTGCACTCCTTGTTCAAAATAGGCGCGGATGTACGGCCAACCCACTTTGATCAAAAAGATCAAAATCGGCAGGGCAATCGCGCCAATGATCAGGATCGTTTCCAGGCTCACTGCGCCTTGTTGGTCGTTGTGAAGCTTTCGCAGCAACCGGAACATAGACAGTCTCCTTTTTAAGTAAGGTCTTAAAATAGATTCCTCGCTTGCTTCTAAAACCGACACAAGCCCCTTGTTAAACTTACATAAACGGCCAAGTAATCAGGGTGCTGAGCATTTCGTAGGTAAGCCAAAGGATCTCCCGGCCAGCCGTCATCATAAAGGCTACCATCGGCAGGACCACGCAAAGGACCAGGATATAATCGAGGGAGGCGGCACCCCTTCTTTTAGGGGGCGCTCGCCTTTTGCGCCTTCTTAAGATGCTGTTTCGCATTGCCGATTCCTTTGGCGGCCTTATACCAGAGTACTAGAGGCCTGTTCTGCTTGGTTAAACCCACGCTCCCTTAAGAAAGTTTCGACTATCTTTTACGGGAACCTTCCTTTGGCTACGTTCTTACTTTCCTTCGCTCCATCTTTTATTTTATTCCGAAGAGTTTCGGACGCCATAGGAACGAATACAATTTCCTAATCTTTCTATTTTGTGTATTTTGTTTATTTTACCAAAACCCGTTTATTCTCCTTCCCTTTAGAGAGGCCAACGTCCTCGCCCGGTTCTGGAGGGTCCCCCCTTTTTGTATGTATCATATCCCCCTTATCCTGGGTGTTTTTCCAACGTCCACAAGGGGGTCGTATTTCGCACCCGGTGGGCGATCCCTTGTTCCAACACATCGCGATGGAAGGAAGGTTTTTCCCCGGTCATGGCCAGATCGGCCACTAATCGCCCATCCGGCGTGCGCCCCTTCAATCGGGAAACAAACAAATCTCGCAACACAAACTGATTATTTTGGTCCAACCCGGCAGTTTCAGTAATCCGAGTAACTTTCCGAGACCCGTCTTCGCTGAACCGGTCGATCTGCACGACCAGGTTGATGGCAGCCGCCACCTGGGCTCTTGCCACATACACCGGAATATCCACATCCGACATCAGCGACAGCGTCTCCAGCCGAATCAACGCATCCCGGGGGCTGCTAGCATGGATGGTGGTAATACTGCCAGCATGGCCGCTAAGCATGGCCTGGAGCATATCCAGCGCTTCGCCGGCCCGCACCTCGCCGACAATGATCCGGTCTGGGCGCATGCGCAAGGCATTTAAAAACAATTGCCGAACCGTAAGCACCCCCCGCCCCATGGCGTCGCCATGCTGGGCTTCCAGGTAGAGGCAGTGCGGCTGGATAAGGCGAAGTTCCGAAGTGTCTTCGATGACCACAATGCGCTCTTGTTCCGGGATGGCCCGGGACATGGCATTGAGCAGCGTAGTTTTGCCAGTGCCGGTCCCGCCAGAAATCAAGATGTTTTTCCGCAGTGCCACACAGAGTTCGAGGAACTCTTTGGCTGGTTCCGAGAGGCTATTCAGGTGGACAAAATCTTCCAGCGTCATCGCCTCCCGGGTGAATTTGCGGATGGTTAGATAGGTGCCCGTGCGCGCACAGGGGGGCAACACCGCATGAACTCGGGAACCGTTCGGAAGCCGAGCATCCAGCACCGGATGTTCTGGGCTGATCTCCCGGCCTACCCACTGGGCCACATTGTGTATGGCCGAGACCAATGCATCGTCGCTGGGAAACCGGGCGTTGGTCCGCTCCAATTTGCCTCGCCGCTCGATGTAAATCTCATCGAAGCGGTTGACCATAATCTCCGTAACCGAATCATCCTCTAAGAAGGGGAGGAGCGGTTGCAGAAAGAAACGCACACTGGCTTCGAAAATGGCTTGCCGACCCACTGGCCTTTGGCCTCCCTCTGTCCCAGCGATCGAGATTTCAGAAAAGCCCTGGCCCAGCCTTTCTGCCTTCTTATTCTCTCCCAGTCGGGGAGGTATGTCAAGAGGCCATGCGCCAAAAAGGCCCCTACCAGTTGGTGTGCATCTGCTGCTCTGTATATCCAGAGGGATTCCAATCTTGTTCCTTACCAGGCTGTTTGGAGATAAATCCACACCGGCAACCTTCTGGGATCAGTCGGGGGCTGTCCTGGGGGAAAGGCTCCAACTCGGAGGGGCTAGGCGGTTGCCGACCCTCTCTGGAAGCCCCGTTTACCAGACGGTGGTACGGGCTCCCCGAGCTGCATGGCCTAACAGAACTTCCTCCCAGCAGCGTCCAATAGACGGTGTTACCGGGCGTTTTGGGAGGCTTTGGGTGCTTCGTACCACTCGGCGCGGATAAAGCGGGCGATCAGTTCGATCTGCTGCCGGGAAAGTTCCTTTTCGAAGATGGGCATCCGGTCGTTTCGAGAGCCGTAGAATTTAGCGGCTGCTGGATTGCTGGTAATTTCCACAAGCCATCCAAGTGACCCGTAGCCGGTAAGTTCTGGCCCGCTTTGGGTCCCTTTGCCGTGGAAGCGGTGGCAGCCGGCGCAATTTTGCTGGAAAAGTGTTCGGCCCTGGTCGATACGGGCCTTTTGTTGGGCCAGGTCTGCTTGGTAATGGGGCAGGTTGGCCTCGGCGGCAAGCATCAGAGCGATGCTATCCATTTGCTCCTGCAATTCTTTCAACTCGTCTGCGTCTAAGTCGGCGTACATTTCTTTGATCGTTTGGACCATGTGGCCATTTTTGAACGCCGTGCCGCCGAAATACTCAGGCGACTGAATCCGCTGGGGATCTAGCCAACCTCGAATTTGTTGGGCTGTGCCAAAAGCGCCCAGATTTGGGGCAGTGGGTTTTTCCAGGCGGAACTCCTTGCCCAGGCCGCCTACATGAGCATGGCAGGAGGCGCAATGCTGCTCGAAAAGCCGGGCACCTTCCGTCTTAGGATCCGTCTTCAGCAGGGTTAATGCGCCGGTAGGGGGGATGCCCTGCCCTTGGGCCAACTCGACGGTCCGCTGGGCCAACTGCTGTTCTTCCGCAACGGCCTCCTGGTGCCTGGGGTCTTTGGCGTCCGCCCGATAGGAGAGCAAGGTCAAAATCCCTAAACCGCCTCCAATTACCACCAATATCCCCACATTGGCCCAATATCCCCACCGCCACCGGCTAATAAACGGCATGGCCAAAAACAGCACGACAATCAAGCCCGGAATGATAAAGATGGGGAAAATCTTCCAAGAAAGTCCCGTACCGAAGATGCCCGAGCCGGGGATCATTTCCGAAAGTCCATAGACGCCCCGGAGGGACCATTCGGGCCGGGCCGCATCGTAAAAATGCATCGGATCCGCAGGCGAACCTAAAGGAGCGCCTTCGCGTCCAACCAGCGCCAGGACCACCCCCATCAGCAGCAGGCAGGCCGCCGCATTGCGCACCGCCTGCGCCGGCCAATACGGTCCAGCCGGCAGCGGCGGCGCATTGGTAACAACCCGCACCCGGCGCAGCAAGGCCACATGCGCCCACAAAAGCAACGCAAAACCAAACGCCAACACCCCCACATGCAGGGCGAAAAACCGGGTGAGCGTCAATGTACCCAGTTCGGGGCCCGGCCCGCCAATAGCTATCTTCAACAGGCTCTGGCCAACCAGCGGCAGCAGGGTCAAAAACCGCACTCGTACCGTGGTGGCTGAGAAAGCATTTCGGTCCCAACTCAAAAGATCGCCTGTCAAACAGAGGGCCATGCTGCACAGGAACAAAAAGATAGCTGTCCAAAAGACCAGTTCTCTGGGCCGCCGATACTCTCCCAAAAACACCATTCCCGCTACATAAAGCGCAAGCAGAGCCACTAAAACCTGGGCGGTGTAGTGGTGGATGCCGCGCAGCAGCCAACCGCCCGGCAACTGGTACTGAATATAATAGACGCTTTCCCAAGCGGTCTGGGCACTGGGACTATAATGCATCCAGAGGACCAGCCCGGTGATGGCTTGGACGATCAGGCCGAATAGGATCGCCGCCCGCACCGCATTACCCCAACACAGACCGCCCAGCACGGCCCGGGCAGAGCAGGTATGGATGGCCGTCTTCAGCCCGGTCCGCTCTTCCAACCAATCGGCCAGCCGTTGCCAGAAGCTCATACTTCCTCCTCCTTGGTGGGTGTGCCGGTGCGAAAGTTCTTAAACTGTACATAGACAAATCCGCCCTCGATCTTCACCTCCAAGCTGTCCATATCCCGTGGGCTTTCGGAGACGGCGTCGGTGCGTCGGCCGTCCAAGTCGAAATTGGCCTTATGACAGGGACAATAAAACTTTTTGACCACCTCCTGCCCCTGCTTTTCTTCCACATAGGAAATGGCACAGCCCATATGAGGGCATTTGACCTGAAAAGCAACCACCTGCTCTTTGCCCAGCCGACGAAGGAAGATCTGTCCGATCGGCTCGTTCGGATACACCATCCAGGCATCCCGGCGCTGGGCCAGGATAGGAATCTTTTTCGGCGTGCCGTCTTCCGGCAGGCTATCTAAGGGGGCCACCTGGGTGAAATCGGCGGTGGGTTGGCCCTTTTGCCGAGCCGGTGCAAAAAAGCTCCGTACCGCCGCCCCCACCGGCGCAACATACGCCGCAATCCAAGCACCCAAGGCCAACAGCTTCTTAAAAAAGCCCCGTCGCTGGCCGGTCGGCAATTCCGGTCGCAAAGAAATATCGTCCGCCATCGTTTTGCCTTCTCCCTAGGTATTAGGTCGTATCGACGGAAATCGTTCCCCAAACCTTTTCCAAGATAACCCTTGATTATAAATGCCGGGGCGCAAAAAGAAAGCGGGCCGCCCTACGGCTAACTCTTTTTACTCTTTGCCGGGGATGGTCAAAGTAACCGCCAAACTTTTCTTCGGCGCTACTAGGAAATTGCTTGCCGTGTATTCCAGCCGAATCGGTTTGGCGGGGTCGGCCGTACCGATTTTTAGCAGGCTGACTGTCCCAGCCGGCAGTAGCAGTTGAGCCGGTCCAGGCCCACCGGTTCGCTCTAGCCGAATGTCCACTTCCGAACGATTCCGAATATGCACAAAGACGGCGTTTTTCACTCGATGGTGGGGCGGCAGCACTTGGACACATGCCTCGAACATCGGCCGAAGCCATTCCTCTCGCCCAATCAATTGATCCTTGTACCAGACCAGGGTTCGGCCAGCCCGGAGAGCCTCTTCCACAGCCGGCAGGTTTTTTTCCTTGGCAAAGACCAGAGTACAGGTCCGGTGGTCCGCCGCGGTGTTTTTCTTCCTGAGGTCTGGCTCATGGATATCGGAGTTGCCGATCAGGGTAAGGTTCTTTTCCATCGCGTAGCCGTGGGCTTCCTCGTAGTAAGTTTCGCCGTTAGCGATTTCGATACCGTGAAGCCACTTTTTCTCATACAGGGCGGTTTGCACCTCTCCCCACCGGCCCTTTTCTGGGCCTTGCCAACCAGGATGGTTCCAGAAGATAAACGCCCCTTGTTCGGCAGCCCGGCGGAAGACTTCCATCAGGTCCGGATGATCCAAGGCGGCTACATCTTTCAGGAAGATGGCGTTGAAGTGGCCCGGCGGCGTATCGCGGGTAATCTCGGCGCCTCGAATGAGCAGGATGTCTCGGCTTGCTGCCTCCCCACCCAATAGCTCATAAGGACGATTATGTTTGGTGGGCAAATCGTCCTTGTGCGGCTGATATTCGATATGGTCCGTAATAGCGATCACATGCAGTCCTTGACGCCAGGCTTCTTTAGCCCGGATGGGCGGCCAGACGCTCCCGTCGGAAAAAACGGTGTGCATGTGCAAGTCGCAGACAAGCGTTTGATAGCCCGGCAAATCAGGAAACCGGATTTCCTGCCGAACCTCCTGCGCCTGAACCGCCAGCACCAGGCTAAACCATAACAGTCCTATCATTCCACTTCGGATAGGGTGCAGCATGTACCGCCTCCTTCAAAAAGGACCGAGAACCAAAAAACCAAACCAAGTCCCGGAATTCCTCTTCGGATTATGGTATCAAATTTCGGGATTCCGGGAAATGAAAACACATTCCCTTCGGTCTGCAACCTGGGCAGGCCGCTGAATAAGGCGCCAAACGGGAGGGTATGGCAGAAAGGAATGCTTACGCCTTATGCATGGCCAAATAAACTTTTCGGACGGCCTTGATGATGTCGGCCACATCGTCGTCGGTGTATTTGGGGCCGATCTGGGGACCTCCAAACCGGCTCAACATGTCGGCGGTTTTTGGGTAGGCGGCCGCACCGTACTGAATCTGTTGGCCACGTTCGCTCTTAAAGGAAGGCCAATCCGGATGGATAGTTCGTTTTTGTTCGACCCGGCCGTCGGCAGGCAAAAAGACCGACCCGGCTGGTCCAATGGCCGAGATGCCTTCGGCCCGCAACGCCCGGAGGAATTGATCCCGACGCTGGCGGTTGCCCATATCAATCATCACCGCATAGCCTAGGTCGCCGTCGGGGCAGCCGGTTTTCCGGAATTTGATCCCCGGCAGGTCCTGAATACCTTCTTTGACCTTTCGGGCGTTGGCCCGCAGGTTGTTGCAGATGGTATCCAGCTTGCGCAATTGGGCCCGGAGAACTGCTGCCGTCAGTTCACTCATTCGAAAATTGCAGGAGGCAAAACTGCCCAACACGCCGTTGCCAACCGACTCGTTAAAACATCGGCTGATAGTGCCCACATCATGGAACCGGAACGCCCGTTCATAGAGCACCGGATCGTTGGTGATCACCGCGCCGCCTTCGCCGGAGGTGATGGTTTTACTGAGTTGGAAGCTATTGATGCCGATGTCGCCGATGGTGCCCACTGGTTTACCTTTGTATTTGCCGCCCACGCACTGGGCCAGGTCTTCGAGCACCCGGACGTGGTGTTTTCGGGCGATGTCCATGATGCGGTCCATGTCGCAAATGCCGCCTTGCAGGTGGGCCACAATGATCGCCTTGGTCTTCGGGGTAATGCGCCGCTCGATGTCGTCTGGATCGATGCCGAGCGATTCGTCGATCTCGGCAAAGACCGGCAGGGCTCCGCAGAGCACAATGGCATCGTAGTCGGCGTACCAGTTCCAAGCGGGGCAGATGACTTCATCGCCGGGGCCGATTTCTAGGGCCGCCATGGCCGCATAAAGAGCCGTCGTCCCAGAGGTAACGCCGATCACATACTTTGCGCCCAGGTATTTGGCGTATTCCCGCTCGAACTGGGCCACTTTGCCGCCCGCATGGCGGAACGGATTCCGGGAGTCGATCACCTCGATCAATTCCTGTTTTTCTTCGTCGTCGTAGTACTGGGGGCCGTAGGGGCCGGTGCCTAAGAGGTTTTTCCGTACTGGCTGGCCGCCTTGGATGGCCAGCCGCTCTTCGGCCAGCTTTTCTTCTGCACCAAAGACGCCGCCAGATCGGCGTGCTAGCCAAGCAGCGCCTGCGCCCAAAGCGCCCAGCGATTCCAAAAACTCACGCCGTGTCGGTTGCAACGGGTTCATCGTTTTATCTCCTTGGATAGAGGGAAATTGGATAGGGAAAAAGGAGGGAATCTCGCTTGGATAGCGAGAAAACAACCATATCTCATTGGAGCCGAACGTTCTCCCCGGGGGAAAGTGTAACTGTGTAACTTAGTCTGTTAGACTGAGTGACTTAGTCTGTCAGGTAACTTAGTCTGTCAGACGGAGTCATTTAGTTGGACTGAGTTTGCTGCCAGTTGGCCGAAATACCTACCGTCTAATAGACACTGCTACTGAATATACTCCTACGGTTTGGGCACAGCAATCATGTCGAGGACCACTGTGCGGTGGGCAATGGGCAGGCCAGCAACCATCGCCTTGGAGGCCGCCGGCGGCCGTTTCGGATCGAATAGCTTCGACCGAATGGCATCCAACGCCTTGCTGGAGGTGGCGTCGGCACAGTAATAGGTGGCTTTTACCAGATGCCGAAGATCGCTGCCCTGCTCCTGTAAAATCTTTTCCAGCTGGGCGAAGATCGCCTCTACCTGTTTATCTCCTTTGCCAGGTTCAGGGCTAGCCAGCGTGCCGATGTAAATAATTTTATTACTTCGGACCCTGGCAGCTCGGCTAAACCGAGGCGACGCCTCCACACCGGGCGGATTGTAGTAATGGACCGGTTTTTCCACCGCCTCGCCCGGTTGGGGCGGATCGGCCGCTACCAGCTCAATTTCCACCGGAGCGCTGGATTTCCACTGGACGATGCTCATCGGCGGAGCCAGGTCTTTGCCCCACAGAGCAACCAGCTCTTTTTGGACCGCTTCCGCCTGATCCATCGGCCCCAAAAAAATCTTCACTTGCACGACATGTTCGGGGCCTAAGCCCATTTGGTCGAGCATGGCCAAAAGGGTCTCCAACGATTTTTTGGCGGCCGGGACGGGTTCGCCTTTTTCCGGCTGACCGGATAGATAGGCCACTCCGCCAGCCGGGAGCACGGCCACATGGGCCGCCGTAGCCAGCCCGGGCAAATCCGCCGAACGCCGCCGCACCGGTTGAGCTGCGGCCGGGGTTCCCGCTTCTGGACCGGCTTTTGGGAGGTTGGCTACCGCCACCGCATCCGCCGCCACCAACGCCCCTTCAACCGGCAGCGGCGTCAGCACCCAGTTGACCGCCGGTTTGGTCTGCCCGGTAAACTGCTCGGCCAAGACTTTCTGGACCTTTTC
This sequence comes from uncultured Thermoguttaceae bacterium, assembly GCA_938042245.1. Taxonomy (GTDB): domain Bacteria; phylum Planctomycetota; class Planctomycetia; order Pirellulales; family Thermoguttaceae; genus JANXAQ01. The sequence goes on from CALIRO010000005.1 coordinate 33,571, forward strand.
GGTGGATTGGGGAGCGGTTACGTGGATTTCCAGCCGGACCAACTCATCCAAGCTGCTGCCGACCAGAGCCAGGGCTTTTTGCAGGTTGGCCAGCACCTGGCGGGTTTGGACTTCCAGGCTGTCGACGCCGACCAATTGTCCTTGGGCGTCCAGGGGGAATATCTGGGCGGTATGCGCCAGGGCCGCCCCTTCCACCACCACCACCTGAGAAGTCCCCGTGCCCTCCGCCGAACCCACATAGGAGAGCTTGGGTTTCTGTGGTTCTTCGGCCCAGAGTAGTTGCCCCAGCTCCACCGCCCAAAGGGCCAGATTGACCAAAACAGCCGCCCTCCACACACCACGGACCCACCTACCTGGCCCCTGCCAACTTCCCAATTGCTGCTGCCAAAGAGTTCTCATGAACATGTTCTCCCAAGATGCAAAAAAGACTTGCAACCACCTATTCTCATTTCCGGTAAAATACCATAAGCCGAGGCGGTCTGCCAGACACCCGGAGGCTTCTCCTGCAGAAGCAGAGCGTGTATGGGGAATAGTTCCGCCGAATCAAGAAGCTGGCTGGGGGATCCGAGGAGAGCCTTTGGGCCTCCCTGCCCCACAAGGGTCAGTCCAGAACAAATCGACTAGCACACCAGACGGGATTCTTCCTTTCGCAGGGATGGCTTGGTACCCCAGTCGGCTGAAGTGTTAGAAGAGGCAGTGCACCATCTCCTAAAGGGGTATTGCTGATTGGCCATCCGTAGCATGCGTATTAAAAAGGCAGACCTTTACGCTGACAGTCGGGTATCGAGAAGGAGAGAATGATGGCCGGTAGCAAGCGCATTAAAAAAGGCAGAGCGTTACGCCTGCCCAACAGTTACTGAAGGCACAACCAAACGGAAGGCAGTCGGGGTCTAACTGGCCTGGCAAGGTTTAGAGAGGCCAACACATAGTTCTCCCCTCTTTCGGAGGGGTACTCCTTTAGCCCTCTCCACCGGCTTCCCAGCCCTTTCTCCACGGGCCGATTCGACTGACCCGTTACTGAGAGATGGCCGAGGGAACTTCAATCTCCAAGAGCCGACAGATCCGTTCCACTAACTTCTCAATTTCAAAGGGTTTGTGGAGGAAATCGTCGGCACCGGCAGCCTTCAGTTCAGCCACCCTATCTTGTTCCACCATGCCGGAGATGCAGATAATTTTGACCGGATCCATGGTTTTGTCGGAGCGGACGCGCTGGCAGACTTCTTTGCCATTGATGTCCGGCAACATGATGTCCAAGACGATCAGATCCGGCCGATATTCTTTGACCAGCATTCCGGCCTCAAAGCCATTGTTGGCCGAGCGGACCTCGAAGCGGCCGTCTTTTTCCAGGGTCTGTTTGATCAGCTCGACCAGTTCCTCATCATCATCGACGATGAGGACTTTGCGTTTGCCGCTTTCCAGGGCATCGGTGGGGATGCCGTTTTCCCGCATGAAGGCGTAGAGGTGTTCGCGGGGGATGCGTCGGAACCGGCTGCCAGGCACCCGGAATCCTTTCAACTGTCCGGAGTCGAAGCAGCGGATGATGGTCTGCTGGCTTACTTTGCAGACTTTGGCTGCTTCGCCGGTGGTGAAGACGGTCTTCATCGACATTGGTACTTGTCCGTCCCTTGCCATAGCCGTCCCGTAGCCTTCTTTGTCAGCGAGACCTCGACAACAACCCTCGGCAACGGCGGTCGAGGTCTCTAGGCCTCCATGTCAACCTAACCCCTACAATTGCTAGAGTTTGCAAACCCTTCGCACACTCCACAATTCCCAATATTCCTACAATCCACTGGCTCGTCCGGTCCTGCCGACATTACCGAACTTACCAAGTACGCATTATTATAATTACCCGCTACTATGTGTCAATACAATTTTTCTTTTTTTAAATCCTTATGAAATAACAACTTAAAACATTTCTTTTTTATTTGCCTTTTTCCTAGGGAGAAACATGGGATTCTTGCCTGGCTTACCAAACTTCGCCAATTTCTGGTCCCGTTGTGGTCCTAAAATCACCCCTAAACCCACCATGCCTTTCAGAATACCCCGGTACCCTACCATTCCCAGAGGGCCTAAAGGCCCCTTTTTAGGGAAAATGCGTCCGAAAAATAACCATTTTGGGGTATAGTAATACACAAATTTGGGGGTAATTGAGTTCCCCCCATCCCCTGGTTTTCCGATTCCCTGGAGGCCTTTCCGCTTGGTCCAAGGTCCAATTTGTATCAGGTTATTTTTGCCTGGCAACCGGCTTTGCGAAGAGGCTGCTCCAGGTAGGCCATAAGCACGGTCAAATCCGCCGGAGTAATGCCGGGAATGCGTGCGGCTTGGGCAAAATCGGTGGGCCGAATCCGCTGAAGTTTTTCCCGAGCTTCTGCCCTCAAATGGGGGACTTCATTATAATCCAATTCGGGGGGCAACCGCCGCTGGGCTAACCGACGCTGCCGGGCTATCTCTTCTTCTTCCCGGGCCAGATAGCCGGCATATTTCAGGTCCCAGAGAACCTGCTGAGCCACCTCGCTGGAGACCTCTTGGAGCTGCGGACACAGTTGCACTAAATCCTTCCAGGTGGTTTCGGGTCGGCGGGCCCGTTGGGCCAGGGTCTCCGAACCGACCCGGCTGCTTTCCAATAGCTGCCTAACCACCTCCATCTGGGCCTGTTTGGCCTGCAAGCGTTGCCAGCGGGCTGGTTCGACCAGACCCAATTGGTAGCCGAGCGGTGTTAGCCTCCGGTCCGCATTATCGTGCCGAAGCCGAAGTCGATATTCCGCCCGGCTAGTAAACATGCGATACGGTTCATCGACGCCCCGGGTAACTAGGTCGTCGATCATCACTCCGAGATAAGCTTGATCTCTGGAAAGTATAAGGGGGTCTCGGCCAGCCAAAAGCAGGGCAGCGTTGGCCCCGGCAACCAAGCCCTGGCCCGCTGCCTCTTCGTAGCCAGTGGTTCCGTTAATTTGCCCTGCAAAGAACAAACCTCGAACCAGTTTGGTTTCCAAGGTCGGTTGCAATTGGTCTGGGGGCAGATAGTCATATTCGATGGCATAGCCATACCGGAGAATCTGGGCCCGCTCCAAACCCGGTATCAGCCGAACCATCTGGTCCTGCACATCCCGTGGTAAACTCGTGGAAAGGCCATTGACATAGACTTCGTGAGTATTCCGACCTTCCGGCTCGATAAAGAGCTGATGACGCTGCCGATCCGGAAAGCGGACGATCTTGGTTTCTACCGAGGGGCAATATCGGGGGCCGACCGATTGGATTTGGCCGGTGTACATAGGAGCCCGATCCAGGTTGGCTCGAATCAGTTCGTGCACTTCCGGGGTGGTATAAGTAATCCAACAGGGCAGTTGGTCGATCTGGATCTGGTCGGTAAGAAAGGAGAAAGGCTGCGGCTGAGGATCGCCTAGCTGGATTTGCATCTTGCTATAGTCGATGGTTCGGCCGTTGAGCCGCGGGGAGGTGCCGGTCTTAAACCGTGCCCGCCGGAAGCCCAATTGGACCAAGCAGTCACTTAGGGAGGCAGAGGTAGGTTCGCCGGCGCGGCCGCCGGGAAGTTGCAAGGGCCCGTAGTGCAATAGCCCACGCATGAAGGTGCCGGTGCAAAGGACCACGGCGCGTGCTCGGTATTCGGCCTGACCGGCACGCACGCCGAGGACCCGAAGGCCGGCGGAGGTTTTTTCGACCAGCACCTGTTCGGCCGTCTCTTGGCGGAGGAGCAGATTGGGTTGTTCTTCACAGATGCGTTTTAGTTGCCGGTGATAGGCGGCCCGGTCGGCCTGGGCTCGGGGGCCATGCATGGCGGGGCCTTTGCTTTGATTGAGCAGGCGGAAATGGATGCCGACGGCGTCAATGGCCCGGCCCATGGCTCCGCCCAGAGCGTCGATTTCACGGACCAACTGGCCTTTGGCCACCCCGCCGATGGCTGGATTGCAACTCATCCAAGCCAAGGTCTCTAGATTAGAGGTAAGCAGGACAGTCTGCGCACCTAGGCGGGCGGCTGCTAGGGCGGCTTCACAACCGGCATGCCCACCGCCAACTACCACCACATCGAACTCATAGCGGATGCTCATGGGCTAGCAACCGAAGGAAGATGTTTCTCCTGCCTTGACCCGACCGACACAGGTGGGCTGTTGCGGCAAAGGGGAGAAAAGAGTCATTTCGGTCCAAGCGGGAATCCAGCAATATATTTTACCGGCTCCCTGGGTGGGCAGGGATGAGAGTTTCCCGGCTCCCTGGCTTGGGGAGGGAGCATAGCAGGGGGCCAATGGATTCGGCGGAGATATTTGGCGCAAAAGGAAAGCCCCCGGAACGTTGCGGTTCCGGGGGCTTCGGATGGATTAGTCCCGGCAACACCTACTCTCGCACTTTGGGTACTACCATCGGCTCTGAAAGCTTAACGACCGTGTTCGGAATGGGAACGGGTGTTTCCTTTCAGATATGGTCACCGGGAAAGGGGCCTGGTAGGTTAGGGGCCTCTCCAGGCCTGGTTATAGGAATGGGATTGGGCCGAGGGGCCCAAGGAAGCCGGGGGGAACCGGGCTGCGCCGACAGCGGTGCTTTGTCTGGGCAAAGCGCGCAGCGGGAGCGTTGGATACATGTGGCCAAGCGTTCGCCCGTTAGTACCGGTTAGCTCAGCGCATTGCTGCGCGTACACACCCGGCCTATCAACCTGGTCGTCTTCCAGGGGGCTTCAGAGGCAGGAAGCCTCAACGAAACCTCATCTTGGAGAGGGCTTCGCGCTTAGATGCTTTCAGCGCTTATCCTTTCCGTCCATAGCTATCCAGCCGTGCCGCTAGCGCGACAGCTGGAACACCAGAGGGACGTCCTTCCCAATCCTCTCGTACTAGGGAAGACCCTCCTCAGGTTTCGTGCGCCCACAGCAGATAGGGACCGACCTGTCTCACGACGGTCTGAACCCAGCTCACGTACCGCTTTCATTGGCGAACAGCCAAACCCTTGGGAGCTTCTCCACCCCCAGGATGCGATGAGCCGACATCGAGGTGCCAAACCGCGCCGCCGCTGTGAACGCTCGGGCGCGATAAGCCTGTTATCCCCGGAGTACCTTTTATCTGGTGAGCGATGGCCCTTCCATACGGGACCACCGGATCACTAAGCCCGGCTTTCGCCCCTGCTCGACCTACCGGTCTCGCAGTCAAGCACCCTTCTACCTTTGCGCTCAACGCCTGATTGCCAACCAGGCTGAGGGTACCTTTGGACTCCTCCGTTACCTTTTAGGAGGAGACCGCCCCAGTCAAACTGCCCGACTGACACTGTCCTCCGCCCGGTTGACGGGATCGGAGTTAGAACTAAAGTAGGCCCAGGGTGGTATTTCACCGACGGCTCCACCGAGACTGGCGTCCCGGCTTCACAGCCTCCCACCTATCCTACACAGGACATACCACAGCCCAATATCAGCCTGCAGTAAAGGTTCACGGGGTCTTTCCGTCTCACTGCGGGAACGTGGCATCTTCACCACGGCTACAATTTCACCGGGTCACTGGTTGAGACAGTGGAGCTGTCGTTACGCCATTCATGCAGGTCGGAACTTACCCGACAAGGAACTTCGCTCACGTTAGCCCTACTGTTTCCAGTAGGCGTGGACCATCTCTTTATCCGATTTGGAGCAGCTCTTGCCGCACCCTTTCCAAGGCCGGTCGCTCCGTGCTATTCATCGTCAAGGCAATGGCGATGATCTGGAGCAGGCCGTCTCGGTTCAGATGCGCTTTGCGCTCCATCAGGAGCACAATGCGGCGGAACTTCCGAAAATCGACGTTTTTTTTCGTCTTGAGCGGATGTTCCATGAAGAACTGACAGACTCTTTTTAGGCCGTCAAAATTGCGAATCCGCAGGCAATCTCGATCGTCGTGATTTCGTCGCACGACGCCGGCACCGAAAAAACGTTTCAGGGCCATGAGAATGGGGCGGTCTCGATGGTGCTGGACCACCACGAATTCCGGTAGGACCTGAAAGCCAACGGTCATTTCCGGATGCCTGGAGATGCTTACGTGGAAGCACCCTTCGGCGTCCACAAAACCGACGACCCAGTCTGCGCTGAGTTCCATAACTGGCTGCTCCTCAACCGGATACCTGGCGTATGGCCTCTGAGGATCCCCGCTTCGCTAGCGGGTTTCCTGCGGGTTGTCCCATCCCTTTCATTGTTACGCCGGAAAGCGGATTCCGGAAACGTAGAAAGGGCTCTGAAGGATGTTCCCGCATACAGCCAGGTATTGCCTCGCAAGTTACCCTGCGAGCAGGCAGCAGAAAGCTACCTTAGGACCGTCATAGTTACGGCCGCCGTTTACCGGGGCTTAGGTTGCCAGCTTCGCAGGTTGCCCTGCTAACCGGCTTCCTTAACCTACCGGCACCGGGCAGGCGTCAGTCTCTATACATCCTCTTACGAGTTGAGCAGAGACCTGTGTTTTTGATAAACAGTCGCAGCTCCCGATTCACTGCGGCCCCCAGAGGCTTTGGACCTCCAAGGGCACCCCTTGTCCCGAAGTTACGGGGCCATTTTGCCGAGTTCCTTAACCAGTGTTCTCCCGAGCGCCTTAGACTACTCGTCTCGCCTACCTGTGTCGGTTTTAGTACGGTCACCCAAGCTTCAACCCTACGAAGCTTTTCTTGGACGTCTTTCGGATGACTTCCCGAACGTAAACGCGGTCGGTCCCGAGGACCGGTTGTGCGAGGGCGGATTTGCCTACCCTCACCGGCCCGTCGGTCCACGGCCATTTCTACTCGTGCCGCTCACCCTATCGGACGCCGTCCCTCCTTCGGTCCGCTTGGGTGGCGCAGGAATGTTGACCTGCTGTCCATCGTCTACGCCTTTCGGCCTCGACTTAGGGACCGGCTAACCCTGGGCGGAATGACCTTCCCCAGGAAACCTTAGGCTTTCGGCGGGCAGGATTCTCACCTGCCTTATCGTTACTCATTCCGGGATAATCACCTGAAGACCCCACAGCAGCGCTCCTTTCGGTACGCCTTGTCTCTGGTCTTCAGCGCTCTCCTACCAATACGTCCCAAAGGACGTATTCCACGGCTTCGGCGCATGGCTTACTCCCGTTCATTTTCGGCGCAGGGTTACTCGGCCAGTAAGCTGTTACGCACTTTTTAAATGATGGCTGCTTCTAAGCCAACATCCTGGCTGTCTCGGTAACCCCACTTCCTTTGTGACTGAGCCATGCTTGGGGGCCTTAGCCGGTGGTCTGGGTTGTTTCCCTCTCGACCGCGAAGCTTATCCCTCGCGGACTGACTCCCGAGGTAGTCGCACCGGTATTCGGAGTTTGGTTCGGCAGGGTAGCCTGGGAGGGCCCCCAGACCGATTCAGTCGCTCTACCCCCGGTGCGTAGTGGCTCGAGGCTAGCCCTAAAGCTATTTCGGAGAGAACGAGCTATCTCTGCGTTTGGTTAGACTTTCACTCCTCCCCACAGGTCATCCCCTAGGTTTTCAACCCTAGTGGGTTCGGGCCTCCACGCGGTGTAACCCGCGCTTCACCCTGCCCATGGGTAGATCACGCAGTTTCGCGTCTACCGCCGCCGACCTGCTGCCCTTGCGGGCAGCCAACGCCCTATTCAGACTCGGTTTCCCTACGGCTCCGGCCCGGAAGGCCTTAACCAACCGGCCGACGACGGTAACTCCCCGGATCATTATGCAAAAGGCACGCCGTCAGGCAATTGCCCTTACGGGCCATAGCCCTCCGACCGCTTGTAGGCGCATGGTTTCAGATTCTTTTCACTCCCCTAGGCCGGGGTTCTTTTCATCTTTCGGTCGCCCTACTGAGTTCGCTATCGGTCATCAGGGAGTATTTAGCCTTACGGGATGGTCCCCGTTGCTTCAGTCGGGGTTCCACGTGCCCCGACCTACTCAGGTACCTTCCGGGAGACGGTCCGCTTTCGTGTACGGGGCTGTCACCCTCTTTGGCCTGCCTTTCCAGTACAGTTCCACTAGCCGACCGTTTTCTGACTCCCATGTGGAAGGCCCTACAACCCCGCGAAGGAAACCTCCGCGGTTTGGGCTGTTCCCCGTTCGCTCGCCGCTACTGAGGGAATCGAGGTTTCTTTCTTTTCCTCCGGCTACTAAGATGTTTCAGTTCGCCGGGTTCGCCGCCACGCGCCTATGGATTCAGCGCGGGCTGATTCGGGAATCCCCGGATCAACGCTCGTTTGACAGCTTCCCGGGGCTTTTCGCAGTCTTCCACGCCCTTCATCGCCTCCTGATGCCCAGACATCCCCCATGCGCCCTTAGTAGCTTGGCCACATGAATCCAACGCTCCTCCCTCGGCTGACCCCTCCGACATAGGGGCTAAGCTCCCTACAATACGGAGGCCCACCCCTGCCCGGAGAAGCGCAGCCTTGGCTGGCGCTCGATTCATGCTCACCACAGCTACTCATGAGCCGGTCTCCCCACCCGCCTGGTGGGACCGGCCACTCATGAGTAACGATAGCTCGCCGCCGCAGGATCTGCTCCGACCTCCAATAGGCCGACACAAATCCTCGCTATCGTCTTCGGCGCCCGGTTCGGCCCGGTTAGCCCTTTTTTCTAGCTCCACTAGCTAAAGCTAGCTCCCACTAGATCAAGGACTTACCGGTCCACCGGCTCCTGAAGATGCCTCTCGACCCAATCCACATTGTCAAAGATCAACTTGCCCCATAGGCTTTACTGGCCTCTTAGGGGCCAACTTGCTGCTCCAAGATGCGCAAAGACGAATCCTAACCTCGCCGGGCAAAATTCGTCCCCTTTTTCTCCCCTCCACTGGAGCGGGTTTTACGCCTTGAAGCAGCAAAACCATTAAATTATCGGTTTTTTTCTGCTTCGTCAAGAGGCCCAAGGAAATTTCTGCCCTCTTGAACCGAAGCTGCCTGAGCGTACCCCAACGAGGCAGCCGCTCCAGCAAACCCAATTATATATCGGCTTTTTGGTACCAGGCAAGCCCCCAAAGAGGAATTGTCTGATTTTTTAAAGCTCCCACTAAAAAGAGAATGTCTAACAAGATATTACGGGATAACCCCCTCATGGTAACATAGCCAAGTTTTTACACTCATAGAAGCTCCGCAAAATCCTGAACATCACGTGAACTCTATGGATATTAGATCTGTTCCTTTGCCTATCGGTTCCCATTGCTGGGCACTATATATTGGGTCTCATGTTGGCAGGACCACTACATGTTGGGGCTATTGAGGGAGGTTCGGAAATAGTGTAAAAATATATCCTTTGAATTATTCAGAGGTTCCAGAAGGTGTGGCAAAGGGTTTGTGTGGGTAAAGGGATACTATAGAAAATCCTCTCCAAATGGAAGAAACACTCCGTATGTCCATTTCCTTCATTAAGTTAGAGCATACGGAAGGGAAAGGAAAGACCTCTGCGTTGGGGAGTTTCCCTGGCTAGGGGGCCAAGCGTGAGAAGCTAGGCAACCTTGGGTCCGAAAGTGCCCGCATTTACAACGTGCGGAGGAAGCGGGCGGAGCGGGCCAGTTCGGCCTGGGGATCGCCGCCGCCTGCTGGTTGCAGGGTCCAATAGCCTTGGTAGCCCCAGCCGTCTAATCCAGCTAATACACTCGGATAATCCACGCTTCCTCGGCCCAGTTCCACCCGGACTGCCGTCCCAGCGGCCACATCCCGCAGAGCATCCGTAGCCTGCACACAAAGCACGTATTGGCCGAGGGTTTCGACGGCTTCTTCCAGGCAGTGGCCTTCCACCACCAGATTGGCGGGGTTGAAATCCACCCCGAGGCTCCCTTCGGGTAACTGCTGAATAAACCGAGCCAATTCTGGGCCGGGTTCGGTGCCGGTTTCCGTAGCCAACATGGCCCCGACCCGTTGGCCATACCGGCCTAAGTCGGTCACCACTTCGCTCAACAGGCGATATTCTGGGCTCTCAGGAGCCGGAATTCGTCCGATCCGCCCTACCACCAGGCCAGCCCCTAGCTTATAGGCCAATTCCATGGCCCGCTGGGTGGCTTCGATACGGGCCTCTAACCGTTCGGGATTGTAATACGCCAAGGCAGGTCGAAATCGTACCGCCGAAACCCGCAAATTCCAATCTTCCAGCATTTTCCGAATATGCCGAATCCCGGTTTGCGTCAATTCGGCCGGATCCAGCTCTCCCCGGGCCTCGATTTGCACCGCTTGAACGCCCAATTGGGCTGCCGTATGTAAGGCTTGCTTAAAAGGCTGACGGAGTTCGGCAAGATCGACACTCAGTTTAAGCTGGGGCACCGGAATACTCCTTTTAGGGGGAACCCTCAGAAAGGCAAGTACCTTGCACAAGGCTCTCCATGGGGGTACCCCTCCCGAGAGGGAGCCACCGGAAATGCAAATTCCCTACGAGTCGAGCAACCCTCCGACCCATTCCAACGGTCAAATTTTTTGGGTGGAGTAATCTCCTGGGAAATGAAGTAAATTTGGGAGAATCCTATTTTGAATATTTTTCCCAAATTTCCCAAATTGTGCAGATTCCTTTGTCTATATGTTCTAATTCTTCTACTTTTTCTATTTTTCGGAGAGTAACGCCAAGGTTCGGACTCAGGAATTACCCCGATGAAAGTCATTCTCTCCGGATTGATTGTAGCAAGTTGGGTTTGGCCGTCTATGGCAAGCCTGGCGGTAGCGGCTGAAGTAAGCGCAGAGCGTTGGCCAGCCGAGCAAGTGGTCTTCTATTGCAGTTTTGACCAACAGAACTGGGACAAAAACTTCGACCATTGGCCAGACCGGTGGACCCGCCATCAGGCGCCCGGTTATCCGATTTATCTCGAGATGAAGCGAATCGACGATCCGACCGTTCCAGGAGGCGGGAGTTTGCAGATCCTATTAGACGGCGGCGCCGCAGCGGTCTTTAGCCCACCGATTCCGGTTCGAGCGGTTTATGCCTATGTGCTGGAAGTCTTTGTAAAAGTCCAGGGCCTTCAGCACCATCAAGCGTATGTGTCCCTTCAGTTTCTGAATGCCAAACTCCAGATGGTGGGCCGAGAGGAATCAGAAAAACTCACTGGCAGCAGCGGCTGGCAAAAGGTGCGTTTGGGACCTGTAACGGCGCCGTCCTCGGAAGCCTGCTGGGTGCGGATTGGCTTGCATGTGGAACCGGGCCAACAAGCGGATCTAAAAGGCGAAGTGGCATTTGCTGACGTATGGCTTGGGCGATTGCCACGGCTTCGGATGTGGGTGCAGCCCCGAACTCATCTATTTGCTCAGCAGGATCAGGTGGAGATCTTTTGTGAGGCTTCCGGATTTCCTAGCCCGGCCTGTCAGATCGAGTGGCGGTTGTACGATGTATGGGGACGTCTTTTAAACCGTCATCAGCAAACTCTCCAAGCAGAGCCAGTGGGAGCGGAGGGAGGGGTTGCCACCGAAGAGAGGATGGCAAGCTCGGCAGCGTCAGGCCCAATGCCTCCTCAGCAGGAGGAAAGCTCTTTGGGGGAGATTTCCTCCCGGGGGGCGGATGCCGCCAAGCTGCCCGCCTCTGGCAAGCCAATGCCCGAACAGCAGATCTTTTCGGTTCCACCGATTGCAAAGCCGGAACCACTTTATCGGAGCAAAGCGGTTTGGCGTCCGGAACTGCCGGGGCCGGGTTTTTATCGGGTGGATTGTCGGTTGGTGGGGATGTTGGGACAGACGGCTCCTTGCCAATTGAATCTGGCAGTTTTAGGCCCTAGATTTTCGGGCAGGCGGGGGGATTTTGGGTGGAGTTTGCCGGAGGGGGATCAGCCATTGACGCTGGAGGAATTGCTTCCCTTACTGAGCCAGATGGGACTGCGTTGGATTAAATATCCGGTTTGGTTTGACCTGAAAACCGAAAGCGAGCGAGTAGAAGCGTGGGTGGTATTTAGTGAGCGGCTCAACGCCCAGGGGATCGACATGGTGGGGATGTTGGCCCGGCCGCCGGCAGAGGTAGCCAAGCAATTTGCTGACCACCGACCGTTGGCCGCTGACATTTTTGCGATGGATCCTGCCCGGTGGTGGCCGATGGTAGAACCGTTGTTAGTACGGTTTGCGCTGAGGATCCATTGGTGGCAATTAGGGCTGGACGATGATCCGAGCTTTGTGGGTTTGGCTGGTTTGGAGGAAAGGATAAGGCGGCTGAAGGCCCATTGGGAGAAAGTGGGGAAGGATTTGCACATAGGGTTCTGCTGGGATTGGGTGCATGAAGTGCCCAGGTGTCGGGAGGGACCGGCCCCTTGGAAGTTTCTCAGTTTCCGGGCCCAGCCGCCTTTAACACCCGAAGAACTGGTGGTAGCTGTTTCCCAAAACTCTACTCCGGGGCTAGTGCGGTGGGTGGTGGTGGAACCTTTGCCCAAGCAGCAGTATCGCTTGCAAGAGCGGGCAGCGGATTTAGTCCGTCAGATGCTCGCTGCTAAAATGGCCGGCGCCGATGCCATCTTCCTGCCGGATCCGTTCCATCCGCAAACCGGCCTGATGCATCCAGATGGCACGGTCGGGGAGTTGCTTTTAGTCTGGCGCACAGTGGCCCAGGCCCTTTCCGGCGCCCAGTACTTAGGCAGTTTGCCGATGCCCAACCGCAGCCCTAACCACCTGTTCCTCCGGGATAAAGAAGCCGTGCTGATTATCTGGAACGACAGCCCTACCGAAGAACGCTTGTATCTGGGGGAGGAAGTCGAACAGGTGGATCTTTGGGGCCGAACCGATCCTCTGCCCAAGCAAGCTCACCAACATCGCCTCTGGGTATCTCCACTACCGCTGCTGGTGCGAGGATTGAATCCTCTGCTGGCCCAATGGCGGATTCATTGCCAGATTGCTCCCACTAGGATTCCCAGTGTGTTTGGTCGGCCACATAGGAACTGGTTGAAAATGCTCAATCCTTTGGACCGGGGGGTGTCCGGCGTGGCCAAACTGATTGTGCCGCCTGGCTGGGCGGTGCAACCAGCAGAGATTCCCTTCCGGCTTGGCCCCGGGGAAAGCCTGGAAGCGGCGTTTTCTATTGTACTTCCTTATACAGCTACTAATGGGCAGTATCCACTGGCCGTGGAAGTCCGATTACAGGCGGATCAACTTTATCAGTTTCAAGTCCATCGGTGGATCGACGTAGGATTGGGAGATGTGTATATCCGGGTGGCAGCCCGGCTAAACGATCAGCAGGAACTGGAAGTAGAACAGTGTCTGGTCAACGAAACGGAGCAATCGGTAGCTTTTGAGTGCCAACTGTTTGCCCCGGGGCGGAAACGGCTGCGCAGCCAGGTGTTCTTGGCCGGGCCAGGGCAAGAGGTGTATGTGTATCGGCTTCCGGCAGGGCAGGAGCTGGTGGGGAAAAGTCTCTGGCTTCAGGCGGTCGAACTGGGTGGAGACCGGGTGCTGACCTACCGTTTCTCTGTGCCGCCCGAGGCGTCTGCCGAAGCGGCTAGCCATCCCGAAGCCTTCCGATCCGTTGACGCAATTCCTAATCGGAATTAAAGTAAAAAAGAAGAAACACGGTGGGAAAACTTTCTCGGATCTGCCATGGCCCAGTGGAAATTGCTCCTCTGGTAGGTCGTTTGTGGGTTTTGATTGCAGCCTTTTCCTGGCTCTGCCGAGGGGAACCATAGGCTTTCTTCGGCGCCAATGTCAATAGCAGATTGCTTGGTGGGCTAGGAGAAGACAGAGTGTCGTCTTCTCGGGTACCGCATTCCTCCCAACCTTCCGATCAGCCGATAGGGCAGTTCCCCCTGCCTACGGGGGCTAATGGTCTGGAATCGCCGGCCCGCTTCGAAGAACAGCCCACCGTCATCTCCCAACAGCCGCCTTGGACTCCTGCGGAATTGGAGGGGCGGGTGGATCGGCTTTTGCCAGGCCAACGCTTGGAACATTTTGAAATCCTAGAACTGATTGGCGGGGGTGGCATGGCTCGGGTCTATCGGGCCCTCGACACCCGACTGAATCGGATCGTGGCGTTGAAAGTGCTTTCGGCAGAACATGCTGCCGAACCGGAAACCCGCCAGCGATTCTACAACGAAGCCCGCTCCGCCGCCCAATTGGATCATGAAAACATCGCCCGCGTGTATTATGTAGGCGAAGAGCAGGGCATTCCGTTCATTGTGTACGAATATATTCATGGCCAGAATCTCCGGGCAATGGTCGAACGACGGGGGCCGTTGCCGGTCCCGGAGGCGGTATATTATACCCTTCAGGTGGCGGAAGCGCTCAGCCATGCCGCCAGCCGAAATATCGTCCACCGCGACATCAAACCCTCCAATATTCTGATTACCCCCGAAGGTCGAGCCAAACTGATCGACTTGGGCCTGGCCCGCATCCATAGACCGCTCTCCGCAGGAGAGGATCTGACCGCCACCGGGGTAACGATGGGTACATTCGATTACATTGCGCCGGAACAGGCCCGAGACCCGCGAACCGCCGATGTCCGAAGCGACATCTATTCCCTTGGATGTGCTTTTTTCTTCATACTGGTCGGACGTCCCCCATTTCCCGAAGGCACCGTGCTGCAAAAGCTCCTCCAGCATCAAACCGAACAACCCCCCGATCCTCGCATCTGGCGCCCAGAATTGCCCGACAGTTTGATCCGGATTCTGCGAAAGATGTTGGCCAAAGACCCGGCCGACCGCTATCAGGAGCCCCAAGCCTTGGTAGCGGAGCTGTTGGCCCTGGCCGAGTCGGTCGGTAGCCCCCCAGGAGCGCGAACTGGCACCGTATGGATCACTCCCAGACCAAGAGCGTTTTCGTATTTAGAACGGCATCTGCCTTGGTTGATTCCCTTGGTGGCGTTGTTGGCTGCGGTCATGGTGCTAGATTGGCTGTGGTCTTCGGGTTCTTCCCCGGAGGCAGCGCCTTCCGGACTGGAAGGAAGCAGGATTTGGACTAAGCCGTGGCCCTCCCCGATGCAAGACCGCCCCTCTGCTAAACCGAACCTTTCCGCGTCTGCTGCCGGCGGTGGAAGTTCTTTGGGAGGGCAACTCGGTGAGCCAAACCCTGCCAGCAGCGGTGCTGTGCCGCCGCAGCCGCCTCCCCCACCGGGGCCCCATCCCACCAGTTCCCCCCCCGCTCCGTCTCCGCCGGGGTATGGGTCTTCTGAGAATCGCTCTTCGGCAAGCCCAATGCCCCCCACCGAAGCGGCAGCTCCCCCTGCCGAGAACGCCCTTCAGCCAGAACGATTTGAAGGAAAAATTTCCCCCGGCCAGCCGTTGGAAGGCCAGATCCGAGCCGACCCGATTCCGCCGGAATAGCAAAGGTTGCTTTCGGCCCGTGGCTTCGGTCGGCACAGGCGATTGGACGAAGTGGCGAGTATCGGCTCTGGGTGGATCAAAGCGAACTGGTAACTCAGATGCCTGTATGGACTGATTCGTGTCCGGGGCAATCCTCTTGCTCTCGAGGAGGGCAAGTGCCTCTTCCTTCCAGAGGGCAACTGCGGCATAATAAGGGCCGATGGTACGGTACGATTTTGCCGAGGATTTAAAACGTTACGGGCCCCAGGCGGTGCTGAGCGAAGCGATCCGGCTGCGGGATGCCCGTCGGTATTGCCGCCGCCTGGCCCGGTCGCATTATGAGAACTTTCCGGTGGTCAGTTGGTTTTTGCCGCGGCGTCTGCGCCAGCATTTCTATAATATCTATGCGTATTGCCGATGGGCGGATAACCTGGCCGATCTGGCGCCGGAGCCGCAACAGGCGTTGGTTTGGCTGAGTTGGTGGGAGAGCCATCTGCGGGCCTGTTTCCAGCAGCGTGCGATTCATCCGGTTTTTATTGCCCTGCAGGAGACGATTCAGGAGTTTAAGATACCGCCGGATCCGTTTGTGGACCTGTTGGTAGCGTTTCGGCAGGACCAGCAGGTGACGCGATATGACACATTTGATCAGCTTTTGACGTACTGTCGGTACTCGGCCAATCCGGTCGGACGGCTGGTTCTGTATGTGGCCGGTTGCCATGATTCCCAGCGGGCCATGCTGGCCGATTGCATCTGCACCGGGTTGCAACTGGCCAATTTTTGGCAGGATGTAGCCGAAGATTGGCGGCGGGGTCGAATCTATCTGCCGCTGGCGCACCTGCGGCGCTTTGGTGGGGACGAAACGCCGATTATTCGCGGAGTGGCCACCGAGCCGTTCCGACGCGCCCTGGCTGCCGCTTGCAACGAGGCGGAAGGCTGGCTGCAACGAGGCCAACCACTTATCGGCCTGGTCCCCAGCTTTTTGCGGATGGAGGTGGCCCTGTTTATCCAAGGGGGCCTAGCCATCCTGGAGGCCATCCGCCGGCAGGACTACGATGTCTTCCGCCAGCGTCCAAGGCTCTCTGGCTGGCAAAAACTGGGCCTGGTCTTGCGCACCTGGTGGAACATGCGTATCCTACGCAGGTACCGCCGCCACGAACTGATCCGACGCTGAAGGCAAGCCCCTACCGCCTTCTCCCAGGCCTATTTCGAGAAGCTAGCTCTTTTCAGCACAGAGGGGGAAAGGGTAGGCCTTTGTCTTTCAGCCGTACAGTTGGATCGCTTTGAGGATTTCTGCCAGATTGTTGGAAACGGAAACAGGGCGATTAGCGAAGGCAGGCCGCCGAACCCCCCGGCGCCCTAAAACCTCGTTGAACATCTTTTGATCCGTGGTATGGTAAGCGACGGTGGCTGTTGGGTCTTTCAGCAGATGGCCGGTGAGCACACAGACGACCCGTTCGTCGGGGCTGATTATGCCTTCGGCGACCAGTTTTTTTGCTCCGGCCACACTGGCCGCACTGGCCGGTTCACAGCCCAGTCCCCCGGCACCCACCTGAGCCTTGGCATCCAGGATTTCTTCGTCAGAAACTTCCCGGACCACGCCCTGGCACCACTGGAGGGCGCGGAGACATTTGTCCAGGTTAACAGGACGGTTGATCTCAATCGCACTGGCAATGGTGGAAGCTCGCCGGCCCTCCGCATCCATCTGGGCATAATAGTCGGCAACCGTCTGCCTGGCTACCTGCCCATCATTCCAACGGACCTTCTGCTTTTCATAAAGGGTATAAAGGGTATTTGCTCCCACGGCATTGATGACCGCCAGGCGCGGCTTTTGCCGAATTAACCCCAATTGATACAGCTCTTCAAAGGCTTTGCCGAAAGCGCTGCTATTGCCCAAGTTGCCGCCAGGCACAACAATCCAATCCGGCACCTGCCAGCCAAGAGCCTCCAAGACCCGGTACATAATGGTCTTTTGGCCCTCTAGTCGGAATGGATTTACACTATTGACCAAATAGATACCCAACTGCTGAGAGACCTCTTTGACCCGAGCCATGGCGTCGTCAAAATCGCCAGCAATTTGGATCGTCAGTGCCCCATAATCCAGCGCTTGAGACAGTTTGCCGTAGGCAATTTTGCCAGAACCAACGAAAATAATCGCTTTCATCAGTCGAGTGGCCGAACAGTAAAGCGCCAGCGAGGCGGAGGTATTGCCGGTCGAAGCGCAAGCGGCACGCCGCGCACCCACAAGCCGAGCATGAGTAAAAGCGGCTGCCATGCCGTTGTCTTTGAAACTGCCCGAGGGATTCAGACCCTCATATTGGAGGAATACGTGGCCCTGCTTTACGCCGATATACTCAGCCACGCCGTCCGAAGGCAACAACAGCGTCTGCCCCTCGCCAATGGTAACACAAAACTCCTGCGGGGCAAAAGGCAATAACTCGTAAAACCGCCAAACCCCCGAAAAACAATACGGATCAATCCGTCGGGCCCATTTGGCCTCAAACTCCTTCAAAGACCGAGGCACCGGGAGCCGATCCCACTCATACTGCACATCCAGTAGGCTGCCACACCGCGGACAGGCAACCAGCACCTCCTCCAGACCATATTGGGCCCCACATTGGGGCACCATACACTGCTGAAAGGCACGTGAACTCGAAATGGCAGTTTCCCCTTCTTTCCCTTAGAACCCAATCTCTCTGGCAACCTCCCTTTCCTTTCGGCCAGAAGAACTCAACGAGCCCCTGGGCGTGGGCAGCCCCCCAATCCGCCTAGAGGCGTATAGGTAATCTACCCTCTTTGCCCGCAGAAGCGAAGGGGGTTTGGCGCTAAGGAGCGTTGCCAATGCTTGACCGGCCGTTCCACCGTTTGATCATCGTAACCCGATTGCCGGTAGAGTTAAAGTGCACTTCGTCCATGAAGGTTTGCATCAGCAGGATGCCTCGACCACTAAGTTTCTCCAGATTGGCCGGGTCAGTCGGATCCGGCAATTTCGACGGATCAAAACCAGGACCTTCATCCTCAATCACAAAGACGGCCTCCTGTGGCGAAAGGTCGGCCGAAATATAAATTCGCCGGTTGGCATAAGGCAACTGCCGGCTCCGCTGCCACATCAGCCGATAGTACTCCTCCTCCGCACTCTCCCGCATCTGGGAACTCAGTTCCAGGTTGCCATGATACATTGCATTGCTTAGGGCCTCTTCCAGGGCAATGCCCACTCGAATCCTCTCCGTCTGGTCGCACAGGCCCAAATAACCCAGATGCTCCTGCAGATAATGAAGCACCGGCCGAGCCATCCCCAAGTCATTGGGCAACACAAACCGACAGCCGTGACGCCACAGACACCGGAGAAGTCGGCAGCGGTCCCGCCGGCGAGCCGCTAGATCCGATACCGTCCGGATCGTCTCCAGCAGTGAGAGGTGCATTTGGGCTTTCGGGACGTAACTGGCCGCCCCCCGCTGGAGAGCCTCGACCGCTAGCTCCTGACTGCCTTGAGAAGTAATCAAAATCACAGGAATCTGCGGAAACCGCTCCCGAATCGCCTCGACCAGCTCCAGACCGTCCATCTCCGGCATCATCAGATCGGTAACTACAACGTCCGGCAACTGCTCGGCCATCCTCGCCAAGGCCTCCAGGCCGTGGCTAGCAAACCAGACTTCTAAAAACGGCTCCGGACGTAACAGTTCCGCAATCCATCGCCGATCCACAGCTAAATCGTCCACCACTAAAACTCGAAGCATCGCTGGTGTTCCTTCCCGCCTCCCCACGCAGACCGCGCGACTCTTGGGAAGCAAACAGACCCTTCCGAAGGCCTGCAACAGACCCCAGCCAGTCCTGCTGCCTCTGCCGGGGCAGTAGGCAGCTCAGCCCTCTGAGGCCTCTGCGACCGAAGCCGTCGGCAACATCTCCGGCCGGACACTTGCCAAGATCCTCTGCCTTAACTCTTCGAGAATTTCCGGATGGGCTTTCAGAAAATCTCGCGCTTTGTCCCTGCCTTGGCCCAGTTGGATATCTCCATACCGGAACCAAGCCCCTACCCGTTGCACGATCCGGTGCGCCAAGGCCAAATCCAATACATCGGTAGCATAACAGATGCCATCGGCATGCATCATGTCAAACTCCGCCACCCGGAACGGTGGGGCTACCTTGTTTTTGACCACCTTGGCCCGCACCCGCTGGCCGACCACCCGCTCCCCTTCCTTGATCTGGGAGATTTTGCGGACCTCGATTCGGCAAGAGCTGTAGAACTTCAAAGCCCGACCACCCGGCGTCGTCTCCGGATTGCCAAACATCACCCCGATTTTCTCCCGGATCTGGTTGATAAAAATGACGGCCGTTTTGCTCTTGGAAATGGCCCCGGTGAGTTTTCGAAGCGACTGGCTCATCAGCCGAGCCTGCAACCCCACATGCGACTCCCCAATCTCCCCCTCCAGCTCCTTTTGCGGTACCAACGCGGCCACCGAATCCACCACGATCACATCCACCTCGTTAGAACGAATAAGCAGCTCAGCAATATGCATGGCCTCTTCCCCGCTGGAAGGCTGACTGACCAAAAGGGTCTCCAGTTGCACCCCCAGCTTTTTGGCCCACGTGGGATCCAAGGCGTGCTCGGCATCAATAAAGGCGGCAATCCCCCCGGTTTTCTGCGCATTGGCCACCACATGCAACGCCAAGGTGGTTTTGCCGCTTGCTTCCGGCCCGAAGATTTCCACCACCCGGCCCAGGGGAATCCCATGCCCCCCCAACGCCAAATCCAACGATAAACTCCCAGTGGAAATTCCCTCAATCTGGCCCATCTGCTGAGTGCCCAACGGCATGATCGCCCCTTCTCCGTACTGCTTTTCGATTTGGCTAATAGCAGATTTAAGTTCGGGTCGGCCCTGCAAGAGTTCCTCGGGCGATTTCGGCCCCGAAGGATCCGCCTTCCCCCCCGCCTTGGAAGGAGATTTTGCCTCCGGCCCCACAGCCTTTTTTCCCGCAGCCATTTCCCAACTCCTTCGGAAAAACTCAACTTCTAATACTCGCTCTTTCCCCTCCCAAACAATCTACCACAAACCCCCAGTAAACCCTATAAGGGGGGTTGGACAAATTACGGCCCATCGGCCAGCTCAACACTAGATTTTCCAGAGAATGCTCCCCCTATAAAGGGAGATGATTCCGAATAAAGGGAGATGATTCCGACAAAGGGGGTGGTCCATGGCCCCTCGGCCAGATCTGCTCCCAGCTTTTCGGCCACTACGGACCTCTTTAAAGGACGCCAATTCTTATGGAAGTTTTGGTCAAATTTACGGAGAATTTCCCTGATCAACACCCCACTCTTGGTGGACTACCAACCCTAGCTAAAGGGAGGTTAACTCTTAAGGAGCCTGGCAAATTATGGACGCTCGACCGCCTCAGCACCCGCTAGGGGCAGACCAGCTACCCCCCTATAAAAGGGGTATAAAAGGCAGCTCATTAAAGGGGGGCAGGCAAATGAGGGAACTTCCCCTTCCAGTTATGACCGCTCCTATGTGCGCTCCACGGACTCAGTACCAACTTTTTGGGGTACTAATATGCCCTATAAAGGGGGCCAACTCTTGGGAGTTGATCAAATTGTGGAGGCTCAGCCGGATCGGTCTATACTTTTTGGTGCCCAGCATCCCCTATAAGGTAGTATAACTGCTCATGGGGGCGACTCAAATATGGGCGATTGTCTGGATAACGAGCTACTTTTGGTAGGAATTAATCCCACTGTAAAGCGGGGTATAGTCCGATGAGGGAACCCTAGGGGGGCTTCCCTAATCACCCCAGACCCCCCGTAATCCCGCCTTAAACAACGAGCACGCACTCCAAAGCCCCTTTCCACCCCCACCAGAAAGAGAATGCCTGCCAACGTGAGAAAATACCCATCCGTTTACGTGGACTTTTGCCAATTTTTTGAGGCCGCCTCGGAAAGGCAATCTCTTAACGGCTTGGAAACATTGAAGTTAGAAAAGTAGGAAGGACAGATTATAGGTTTTTGAGTAGCTATTAAAGCAAAAATATGAGGAAACTCTGCAAAATCCTGAACATCACGTGAACTTTATGAACATTTGATCTATTCCTTTGCCTATCGGCTCCCCTTGCTAGGCACTATATATTGAGTCTAATGTTGGCAGGGCCCCTATATGTTGGGGCTATTAACGGAGGTTCCGAAATAGTGTAAAAATAGCTCCTTTGAATGGTTCAGAGGTTCCATGAGAAAAATGGCAACAGTCGAGTGTAGTCCTCTTTTCTGCACCGAACCCATTTTTGTAGACAAATTTTCCAGCTAGTATGTTTAGTTCCTGGCACACTTCCCCCGAATCCTGTAGCAAAACATTCCTGCGAAAGCAGGAATCCCGGTTTTTTATGCTTAGTTTAGGGAGGACGTCTAGGAATGGAAGACCATGGAAAGCCCAATTTCTGGGAAGGACGGGATGCGTCGTGCTTGCCTTTTGGTCCTCACGGGGCTGGACCCTCCAGAACCCAGTGGACGGAGTCCAGGAGACTTTCCGTTTATTTGTTCTGGACTGCCGCTTGCACGGCAGGAAGACCCAAAAGGGTTGCCTCAGATCAATCAGCCAGCTTTTTCATTCGGCTGAAGTGTTGCTAAGTTCCGCAAAGCTATCCGGCAGCTCGGCTGGCATTGGCTTCAGGAGCTCCACACCTGCTCGGAAATGGAGACCGGAAAAGCCCCAAATTCCTTTAGAGCAATCCTCGGAGGAGCGGAGATAAGGATAAGCAAACGGGCTCCCCCAATTTGGGGGATTGATTGTAAATCTAATGCGGGAAACAGGACTTGAACCTGCACGGGCGTTGGTGTGCCCACTAGGCCCTCAACCTAGCGCGTCTGCCAATTCCGCCATTCCCGCAATCTATTATTTGAATTTACCTTTCTGGGAAGCTTCGTCAAGAGAGTCCATCTTGCGGACCAGGGGGTGTTGCCACCTCTCTGCCGCCGCTTATAAGAAGAACTGCGGAGGCGAGGCAAAGGTCTTTTTCCCACAGGTACCCGGGCCTGGGCGGAGGCCGGAGGAACCCCCATGCTAGCTAACCCGCTTGAGTTCCACCCCGGGCTACTTTCCCGAAGCCTTCTTCGCTGCTGGGTACGGGGTTTTATCTTTCAGGGGAGTTTTGCAGGATAGAGAAAAGACGGGGCGAAATAGTGTTTTTCCATTGGGCAAAACCGGCTAAGATTATTAAAAGGCAGAAAGTTACCCCCGAGCTGTTGCTTGGGTTGGCAGAAGCTGGGTCGATCAGGCCATCGGCTTCTGCGAGGGATTAGGAGAGGCCCTCCGTCAGAACCGATCCCAGATATGTGGGCAAACTCTCGGAGAGTATCCCGACCGGAGTGGGAATGATTGGCTTTGCTTGTCCCCTGGCCTGAGAAGCCGGTCCATTCTCCGAGTGGAGGGAAGGGCAGTGTGAGGTTGCTGATGCCTTCTGGGTGTGCGTGGAGCCGGTTAGCTGGGCGAAAGAGGCTTGGGCAACCAGGCGCGGAGTTTTTCTATAGGATTGGTTCAGTGGTTTGGGGTGTGCCTCCGGATTGAGGAGGAACTGGGCAAAAAGAAGGATCCTTACTAATGGCAGAAGAACATCTAAGCCGGGATCCCGATGCCGAGCAGTCAGGCCGATGGGAAGCCTGCCAGGAGCGAATTGGTTATGTGTTTCGGGACAAGCGTCTGTTGCAGGCGGCGCTGACGCACGCTTCGGGAGCGCAGCATCGGTTGGCTTCCAATGAGCGGTTGGAATTTTTGGGAGATGCGATTTTAGGAGCGGTAGTAAGCGAGATATTATTTCATCGGTACCCTAGCTGGCTGGAAGGAGAACTGACGCATATTAAGTCGATCGTCGTGAGCCGACAAACCTGCGCCCGAGTGAGCCAAGCGCTGGGATTAGACGAGTTTCTGATTCTTGGGAAAGGTTTGTCCACGCAGGCGGAGGTGCCGGAATCCGTATTGGCCGACGTATTTGAGTCATTAGTGGCGGCAGTGTATTTGGATGGGGGCCTGGAGGCGGCGCAGCAGTTTATCCAGCGGCATCTGGGTTCGGAGATCGAGGCGGCTGCGGAAGGCGAGCTGGAAGGAAACTACAAATCGCTTCTGCAGCAATTGGCCCAACGAGAGCATGGGGTTACCCCCACGTATGAACTGTTGGCGGAGAGGGGGCCGGATCACTGTAAATATTTTCAGATAGCTGCCCAAATCGGCACCACCCGGTATCCGCCCGCCTGGGGACGCACTAAAAAAGAAGCCGAACAACTCGCCGCCCGAAACGCCCTCCAAGCACTGACCAGCCAACCCCCCTCCCAAAACCATTCCCGGAACATTTCAGCCGACTGAAAGAGGTTGCCGTTTTTGGGAGAATGCCCCCAAATGGCATTTCCCATGTAAACGGGAATCCAGACAGTAAAATGCCTCAAAAGACCTGCACTGCTGCTTTCGCAGGGACAGGTTGCATCCATCGGCGGAAATGGTACGGAAGGGAGCCAGTGGAATCTTTTAGTGTTTCCGGTTGGTTCCAGGCGCTAAGTTTTCTCCGCTTCCTGGGGGGGATTCGAGACGGACTCGATCTTTAAGCCAGGATGGCGTCAGGAAGGTTTTTTAGGGACCAGATCCTCTGAGGAGGCGATGGAAAACCGAGGAGCAATGAAAATGCCGAAGGCAGTGGTGTTATTTTCGGGCGGCCTGGATAGCAGCTTGGCGGTGCGGATTATGCAACGCCAGGGCTGGCAGGTCGAAGCGCTGCATTTGCAGATGATGTTTGAAAGGCCTAAGACCGACCTGGCCCAGAAGGCGGCTGGGTTGGGAGTGCCGCTGGTGAGTCTGCCAGTGGGAGATGACTATATAGAAATTATTCGGCGTCCCCGATTTGGGTACGGCAAAGCGGTGAATCCATGTATTGATTGTCGGATTTACATGTGTCGGTTAGCTCGGCGCCGGATGGAACAAACGGGGGCGTTGTTGGTTGTCAGCGGGGAGCTGATGGGCCAGCGCCCCAGCAGTCAAAAACGCCGGTATTTGGAGCTGGTTGAGATTTATTCGGGTTTAGAAGGGCGGTTGCTTCGGCCGTTGTCGGCCAAACTGCTCAAACCCACCCTCCCGGAACAAGAGGGTCTGATAGATCGAGAAAAACTTTACGATTTTCAAGGCCGAGGTCGGGGAGCATTAATCGAACTGGCCCGGGAGTTGGAAATCCCACAGATTCCGACGCCTTCGCCGGGTTGTCGGCTGACAGACCTGAGTTTTGCGCCTCGGGTGCGAGACCTTTTGCAGCATGATTCGCAAAGCAGTCGGGCGGATTTTGAACTGCTCAACTTTGGCCGACACATCCGACTCGATCCAGACCACAAAGTAGTTCTGGGGCGAAATGCGTCGGAAAATCAGGCCATTGGGGCTTTAGCCGCCCACTATCGTCCTGCCCGATGGCTCCTCTTGGAGCCAGTGGATTTTATGGGGCCCTTGGGGGTGCTCACCGGGTCGGCAAGCCCGGAGGCGGTTCAGAAGGCGGCCCAGTTGGTCGCTCGATACGGCGATTGTGTGGGGCAAGGAGAAGTTCGGCTTTTGGAGCCGGGTGGTCAGGAGCGGCAAATCGTGCGAGTCTGCAAACCCCCTGCCGAGGCCCCGCTTCCCCGACCCTGTTAACCCCGCTGGCCATGGAGAAAAGCTTTTCCCGGATGCGTTCCGCAGGAAAGTCCGCCCAACCGGGTTTGTTTCGTCCAGGGGCTACATTCCCAGCAATTTAGCCGTTACCAGCCATTGCAGCTCCCCTTGGCCAAGTTGGGGGGCCTTTTCAAAGCGGACTAAGGCG
Source organism: uncultured Thermoguttaceae bacterium (assembly GCA_938042245.1). GTDB lineage: Bacteria > Planctomycetota > Planctomycetia > Pirellulales > Thermoguttaceae > JANXAQ01. The sequence goes on from CALIRO010000005.1 coordinate 58,511, forward strand.
ATGGCCCCTTTGGAAAAGTGAATGAGGCTCTGGCCTTGGCCGATCAGTGCGGCACAGAACAGTTCGATATCCGGGGCATGTCCGACCCATGCAATGGCCGGATGGCGCCCGGTTTGCGAAGCGGTCCATTCCACCAGGTGGTTCAGCGAGCCGCCTGGCGCCAGCTCCTGATGCTCCAGGACCGTTGGCCCTAGCTTTTTCAGTGCTTTGGCAATCTCTTGGGCTGTCTGCCGACACCGAACCAACGGGCTGGTAACGATTAAGGTGGGCTGAAACTGGGTTTTGGCCAATTTCCGGACCAACTTGGCAAATCGTTTTTGCCCCTCCGGCGTGAGCGGCCGAAGGGAATCGTCCGGCCAACGGACTGAATCCTGCTGTTCGGCCCACGCATGGCGGATAAGATAAAGGTCCATCGGTGTACTCCCTTGCTTGGCGGAAGCAGCCGATGCCAACTGGCTACCAAGATTATTTTGCCAAAAACAAAACGCTCCGAAAACAGAACCCCGATAGACAACCCCTTCGGCACGCCGCCGGCCCAATATTTCCCGAAATGCCCAAAGCCCGTTTTTGGACTATATCGTACTCAGGATTTCCGTTGGAGCTGGACTAGCAAAATCCCGCTGTTTGGAGAAAATAAGGAACATTTCAGCTGTTTGGAGTGAGTTTGCTGTTTTTTTCGTGAGACCCCGCATCCTCTCATTCTCGCGCAAGCAGCGATCCCCAACCAATAAACTGGCACAACAACGGCCCTGCTGCTTTCGCAGGAATGCCTTGGTACACTATGCGGTTGAAGTGTTCTAGAAAATCCAAAAGCTTCAACTAACCCCTTTCTTAGGCACAACATACCAGGAAAGGTGATTTTGTTCCAGAGAAGGAAGCTTGACGTTTTTGGTAATATTGGGGCTGCTCGGGGAGGCGATTTCCTAACGGGTTGGAAACATTGGTCTTCGAAAATTATATGGACAAATATGTATTTTTGCGGAACTAATGGAACCAAACAAGTTATGGAAAATGGCGACACTCGAGCTAAAACGTCAGGTTTTTTACTGGACCAGAAAGGAAAGACGGGTATGACGGATCTGATTCCTCCGCATGGAGATTTGCCAGAACCGGTTTGTCGGATGGTGCCTGCCGAGGAGCAAGAGGCATTTTTGGCTCGTGCCAAAAAGCTGGTACAGGTGCCGGTTTCGGATGCGGATTTATCCACCGTGTATCGTTGGGGGGATGGGGCGTTAAGCCCAACCATCGGCCCGATGGACCGGCACAGCTATGAGCGGGTTTTGGAAGAACGGGTCATCGTGTATGAGGGCCGGCGGTACGCCTGGACGATTCCGTTGGCTTTACCGGTATCAGCCGATCTTGCCCGGCGTGTAGGTTCTGGCCAGGAAGTGGCCCTAGTGAATTCGGCGGGTCAGATTGTTGGGACGCTGCAGATTAGCGATGTCTTCCCCTGGGATAAACGGCAATATTTGGTGCGGGTGTATCGGACGGAGCGGACCGATCATCCGGGGGCGGATATGGTGCTTCGGGCCGAGGCCGACAAAACGCATCTTCTGGGCGGCTCGGTCTGGGTCCTGCCGCCGCCAAAGCATCCCCGCTTCGGTCGCTATGTGCTGACGCCTCGAGAGGTCCGGGCGCTGTTACGCCAAAAGGGCTGGAACCGGGTGGTTGCCTTCCAGACCCGCAATCCACTGCACCGAGCGCACGAATACGCCTTGGTCTATGGTCTGGAGAGCCTCCTGCGCCAAGGCTACAACGCCGGCGCTTGTCTGAACCCCCTGATTGGCGAAACCAAGCAGGATGATGTACCCGCCGAGGTCCGCATGGAAACCTATATCGCTCTGTTGGAAGAGGGAGTGCTGGGTCAAGGCGATAGCGATCCGGAGCTGTGGTCCCGGCTGGGTGAGCGTTTGACCGATCGGGTCATCCTGTTGGGTCTGGAGATAAAGATGTTCTATGCGGGGCCGAGCGAAGCCATTATGCACGCCATTTATCGGCAGAACTTTGGCTTTACCGACATCATCATTGGTCGAAAGCATGCGGACGCCCCCTATCACGACGGCACTCCGATTTGGGGCGATTTTGAGGCTCAGGAGGAATTTGATCGGCTGGCAGGCGATTTGAAAATTAAGCCGCTGCGGGTCGGATCGGCCGCCTATTATGAGTCGATCGGCCGAGTCGATTTGATGGACAACCATCCGAACGAAAAGCCAGTTTTGATTTCCGGCCAAGAGGTTCGCCGCTGCCTGGTGGAGGGCTTGCCGGTGGATCCGCGCATCATGCGGGAAAGCACCGCCCGCATCCTCCGCCAAGCCCTTCGCCAAAAAAAATAATCCTCCGCAGCCCTGTCCGGAAATGCTTCCGGATCTTTGCTGCCCGGAAATTCTTCCTCATTCGGTACCTTTTCCGCCGAGTGAAAAAGCCGCCTGGTTTATGCAAGGAAAAACTCTATGTTCTCATTCCCGCGAAAGCGGCAGTCCAGAACCGGCCAACCAGCAGCCCAAACCGGGATTTCTGCTTTTCCAGCACAGACAGACTACTCCATTTTGCCGAAATGTTCCAGCAAAGCAAGCTATTCGATCTCCATCACGTTCCTGTCATATTCGAGATTTAGCAGAGCTTCCGAACCGTAGTTCCTGGCCGGAACTTATCCGAGGATACCCAGTAAGGTCAGGTAGAGTTGGCGGTAGCGTTGGATCATCGTTTCTACGGAGAAGTTGCGTAAGATGTGGGCTTGAGCGGCCTGAGCCAAACACCTGGCCAACTGCCGGTCGCCGAGCAATTTATGGGTATATCGGGCGAGACTGGCTCGGTCGCCTACAGGAAACAAAAAGCCAGTTACGCCGTGCTCCAGTAATTCTCGGTTTGCTGGAATATCAGTAGCTACGACCGGCACACCGGCGGCCATCGCCTCCATGACCGCATTGGACTGCCCTTCATAGGCACTGGTGCACCAAAGGACATCTAGATGCGGCAGGATTCGCGGCACATCGTCCCGGTGGCCTAGCAAATGCACCTTGTCGCGAATGTGGCATTGGTCTCGGAATCGCTGGAGGCGGTGGCGTTGGGGGCCATCGCCGATGATAAGCAAATGAACATCATCCCGAATGACTTTCAGCAGGTCGGCCGCCCAGATGGCGTCTTTAATGCGTTTTTGCGGCCAAAGCCGGCCAATCAGACCCACCAGATAGCAGTTTTCCGGCAAGCCGAGTTCCGCCAGAAGCTCCTGTCGGCCCGTGGAGCTAGGCAGCACCGGCCCCACCCCATTAGGAATCACCACCAGCTTTTCTGCTGGCACACCATACCGAAGGTAAAAATCCCGCACTGCCTGGCTATTAACGACGATCCGGGCGGTTTTTCGGGCCAGGTACAGGTCGATCAGCCGTTCCAACATCCCTTTCCACGGGTCCTCACAGCGTTCGGCCGCCACCACAACCGGTACCCCACAGCAAAACGCCGCCCAGCGTCCATAGGCATTGGCCGCAAAAAGCCAGGTATGCACCACCTGCGGCCGAAGCTCGGCGATCAAACGTCGCAGTCGCCGGTAAGCCTGCGGATCGGCTCGCCACCGTTTGCCGATGACGTGCACCGGGATGCCCGCTTGACGTAGCTCGGCCTCCAGAGGGCCTCCCCGGCTTAGCGCACAAACATACACTTCAAACTCCTCCGGAGGTAACCCTCTGGCTAATAGGCTCATCTGTTTTTCCGCCCCAGCCCGATCCAGGCTAGGGATGATCTGCAACATCCGTACTCTCATGGCAAAAGTGGTTCTGGGGCACCTTGTAGAGACGCTTTCCTAGACCGCCAAGACTCCCAACAGGCAGGATTCCTATTTCTCGTCTCCTTTTGTTAAAGCAGGGGTGGCTTTGCTGGCTAACAAGGACTCCCAAAGGGCCTGATGCTGTCGGAGGCACCGATCTAAGGAGAACTCACGCTGCGCCCGTTGCCGGGCAGCCTGTCGGAGTTGGTCGGCCAAACTCGGTTGACTGAAAAGCTGAATGATCGCCGTTGCCAGGGCCTGGGCGTTTCGGGCGGGTACCAAAAGCGCTTCCTGACCCCCCCGCACCACCTGCCGATTGCCCGGAATATCTGTAGCCACAATCGGCACGCCGGCCGCCATCGCCTCCAACAGCGCCAGCGACATCCCCTCCTCATAGGAAGGCAGAACAAATAGGTCGGCCGCTGCCAGAAGATCTTCCACCGTATCGAACGCACTTAATACATGCACCGATTCCCTCAGATTCCGCTGAGCAATCAGACGCTCCAGTTCCGGCCGCATCGGCCCTTCCCCTACCAAACACAAATGTGCCGCTGGATACCGACGCCGAACCCCATCCCAACAGACCACCAGCTCAGCTAACCCCTTGGCCGGATGAAGCCGGCCGGTATAAACGGCCAAAAGCGGCATAGAGCCGTCTGGCCCTGGACAAACCAGGCTCTGCAAAGCTGGCTCCAAAGCGGCCAACGCCCCCCGGGCCAATTGCCTCCGGTGCGCATCCGCTACCGGCGGGATTGGCACCCCATTGGCAATATAGTGGATTCTGGACCGGGGATAACCGGCCGCTTGCAATTCTCGATAAATGGTTTGGCTAGGAGCAATGAAGGCGTCGGCCTCCATCAGACGATATTTGATCTTTCGGCCACAACGGGCGTGCAGTTGCCAGTAGCAATCGCCGGTTGGACCTGCTCCTTCGGCCCGGAGAAGGATAGGTGTTTGTCTCCCCACCGCCCGCACCGCCGCATAAGCGTCGTGCTTGAGCATGGAGACACAAATGCAATCGTATCGGCTTCGATTGTGCCGAAGCCAGCCTCCCAGGGCCCACATATACCGCACTGTGCCCCAGAAGCGGATCTTCGGCTGGGGCAGGCGGATGACCGGCACTTGCTGAAACAGGATTTCTGCCGGCCAATTCGCATCCCAACGGGCCGTCAGGATGATGGACTGGCCGCCTGCTTCCACCCAGCCGGCGGCCAAATAGCCAATCATCCGTTCCGCCCCTCCGATCAAAGGCCAAAACCGTCGGCTAATCCACACCAGGCGCGCCCGACTGCCATTACGGATTTTTTGGTCCACTTTCCGGCTGCTCCGAAACGCTTCGCGTTCTGGGATCATTCCAGCCCTATGGAAAGGCCCTCGGGTTTGGCCTTCTCCGCGGGAAAGGCCAGCGGTCCACCTGGAGGAACAGCTAGGGACTTCGGAGTCGATAAAACGCAGCGGCTTGATCCCGGCCCAGACACTGCCAGGAAGCATGCTTTGCTAAATACCGATCCCACAAACTCCCCCGCTGCACCAACGCCCATCGGAACCCATATTGTTGTTGCCATTGATCCAGTTGCGATGGCCTTTGACACCGCGCCTCTTCATAGGCCGCCAAAAACTCCTCCCCATACAAGGCGCAGCGGTCGTCGATGAACACACGCCAACGTGGTGTAAAATAAATCAGCCAACCACCAAAATCCAAATCGTTAAAAATGCTGCTTCCCTCCGGGCAGCAGTTGCTAGTGGTTTGAAGTAGCGGTAAAAGGCCCACCGGCCATCGCTCGGACGAAAACTCCACCCATCCGGTTCCCACCAACGGCACTGGCCAACCGGCCCATTGCAGCCCCAAGGCCACCCCCACGATCAGCCCAGCAATTGTATATTTTCGCCAGGGCCGCCCATGGGAAAAAGAGGGGCCTGATTCCGAGGCTCCCTCCAATCGCAGAAAACCCGTGGGTTTTGCTTGGGCCAGTTCAGCGATGGTTAAAGCAGCGATCTCGGCAAAAAGCGGTAGATGCCGAACCCGCTGCATGCCGAGCAAAAACCACACCATCGGCATCAGCCAGCTGGCCTGAAACTGCCCCAGCCGAAACCGCCCCACCAACAATATCAGATAGATGGCCAACAGGCCAATGGCCGACCAACCGGCCGGTTCGTTCGGATGCCATGGCTGATGCTCCTGAATCCACTGGCCTAAGTTCATCCGTAAGGTAGCATACCACGTTCTGGGTAGGTCCAGACCATACGGATTCACCAGCACCAGAGTAAAACAGGCGGCGGCAATGGCCGCTACTTCCAAGCCCTGGGCCGCCGATTGCACCGGCCCTTTCCGGCTCACCAAGCCGAAAAGAATCCACAAAACCACACAAAAACCCAGTGTGCCCAGCCCCCCCAGCACCCCGCCGTGCAGGTTGCTCCAAAGCACGCTCATCGGTACAAAAAGCCATAAGTACCGGATCGGCTTCCGGCCCCCTTCTACGGCCATCAGCCCAGCAAACCAAACCGCTTGCAAAATGAAGGTAACTATCAAAGGACGGATATGGAAATTATGAGCACTGGCTAAAAAGACAGCAGCCAGAACAGCCCCGGCCCATACCGGATGCAGGCCCGCCCCAACCAATCGCCCCCCCATCCACCCGTATAACCAAGCCAGCCCAGTGGCTACCACCAGTAACAGCCCTTCCCAACCGGCCAACCGATGCACCAAGGCCATCAGAACCTCAGTCAGCCATTGATCGGCTACCACCGGCTGGCCAGCTTGGGTAAAACTGAACTGATCTACGGTAGGTATCTGCCCCGTCGTCAGAATCTGGTTGCCCCAGGACAGATGCCAAAACGTTCCCGGATCCTGAAAGAGTCGATTCCGGCCCCCCCACATCAATAGCAGCCAAACCACTAAAAAAAATACCGTTTCCGCAGGCAGAATCGCCACGCACTGCTGCCAAACCCGCTGGAAAAACCATTTCTGTTCCATGACTGCTGGTTAGGTTGGATCGCTCCACCCTGCCAAGGCGGCCGAGAGAGTGTGGCTGGGTTTCCTATCGCTTTTTCTCCGGTTGGAACAGTTCTAGGAGGCTGGCACTATCGAGTGTCAGATGATTGGTCTGGGGCCAGTAGTAGATTTTTCGGGCCGCCACGCGTTCTCTAGGAGCGCCGATCCGCTGTTGGCGGAAAAGTTCTGCATCGGTTCGGCCATCCCCCTCCAGCACCACCAGCCCTTTGTGTTCCGTATAACTCAGCCGATGGGCACGGGCCATGTAACCGGCCGACTCAATGGCCGTATTGCCCTCAGCCACTAGTTCCAGGAACCTTTCGCCCGAAGGCGGCAGGACCAACTCCGCCACCTGAAGCTGATCACAACTTAAAAAGACCACCCGGGGCGGCAAGGCCACCAATTGGCTCCACAAAATCCTCTGTTGCCAGTCTGAGACCGGTCCATAAATGGTTCGGACCCGATCCGTGAAGGTCAGTTCTCGCCGATGCAGATTTCCCGCCAGGCTCCGCTGGAACTCCACACTGAGAAACACCAGTCCGGTGGGAGAGGCGTCTGGTCGGATCAGCTCAGGCAGCCGGGTCCTCCCCTCCGTTTGGGCAGATTCGGCAACAGTCCCGGTTTGACCCTCCGCCTTTTTCGGACTTCGCCGAACAGACCGGAACAACCCCGGTCCACTGGCTATCAGATCACCGGTAATCAAATCCACCGTTAAATCCGCTACTTCCACCTGATCCCGACTCAGATCACCCTGGGCGTCCCAGGAACGGTTTTCCAGCAACACATCGCTTCGACAAATCAGCCGATGCAATTGGGCATTGCCCACCATTTTAGCTGCGCTAAAGACGATCGGCTCCCGCAGTTGGACCTCCAAACTGTCCGTTCGCAGTTGCCAGCCGGTGGAACTCGCTAAAACGGACTCCTCCAACCGGACACAGCGCCCGTCAAACTCCATCCGATGCTGCCAATGGACATCGATTTGGTCGTTCTGGCCGCTCAGCCGACCCTGCAGGTCTCGGTCCATGGGCAGATTCATCCAGCCGGGACCCTCGATCCAAAGCCGATTGGTTCCCCGGTGGAGATTGATCTTCGGTCCGTTCAAGGCCAGGCCTCGAGCTTCCACATGAGCCGGTTGCCCCTCCACGGTCAACGCCAAATACGGCCGACTGGCATCCACCACATGAATCCTCTGGCCGGTAACGACCAGGGGTTTTTCCCCTGGCTGGGCGGTCTGCGTCTGGTGCAAAAAGACATCCCCCTCCACGATCAGTTCTTTCAGTTCGCTCTGGGGGCCTGCCAGAACCATTAGCGCCCGGAGCAACCGGCAGCGAAGTTCAAACTGCTGGATCGGCGCCTGGGCAGATGCTGCAAGTGCCTGCGGGGAATCCAGGGCTGTTTGCGGAACCAGTCCGCCTGCCGAACTGTCCGGAGCAGATTCCGGGCGCTTTTCGGACCAGGAAGTCGGCTGGAGGGCCGGGGACGGAAATAGCGCAGGTGGTGCCTTTGCAAAAGGTTCAGGCAACTTTTGTTGCCCAAAACACCCGGCTGAATAGTTTACCCATCGGACCGGGAGCAGGAATCGGTTGGGAGACCTTTGTTCCCTCAGCGCCTTCGGATAGCTTGGATACCTGAGCAAACCAACCGCAGAGCGGTCGATCGGTGCTTGGGACAGATGGGCGTTCGGATTTTGCGGAGCGGGCGCCTCTGCTCCCACCGCTGGGAGGCGGAGCGGACCGACCATCTCAAACCATATCTCCAGCCGATCCACTTTCGCTGTAAGTTGTGGATGCCAAATCTGGACTTCTCCTTCGGCCAGGAGCCGATCCGGTCCTAGCGACAGTGCGCCAACCGATGGGCCTGAGGTGGGTTGCTCCCGGATCCATAGATGGATTTGCTGGGCGGCTAGCTGGCCGATACCCGGGTGCCGGACTTCCGCCTCGCCCAGGAGGGAAAGAAGCAATTGGCTTTGATGAGGCCGTAATTGAAGGGCTTGGCTCCAGCGGGCCTGGAGGGTATGTGCCGTGCGAGGATCGGTCTCTGCCCGGAGCCAACCCGCCCCTTCCGCCGCCCCCTGACCCAGTTGACCTGCTGGGCCGGGAGTATAGTCCAATTTCTGGGCATGGATTTCATGCGGGCCGTGGCAAATCCATGCCTCCTGGCTTGCCTGGAGAATGGTTCGACCAGTGGACAGATGATATTCCAACCGTTCGGCCACGGCGCGCGTTTGCCGACTGGGCGCTTCGAGAATGACCGGTCGGCCAGTGGCCTCCAGACGTTGTGGCTCCAATCGAGCCACAGAAGAAGGCTTTTTGGGGGCTTCGGCAGCCGGGGGTTTTGCTGGGGCCACACTAGCAGAGGTAGGCTGGGCAGCGCTGTTGGGGGTGGGTTTCGGCTGGGGAGAATGGTTGGCTGTCTGGTTGGTTCCGGGAGGCTGTTTGTCGGTGGAGGAAGAAAGCTTTTGCCCGGCAGGCTGAGCGGAACCCTCTCCAAGGGAAGGACCAGAACCCGAAGCCTGCTTTTTCGAGGAGGGAACCGGCTGCGTTTTAAATGCCACCAGCAGCCGATCACATCGTAATGTATCTATGTATCCCTCCGGGGTCCGGTATCGAACCAGCACCTGATCAGAAAAAGAGGCTTCCCAGTTTTTGGCATCGAAACGGAAAGGTCCTTGGCAGGTGATCTCGGCCGCTCCCGCGGCGGGGCTTTCTTGGCCCGCATCCGTTTCCGAGGCCGAAGCTCCAGGAGCCGCTGACGTTCTCTCGGCGGTTATAGAACGGCTCTGCCCGTTTGGGCCCAAGGAGCAAGCCCCGGAGGGCGTAGCCACCCGGCCTGCTTCGGCGATAGCAGCAGCCTTTTCCGGTTTCGAAGAGGGACTCGGCTTGTCGGAAGACCTACCCGCTGCCGAAGGCCTGCCTGAGATGGAGCGGGTTGTTTCGGCCGGAACCTCGATATGGACCAATTCCACCCGCCGAACTTCCACCGTTTGCAGACCGCCTAAGCTTAGTCCGGCAGAGGCTTGGCTGCCGGGGCTGAGCTGGATCCGCAGGTCTTGGCCCTTCGCAAAATGGGGGCCCCACCAGCATTCCACTTTCTCCGAGCTGGTAATCTGCTTCTGTTCCAGACGAACCTCTCGGGTGGTGATCCGAAGGTCGTCTTCCGGCCCGGGTAATCGACCCTGCGAACGAATCCGTACCGGACCCTGCAACTGCCCCCGGACTAATCGTCCCATTTTGCCTTGGGTGATATCCAAGGGCTGGTCAAACTCTAAGAGTGCCCCTTCGGGAACCTCCATCACCACAGCCCGTCGATACTGCTCTTGGAGGGGCAGTTCTGGGTCGTCGGGCAAAAAGATCAACGTGCATGGCCGAAGCTCCACCTTGGTGGGGCTTTGTTTGGTGTAGTCTTTGAACAAAAGTTTGCTCTGTCGGCTTTCAAAGACCTTAGGCTGGTCCAGCTCCCAGGCTCCGGGTGGGAACAAGTTCTCCAGGAGCTGCCGCTGGTGCTCGGAGTCGGAGAAAAGATCCTCCCATGGCCCCTCGGCCTGCAGGTGGATAGAGGGTTCTATCCACGGCACCACCAGCAGCGTATAAAGCCAGTAGGCCGTCAGGACCACGGCAAAACTGGCAAGTACCGGTGTCCAACGTGGCCACCACAGACTTGGAAACGTAGTTTCCATCAGAAGGGTTTGTGTAGATTATGTAGATTATGTAAATTATGCAGATGGAAACCCCCGGTTGGGAAAACTCCCCTACCCTGAAAGCACCAGAAGCCCTTCATCTCCCCGTCTAGGAAGTTCCTTTTTCCTACGGGTTGGGCTTTGGAAAAAGTTCATTGGAATGCCTTAGCAATATGGGGAGTTTTGGTAGTTTGGGGAAGATTGGAAGAATCGGCAAACTTTGCGGGCTTCTCCCCAACCTCCTCCCACCCTCCCCCCATAACATCCTCCGGCCTGATTCCCACAATATCGGTAATGTCAATCAAACCCACTGGTCGGCTCTCCGTATCTACCACCGGCAACTCACTGATTTTCCATTGGGCCATCAGGCTAACCGCTTCGGCAAGCCGACTGCCCAGAACAATGGTAATCGGACGGCGGGTCATCACCTCGGCAATCGGCCGGTCGAACAGGGCGTCCTGTTTCCGTTCAAAAAGCCGAGCTAAATCGCTATCCGTAAACAGCCCGCTTAGTCGCCCCTGGGAATCGACCAACATAATGGCGCCGGTACGTCGGCCCGGACGGCTCACAGCCACAAACACCTCCCGCACCGAAAGCCCTTCGGATGCCACCCGGCATTGGTCTAAGGGGCGCATGTGGTCTTCAACCCGGCTGAGTTTTCTCCCCAGGGTACCGGCCGGGTGAAATCGGGCAAAATCCTCCCGGCCAAAGTTTTTCATCCGGCTGACCACCAAGGCCAACGCATCGCCCAAGGCGAGCATCAGCGTGGTACTGGTACTGGGGGCCAAGCCCAGGGGGCACGCCTCCCGTACCGGTCCAATGGCTAGGACCACCCGGGCTGATCGGGCCAACGTGCTTTCCCGCCTAGAGGTGATGGCTACCATCGGGATACCAAGCTGCCGAAAACTCGGCAAAAGCCGAACGATCTCCTCCGTTTCCCCACTATAGGAAAGCGCCAGCAGAAGGTCCTCCGGCTGCACCCGGCCCAGATCCCCGTGGACGGCCTCGGCCGGGTGAAGAAAATGGGCGGGCGTACCAGTGGAGGCCAACGTAGCCATGATCTTTTGCCCCACCAGCCCCGCTTTGCCAATACCGGTTACAATCACACAACCTCGACAAGCCAGGATCAACTGCACTGCTTCGCAAAACTCCGGGCCCAGCCGACCAGACAGCTCCTCCAAAGCCCGTGCTTCCTCAGCCAAAATCTCCCGGCCATACCGTAACTGCTCAAATGGAGTTAACGGACTCAGTCGAACCGCTTCCATGCAGGTTTCCTTTACGATGCTTCCTTAAAGGGGGATTATACCCCCTGCCTTACTGAATAGGCTCCTCTTTCGGCGAACTTTGGCGGAGAGTTTCTATCTCCGGCTTTTCCATCCTGAGCGGAACTGTTCGGTTACGGAAATGCGTTCGGTGAACTGTTCGGATACTTTCTGTGGGCTATTCCCGGCCCTCCATGAAGATTGTGCCCCACCTGCCCACCCAATGGGTTGTTTGGAGAGCCTGGATTGTACCGCTCTTTTTTCGGGAAGGCAAATGCAAAAAGGCCCATGCAGGAGCAAAACCGTCTCAGCCCCACACGCTTTAGCCTGGGGATTGGTCAAACCAATCCCAAAGGGGGCAAAAACTACCAGGGCCCGGGCCTCCCGGCCTTCTCAGATCGATCCGCCTACCACAAGGGGCCTCAAAAGGGGTCAAAACGATCGGCGCAAAGCACAACATCTAGTAGACAGTAAAAGAAAGCACACTATATATTGTGGCATCCTAGAAGGGATCCAGAGCCGTTTTTGCTCAACCGGCAGTTCCCTCCGAGGAGGAAGCAGGCGGCTTCGAGGCCTCCTTGGAGGCATCCGAAGCCGTTTTTGCTCACCGGCCCAGATGCACGGACCGGATCCGGCTTGGAACCTCTTCCATAGCCGATCCATCCCCCGCACCGGGCCCTATTCAGTAGGCCGGCGATTGAACAGGCTTCCTAGGGCCCAGGCCCCCCACTCGGTAGGCATTCCCTGCGCCCTTTGTCCGTTCCGCCGCCTCCCATTCCCCAGGCCTCCTATTCAGAGCGGCGGCTCCGGCCAGAAGCCATCCGAACATGCACCGGCAAGGTGTAAGCAATTCGGCCTTGCACTTCGTCCAAGTGTTCCTGCAGGATGCGGCGTACTTCTAAGACCGCCCGGGGATGGCTATGCACGCCGGAGTGATCCGCCGGTACCACAAGCTCCGATTCCACGTCGTCCATATGGGCGCTTTCATAAGAGACGACGCCGTCGGTCCCCTTGGCCAATTTGCCATATAAACCCTTGGCCGGCATTAACCCAATAATGGCATGGTATTTGACCCATGGGGCTCGCTGGGCCTGGATCATCGCTTCAAAGACGGGGGAGTCGGGCGAGAGCGAATCGACGCTGGTTCGGATTTTTAGGACTCGGTCGTCTTTGAACAAATGTTTATTTTCCCGGTAGAACGCCTCCTGGCTCTGCCAAACCAACGTAGGCAGTTCTATCAATTTCCGCAAAAGCCATTGGGTGGCATCGTTGGAAAACTTACTGCCCCGGTGCGGGGTAGCAATCGTAATGACCCGCCGCACCGACGGATTCGGATGGAAAAACAGCACCTTGGCGATTCGCTGTTTGGTTTCTGGATCGGCTTGGACCTCTTCAAACGGGCGATCGCTAATCAGGTGCCAAAAATGGTCGCCGCTTTCCAGGGTTTGCAGTCGGCTGACCAGACCGCCCATGCTATGGCCGATCAAAACCATTTGGTCCAGGGCGGGCTCTCGGCCTTCCGGGTCCAGGATGTGGCGGAGCTCGGCCAAATCGTCCCGCATTTGGGCGGCCGAAATCCAAAACGGCTGTCCCGTAGGATACAGATAGAACCAGAATTGGTAATGGGCCCGGATATCCGGCTGGCTGCGCAGATCGTTGAACATCTCCATCCAGGTCATCGGGCTTGACCATAGCCCATGGACGAAAATAACGGGGATTTTTCCTGGCTCATACGGCTGGACCATCCAAAGGCCTTTATAGGGCTTTCGTTGGCCGGGCATCAGTTTTTGTAAGGCTTCCGGGCGCAGCAGGCCGGTGGTGGCTAGCGTACCCAAAGCTGGGTTGGACAGGAAATAGGCCAGAGGCGTGGTCAGATCACTTTCCAGCGGTACCCGGATGCCGGCCACATAAATATCCTGCGTGACCAACGGATCGTAAAGTTCCAGCAGGGCCCGAAGCTGAGCCACTCCCGGCCGGTTCCCATTCGGGTTGACCGGGTCGATCTGTTGAAACAGCTCTTTTCGGAGGGTGCGTTCGGGCAACGGTCGGAGGAAAGCGGTGGCGGCAAAACTCAACCCTTCTGGATAATACCGGGCTGCTGGCGGTTCTCCCTCATAACTGCGCCGAACCACAATCAAGGGCACCCCTAACCCATAGGTTAAATAGTGGTTTTTCAGCCCCCGCATTTCGTAATCGGAAACAAACTCCACCGGACCGAAATCTTCAGGCCGCCAATGGCTCCCACGCACCACACAGGTAATTTCGTATTCACCGGCAGCGGTAACGATCCGTCGGCTTTGGCCGGGCCGAACCCCACCTTCTCGGCTTACTATCCGGAGAGCGGATTCTAACGCCGTATTGTATAAGTCACAGGCCCCCCGAAACTGTGGATCATACGGATTGCGCAGATAGGTAAAATCGTCATCAAACAGATACCGATAGGCGTACAAAACAGTAGCACTATAGAGACTTAATGCCTTGGCAATATCTCGATCTTCGACCCGTTTAGCTCCCAAATAGGCCAGCTCGGCACATACATAGGCATATTCGGCCGACGGCTGGGCATCCAAAATCCCCTGGGCTTTCTGTAGTAACCTCTGCGGATCGTCCTCCAGATCTCCCAGCAAGTCATACACCCGTAAAAATTGCATGGTCCGGGTACTAGGTTGGGGGCCTTTTCGGCTTGTTAGATGGAGCGTGTCGGCCAAGGGATTTTTTGGTACCGGACGCATGCTGACCATGCTGGTGGTAGCACATCCGCTCAGATGAGCTACCACCAACACCCCGGCCAGGAAAAAGCAGAGGTTTCGGCCGGAAGCAACCGGTCGGCCCAATGAGGAGCCTATCCTTGGCAACATCAGAGCCCAGTATCCGCTGAGGAAAAATAGAGAAGATACACAAAATGGATAAATTCAACCCCCACCTTTTATGAGGTGAACAGAAATTAGAGATGCCCTGGCAACTCGTCAAGAGAGATTTTCCCCATTCTAGATTTTCTAATTTGCCTATTTTTTCTATCTTTTCGATTGCTAGCAAAACTTTCTAAAAAGGGGACCTCGTTTACTAGGCAGCTTGGTAGTTTTGGGCTTGTGGGTTGGCACCAGAATGGATAGAAAAAGGTCCTCCTGTTTTAGAGGGACTTATATAGGAGGATGAAACGGAAATACTACTTTGCCTGAATTGCCCCAAATCGCTAAATTGCCACATGAAACCTCTTCAGACCAGCTTCTCTCAGACGCCCTCAGACCGGGACCTGCAAAAGTGCGATTCCGGCTCCACCCCTGGGCCTTAGCGGCTCTGGCAATGGGTGGACTGGGCTTACTGGGCCTTTATCGCTGGCAGTGGCATCACTACCGCCGGTTTCAGGAAGTTCGGCCAGGGGTACTCTACCGAACGGGGATGCCCAGTGAATGGGGGCTTCGGCATCTCGTCCAGCAATACGGGATTCGCACGGTCCTGTGCCTGTATGAAGTCCCAGTGCCAAGGGTACGGGCCGGGTGGTTTTTTGACCCAGGCGGCCCTTCTGGTCCCCCGGAAAGCCAATTGGCCCACCAGTTAGGCGTTCGGTTTTTCCACTGGATCATCCCGTTGGAAGGTCCCTGGCCCTGGCCAGATCCGGAACATCTAGAGGAGTTCTTCCATCTGATGGACCAACCGGAAAATTGGCCCGTGCTGATCCACTGCTGGGCCGGCAAACATCGCACAGGTACATTTGTGGCCTTATACCGGCTGGAATACGAGGATTGGCCGGTCGCCGAAGCCCTGAAAGAAATGTATCGTTTCCAATTCGGAGCCTCCTTTGCATTGCAGGAACACAACCTGCGCACCTATGTGCGTCGTCCCCGGCCAACGGCATCTCAGTGGCATGCTCTCCAAGAGGCATTTTCGCCCTATTTATCGAGACAACCGGCTGATTATGACGATTTGGTCCGGATGCTTCGGGCAGAGATGGCCAGGCCCGCTGTGGCTGCTCGACTGGAAGAATATCTCCGCCAAGGAAAGCCATTTGGCGTGTGCTTGGCGGATCGGTTAATGGGAACAAAAGTTCCTTGGTTGCCTGCCCTCCTCCTACAGGCCGACAGGATCCTCTTTCTCCCCTCGCAAGAAAGTTTTCCCAAAGGAAATCCGAAGGAAATGGCTGATTCGACGAGCCTGTCAACCCCGGTACTTGCCGAGGATTTCGGCCAGCTCTGCCGCCTACCCAACCGGCCTCCCCGGGCAGAAGAAGTGGCTACAGCAGCGGGTTTGGTGGCCGATTTTGGCTCTCCCGAAGCACAACGCCGCCTTTGGAGCCTGTTGGAGCAACAGATCCAGCAGCCGGAAATCACTCCTCGGTACCGAGCTTTGGTGGCTGGGCTGACCAACCGGTATCGGCCGAGCCGACTGCCCTATCTAAAGCTCCTGTTGGAGGATCGCCGGGTGCGCCCAGAACCGGTAGCCGCTGGAACTCGCTATGCCGATACCGCGGTGGCCCGGATGGCTGCAATTGTCCAGGAGGATTTTATCGGCCGGCGCGGTCAAGCCAGCTCACAAGATTGGGACCAAGCCATCCTCCGGGCCAAACAGTGGTTTGCCCAACACCCCGAGGCGGGAAAACTCCCCTAACAGCCTCAGACGCCATTTCTCCTAATTCGGAACCATTCCCTTGAATAAAGCATCTCGGTTCTCGTCCCCGTGAAAGCGCACGATCCAGACCTCCCCTCGGTGGCAGAGGATTCGGATCAGGGGGCTCTTAATGTCATTCCTACGAAAGCGAGCGCTCCGGGTTGTTTAGGCGTTTTGCTTTTATGGAGTTGCGATGTCGCGGCTGGGAGATGGACCAGCTTTTCATGGAAAAAGAGCAAACTCACCCAAACAGGTGAAACGTTCCTATAATTGCTTTTTGTTTCCGATAGGGACATAGAATTCTACATTTGTTTATGTAATTTCCTAATCCCGATCTTTACAACGGATGAGTCTGAATTATCCCCAGTTTTCTGGCCTAGCGAAAAAATTGGCGGTCCCTCGCAACTCGCTTTTTGGTAAAAGGTTAAAAACTCCATTTGGCTAAAAGCTTAATACCCCATTTGGGTACAAAGTTAAGACCCCACTGGGGGAGAAGCTTGAGACCCAATTTGGGGGAAAGCTTAAGACCCAATTCGGCGAAAAGCTTCAAACCCAATCTGGGGAAAAGATTAAGACCCCATTTGGAAAAAAAGTTTGAAACGCCATCTGGGGAAAAGCTTAAGACACCATTTGGGGAAAAGGTCGAGACCCTATCTGGGGCAGAGCTTGAGATCCGATTTGAGGAAAGCCCAATTTGGGCAAAGCATCGGTTCAAAACCCATCCTTTTAACCACGATCAGGCGCCCCGATCGTTTCGCCGCAGACGCTCGGCGAGGTCCTAGAAAAGGGCATGGCAACTTTCCTCCCGGATCCGCTGGTCCGGTCCATTCGCATGAAAGACCGTACCGCACCAAGAAAAGGCATGGCAACTTTCTTCCCGGATCCGGCATCCGGAGCGTTTCGACCGCTTGGTACTCATCTTGCCGCAATTAAAAAAGACGGTTATCGGCAAGATCATGCTTTAAGGCATCCGAAAGCGGTTCGACCGGTTGTTGCTGATCTTGAGCTTGGCGTACTGGCTGCTTTTGGGGATTGGGCTGACGGCCATGAAGCAGTACCCGCCCAAGATGTGGAGCAGCAACCATCGCCCCACATGAAGCATTCCCTGCCCAAAATCGGGTACAGCAGCAATCGCCTTCCATGAAGCATCACCGGCCCGGCCTGGGGTAGAGCACCAATCACCTTCCGTGAAATATTCCCAGGATTTATCAGCAGCAGGCAACTCGTGTTTCTGTACAAGTGGAACATCAATCACCTTCCGTGAAGCAGTACCCGCCCATGATGAGATGCAGCAGCAAGTGCCTTCCGTGAAGCATTATCGGCCCGACCTGAGATGCAGCAACCATCGCCCTCCATGAAGTAGTACCCGCCCAAGATGGGGTGCAGCAACAATCCCCATTCCGTAAAGCATTACCGGTCCGGCACGGGGTGGAGCACCAATCGCCTTCCGTGAAGTATTACCTGCGCAAGATGGGGTGGAGCAACCATCGTCCTACGGCCTGGAGGCTATTTTTGGTTGGTCGGAACGTGGTTTGCCGACCGCAACGGAGGGCCTTCCAAGCCCTTCCCGCCTTGACGCAAGCAATTTTAGACGAAGTCAAAAACTGGGGATAAGTCAGCCGATGATCTGTTTGCCTATTTGGGGGAATTGTTTTACAATATAACTCCCGATAAGAAAATGGGTTGGTAGCATTTCGAAAAGGCAAACTACCCTCTTTGCTTCCTTGTTCGGAGTACCTGTCCCGGGGGCCGAATTGCACCCGAAGGAGGTGCCGGGTCTCCCAGCAGTGGATCAGGGAGGAAATGCCTTCTTTCATACGCCGGAAATTGGTTCGATGGCCAAGATAACTTATAAAGAGGCTGGGGTGGATCTGGATGTGTATAATCAGGCGATGGAGCGTTTACCCCGGCTATTGGCCCGCACCTATTCGCCCCGGGTCATCCCGCTGGAGGACGGTTTTGCCGGGCTGTTTCAGTTGGATTTTAGCAGTCGGCTTTTTGCCCGCAACTATCGGGACCCGGTCTTGGTGGCCTGCACCGACGGCGTCGGCACCAAACTGAAAGTAGCCCGCATGATGGGCGTGCATATCACGGTTGGCATCGACCTGGTGGCCATGTGCGTCAACGACGCCATCTGCTGCGGGGCCGAACCGCTGTTTTTCCTCGATTACGTCGCCATGAGCCGCGATGACCCCGATCTGCTGGAGCAAATCGTCCAGGGCATCTCCAACGGCTGCATCCAGGCCGACTGTGCCCTGTTGGGCGGCGAGACAGCCATCCTACCTGATTTTTACGCTCCGGGCGATTACGACCTGGCTGGGTTCTGTGTTGGCGTTGTCGAGCGGCGAAGCATCATTGACGGTCGGGCCATCCAGCCGGGCGATCTGGCCATTGGCCTAGCCTCCAGCGGATTGCACTCCAATGGCTACAGCTTGGTCCGCAAAGTCGTCTTTGAATTGGCTGGACTGAAGGTAACCGATTATGTCCCGGAGCTAGGCCGAACCGTTGGGGAGGCTTTGTTGGAACCGACCCGGATTTACGCCCGTGCGGTTCGGCAAGTGTTGGCGCATTATCGGGTCAAAAACGTCGTGCACGGCATTGCCCATATTACCGGCGGCGGGCTGCGGGAAAACATCCTGCGGATTTTGCCCCCCCAGGTTCAGGTGGTTTTGGAACGAGGCAGTTGGCCTGTACCGCCGGTCTTCGGCTGGGTGCAGCGCCTGGGTAATATTGACCAGGAGGAGATGGAACGAGTGTTCAATATGGGGATCGGCTTAGTCCTTTTGGTCAGCCCCTATTATGCGGAGAGCATCCGCCATCAGTTGGCTCAGGCGGGCGTTTGCAGTTGGCTGATCGGCCAAGCTGCGGCCGGTCCCCGTCAGGTTCTGCTCCAATAATGAGCCAGAGCAGACCGGCCTAAGTCGGTTTGATACCTCGGCCGGGGAAAGCCCATTTGATTTGGCTTCCTACCCAAGCAGCTTGAAAAGTCAATCCGGGTCAGAAATCGGCCATGAGGTTATGGCGATTAGGAATCTTTGCGAAACGAACGGAGTCGGAGGCTTCCTTGGGAAGCCAGGTTGGCTGCTCCATCCTCCAGAAGAAGATTCCTGGTTCTTTCCGAGCGGTGGTTAGTTCGGAGGGGTTGCCCGCGGATTATAGAACCCCTTGGGTACTATGGATGGTGGCTTTGGTCTGCCGGGCAGGAGCCGCTCTGTGGTGGGGCGATCTGTTGTGGGCCGACTCGGTCTTTTATCGACAGGTGGCCGATGCTCTGGAAAAAGGCGATTTTACCAACGCCTTCGCTTCGTTGGGGCTGAATCTGTATCCGGTGATTTTGATGTGGCTGGATCGGCTGGGCGATTGGGTAGGGGCAGATTGGACGCTGATGGGCAAGTGGTGGAGTGTGTTATTGTCCAGTTTAGCGGTTTTGCCTTTGTACGGCTGGGTCCGCCGGCTTTTTAACGACCGAATCGCCTTCTGGGCGGGGCTGTTTTTTGCTATTCATCCGCATTTGGTCGGCCACAGCCCCTTGATCATCCGAGACCCAACTTATTGGTTTCTCTTTAATTTGGCGTTGTATCTGAGCTGGCGGGCCGTGGCAGAGGCCGATTGGAGACTCTTTTTGGGAGCAGGAATCGCTATTGGCTTGGCTATGTACACCCGTATCGAGGGAATCTTGCTGGGGGCAGTGGTTTTAGGGTGGGCTTTCTGGCGGGCTAGTTTGGTTCGAGAGGCCCGATGGCGAGTGGTCTTCGGCACTCTGCTGGCTGTAGCCGTTATTCCTGCAGGGGTGGTTGCGGTCAATCTCACCTGGCTCCGGCAGCATCCCCGATGGGAGTGGGGCCGCTTGCCCCTTCTGCAGCGGATCTGGAAATGGACTATTCACCATGTAGAAAATATCTTTACATCAGAAACAAATACTTCCCTTCCTTTCTCCCCCGGTTCGACGGGGGAAAATCGAGGTGGCTCTCATAACTCAGAAGGCTCCCACGGTCTAACTAGCCCAACTACCTGGGATAGAATCCCCGGAAAAGTCGCTTTCGAGGCTCTACATCCTTCTCTGCTAAGCCGACCTCTTGTTGCCCTCAGACCGCTTTCCTATCAACCATCTCCTCGCCTTCAACCATTTTGGCGGGATACACGATCTAGCACAAACCTACTCCTGCCAACCCCTTGCCCTATCCCACAGATCCGGCGGTGCATCCTCCCGATTTCCGCAAAACCTCGGTTCGCACAGACTCCAATGTTCACTATTCCAATGTCTGCCTCCTCTCCGCTTTCCGCAAAACCCCAGTCAGTGCAGATCTCAAAGGTTTCTCCTAACCTATCCACGCCCAGCCCAGCCAGGTCTCAACCCCCTATAGACCCACCGAAAATAGACCAAGTTGAGAAGGTCTCCGAATGGATACAGGCTCGTCGGGTGGCTTTACGCCTGATTAAAGCCCTGAGTTACCCCTATGCCCTTTTGATTGCTGTGGGCCTGCTAGGGGGCTGGCGGATTCTGCTCCGAGCCGACCAGCTTGTGCTCTTCGCCCACAATCTTCTCTTGTTTTTAGCCACTTGGGCCTACCAGTCCCTTTCTTCGGGAATTGATTTCCGATACTTTTTTCCTCTGCTCATTACTGGTTTTCCTTATGCGGCTATAGGCTTTGAGCGGCTGCGGAAGGCTCTTTGCCAAGCGGGTAGCGCCGGTGGGAGCTGCGAGCTGAGGCATCCGGCAAGGTGGATTCCCCTGGCCGGAGGGATTTTCTTACTGGTTGGCCTCGGTCTTTTCGACGTCCAACCTACTGCTACCAAGTTAATGCGTCAGCAAACTCTCCTGGGCCAATGGATCTGTCAGTACAGGGGACCCGGAAGCAAAATATTTTGCCCGGAAAGTGCTGCAATCCTTCTAGCCTATCATGCCCAGGCCGAATGCCGGAGTTGGCCTCGGCTGGCTAAGCCAGATTCCCATGCCGTCCGGCAATTCCTTTCCCATTACTCCCCTGATGTGGTAGTGCTTTGGGACGACCCGATCTATCCGGATCGCCGATGGATAGAGGTAGTTATAGAACTATGTCCAGCATTCGGCTATCAGAAGGTCCCCGCCGAACAGCTCCCAGAACCGGCCCGCCACTGCCAGATATGGATTCAACCCAAACAGCCATTTTTGTCAGAAGGACTCCCCTCCACTCCACCCTCCAAGAACGTCAAATCCCAACCGAACTTGCAAATGCCTTAGGGGTGTTTACCTAGACCGGTACCTTTCCCAATCTCTGCTGAGCGGCACACAAGTACACGCTACTGCCAGAAACCGATAACGTGGCCAAAAGAGCCAGTTTGCTATTTCTGGCGGGCAATGCTCTTCCATAGCCACCGATTGGCCTGGTGTGCTCCTGGATAGCCTCGGCTACTTTCGGCCCAAAAGATAAAGCATTTTGTAGAGCGAAATGGGCCTGGTGGGAGTAACGGGCACAAGCGGTTCTGGCGAACCGAGGCCTTCGTGCAATTCGGGCGGTACCGGCTCGAGCGGCCCGTAAAACAGCCGTTTCAACCACGCCTTGCCTCGCATCGTCTTGGGGATCAGCCGTAGCGCCACGGCGATCCGACGCAGAGCCCGGATAATCCGTCGCCGGAACGAATCGGTCCGATCCGGAAAGCCTACCCACATCTGACTAACAAATCCTGCCCGATGGGCCAAACCGTACAACTCCTCCGCCGTGTAGTATCGGACACTATAAGGACTGGGGTTAAACCCCGGCCATTGACAATTGACGCTGGAAACCAGCACCAAACCCTTAGGCCGAAGCACCCGATGGGCCTCCGCAAAAAACCGTTCTGGCTCTGCTAGATAATAAATGGCTTCGAACAGCAACACCACATCAAACGAGCCATCCTCGAACGGCATCTCTTGGGCGTCAAACTGATAAAGCTCAATGCCGTCTCGGTCCCGATAGGTCTGCTCCGCATAAGCGAGATTGTTTGGATCAATATCGCCGCCGACCACCCGGCGAGCCACCCGCCGTAAATATCCTAATCCCTGGCCCGCTCCGCAGGCTGCCTCCAGCACCTCCCGATCCTGGGCATGCTGGGCCGCCCAATAATACCGGGTTATCAGCATCGCCAGTTGTTCACGATGGGCCAAGTTTCCCGGCAACTCCGTTACCCCAGTGTAATCCGCCCCCCTCCGCACCGTTTTGTTACCCCGTTGGATTGGATCCTTTAAAAGTAAATCCATCTTTTTCCCCTCCGATTCCGGAGGACAAGAAACAGGAGTAAGAATAAAAGATCAACCCCTGAAAAGTCATAAACATCCCAGGAAGTCCAGGAACAGCGAAATCCCAAACGCCACCAGAAATTTTTTCCTCAATTCCTATTCATTGCCTGCTTCCATCGGTAGCTGTCTGGTATATTGGAATCGTTAGTTAATTCGCAAATTTGATGTAAACCATTTTTATAAATTATTTATTGGATTTAAAATTTTTTAGGCGCATTTCCGGCGGCAAGCTTGAACCTTAGCCGAACCTGTCCCAGTGGGTAAAAACGCGGTGGCATCTCCAATGCTCCTTAGGCGCCGACAGGCCTCCTCAATATCCACTTCCGGTTTGGCGTAGCAAAACCGCAGGAGGTTTTCTCCGCCTTCGTGGAAGAAGGCCTCTCCCGGGACGCTGGCTACTTTGGTCCTTTGCAATAGATACATCGCTTTTTCTTTACCGGTTCGGCCGGGCAGCCGGGACGCATCCGCCAAAATGTAATAAGCGCCCTGGGGGACATAGGGCGTTAGTCCCGCCTCGGCCAACGCGGCACATAACTTGTCCCGTTTTCGCACAAAACTGTCTCGGAGCTCCTCATAGAAAGTGGGCGGGAGTTCTTCGATCCCAACAGCCACACCCATTTGTAAGGGGGCGGGTGCGCATACATACACAAGATCATTTACATATCCGATCATCTCTGCCCATCGCCGATGGCTCACACTGTAGCCGATCCGCCACCCAGTAATACTAAATGTCTTGGAATACCCAGAAATGGTAATCGTCCGGTCGGCAATTTCCGGCAAACTGCCCGGGCTTATGTGCTGACGTCCATCATAAACAAAATATTCGTAAATCTCATCGGTAAATACAAACAGGTCATGTTCGAGAGCCAGCGCCGCAATCACTTGCAATTCCTCCCGGCTGAACACCTTGCCGGAAGGATTGGCCGGAGTACACACCATAATCCCTTTCGTTCTAGGGGTAATCGCCCGGCGGAGTTCTGCGGGATTAAATTGCCAATCGGGCGGATGGAGCCGAACATAGGCCGGTACCGCACCAACAGCCAAAAGTGTGTTCAAATGATACCCATAGTACGGCTCGAACAAAATCACCTCATCGCCCGGATCCAGCAAGGCCAAACAAGCGCAATAAAACGCGCCGGTCGAACCGGCGCTGACGACAACCTCGGTTTCTGGATCCGCCAAAATCCTGTTGTAACGAAGCATCTTCTGGGCGATGGACCGCCGCAATGCAGCAAGCCCATCGTACCGGGTGTAGGTATTGAGCCCTTGAGTAATGGCATCCCGCGCCGCCTGAGCCACCGGCTCCGGAACTCCACAATCGCAAATCCCCTGGGCCAGGTTGATCCCCCCCAGCCGCTCGCATTCAATCGTCATAACCCGGATCTCGGCCTGGGCAATGCTGGCCGACCGCCGACTCAATCCTAACACCTCAATCTCTCCTCTTTCGCAAAAATAACCCGCCTTCAGGAACTACTTGCCCCAAATGAAAAAGCCCCTTTCTTAACAAAGGAGAGAAACACCATTTCTGTTGTATCCACTTCTGTTGTATCCACCAATTTCGACCTACTCCGCTTCGGGGCAACTAAAGAAGCGAAAATATCCCAAGGATACTGGCTTCCACTTCTCCAGCGACGCGGAAAAACAGAATTGCCTCCGCGACCTAAAATGTTAATATTTATTATCCAAAAATCTCTACCTTTTCTGTAAGGGATTATTTTCCGTAAAACGAGCGAACCACTTCGATCACGTAGTCGATCTCTTCGTCGTCAAGTTCCACGTTCATCGGAAGCGAGCAGACTTCTCGGCTCAGGGCTTCTGTTTCCGGAAAACCCCGATCCACTAGGTTCAGTGCCTTGTGTTTGTAGTAAGGTTTGCGGAACTGGGTGAGGACTTCTATACCATTGTTGCGGAGATATGTCGAAAATTCTTCTCCCTGTTTGGAGCGAACGACATAATTTTGATACACGTGGACAAACCCTGGCTTCTGGTAGTGGGGCAGTACCAAATCAGGCAGATCATGCAGACCCTGCCGATACCGTTCGGCCAGGCTCTGGCGTCGTTGGATCCATTGGGGTAAATACCGGAGTTTGACGTTTAAAAAGGCCGCCTGGAGGTTATCCAGTAGGCATGTAAATCCATGTCCATGATATTCTCCTGTTTCTCTATCTTCCCCGTTAAACCGCATTCGTCGGACAAAAAGGGCAATCTCCGGATCGTCTGTGGTAATGGCGCCGCCGTCGCCGTATCCGCCAAGGATTTTGAACGGATAGAAGCTCCAGCAGCCCGTCAACCCCCAGCTACCGGCTTTTTTCCCATAGATACTCGCCCCCAGACTCTGGCAGGCATCCTCGATCACCACCAGGTTATATCGTCGGGCAATCTCCATAATCCGCGGCATGTCCGCCATCCAGCCGTTCAGATGCACCGGGATAATCGCCCGGGTCCGCGGGCTGATAGCTTCCTCGATAAGATCCCCATTGATGTTAAAATCCGGCCCTACATCCACAAGGACTGGTGTAGCCCCTACGTTGACAACTGCTGAACAAGTAGCCACAAACGTATGCGCCGGTACAATCACCTCATCGCCCGGTCCAATACCGGCCGCCCGAAGCGACAAATGCAACGCATCATACCCGCTGTTTAAACCTACTGCATATCTCGTTCCTACAAAGCGAGCCAGATTCTCTTCAAACTCCTTAAGCTGCCTTCGATCGATCAAGTCGCCGTTGTTCATCACCTCGAAGTAAGCCTGATCCAACTCCTCTTTGAGCATCCGGTACAATTTCCCCGGATTCACAAACCGCACTTTCCGTTTCGGTCGTTGCAAAACGGTCGGCATCATACAGCACCCTTTCCACAGCTTGGACGATCTTCTGAGCTGTCAGATAATAGGCTTGTTCCAATGTTCGACTACTCGGTGCGGGCAGATCGGGCAGGGTTACCCGGACAATCGGTGCCTTCAGCCAGTGGAAGACGACTTCGCTCATTTCGGCTGCGATTTCGGCGGCTGCCCCACAAGTACGCCAACCCCCATCTACAATCACCAGCCGACCTGTCTTCCGCACCGAATTCGCTACCAACTCTTCATCCCACGGTTTCAGACTCCGCAGATCAATCAGTTCCACTTCGATTCCTTGCTGGGCCAGTTGGTTGCAGGCGGCTTCCGCTAAATAGGCCGCATACGACCATGCCACCACCGTCACCTCCTGCCCGGTCCGCCGGAGGACTCCCTGGCCTAGAGGAACTTCGTACATCTCCTCTGGTACTTCCCCTTCCAGATCATAGAGCCACCGATCGTCGATATAGATGACCGGATTTTCATCCCGCACCGCCGCCACGAGCAGCCCCTTGGCGTCATACGGCGTACTAGGCATCACCACCTTCAGCCCAGGCACATGCATGAAAAAAGCATGGAGGGCCTGGGAATGCTGGGCACCCTGTTCCCCACCCCGATTGATCGCGGCCCGAATTACCACCGGCACGGACACCTGCCCCCGAAACAAATAAGACCAATTGGCTGCCTGATTGATGATCGGGTCCATGGCCAAAAGCATAAAATCCATCCGCGGATGGAAGACAATCGGGCGCATTCCGCACATCGATGCCCCTATCGCTGCCCCAGTTACGGCATTCTCCGAGATAGGAGTGTCCAGAACGCGATCCCGGCTAAACTCCTTATCCAGATCTTTCAAACTGGTCCCCGCATACCACGGACTCCATAACCCCTGGCCGATTAGAAATACTCGGCGGTCTGTCTCCAAAAGTTGCCGATGGGCCTCGCAGATTGCCTGGGCATAGCTGATTCGTCGCATCGGCTTCCTTGCCTCCTAGCTGCTCTGAGCTTCAATTCTCCTAGAAGCCCTTTCTAAAAGCCAAAACCGACCAGCCCACTCCCTGGAACGTCTCCTAATGGCAGAAATGAAACGGGCTCTAGCCTGAACTCATGCGCCCCACCCAAATCCAGGTTTTCTCTACCAGACATGCCCTACTTCCTTAGAGCCTGTGCGAAAAGAATCTTGATAATCCAGCAAAGCCTGGCAAAATAAGGGATTTGGGAATTCCTTTTTTGGATGGGCTCTTAACTATACACATACTCGCCAACTGTCTCTGGTGCTGGGAAAGGAGATTGGCGGGCAAAATGCAGGGCAGATTCTACTTCCTTTTCCACTTCCTCATCAAGGGCATTTAACAGTTCCTCCGAGATGCCCAACTCAAGGAGGAGAGATCGCCGCAATCGCTCGATGGGACACCGCTGCAACCATTCCTGCAATTCATCCCGGCGTTTGACCCCTACGTCTTCGTCCCACCGATGCCCCACATGACCACGCCACCGATACGTCCGGCACTCCAGGAGGCTAGCCCCTTGGCCTGTTCGAGCTCGATCGACCGCTTCGACCGCCGTCCGATAGACGGTCACCACATCATTCCCATCAACCCGAACCCCTGGAATCCCAAACAACGCACCGATTTGATCCAAATTGTCCAACGGCCGGCGCTGGCTTAAATGGAGATGGCTCGCATACAGGTTATTTTCAATCACTAAAATCAGCGGCAACCGATACAGGGCCGCCAAATTCACTGATTCAAAAAAATGGCCTTCTTCGGTGGCCCCGTCGCCTAAAAACGCCACGGCTACCTGCCGCTTACCTTGCAGTTTATAGGCCAACGCTGCGCCCACTGCCAAAGGAATGGTGCCAGCCACGATCGGTACGGTCCCCAAAATCCCCGCCTGCTTGGCCACCAGATGCATCGACCCGCCCCGGCCGCCCGCACAGCCTGTCTGCCGGCCCAATATCTCCGCCATCATCGCCTGCATATCGCCTCCCTTGGCCAAATAATGACCATGGGAGCGATGATTGCCCCAGATAGTGTCCTCCGGTTTTAAGGCCGCACACACACCCACGGCAATCGCTTCCTGTCCAATGTACAAATGACAAGGACACTTTGCCTCCCCCGCTGCTACCAGATCGGCAACCACCTCCTCAAACCGGCGGATCCGTCGCATTGTTCGATACATGTGTATCAATAAGGCTGTTTTTTCCTCATCTGGACATCCCTGCGATTTTCTCAAACCGGTTTGCATCTTTTCCTCTTTCTAAATGGGAACTCCAAGTTAACACTTCACCAGCCGCTCCACATTGCCCCTGCTTGGCCCAGAAGAGGCCGACCAGGCGATAGCCAGGCCACCCGAACCATAATACATCCGCAAAAACAAGAGGTAGCTCTTCTGGAAAGTGTTGCTAAAGGATTTCTTTACCTCTCCGTAAACCTCCCTTTTGCCATTTTTCCTAATTCTAAAACTCACCTACCCCTATAATTTCTTAACGCCAATATTTACACGGATTGGGAAAATGTCTCTCTGGAAGGACGTCGAAATTAGCAAAAGTCGTAGTTAAGCAGCTAGCCGTTTGGGAACCTCAGGACGTCCGTAACCAGCCAGTTCCCGAGGCATCCAATCCTTCCAAAATATCTTTATCAATGTATATACAATGATTTTCAGATCGATCCACCAATTATGACGCCGAACATATTCCAATTGAAGACGAAGTTTTGTGGGCCGAATCCATAGCTCGTAGGCCCGGTCCGGGTCCTCCGCGCCGGCCAAGACCGCCCCTTCGTCGGCATTCCACAAAGAAGCCCAATCCGTAATCCCTGGCCGAACTGTCAATATCGCTTTTTCCTCTTCATTATAGAGTTGCACATACCGCGGCACCTCCGGCCTCGGCCCCACCAGACTCATCTCGCCCCGAAGCACATTCAACAGTTGCGGCAACTCGTCGATCTTGTACTTCCGAAGCCAACGCCCCGGCCGAGTAATCCGACTGTCCTGATCCGAAGTGGAACTCACCCCGGTTCGCTCCGCATCGGCCACCATCGTCCGGAACTTAAAAATCCGAAACAGCTTCCCCCCTCGGCCTACCCGCCAGCCCCGGTAAAACACCGGCCCCGGCGAATCCCACTTGATCCAAACCGCCGCTACCACCCACACTGGCAACGTGATCAATATCCCCACGAGACTTCCTATAATATCAAGCAACCGCTTTCCCATTACCGCCAACCTCCGCGTCGTTTCTGAAATTTTTGTTCACGTGCTTTCGGAGTTTCTGAGAAAAGCGCGAAAAAAGGTCTTCGTCGCTTTCAGGCCGCTTGCCGTTTAACTTGGCTCACTTGGACTATCTCTTCGATATAGTTCACATAGGCAGGATAAATCTTTTCCGCATCGAAATAATCTATGAAAAGTTTTTTCGCCTGCTCTCGGATTCTAGGTAACCGATTCCTCTGTCGAACAATCTCTTTAACAATACTTACCAACTGGGCCACATCGCTAGGTTCATAAGTCCACCCACACCCATATCGTGATAAAAACTCGTCTAAGCCACCTATCAGCGTGGATAACACAGGCAAACCCGCCGAAAGATACTGGCCAATTTTATTCGGCATGGCTCCCCACACATTTGCGGATCGCTGGTACGGCGCTAACCCAATATCCGCCCGTTCCATAAGCGTCTGTAGCTGAACCTCATCCAACCAGCCGGGAAACACTACCGTCGAAAGTCCCTCTGCCTCCCGACGGGGGCCTTCCCAGGCTACTCCCTCCCCACAAAGAATCCACCGTACCGGCACCCCTTCCGCCTCCAGTTGCCGGGCAGCCGCAATCACCGGCTCCAAAGGCCGTGCCGGCCCCGGAGTGCCAAAGAAACAAATCGTTAGCTTCTCTCGTTCCGGTCTGATTCCCTGGCTATCCCAAAATGCTCGCGCCTGTTGTAACAGTCCCTCCGGATATCTCGGCACCCGGTAGCCTAACAAAAATACCCGGTCCCAAGGGCCTGACCCGCGCTTGGCATACCTTAGCCCCCACTGAAGCAAAGCAGGATTTGCTCCCACCAGTCCCCAGGCCGCTCGACAAGCCCGCACCGTCTGCCGAAACATCGGGGCTAACAAGATACGCCCTAGTGGCCGCAATAAGCATGGAAACATGTCCAGCCATACATCTGGCCATTGGTCCCGAACATCTATTATCAAAGGAATTCCGCGCTGCGCCGCATAATTCGCCGCCGCAGCGCAAAAATCCTGACTCGGCAAACTCGCCACAATAATATCCGGCTTCTGTTCCTTCGGCGCTAAGCGGGAAAATCCCCGGGCCACTTGAAAATGGTCTAATATTCGCTGCAAAGAGACATTCTTCCGATACCCACAACTTGCCAACAAATATACCTCGCCCCGATCCCAAATTGGTACCTTCATCGAGCGGCGCACCCGATGCCGCTTATGAATATGGTCAAACGCCCCAGACCACCAAAGGACCTCATGCCCTTTGGCCAACAGATGCTCCGCCAACACGGCGGTCCGCAGCAGCCGAACCTGTGGC
>CALIRO010000006.1 GCA_938042245.1 uncultured Thermoguttaceae bacterium
AGGTCTTCGGGGGCGGCAAGGCGCCAGCTGCTACCGGCGTCGGGCGAACATAGGAGTGCCCGGCGGCCTGCCCGGTGGTCGTTCCGGTAGAACCAATGGGTGGACCAATAATCATACAGGAGAAATAGTCGCCCACGGCGGTCGATGGTGAGCCGATGTCGATAGACGCTATATTCCGAAAATGGCGGGACGACCAGGATTTGGGGTTCCTGCCAGGGGCCGTCGGCCGGTTTGCGCTGGAAGGCCAAAGTGGCATGAGTTGCCAGGGGATGGGGCGGTTTGCCACGCTGCCAGAGCCGATAGGCAATGTAGAGCGAATCATCCGGGCCACAAACCATACCGATATACGTTTGTTCCAGCCCTTCGCCGACCACGTTGGCTTCCGTCCAGGCGCTGGAATCGTTGGGCCGAAGCGACCGGGCGTAGGGAAACGGCCGTCCATGCGTACCACACAACACATGCAAATACCCCCGGCTATCGATAGTGATGCTAGGGGAATTATGTACATCATTAGGCGGTGGGCCGTACCCAACCAACACCGGTTTGCTGAGTTGGCGGGTGCGTCGATCATAAGTAGCCACATACGTCGGCACACCGGGCAGGTTTTCTGCGGGATCCGAGGCTTCGGCCCAAACCACATGCACCCGGCCATCCCGGGAAACAACCGACGAAGGAATCCCCGAATGGGCGGACAAGCCAATGCATTGCCGACTGAGCAAAACCGGCGGATGAAACTCTAGCTGTCCCCCTTTCTTTTCGGCCACAAGGAGTTCCAGCGTGTGGATCCGTCGCCAGAAGTGTTTTGGGTCTTTGGCTGTTAGGGTATATCGGAGCACCGGCGGGGGGCCGTCTAGCACATTGTGGCCGGTGAATTCTTCCAGGTCAAAAGTTTCCGCTCCCCGGGCGGCGGTCTGTTCGACAGGCAGCGGCAGGAGATACCCAGTAAAGCTTTTACCGTGGTCGGCCGAATGCAGGAGGGCTGCCTGCCCGCCCACTCGAGCGGCTAAATAAATATCATTATCTCGTTCAAAAGCCAGCTTGCTGGTGAGGGAAGACACTCTTTTGCCCGCTAAGCCTCCCGAACCTTGCGAGAAAGTAATCTTGGAAAGCTCCTGCCATTGCCAACGGCCTTCTTGCCAGCTGGCCAATCCACCGCCGGAAACTATCCAGGGCTGATTCTCCATGTCGAAGTACGGCTGGCTATCCAGCGGATAGGTAGGCAGATAGCCGAACTGCTCGTTCTCATGTTCATAGGGCTTTAGCACCAGGGGGATTGGGAGCGGCTTTTGGCAAGGGGCCTGACCGGCAACCAATCGGACGGACGAATAGGTGGAGAACTCTTGATTATCTTCGGGGGTAACTCGAAGAAAATATTCTAGCTGGCCTTGGGGAGGAATTGTATAGTGGAACAAAAGTTCTTCTATCTGCCGGGGACCAACCTGCACTATCGACCGGCTTAGCCGAACCAAATCGCCTGCCGAAGGCCCTCCCGTTGTCGCAACATTTCCCCCGGGAAACTCCAAGGCGACATGGATTTTTCTCGGACGGCGTGCGTTGTTATGGATTTCAAAGCGGAGAGTGCCTTGTTGGCCCGGCTGGCCATAAACCACCCGTCGATAGGGCGTCAGTAACCACCGGTTCTCTAACCAAGAAAACCAGGAGCTCGGTTCCGGCGTCCAGCAGGCGATGTTAGGGGCTGGGTCGTCCGGCTGCCAACGGGTAAGGCCGTCCATATGCAAGACGGCTTGCTGTTTGGGCAGCAGGAGCCGCCAAGGGGTGTTTTGGCGGCGGGCGTCGGCAGGGAACTGGTGCTGCAGCCGGCCGGAAGCGTCCACCGGAACCGTAGCTAATACCTGGTCTTTAGCATCCCGCACTTCCACAGACCGAACATCTTTTGGCAGGCCGGTTGCTTCTAAACGAAATTCCCCCAAGCGGGGCTGGAAACAAACTTGCCCAGGCTGATCCGGACAAAGCAGGATAATCGGCTCTTCATGCGGGGCGTCCCGATGGCCCCGGGCTGTCTCCACTACATACTTCGAGCAGTTGGTTTGGAATCCCCAGGCGATCTCCTCCCCGTACCGATCGTTGGAGACGGTGACGTTCAGGACATAAACACCTTTGCGCTGTACTTCAGTAGATAATCTGGCCCACTGCCAGGGCCCAGGGCCGGGGCCTTTCAGGCCGTCGTCGGGGATTCGGACCTCTTGGAGCACTTGACGATCCGGGCCGGCCAAAATGGCACGCAGTTCGGTAATCGTGTTCCGCCGATGGAGATCTCGTTTATACACGTCGATCAGCAGGGGACCGGGCAAAGCCAAAAAATAGGCACCGCCGCATCCGCCCACCGCCCACCGGACCTCCTTCGGCTCGGAGGAAGAAGAACTGCTTTCGGCCAATAGTACAGAGGAACCAGGTTCTTTCTTCTCCGCAGCCAGGACATCCGAGGCCAACCATGTAAACAAAACAACAAAGGAAGTAAAGAAGAGACTCTTACCGCTCGAAGTGCAACCAACCATGGTAAAACCTCCTTCGGGCAGGAAGGAAATAGGTTTGCCGGAAAGAACCGGGATTTTCTGCGGGAATTTGGTTTACGGTGGGGAGGCGGGCAGGCCGGAGATTCCGGACGCCGCATACGACCTGTAGAATACCACATTAGGGCCGATGGCAACAAGTAGCTTCCTGTGGGTTGGCCCCCCTGATAGCCACTGCGTTCTAATCCCAAGGCAGAACGCCCTTCCAAGGTTTGGATTCATTGGCCTCCCCTGGTATTGGTGGATTTTAGTGCGGCAGGTGGATGACGGCCTTTAGTACGCCGTCTCGGTACTGAGCGGCCAGCTCGAAAGCCTCTTGAATCTGTTCTAAAGGATACCGGTGGGTGATCCACCACAGGAGGTTCAGTTGGCCTTGGGCCATGGCGTCTAAAACCGGCTGGATGCAGCCTCGCTGACGCCGGACGAATTGTAGGGTGATTTCTTTTCGGCGGGCCAAGTGGGCAGGCACACCGACCTGCTCGTCCGGCGGAATGCCCACCCACAGGATCCGACCGCCCGGTTTGGCCAACCGGATCCCCTCCGACACACAGGCGGCATCACCGGAACATTCAAACACACAATCCACCCCCAGGGGTTCCTCCTGCAAGATGGCGGCGGTGGCGTCTTCCCGGTGGGCATTGCCGGTCCAATCTGCTCCGCATCGCTGGGCGGCCCACAGCCGTTCGTCCAGCAAATCCGTGGCATAGACCCGGCAGCCGGCCAAAAGCTTCACCCAGACCAGCACACTCAGCCCGATCGGTCCACAGCCTAAAATGGCCACGCGTTGCTCCGCCTCCAGCCGGGCAAGCCGCACCGCATACAGTCCGATCGAAAGCGGCTCGGCCAAAACGGCATGATCAAGCGTCAAACCCACCGGTAGCCGAAAGCAGTTTTCCTCCGGCAGCACAAGCTCTTCTCGCACTGCTCCCGGCGCTTCACCGGGGGCGCCTAAAAATTGAAGCTGTCGGCAGGTGTTGGGCCGACCCGCCTGGCATTGATCGCACCGCCCGCACACGATGGCTGGATCAATGGCCACCAGATCGCCCACTTTCACCTGATGCACCGCCGAGCCTACCTCCATGACGGTTCCGGCGCATTCGTGTCCGAGCGAAGCGGGAACCTGGAGGAGCTGGTCTCCGATTCGGCCGTGGAGGTAATAATGAACATCTGATCCACATACTCCGACCCGCTCCACCCGCACCCGCACCTGGTTAGGCTGCTCCATTCGAGGGGGGGCCGTCTGCCGAATCTCGATCCGTCGCACGCCCGTGAAAAACGCCGCTTTCATCCTTCTCTCCTTGACTAGCTTGCTTTTTCGGTTGCCGGGCCATTCTGTGAGTTGCATTCTCCTAGGATAATAGTAGAAATAATAGAAAACCATTCCCTAGGGAACAGTCCTGGGGGGAGTGTTTGGCTACCCTTTGCCGCCCAATAAAACAGGAGGGTCCAGCGTGGAGCGAAAAGAGATTGTTCGGCGGGCCATTGAGTTTCAGAAGCCGCCCCGGCTGCCGTTTTGGCAACGGGTGGTCCCTTGGGCGCCGGACGATGTCTGGGACATCTGGGAAATGGACCGGGCAGAGGCCGGCTGGTTTTTCGACAATGCGGCGCCGGATGACTGGGGTTGCCAATGGCGCCGGACCGAAAAAAAGAATATGGGCCAAGTAGTGGGCCATCCCCTGGCCGATTGGGATGCCCTGAAAACCTACCGCCCCCCCAATCCCAAAAATCCGTTTTATTTCGAACGGATCGGTCCACTATTAGACCAGGCCGACGATCGTTATGTAGTGGTTACCAGCCATTTTAACCTCATCGAACGGCTCCATATGCTCCGGGGCTTTGCCGCGGTGATGGAAGATTTTTACTTGGAGCCGGAGAAGGTGCAAAAGGTGCTCGATATGATTTTGGAGTTTACGGTGGGACGGTTGGAGGAATTGGCCCGCCGGTTTCCCGACCGGATCGACGGCATCTTTCTTACGGACGACTGGGGCACCCAGAAAGGCCCCTTTGTGAGCCAGAAAATCTTCGAGCATTTCTTTGCCCCTCGGTATCGGCGGCTTTTTGAAGCGATCCATCGCCATGGCTGGCATGTGATCTTTCATAGTTGCGGCCGGATCAATCTGCTGGTGCCTCGGCTGATTGAGCTGGGTGTGGATGTGCTGAACATGCAGCAGCCGAGGGCCTATGGCTTGGTGGAGTTCGGCCAGCAATTTCGGGGCAAAGTCTGCTTTCTGACCACCGTGGATATCCAATCCACCCTGCCCAAAGGGGACCCAGCGGAGGTGCGGGAAGAGGCCCGGCTTTTGCTCCAGCATTGGGGCACTCCGGAGGGCGGCTTTATTGTGTTTAACTACGGCGACCCAGAAGCCCTGGGCATCCCCCCCGGCATTACCGAAGTGATGTTCGAGGAGTTCGTCCGCTTAATGGAGGTGCATTCAGCCCCCGGGGCTCTTCGGGCGATTTGAGCAACGTCCCTTTCCTGAAAGCCAGTCCCGGTCCTACCCAGGAAAGTCTGCTACCGGCTTTATGAGGTGTTCGCTTACCTTTTGCGATTTTTCCATAACTACTTTGGCTCCGGCAGTTCTAAGGATCTATTTGTTCATATAATTTTCTAATTCCCATATTTCCAGCGGGTTAGGAAATTGGGTCTGGGCGGCAAGATGGCCAAAAATCGGAACACTGCAGTCGAACGAAGAAGCTACCTGATGGCTCCGAGGCACCTCGTTGGGGCTCAGCCCAGCGGAGACAGCAGGGCAGAACAAATACACAGGCACAAAAAACTGGCTTGCTGCTTTCAGAGGAATGCCTAGGGGGCGTTCGGCTGAAGTGTTCTCAAAAAGCAAACGATCAGTCTTTCGCTTCCAGGATATCATCAACCCAACTGAGGGCCGCCATCATCGCGGGAAAGCCGATCGTCGGCAGGGCCAGTAACGCTACGTGCCGAATTTCCTCCGCCGTACAGGCAGCTTTCAGGGCCTTCCGAACGTGGGCATGGACAGCGCCTTCCAATCTTGCCCCGATCGATATAGCGAGTTTGACCAGTGCGCGTGTCTTTTCGTCCAGAGGGCCTGCCTTATGAACCGCGTTGCCAAGCTCTTCGTATGCTCCGGCCACGACGGGATAGTCTTCGGTAAATTGCAAGAATCGTTTCGGTATTTGGGTCATGGGAAAATCCTCCATAGTAAGAAATGAACTTTTGTTTATCAGCCCCACCGAAAATAGCGAACTTCAGCCCCCCCTTTTCAGAACAAGGCATCGATGGATCCATTCTACGGCGCCACCTGCCATCGGGGGAATCGGGTGTTTAAACTTTTTCGATTTTAACCAACGTTTCATAGAATCCGACGCTTGCTCCTATGGGATCGGATAGGCAGGTGTTTTTCAGGACGGGGTCGATGCGCATGGCAGCGTTCAGGTGGGCGCCTTTTGCTCGCCGCGGGTCGGCGGGGATGCGCTGGCCGTCGATGATCATCTGGTTTGCGCCATAAGCCCAGTGCCCGTATCCGAGAGCGAAGCTAGCCGTGCCCGGGCGGATGCCTTCGATCACCTTGACGGGCAGGATCAGTGGCAGTTGTTTGCCGTTGCCCAAGTCCCACTGACCCTCAGGGTTGGAGACTGAGCGGATGCGCACTTGGTCCCCATCGCGCAAGCCCAGCCGTTCCGCATCCCGCCGATGGATCAACACCGCATTTTCCGGCAGGACACTGGTCAGCCAGTAGTTGCTGATGGTGCGCGTTTTCGTCATGAGAATATCCCGATGGGTGATCAAATGAATATCATACCCCTCATCCCGAATCGGGTTCCCCATGCAGTCCCTGTAGGCTGAGACGTAGTGCGGGATGCCGCGGAAGGGCTGACCGGTCATCGCACTTCTAGTGGCAGCGACCTTCTCACTGTAGAGGTTAATCAGCTTGCCGTATCGGTTGCGTACGGTTCCATCGGGCAGGTAGGCATGTTCGTAGTCTTCGAATCGTCCGCCGCGGTTGAGCACATAAATGACTTTGCGCCACCAAGGTTGGCCGCAGGCGGCTTTCCAGCGGTCGGGGGCAAAGACGCTGGGAGGTAGGTGGCGTCGCGACGTAAGGAACAAAGCGACTTCGGCCTCATCGGCGTCGGGGACTTGTTGACCTGGCTGATCGCCCGCCGCCACATTGGCGACCATCTTCAGGTAGAAGTCATCGGGATGGGTGAAGTCCATGCCCGGGCCGAAGCCATCCTTGCCGAATCCGGGCAGCCCCAACTTCTCGGCAATCGCCATCAGCACCGCCTCCAACGAGATGGGCATTTGCTGCCCAAACACCTGCACCGTTTCCGGGATAGGCGCAATAACTGGCTGGCGGATGGGCTGAATCTTATGCACAAAGTTCGGATGGCTGCCGTGAAACTCCCATCGCTCCAGATAACTCAGGTCAGGGAAGATGTAGTCGGCGTACAGCGAGGTCTCACCGACGATAATGTCGATCGAGATAAACAGCGGCAACTTCTCGACGTCCATCAGGATGGGGATCAGCTTATCGCCGCCGGGGAGTGCATAGACAGGAGTGCCCATGTAAACTATTAGGCACTTTGCCGGATAGGGATACTGGTCGCCGATGCTCGGGATGACTTCCTGATAGATGTCGCTGGCTAGGGGATAGAAGGGGCGTTTGGCCGGATAGCCTTGGAAGAGCGTGGTCTCTTCGTACTTCACCTCGTGTCGGATAATGCTCATCCCGAAGGGGGTCAGTTTGCCCGGATGGAGATCCTTGAAGACGAACGGCTTGCCTTCTATCGGGGTGCTCCCCTTGTCGCCCGTGATGTTCCACTCGCTTTTCTTGACAAAGCCGCCTTGCCAATCGTAATTACCGATCAGCAGATTGAGTGCGTTAAAGGCAAAGCAATTATAAAAGCCGTTGGTGTGCTGGCAGACGCCGCGGTGAACATCCACAGCAGCGCGTTTGCCGTGCGAAGTGAACTCGCGAGCCACCGCAATAATATCGTCTGCCTTCAGCCCACAGATGGCCGCCCATTCCTCAACGGTATGTTCGCAGGCCGACTCATAGAGCAGTTGCAGAGCGGATTTGACCCGGATGCCAGCGCCATCGGCACCCTTCAGAGTAGTGTCCACGAACAGGTCCCCTTCCACGGGGCTGTTCTGGTCGTTGGGATCCACGGCGATGGGTTTGCCGTTTTGCAGCACCACGAACAGCTCGTAGTCGTACTGGTGTCCCTCCTGGTCGCGGCGTTTCTGGATGGGGGCGAGGCCCATTTCGTGTGCCCGCAGGAACTTGCCCGGCTGCCCCTGCTCATCGATGACCACCAACCAGGTGGCGTTGCTCCAGGTGGGCTCGCCGTCGGCATTAGCGGCGGCTTTGTTGGCGTTTGCGAGGTAGCGGGCGTCGTAGCGTCGGTTCTCGATAATCCAGCGGATCA
Source organism: uncultured Thermoguttaceae bacterium (assembly GCA_938042245.1). Classification (GTDB taxonomy): domain Bacteria; phylum Planctomycetota; class Planctomycetia; order Pirellulales; family Thermoguttaceae; genus JANXAQ01. The sequence continues at coordinate 7,941 of CALIRO010000006.1, forward strand.
TCGCTAGCGCCAACGCCGCTTCTGTGCCGGGCTGGATAGGGAGCCACTTCCACGCTTTGGCGGCGGTTTTGGACAGGCGCGGGTCGACCACCGCAATCTTGAGCTTGCCCTCCACGAGATTTTGCGTCATGCGCACGGAGCGCCCAGGCGGCCCGTAGTTGGCCTCAAAAGGCGACGCCCCCACAAACAAGATGAACTCCGAGTTGCCTGTGTCCGCTTGCCAGTGGAACTTCTCGCCGCCAGTCCATTGCACCTGCTGCGCTTTGGGGTCGTAGTCCCACTGCTCGCTCATTGCCTTGCTGGCAAAGTAGAGGCTTCCTTGGCAGACGGTGGTGTGCCCATGTGCATTAATCGAGCCGAAAGCGTCTTGCAAAAAGCGGCGGATGAAATGCTCGCGTCCGGCCTTGAGACGCCCCCAAGTGAACACAAGCTGATTGTTCTTCGGTCCCAGATCGGGATGATTCGGGTCCACCAGCGCGTCGAGCTGGTCGTGATACTTCTGCTGGAAGGCGCGAAGGGCCTCCGGAATGGCGCTTTGCGGCTTGTGGCCCTTGCGGACTTGCTTGATGAGCTTTTTCAGCCCAGCGACATCGTCCGCCATCGCTTTGGCGACTTTCGGGTCGCGCAACGCCCAGATTTCGCGCAGGCCGGGCACATGGCGGTTCTCCTCGCCGGGCACATGTTTGAAGAGCGTGCCGCCTTCCACTATCTCCTGAATTGCCTGCTCGAAAGGAATGGTCATCCATTTGTTTTCACCGCGTTTCCCTGCGCGTTTCAGGACGGTGCGGATGCGGTAAGGATCATAGACGGTTTGCAGCCCGGCTTGCCCCTTCGGACACAGTGCGCCGTCGATCGCCGCAGTCATAAAAGGCGACGATTCGTAGGGCAAATGGGGCCAGAGGGTCTGCGGCGCGTGCGGGTTGCCGTCCAGCTTGACCACGACGCCGTCTTGAATCTTCGCTTTCAGTCCGCAGCCGGTGTTGCACTGTAGGCAGACGGTGTAGAGGATGTTTTCGGGATGCGCATAAGGATAGTCGCCCGCGCTTGTATGCAGCAGCGCTTCCTCCATCCGTCGGTAGGAGCAGCTGCCCAGTAGAGCGGCGCCGCCTGTAAGCAGCCCCGTCTTTAGAAAATGGCGGCGGTCGAGAGCGCCTGATTGCACTGCTCCCGATCCCTCAGAAGGGCATGCGTTGAGCTTGGTATGCCGCTTTTTGAACCATTCGTCGAATATGCGCTTCATCATTGCACAGCACCTCCT
>CALIRO010000007.1 GCA_938042245.1 uncultured Thermoguttaceae bacterium
GGATGGCCAATCGGCTAGTGCACTTTGCCACGGCTGGAAAAGGTGGTTTGTCCCTGACGTCGCTGGAGGTCTTCTGCTTGCGCCCGTTGTGCCTCCTGTTATGCGTGTATCCTGCAAGCGCTAGCGTTGTGCGTCGCTGGAAGTCTTCTGCTTGCATCCGTTGTGCCTCCTTCGGAGACGGTCCCCTGCACAAGTCCTTCCAGAATCCAGCTAAACAAATCAACTTAACTCATGGGCAGTCCATCAGTTAGGCAAAAGATTTCTTTTCGGGAATTCCCCCCTCCAAAGAGGGGATTTCGCTCCGGAACATGATTCGGAACCTCTGAATAATTCAAAGGAGATATTTTTACACTATTCCGGAACCTCCGTCAATAGCCCCAACATATAGTGGCACTGCCAACATTAGACTCAGTATATACTGCCCAACAATGGGAACCGATAGGCTAAAGGAACGGATCAAATGTTTATAGAGTTCACGTAATGTTCAGGATTTTCCGAAGCTACCCTTACTTTCCGTAGTGTACTCACCTCCCCCCTGGCGCTATTAAGCACGGAAAGAAAAATTTTTGGCGGGAATTTTTCTCGGAGGGAAATCCCCTCTTCGGGAGGCGCCAATCCAAGGGGGAAGAGACGTTCGATCACCTACTGTGCCGTAAAAGTTACGTTGGCTCAGAGCGTGTTTGGAAAGGCCGTTTCCCTTCGGTAACCGGGCACGGGCAGAGACCGGAGGAACCGACCTAGCGGGCCCCCGTGGAGCAGTGTCCGTCAGACAGTAGGTCGTCTGAGTGAATGGGTCCGTAACTCCTTCTAACAGAGTAAGTTACCACTCAGTCTATCAGACTAAGTTACAACACCCGATGTTCCCCCGGCTTTGCCGTCGGCTCAGCCGGTTCTGCCCAAGGGAGAGAGGCGCATCATTCCGGATACCCAAGGCCTTTCCAAACATGCTCTCATTATGCGGTGTAGCATTTTGGACAAAAATCTGGTCTTTATCAAATCTTGCAATCACTCGGTTTCGAGGACCAGCCGGATTAAGGAGGTCATTTTTCTACAAATTACCAAGAAGTTATAGGCTGCTGCGAAATATCTAAATAGAGAGGGTTTCTGCGAAGTTCCTGAGCTGGGGCAGAGGATTCCGAGGTGCCGGAGCTGGGCTGGCAGGTTCGTAGAGGGAGGCGAAGCTATGCGTTGGGTAGTGATCTTGGCCTGGTGGACGGCGGCGGGCCAGGGATGGGCAGGAGAGGAAATTCCTGTCGGCTGGCAAGTAGGCCCAGGGGGGCTGATCGGCGGCGGCTTTTGCCAAGCGGTTACGGTTCATCCGGGGAATTTTTTTCCATTTGTTGGGGGGCCGGGAGCGGCAGGGCTGACCGGGCCGGACCGGCAGTCTGAGCAGCAGCAGGCCCGGTTTGCCATCGGGGTGGAGTATATGGTGCCGGGGTTTGCCGAGGTCTATGCCAAGACGGGTGTGCGGTGGGCCAAGCCGATGGGCATGGGCTTTAGCTGGGGCGATATTGAGCCGGAACCGCCCGTAGCAGGTAAACATAAATACCGATGGACGGACACGGATCGGCTCATCCTGGAATACCAACGGGCCGGGTTCCGGCATTTCCATATCTATGTAAAATCCATGAACCGTTGGGCCTCCAGCAAGCCGCTAAAACCCATTGGCGGCGGCAGCTCCCTGCCTAAACCCGAATACATGGAGGACTATAAGGCTTACCTGCGGGCGTTAGTCCAACGGTACGACACCAACCATCCGGATCATGCACCGGGGCTGCTTTATCCGATCGAGTATTGGGAGATCGAAGCGGAGTGGGGCACTGGTTTCTGGCAAGGCAGCCTGGCAGAATACCTCCAACTTCTCCGAATTGCCTATCCAACGGTCAAACAGGCCAATCCACGGGCGAAGGTGATTCTGATTGGGTTCTTTTTGGCGGGGCTGTTTGAGGGGCATCCGGATCCGAAGGAGATCCCAGCCACGTTGGCGGCCATGCCGCCGCAGCGTCGGCGCACCACGGAGCGCTACTTGGCGGAGATGCGGCAACTGCTGGCCCATCCGGAGCTATTCGACGTGGTGGAATTCCATAGCCTAAGCGACTGGAGCGAGATTAGCGGGATGGCTCGGTTTTTGCGTCAGACGATGCAACAATATGGCTATGAAAAGCCGATCTGGGTGGGCGATGTGAACTATACGGCTTCGCCGATGATGTTTTGGGGGGCGCCAGTGCCGCCCTATACCGAGGCGCAGAAATCGGCCATTCAGACCACGTTGACCGCCCTGGCTCAAAGCCGTCATCCCAAACATGCCGAGGCGATCGCTTGGCTCCGGGCTGAACAGGCCAAGGGTCTGGTGAAAAAGGTGGTGCTGGCCATGGCCGAGGGACTGGCCGGCATTAACATCGGCAACATGAAAGATGAGGGCCTGTTCGGTATTGTACCGACGATCACCGGGACTGCGGCGTTTCAGGGCCTGGTGGAAAGCACCGGGATTCCGGCCAAACCGGCAGCCCCCCGGCCGGCCTACCGTGCCCTGTGTCTGGTGGTGCAGAAGCTGGGGGATTTTTCCGACGTAAAGCCGTTGGACCTAGGTCGTGGGGTATATGCATATAAGTTTATCGTCCGGGATCGGCCGGTCTATGTGCTTTGGTATGACGACGGTCGGCGGTATCTGCCCGGGGATCCGGAGCCGAGCACCACAGTGCGCCTACCACTTCGGCGAGGCCAGTACCTTTTGACAGAAACACCCACCCGAACTCATTTACCAACACTGCCGGGTTCTCTTCCCTCTCAACCGGGCGTCTCCTCTGCGGACCCAAAGGTATCCGAGGGCCCTTTTGCCGTTCGGACAGTCTTGCCCGGAGCGGATGGCTACCTAAAACTTTCGGTTACTCCGACTCCTGTGTTTTTAGAATCGAAGGGACCTCTCAACCGTTTGAAGTAAGTGCTTGGGGGATGGTCCAGCCCCATTATCATTCCCGCACAGGGCGGACAGCAGTACACTCGGCTCTTCCCGCTGTGGAAGAGGCCCAACTTGTCATTGCCGTGCGAGCGGGAACCTAGGCGTCTTGGACACTTCCTTTTGTTCATTGCCTTTCCCCATGCGGGAGCTGCCAGCCGACCTATCGGTTCGTGGGGTAAGGTGCTCTGCAGGGGCTTCCTCCGGCCGTGCCCGATTCCCTGAGGTAAAAAGGCCTTTCCAAACACGCTCTTTGAGCCTCCTGTTATTGAGTCTGTGTAGAGGGTGGCTGGGGTCCTGGCTGCGAAGTTCGCTCTTTTTGAAGGGGCGGGACTAGAAATGTTCTTTTCCGAATCGGGTCTCGCCTTGGGAATGGGATGTGGGTAAAATATTTTTTCTTGATTGGAGAAACGACGGAGAGGAATCTCGAGCGATGAGCAAGGTGTTAGTTACTGGGGGGACGGGATTTGTCGGTTCCCATCTGGTGGAGGCTTTGGTTGCCCGAGGCGAGCGGGTAACCTGTCTGGTGCGGCGAACTTCCCGAACGGAGTTTTTGGAGAGTTTAGGTGTTCGGTTAGTTTACGGCAGTTTGGAGGATCCTAGCAGTCTGGCCGAGGCGGTTTGCGGTCAGGAGGTGGTGTACCATGTGGCGGGTCTGACGCATGTTTTGGATCGGCAGGAGTTTTATCGGGTTAACGGTGAAGCGGTCGGTCGGGTGGCCGAAGCCTGTGCCAAGGCCGCCGGCGGGCCGCCGACGATGGTGCTTGTTTCCTCGTTGGCTGCGGCGGGACCTGCCCGATATGGCCGGCCTTTAACGGAACAAGATCCGCCAGAGCCTGTTTCGCATTATGGGCGCAGCAAATTAGCCGGGGAAGAAGCTGCTCGCCAATGGGCTGATCGGGTGCCGATCACTGTGGTGCGGCCTCCGATTATCTTTGGTCCCAGAGATCGGGCCTGTCTGGAATGGTTTAAATGTATTAAGCGATTTCGGTTGCATTTTGTGCCCGGTTGGCGGCGCCGGCGGTATAGCTGGATTCATGTGGCCGATCTGGTCTGGCTGCTTTTGGAAGCGGCCCATCGGGGCCAGCGTCTCCGGAAGACCGATATTCCTGAACAAAGGGACATTGGCATCTATTTTGCCGACAGCGGCGAGCATCCCACTTTTGCCGAAATGGGCCGAAAAATGGCCGCGGCGATGGGCTGTGCCGTGGCCATCTGCTATGTGGCGATGCCGGTCTTGTGGATGATCACCGCTGGCATCGAAGCCGTCAGCCGCGCACGCCGAAAACCTTTTTATGTCAATTTCGACAAGATTCGAGAGGCGGCAGCGGGCCACTGGATCTGTTCGGCCGAAAAAGCCGCCGCCCAGTTGGGCTTTTCTCCCCAGGCGAGCTTGGATCAACGCCTGCACGAAACCGTGGTCTGGTATCGGCAAGCTGGCTGGCTATGAAGAAAGGCCCAATGGCTTCTGCCATTCCAGAAACGGTGAGAACGATATTTCCTCCCTCCGAGAGCCCAGTGGTTTTCGGCCGCCTCCAATGGCAAAGGCCTCTTCCAATCGAGAAGGCAGTGAAAAGAAGGATCGCTCTTTTGACAGGACCGAAAGAAACTCCGCTGGGAGGAAACCGTCCTATTTCTTACGGACGGTAGGGTGATTCTTTGGTTACCGGCGCCAGCGTCGTCGGGTGCGGGCGTTCAGGTAATCGACAAGGACACCGGCCATGTCCTGACTGGTATCCACCAAAACCCGTTCGATTCGGTTCCGGAGGCAGATTTCTTCTAGCTGTCCATTGTGCTGCCCGACGGCGGCCAAGTAGGCCCGGCGGATCGCCTCCGGTTGGGCCAGGAGCTCTTCCGGCACCTCCAAGCCTACAAACTTCGTCATTCCTTCCAACGGAAATTCCAGTTCATCGTGGTGCATCAGCTGAAACAGCACCACTTCGTGCCGATGGTACCGGAACCGTTGCAGCGCCTTTTCCAACGGTCCTAGCTCCGTGAAAAAGTCGCTGAAAATCATCACGATTTCCCGTCGCTTCATCCGACCGGCAAGTTCCGCCAAGCAACCGGCCATATCGGTCTTTGCTACCGGCTGCGTCTGATCTAAAACCTGGGTGATGCGCAACAACTGGGCCATCGAATTGGTAGGGGGAACAAAGTCCCGCACCCGGTCGTCGAACGTTGCCAAGGAGACTTTGTCGCTTTGCCGAAGCACTGCATACGCCAGGGCAGCCAGCATTCGGCAGGCATATCGCAGCTTTTGTTCTGGGCCTTGGCCGTACCGCATCGACGCACTGCAATCCAGCACCAGATGGCACACAAAATTGGTCTCCATCTCGTACTGTTTGATGAAATAACGGTCTCGTCGGAAGTAGATCCGCCAGTCAATATGCTTGGGGTCATCGCCCCAGACGTACTCCCGATGCCCGGCGAATTCCACGGCAAATCCGGACAAGAGCGACTTATGCGCCCCAGCCAAATTACCCAGGACCAAGCCGCGCGGCTGCAAGCGCCGATTACCCATCCGGCTCAACACGTCTGGATCCAAATATCGAGATAAAATGCTTTGTGCCATGGCAGTTGTTCCACGAAATGTTGGACCTGCTTGGGGGTCTATGGGAGTGATGCCCGGATGCCCTTGTTACTGCCGTGCAAACGCTCTTGTGTCATTTCCGCACAAGCGGGAATCCAGGCTTCCTTGGGCCGCTCCGATGTTCATCGCCTCTGCCCTCCGCGGGAGAGGCCGGCTTGGCCAACGGCCAAGCCGGGTGAGTATACCGTGTTGAAGTCAAGGGGGGTTTGGGGAAAAAAGGGAGTCAATTTGGGTTCATGGCGGGAGCTCCTGGACGCCAAAATTCCCCCTCACCCTAACCCTCTCCCACCAGGGGAGAGGGGATTTATTTGCCTCTCCCGCCGGGGGAGAGGGAAGTGCCCCCTCAGCCTCTTCTGCATTGGAGAGTGAGTGGCCTTTGCTGGGCAGCGGCGTTTGCTGTGAGTGCTTTTATGGGGAGGACCAAACCACGGTGTTCGGCTGAAATGTTACCCAACTGCTTTTTTATGCGGCGGGGCGTTCGTATTTTCGGTCGGCCGGCACGGCCTCCAGGAGCATCTCGATCAGTCGATCGCTGGTTAGTTCATTGGCTTGGGCCGCATAGTTGCCAGCGATCCGGTGTCGAAGGGCTGGTTTGACCACCGCCTGCACATCGCCGATTGTGGCATGGTATCGGCCATGGAGCATGGCTCTGGCTTTGGCGCAGGTAACCAGGGTAAGTACCCCCCGAGGGCCAGCGCCCCAGTTGACCCAGCGGTTGACAAATTCTGGCGCTTCGGGCGTTCCGGGCCGACTAGCTCGCACCAACGCCCATGCATATCCTAAAACCTGATCGCTTACTGGAATCCGAAGCAGTAAGTTCTGGAACCCAACGATTTGTTCCCCGGTCAGCACAGGCCGAATGCCGCCCAACTGGCCGGTGGTTACTTTTCGGGCGATTTCCCATTCTTCCGCGCCGGAAGGATAATCCATCCGGATGTACAGTAAAAATCGATCCAGTTGGGCTTCTGGCAGCGGATAGGTGCCCTCTTGTTCCAGTGGGTTTTGGGTGGCCAGGACAAAGAAGGGATCGGGCAATTTGTATATTTTGCCGCCCGAAGAGACTTGTCGTTCTTGCATGGCTTCGAGCATGGCCGCCTGGGTTTTCGGCGGCGTGCGGTTGATCTCGTCGGCCAGGATCATGTTGGCAAAGATCGGGCCCGGTAGGAACTTGTACTGACGTTCTCGTGTAGCGGGATCTTCCTGGATGATCTCTGTGCCTGTAATGTCGCTGGGCATGAGGTCCGGCGTAAACTGGATCCGCTTAAAGCTCAGGTGCATCGCCTGCGCCAGCGAGCTTACCAAAAGCGTCTTGGCCAGTCCTGGTACCCCTTCCAGCAAGGCATGGCCCCGACTGAAAATGGCTACCAACACCTGCTCAATGACCTCCGATTGGCCGATAATCACTTTGGCCAGCTCGTGCCGAAGCCGATCGTAGGCCTGTTTGCACTCTGCCACTGCTTTTAAGTCGTCGTCTGTCATCGTTTGGGCGCTCATCAATGGAGTCTCCACAGTTCCAAGGAATGGATGTATCGTTCGAGAGGGGAAAAGGTATGTTTAGTCCTGTAGGTTTTGGAAATAGCGTCGGAGACGTTCTTCGTAGCCGCGCGGCGGACGGCCTTGGGCCTGTGCCCGGATGGCGGCTCGAAGTTCCGGCGGCAACCGGGCAAACCACGGCGCCTCTTCCAGTGCCTTTTCCGGGCTGATGGTAATGTCGCCAGTGCGTCGTCCCGGGGCGCTGGGCGACCGTTGAGCCGGTTCCTGTTGATCTGTCAACGGCGCCTCCGGCGGCGTAGGATTTTGGGCCTCTGGTCCAGGCCGAGACAGTCCGCCGCCGCTAAGGCCTTGCAAGCCCGGCTTGGCCGACGGCGGAGCGGTCTGGCTGGTTGCCTGGGCGGCAGGGCTGAGCATTTGGGCGGCCGATTGGGCCGTCTGGGCCAGGCCCTGTTCGGCTGCTTGGAGTTCAGCGGCGGCCTGCTGCAATGCTTGGCCGACCGCCTCTTCTGCCCCGGGCAGGAGCTCGGGCGTTTGGCCTGCTTGTTGGGCGCCTTGGTGGGCTTCGGAAGCGGCCTGCTGTAAGGCGGCGGTGGCTTCTGGATCAACGGGCACAGCCTGCTGGGCCAATTGCTCGGCCTGTTGGGCTTGTTGGGCCAATTGATGGGCGGCCTGGGCGAGCAATTTTTGTTGAGCCTCGGCCAATTGCTGGGCGGCTGCCTGAAGATGCTGGGCGGTTTGTTGTTGGGCCTGGGCAGCTGCCTGCTGGTTGCCTTCGGCTAGCTGGTGGGCGGCCTGTTCGGAGGAGCGCTCCGCCTGCTGGAGGGTACCGGCTGCCTGAGGGGCATCGGGCTGGGCCAATTGGCGGGCCTCCTGGGCTGCGTGGCTTACCCGCTTTTGCGACTCTGCATCCATCGGTCCTGGGGACTGTTTAGCCGCCTCTGCCAGTTGCTGTTCCAGTTGCCGAAGGGCCTCCTCCAGGGCTTGCCGGGTCTGCGCCTGGGCCTGTTGGGCTTCGGCGAGTTTGCGTTGGGTCAACCGGCCAAGGGCCTCCTGGGCGGCCCGATGGGCTTGAGCTAATGCCTCGGCCACCTGGTCATGGGCTTCCCTACCCGCCGGCTTCTCTTTTGCAGGACGAGTTTCTTTGCCTGCTGGGGTTTCCTCACCTGCGGGGGGTAGCTTGCCTGTTGGCGATTCCTTGCCTGTTTGGGGCTCCGTGCCAGCCGGGGTTTCATGGCCAGCCGGGGTTTCTTGTGACTCTTGGCCGCCACGTTCCGATTCGGCTGGTGCCGGTTTCTCCGCTTCTGCTCCCGAAGGTTTTGGTGTTTCAGCAGGACTGGTTTTTTCCGACTGGCCAGAAGCGGGTTTTTCGGATGCTGAGGGTTCTGATTGTCCGGGAGTCGGTTGGTGGCCTTCAGCGTTAGGAGGTTGTTCGGATGGACCGGAGCTTGGTTTTTCTGATTCTCCGGGGGGAGTGGTTTTTTCGCCCTGGCCAGGGGGAGGTTTTTCCGATTCTGGGGGAGCTTTTTCGGATTCAGAAGGAGCAGGAGGTTCGGCCTGGCCTTCCTGGTTCTGGGTTGGGTGGGATTCGGAGGGGGCGGCGGTCAGTTTAGCCAGTTGGGCAGTCTTTTCGGCTACTTGCTTTTGTTTTTCGATGGCCTGGGAGTGAGAAGCCTGGCCTTGTTGGGCGGCTTGGGTGGTTTTTTCAGCGGCCTGTTGCCGACGGAGGGCGTCTCGGATCTGGTTGGCCAACTGGGCGGCTTCAGCCGCTTCGGGTTTGCCAGCTGCATGAAGTTGTTCGGCCTGGGCTTGACGGACCTTTTGTTCTGCCTGGACGAGGCGAGCAAGCCGTTGGGCGAGGGTGGGGCGATTGGCCAGGGCCTCTTCGACCGCCTGGCGGACCTGGGCGGCCTGCTGGCGGGCTTGTTCGGCAGATTGGGCTAACTGACGGGCCGCTTCGGCCGCCTCCCGCTGAAGCTCCTTAGCTGCCTGGTCCAATTTTTCGGCTGCCTTTTGTGCGGAGTGGGCCGCCTGGGAAAGCGGCTGTTTGGAGGCAGGTCCGGGCTGGCGGGCGGCTTGTGCCAACTGCTGAGCTGCTTGGTCCATGGGAGGACGAGCTTCGGCTACTGCCTTGGCAGCCTCAGGAGCGGTTTTGGCCAACTGGTGGGCTGCTTGCTCGGCTTGGGCTTCGATCTGGTCCTGCTGACGGGCCATCTGATGGGCCTGGTCCGCCGAAGCGCCTTCAGCCTGGGCCGCCTTTTGGGCCTCCTGAGCTAATTGGCGTTGTTGTTCAGCTAACTTTTGCAGATTTTGGGCGGCCTGAGCCAATGCCTGCGCTTTGGCGGCCTGGGCCTGATGCTGGGCCTGCTGGAGGGCGTGTTCGACTTCGGCCTGAGCCAGCTGGATGGCATGTTCGGCCTGATGAGCGGCAGCTAGGCGGTCGGCGGTAGATGTTTTTTTGTCCATTGCTTGGGTGGCTTCCTGGGCCTTCTCTGCCGCCCGCTCAATGGCCGACTGGACCCGGGGGGGCAATGGCTCCTGGGCGGCCAATTTGTCCAGACGCTGGGCGATCTGTTGCTCGGCGGGTTTTGCCTTTTCCGGCTCCGCGGCGGCTGTTTGGGTAACCTCTTGTTGGGCTTCCTGGAGGGCCTCTAATTCTTTTTTGGCCTGTTGCAATGCCTGCTCTAGTTCGGCCAAATCTTCCGGGCTTGGTGTTGTCGGGGGCTGATCGGCCGATTCAGGTAAACTGCGAGCCGCCTCTTGCAAGTTTTTCAGCACCTGGTCTTGCTGGGCCAGCGCTTCCTCCCGCCGGGCTTCGAAGAGTTCGGCGGCTGCTTCTTCGGCGGCTTGTTCGGCCTGCTGCAAGGGTTTTGCCGCCGTCGTCTGCTCCGGCAATTGCCGTCGAAGTTCATGAAGCTCTCGGCGGAGAGCGTTTTGTTCCTGGGCCAGTTGTTCGGCCTTGGAGGCCAAATCACTTTGGGCCGTCTGCTCACGCAGTTGCTGTTGCCGCTCGAAAACCTCCTGAAGCCTCTCCCGAAGGTTCGACTGTTCCTGTTCGACCAGGCCTCGGACCCGTTCGATTCGCTCCAGCAGTTTTCGGAGGATTTCAATGGTGGTTTCGGCATGGTTTTGGGCTTCAGCAAACTTCAGTGCGTGGAGTTTAGTAAGAACGGCGGCAATATGTTCATCAGCCTGGTGTTCCTGAAGGACTTTGATCGCCCGATCGGCTTCGGCGCCGGCTGCTCCACCCCAGGAAGCAAACTTAGCCAGCAAATCCTTCATCTGAAAATATAGGACCTGAGTATCCCGCTGGTTTTCTTGAGTGGCTAAAACCAGCTCCTCCTGGCCGGTGGGCTGCTCGGCCAAGCGGCGGCAGGATTTCCATACACCGGTTTCCAGTTCAATAAGCCGACGCACTTGCTCGGCCAATTCCGAAATCCGAAGCCGCTGCAACAAAAGATGATGCTGGACGACCAGTTCCAGGAGCACATTTCGGCTCTTGGATCGGACGGCCAGGAAAGCTTCTTTTTTCTTCGTTTGGGAAAGCTGGGTTATTTGGTCCAGCAGAGCGATGAGGTCGGCCATCTCCTTCTCTGTAAGTTCGTCCACCTTGGTCCGCAGAAAGCGAATTTCCTCATACCAAGGGTGGTTTTCCAGTTGGTTATCTTCTAGCTGAGCCAGTTGGTCTTCTAGGAGCCGGACGACGGTTTGCCGGGCTTTGGCTCGCAACTGCTCCTGGATTTGCCGTTTGCGCGCTAGTGCAGCAGGATCCAACGCCTGGGCCCAGAGGGTTTGAGCCAAGAAACCAAGTCCGATCACCCAGAAAAGGAAAACTCCGAAGCCGCTGAATACATTGACTGAAGGAAGTCGGCCCTTTAGAACCGACGGTCCATGGCCGGAGGTTGACCGACCCCTTCCCGGTAGGAGAGGAACGGTAAAGGGAAAAAGGAGGCAGTCAGGAGAATCCAGCCGGTCTCTCCCGGCGGCGGCTCGTCTGCCCCCCTCACCCGGCAACCTTCCCGCGCCGGCCTGTCCCGCCAGAGGAGTGGCAATTTGGTGGATCACCCAAAATGGTTCCAACCCGTATGCCGTCCGATTCCTTCCTCCTGATCCTCTCATGGTTTTTCTCCTCCCACTTCGAGTTGACGGTCGATCATTTCCTGGTATTCTTGGACGAGTTGTCGGTCGGCTTCGGTGATGGCGGCCAAGATGCCCGCTAAATCAGTAACCTGGAACACCAGCGGTTCGCTCAGGCCCACCTCTCCCGGCCGACCGCCCCGATAGTCTTCCACCCGCACGGTCAAGCGTAATTGGTCGCCCGGTTTCAGCCTCAGAGAGTCCAACGGCACCTGCACAGTCGCCTGGTGGTTTTTCTGTAGCTTCTGGCCGGAGGCCAATTGATATACCACAAGTTCATCTTCCGCGGTCGAACCGTCAGACCGGACAACCTGCCGAAGCAAACTCACTTTGCCAATACCGAAATCATCGCTCGCCTCATACGAAATCCTAGGTCGAGCTGTAGGCAGGATGCGCGCCGTGCGCTGGCTGGCCGAGACCCGGGGTGCCAGGTCCGGCAGAATCCGCAAAAACCCCTGCACCGGATGCTCCAAGCGCAAACCATGTTCATCTTTTACTTGGATGGTAAATTGCAGAGGGGAAACGACGGCTTCTAGCGGGGTACCCATCGTCGGCAAGGTCCACCAGTAGGTTTGACCGGCTTCGGTCTGGTGGGCGCCTGCTAGGTTCTGGGAAGCAGAGGTGGGTTGGTCGACCGCTTCTGCAGTGTCTGCCGGACGCATTGGGTAAGTTTTCTCTTCAATCTGAAGGGTGGCTTCCCGGAGCCGTTTATCCGAAGAAATATACACCTGTACCCTGGAGCCTTCCACCACGGCCAATTGACACAGGCCGGGAAATCGCCCTTTGGGCACATCCGCATCCTGGGCATAATCGGGCGGCTGGACCTCCATAACCAGTTCAATCCGGGGCAATGGGGTCAGTTGCAATAGGATCGGGTCGGTCCAAGCGTCGCCGAGATAGATTTTCATCCAGGCCGGATCCGAAAGCCGATCCAACCCGCCAACGTACAACGCCGAATCTCGCAGATGAAGTTCATTGTGTTCTTTCGGTCCCGATGCGGGTTGCTCTCTTACGGGTGGTGTTTTTATCCGAGGGCCGGTGGCCCCGGAGGCCTGGGGATTTGGTTGCTCCGGAAGCAGCCTGTCGGCCTGGGAGTCTGTGCCTGCTTTGGGGCAGAGAGGTCGCAAAGGCAAACGGGTTCGGGCGCCGGTAGAGGGGATGGCCAATTCCATTCGGCCTTCCTGGGGCAGTTGGCCGGCGGCGAGCAGTTCGACACGGACTGGTTGGCCTTCGATGACCCAACAGTCGGCTGTTCCGGGCGGGATGAAATGGTCATTGACTTTGACCCACTGGATCTGGGTTTTGGTTGGATAGGGGCGGTTGCTTAAGAAAAGTCGGGCAAGGAATATTTGTACATGTATCGGCCAAATGGCCCAGACAACCAAAGCCCCTGCCGCGGTACAGGCCAGCAGAACAGTGCGGCGTTGGATCGGCTTTTTGGGCAGTCCTTCGTCCAAAGGCAATTGAGGAGTCAATCGGGCTGCCTGCTCAATGACCGCCTGTTCCAACTGCACCGATCCCCAACTGGCCGCCTCGGGCGATTCAAATTGCAAGGCCGCCACCACGTCGCTATCGACCCGTGCTTGGCGCTGGACCCACAAGGCAACGTCCAATTCGGATTCTTTGCCATGGACCCACGGCCAGCCATACCGCCGATAGGCCCACAGCAAGGCAACCCCACCGGCCAACCAGATCACCAGCCGCTGCACCTGGTTCAGATGCAATAGCCAATCCAACAGGAAAGCAGCGCCCAGAAACCATAGGATGGCCGTACCCAAAGGCGTAAGCCCAGCCAGCCAGCGCAACCACCGCCGCCGGCGGAGCAGACGCCGCAATCGCCGATGTAAGGGGGCCAGCAAAGTCATACAGGTAACCTCGCCAATGCGTCAAAACCGGTTCTAAAAAGGAATTCGCCTACCTTTTTAAACCGCTCATTTTTATTTCAGCCGAATGATGCAACCTGTTCTTGCTCCGAAAGCAAAAATTCCGTTCTTATTGTTTAGCTATTCTGGTTTTCCGCTTGGAGGGGAACAAGTTTCTGGATTCCCGCTTCCGCGGGAATGACACAAGGCCGCTGATGTGGAAATGACCACGGCGCCCCCTCACCCGGCGTCGCCTTCGGCGCCCCCTCACCTGGCTTGGCCGAAGGCCAAGCCGGCCTCTCCCAGGAAGGGGAGAGGCAATTTTTTGCGGAGGGGAGAGGCGAATACGTCCCCTCTCCCCTGGCGGGAGAGGGTTAGGGTGAGGGGGAATGCAGGCGGGCGGGACATCCGCGCTCCAGGCAGTTGGGGGCGGCACGCCCACAGTCCGAGCGTGTTTACGGCAAATGGATCCATTTTCGTCCGAGCCATTCCCCTAGTAGCAGGAGCACTACCAGGCCGAACATAGCCCAACTGTCCCACAGGGAAATAACTACGACCGAGGTTTCCCTGCGGTGGTCGGGCTGAAGGTTTTCCAAAAGTTGGGCGGCCAGTGTTAGGTCGGCCGTTTGCCCGCCGGTAGCCTGTGCCAACGCCTCTTGCAGCGCCACGTTGCGCACAGCCTGTTGGCGTTCCACCGACACCGATTCTACCTGAAAGACCGCTTCGGCATAGGTTTCGGTAAGGGGATCTTTGACCCGCAGTCGGTATCGGCCCGGCGCATAGACGGGCAATCGGGCTTCGAAAACGCCTTCTCGCAGTTGGGCGATGCGCAGCGGAAGGGTCCGAGAGGCTGTTTGGCCAGGCTCTTCGGGCAGGAGACATTGGGCCTCCAGGGCGCCGCCGGGGATTTTTTCTGCTGGCAGCGGTTTAAACTCCGCATCATAGGCTTCCACGGTTACTAGCACTTGTTCTTCGGGTCGATAATGCGTTCGGTCGGTTCGCACCACAAAGCGTTTTTCTTGTCCGAGGGCGTGTCGCAAGGCAAGCCGATGGATCATCTGCCCCCAAAATTGCCGGTAGTACAATTCTCCGTATTTGCGTCGGAGGCGCCAGGTTTCGTTAAACCCGATGTAGATGACTTCGCCTCGCTGGTATTTGCCGATGGCGATGATCGGCTGAGGCGAACCGTCGATACAAGTATCGGTCGGATGGAGGGCCAAGGCGGTGGCTAATGGCTGGAGGCGTTCGACCGGCTGGTACCAATAGAGCGGTCCGAGATTGTCCCAGGCTTTGCGGTGTTCGGCCTGGGTGGAACCGAGTTGCATGAAATCGTATTGTTCGGCTTCGGCCGTTAGTTGCAAGCGGAAGGGGCGGGCCTGCCGGGGCTGACCTTGGGGGTTTACTTTGACAGGGAGCAGCTCTTCCAGGGGGGTGCCAGCCAACTGGCCTGGTCCAAAACGCGGTCCGGCCACCACCACCAAGCCACCGCCAAATTGGCCCACAAACTCTTTGACCATCTGGCAAAACGCCCCGCTCAGCGCCGAAGCAGGCATATCCCCCAGAATGATCACATCATGGGTGAAGAACTCGCTTCGGGGCAGGGTCATTGTCGGCACAAACAGCGGGTTGGTCTGGCGCACCTTCGGGTCCGCTGAGCGCAAAAAGGTCCGGAACCCTTTCATGCCCACCAGTTTATCCCGATGGAAGACTTCTTTAATAAATCGCCATTCCCAGGTCGGTTCATATTCGACAAAAAGGATCCGAAGGAAATCATCGCGAACATTGGTTTCCCGGGCGGCTTGGTTATTTTGATGCACGATTTCGCCCGGCTGGACTTCCACGGAAGCCCGCAGCAGGTATCGGCCGGTTTCTGTGGGCGTAAAAGGAAGCTCCGTGATTTGCACTGGGCCTTCCAACAGGAGTTGTTTGGTGCCAATGGGTACAGCCGGTTTTGGCTCGCCGGCGCCGCCGAGCTGTTGGGCGGTAAATTGCACCGTAATGGTTTTTCCGGCGAGGCCCTGTTGGCGGACGGTGGCTAACAGGTGGGTCCGTTCGTCTTTTTTGAGCAGCGGCGGAGCCTGGAGATCCACGGCCAGATCTATAGCGGAGGTAGGCCCGATGCCAATGGTATGGATTTTAGCGCCCAGGCGTTGGGCCGCCTCCAAGGCCGAGGGGCCGGCATTTTGGTTAAAATCACTGAAAATGACCACTCCTGCCAGTTGAGCCGTTGGCTGCCGGCGGGCCAGGTCGTCCAAGGCGGCTCCGATGGCGGTGAGTTGTCCCTGGGTTGTCAGTTGCGCAGCCAAATGGGCCGCCTCCACCCTTTCTTCGCCTTGGAGCGAGATGTCCGGCACAAGTTCCAAAGGACGCACTCCCTCCAGTCGATCAAACAAGAATGCCTTCAGCCGGAACCGTTTGGCCAACTGGGCTAGTAGGCGGCCTTGATCCTTTTGGAGGAAGGCTTTGAGCCAGGCGATCCGGGGCGGGGCAGCCTGAGCTTGTTCAGCCGGAGTAACCGCAGCTTCGGGGGGGTGCTCTTTGGGGGTGCTGGTTTCCGGCTGGCCGACCGCTGCCACCAATCGGTCCCATTCCGGCTGGGTCAACACGTCCTGAATGGCCATGCTGTCGGTGCCGTCGAAGAGAAGCCAAAGGTTAGGGCGAATGCGGCTGGTGAGGTGGAAGGTGGCGACCGGCTCGGCCAAGATCACAAGGAGCAGCAAAACGACCAGGGTCCGAAGGGTAGCTAAGAAGAGCCGGGGTGGAAGGCGTCGGCCGGGCTGGGCCTTGGTGTAAAATAGAACAACTACCAGGGCCGCCCCCACCGCCGCAAACACCAACCAGGCTAGCCCATCGGCCGCCCAAGGCGCCGCCAAAGAAAACCGCACCCGCTCGATCCGCTCCGGGTCTTGCAGTCCGATCAGTCGGCCTAATAAACTCCCCAGGTTCATCCTATCTTTGCTCCACGCACCACAGGCCAGGCCAATAGCACCCCTTCGATAACTAACCCTGCCAGCACCGCCCCGATCAGCCAACGCCAATAGTCTTCTCGCAACACGGAGGCTCCCGTAACCGAAATGGTTTCCTCTGCTTGTTGGAGAGCCAACGGTACCGAGCCGGCACGCTCCAGGATCTGGGCATCCGAAATAGGGGTCAGATCGGATTCTTCGGAAGGTCCATTAACCGCGAAGGGCGTTTCCCAAAGTTTCGAGTCCGCCCCGCCAAGACTGATGGGAGTTGGCTCGGCGCCGCCATGGGAACCGGGGCGGAATCCTCTGGGAAGGGGTTCCGGGTTATAGGCGGCCAATCGCCAAATGCCTCGTTGGCCCAAGGGGGGAATCCGAATACCATATCGGTCGGCGGCCAGGGCTTCGATGCTCAAGGGATGAGTCGTTCCGTGCGGGTCGGCCAGGAGAATTCGGGCCGATCGTTCCGCGGCCGGCAGCGGGATGACCAGGCTGTCCAAGGTACTGATGTTCCGGCGGGCGATGCTCCGCTGCAGGGCTCCCCGCAAGATCCGATCAAACACCACCACCGCATATTCGGCCGTCATATTGTTCCAGTCTCGAAACACGCCCGAAGAGACAAACAGCAACCGGCCCCGGCCCAAGGGACGTTCGATCAAAAACGGCAACCGATCTTTTGTGTATCGGGCCAACGTGGTAAACGCCATTTGGGAAAGCCAACTGTCTGACCAACCGGCCAGCTCGGACTGCGAATCCGAAGAAACACCAGAACCGCCTGCCGAGCCGGAACCAGTTCCCCCACGGGAGCCGATGGAGCTGGGGGGAGCGGGGCTGAGAGGGGCCCGGTCCCCCAGCCACGGATCAGCCGGCGCTCCAAAGACAGCTTCGGCCCACAGAAGCCAACGAGGCTGGAGTTGATCAAGCCGTTGCTGCAGGGCCAAGCGGCGCTGCCGATCGGCATCGGTAAGAGCGGGTTTTGCCCGAAGCTGGGCCAATTGGTCGGCCAGTTGCTGAAGCTCTGCCTGGTGTTTTTGCCATTGCTTGGCCAGGTTTTGGAGGAGCTCTTGGCGGGCCTGGGGGCTGTCATCGACGGCAACGGCTTTGAAGAAGAAGACCCGGCTATAGAGTTCTTTGAGGATTTCTTCGGGTTCGTGTTCGATGAAGAAATAGTCGCCTAGGAGGCTAGAAAAATCGAGAAAGAAGGGTTCCAGTCGGCCGAGCGTCTCCTGAGGAGTTCGGCCTACCGGTTGAGGTTTTAACGGGGCGGGCAGGATGCCTAAGCCGCCTAGCCAAGCCGTCTGCTGCCAGGCCTGAGGGTCGAACTGCCCGCCGGCGGCAATCAGCAGGGTGCCGCCTTGCTGCACATACTCTCGAAGCAACGCTACAGCAGAACCGGGGCTGGGCAAGCCTGCCATAACCACCGCCCGAGCATCCTGCAAAAGACGCCGACCTTCCGACTCCAATTGGGACAGATTTACATGGCGGATTTCCACCAGCTCTGGCGGAGCGGTTCGGCCTCCAGAAGGTCCAAGACCGGAAGCTGGGCCAGTTCCCGAAGATTGATGGGCGCCTCCCCGGACAGCACCGGGTGCCAGCAGCCGACGAAGCCGATACGTCTCGCCGTATCGGCCCAGGCGCGGGTCTTCGGCCGCACCTAGCGAATCGACAAAGACCACCGGCAACCCAGCGGCAACCGGAACGGCCAGGCTGCGCCGGTCGTCCATCGGCAACCGATCGGCCGAAATCTGTACTTCCACCGGCACAAAAACTACTTGGCCCGCTTCAACATGTTTTTCCAACCGATAGGGGGGAAATCGGACTTCAGCGGTTTGCCCCGGCAGAAGGCTTACCCGCTGCATGGCCACCAAAGTCCCCTCCGCCAATAGGCTGACCTGCACATCATGGCGTGGGGCTTGGCCGACATACCGGATCTTGGCCAAAAACGTAGCCGGTACATGGACATCGGCCAGCCCATCCAACACCTCCACCGTTTCCACCCAGGCGTTTTCTCGCTGCGGCGGACCGAGCCGAAGCACCTGCAGCGAGCCAGGCAACCGCTTCAAATCTTCCTGCAAGGAGCTAACCCGCCAAGTAAGAGCTTGATGATCGGTAACCAGGAGGATTTGTTTTCGGCTTGGTTGAGCGACCCGGGCACAGGCCTGACGGGCTAGCTCGATCGCCTGAAGCGCCGTCGCCTGCCGATCCACTCCTTCTACAGTCTGGAGGGCTTCCAGGGCGTCTTGTTTGGTGCGATAAGCTGGCTCTGGCCCTGTTTGTTGGCGGCGGCCGCACATCGGCACAACAGAGATCACACTGCCAGGGGGCAGTTGCTCAATGGCTTGGGCGATTTTTTCTTTGGCCTCATCGAGAAGGCTTCGGCCCAACTGCTGGTAGTTCATGCTGAGGCTATTATCCACCAGGAAGACGGCATGGACCGGCTGGTTGGGATCGGCGGCGGCCGGGGCAGCCAGTCGATACGGCTGGGCCAACGCCAAACCAAAAGTCAAAATGCACCCCATGCGCACCAGCAAAAGCACCAGATCCCGAAGGCGGAGCCAACGTCGGCTTCGGTGGATCGCCTGACGCAAAAACTCCATGGCCGCCCACTCGACGACCCGGTACCGCTGGCGGTTGAGCAGGTGGATCACCACCGGTCCTGCTGCAGCTACCAGTCCCGCTATGGCAAACCAAGGAGCATAGAACATGGGCCAATCAACGAAATACGAGGATTTCAGGAGGATTTTAAATCCCGGAGGTACTAACGTATTCGGCTTCTGATGTTCCGTTTAGTTTTTGGGGGTGGCCTGGCGGCGTCGGGGTTAAACTGATCGCCGAATTGAGCCTCCAGGCTGCCGATGCGGCCTTCCTGGAGGATGGGCAGATACCGGTTGGGAATGGCCAGCACAAAGCAGCAGACGCTCGTTAAGTACAGATCGCCAGGTTTACCGCCTACACGGGTTTCACCCACCCATTTGCCGTGGTCGTCGGGCCGATCGGGAGCGACAATTTGGCTGGCTACCACGGCATCCCGCAGAAGCGGATAATGTTCCTGCCAGGCTTGCCCACCGACTTGATACAGGGCTTGGGCCACATAGTACATGGTATAGGCGTCAAACGGGGCCCGGCGGGACTGGCGTGTCCGATCCGGCCGACATTCCTCCCGGATGGCCCGAAGCACCACCTCCATGCTTTTGGGAATCCGCCAATCGTCGTATTGGCCGAACTCCTGCAGGCAAACAACCCCGGCGGCAGCCATCGCCACCGTGGCATTGCCGCCGCCTTTGCTATAGGTAAATTGACCGGGATACTTTTTCAGTTCTTCTTCGGGAGCATCCCGGCGCACGCCCCGGGGCGTATAATGCTCCCGCACGCTCCGGATGGCCTTTTCCACCACGTCGGGCGACACCTCCAAGCCGCTATCCACCGCACTGCGCAACGCCAGAGCCTGCATGACCGCGAGACTCAAATCGTGACCGTTAGGTTGCCGACGGGCCACATAGTCCCAACCGCCGTCCTGGCACTGGGTGTAAGCGATCAGCTTCAAGCTACGATCTAGCACCTGGCCCACTCGGCTATCGCCGGTCATGCCATACACTTGTCCCAGCATGAAGGCCGACAAGCCGTGGTTGTACATGTCCCGGCGCTGGTCGGCGATATTCAGCAGGCCCGAAGGTTGCACATTTCGCAGAACATAATCCAAAGCCCTTTGCACGGTTTCGCCGTATGGTCCCCGGCCGGGCAAATGTCCAGCCGCCAAAAAAGCCAAAACCCCAGTACTGACCAGGCCCAGGTCGTCGGAGGTCCAATTGCCTTCGGGGCCTTGATTGCGGGCAAGCCACTGAAGACCTCGCTCCAACGCCTCGGTACTTTCGGACGTTATTTCCCAATCCCCCTGGCCCAAGCACACCAAGGGAAACATCCATCCATTTAGAACAATGGCTATAGCCCCGACCAAAACGCCCACTCTAGATCCTCCCCTAGGCAGAGATGGCGCCAAGACCATGGCAACCAAAAGCGGAGAAAAAACAACCCCCTCGCCTGAAGGATGGGAGGAACATAGAACACCTAGCCGGGTTGAGGTCATCGTACCAAGCCTCCTCTCCCTGTTCCTAAAACCGATACCTTTTGCCCGAACCGGAGCACCCCCACCTCGGCTGTTGAAGGTTTCCTCCCCATACTGGCAGGAAAGCTCCTTGGGAGGGATTTAGAACCTCTCCCAAAAGAATTATTTCAACAATGCCAGGAAAATTAGGGGTTTGGAAACAGAGGGATTTCCTTTTTTGGGATGCACTGGGAATGGATTTATTGTTCCAATTCTACATTCCAATAGACTTCGCTTAAGAATTTGGACCAGCTTTTGATCCGCATTTCTTTCCAAACGTAGATAGGGCGCCAGGTGGGGCGGAACGGATGTCGGCGGAGCTTCATACCGGCCTGCTGAGGCGTCCGATCGCCTTTGCGCTTATTGCAGGCCACACAGGCTACCACACAGTTGGTCCAGGAGGTCGGCCCTCCCTGAGACCGGGGAATGACATGGTCGATCGTCAGTTCTTCGGTCCCAGGCTGGGCCCCGCAGTATTGGCAGGTGTTGTGATCCCGCTTGAACAAGTTGCGTCGGCTGAAGGTTACATAGGTATCCGGCACCCGATCGTAATGGGGCAGGGTAACCACTTCGGGCACTCGGAGGCGGACGGTAACCGCTTGAATAAACTTTTCGCCGTCGCGCGGTTGGAGTTTCGACCAATGTTCCCATGTATAGGTTTGGAAATCCTCCGGATCTACGACCAAGGCCCGGTGGTTCCACAAAAGCACCAGCGCCCGTGCCACCGTGGCCACATGCACTGGCTGCCAATTTCGGTTCAGAACCAGCGTGGGCTGGTGGAGGATTTCGGCAGGCATGTTCTGGGACCTTTCTGCCGGCAGGAGCCAAACAATGCCCACCCCGGCAAGACATCTACAGGCAAAAGGCCTCAGCCGAGGCCATGCCAGGGCAGCCCCCCGCTCAGGGGGCAGAAACCTTCCTCTTTATGGAACCTCTGAATAATTCAAAGGATATCTTTTTATTACACTATATCAGAATCTCCCTCAATAGCCTCTCTTCCACTTACATTATACGCTTTTTGTGCTTTTCTTTTTATTACACTATATCAGAATCTCCGTCAATAGCCCCAACATATAGTGGCACTGCCAATATGAGACTCAAGATATAGTGCCTTGGAATGGGAACCGATAGGCAAAGGAACAGATTAAATGTTCATAAAGTTCATGTAATGTTCAGAATTTTGCAGAGCTTCCTTATTTCCATTTCCTTATTCTCTCTCAAAATCTCCGGTCCTGCAATCCCCCATCAGCCCTTGCCCCCACCGTCCACTCGCCCACCAAGGAAAATACACGTCTCGCTCCCCCCTATCCGGTTCTGGGATGCTTGGCATAGTTCTGGGATGCCTGGTATCAGCTTTGCTTCATCGAATAACCGGCATGGGCGTCAAACCAATGAACACAAACGCCAGCATCAGCCAGCCGAGCAGTTTGCGAAACGGCCCTACGCCCAGATGATCTTGATAGGTAGGCGGATGCCCTGGCCCGATCAGATAGAGCAAAATCACCATCAGCATCCAGCCGGGATTGTGATACCGGATCATGGTGTAAATGACCAGAACGGTAGCTCCCACTAAGACCGCCCAGGCCACGCTCCGAGCTTTTCGCCCTAGCAACGCATACAGCACATGACCGCCGTCCAATTGGCCAACCGGCAAAAGATTCAGAGATGTAATCAGCAGCCCCACCCAACCAGCAAATAGGATCGGATTGAGCAGGATTTCATGACCCTCAGGCCGGGGACCCAATAGCCAATCAGCTAGCCACTGGAAAAGCAACGGATCGCCAAAAATCATCGCATCCTGGCCCGGCAGGGCATACCGGGCCTGCTGCATCCCCCAATAACAGCAGAGGAATGTAGGAATCAGCCCCGCCAAAGGGCCGGTAACCCCAATATCGAAAAGCACCTTCCGATTCGGCACCCGAGCGTCCATGGCAATGACCGCTCCCAAGGTGCCGATGGGCGTTAGCGGCATAGGAATAAAATAGGGCAAACTCACCCGCACCCCATACCGCCGCGCTTGCAAAAAATGCCCTGCTTCATGAGCCGTTAAAATCACCATCACCGCCAACGCATAGCTGCCCGCTGACCAGAGCATTTGCCAGACAAGCTCTCCCGGCGCTGACTCCTCTTTCAGCCAATGCTCTAAAACCTGCCCAGATTCCGGCGCCATGGTCATGCCGGCCAAAAAAGTTGTCAACCACGTAGCAGCAAACAGCAGCCCGGCCACCAGCATTTGCTTGCCCGAAATCCCCCCCAGCCGCCTCCGACCGGGCACAACAGGTTCCGGCACCAGCTCGGCCACAACCATCGGTACTTCCGGGCCTACGATCGGCCCCTCCGGCCCTGGAATCGGGACGATCGGTTCTTCCGGCCCTGGGATCGGTTCTTCCGGCCCCGCCGGATCACCTATTTCCTTAAAGAACGGTTCTTCCGAATAACGCATGGGAGCAGTTTTGGTAAGTTCCTAACGAAATCCCCTCTGCCCACCGCGGGAAAGGGGAAAATCGCCTCTCCCCACCGCAAAATACCGCCTCTCCCCGCTGCGGGAGAGGCCGGCTTGGCCAAAGGCCAAGCCGGGTGAGGGGGCGCCCCGCCTCTCCCCTCCGCAGGAGAGGCCCTCTTGTCATTGCCCCCAAACGGCAACCCAGGCACCTTTGGACCTGGTCCTCTGATCTTTCCGGATCCCACTTCCGCGCGGAGGAGAATAAAAAGCCTTCCGCGGGCAGGACCAGTTTTTTTCTGTTTGGTGCACCTAGTGCAATAGCTCTTTGGTATCGTACCCTCTCCTAGCTTTTTTGGCCAGGGTGAGCGTTGATATTTTGGGAGGGTAGAAGGAGGATTGTTCAACCCCTCCCAGGAGGGAGCCTGAGCCTTTGGCACGTTGATGTGCTCCTTCTTGGGGCAGTTGACAATCCTAAGAGTGATGTTTATCCTTATGTTTTGTTGTTCACGATCATAGTTGTTACCTTCCTGCTGAGGGGTTCGGGGAGGGCGCCATTAGGCGAGAACCCCGTGAATGCTTCCAAAATCGAGGAGGTACTCATATAGCAGAAGGTCGTATGCCAGAACCTCGGAATGCCCGGCAAACCCATCCGCAAGGGGAGTCTGCTTGGGAATTGATTATCGCCGTGGCCATCGTCGGGGCCATCCTTGGGGCCATCTTCGAGGACTAGCGAAGCGGCCTGAGAACACAAAAGGAAGCACTCCGGAAGGCATAAAAGCAACCTTGCTTAGGGGCTGGGGAAGGGATCTCCAATACGGAATCGACCATTCTAGCCAGAAAGAAGGGGGTGGAAGGAACACAAGGGCCACGAGATGGCCAGCATCAGTTTCCAGAGTTTCTAGTTTTCGGAGCCACCTTGTTTAGGGGCTATAGAAGGGAGAAAAGGGCCTGCTCCAGCCCACTGGGGGCGCCTGGAGCGCGGGCGGGACGTCCGCGTTCCAGAGGCCCCCTCACCCGGCCAACGACCCTCGCCCTTGCGGGCGAGGCTCCGGCCGGCCTCTCCCACAGAGGGGAGGGGCGGTGTTTTTTGCGGCGGGCAGAGGCGATTTTTTACAGCGGGCAGAGGCGGATAAGGCTCTGGGCTGCTGCTTGAGCGAGCTGGACACGAGAAGAAGCCCTTCCACGTGGCCAAAAGACAATTTGGCACCCTAGAACCATTTCTTGACGGCGTTAATTGGAAGAGGGCCCTGGGATCGTCTGTGCAAAAGGCGATGCGGCGTTTGGTCCGTCTTTTGTGGCCGGTTGGAAGACTTTTCGGCGCCGCCGTGGCCCCCGCTGCAAAAGGAGATTCGGCGTGTCATGGGTCTTTTGTGGCGGCTACGATTCGGAGGGCGATGTCGTTGGCAAAGACCGGGCTGCGAAGCTTCTTCGGACCGCCCGGGTGCTCGAAACTGGCCGATTCGGCGATCTGGCCGGTCTTGGTGTCGATCCATTCAGCATGGTACTTACCTGTCGGCAATTCCACCACCAGGTCCGTCTGGATGCGGTCCCGGAGAAGCTCTGGGAGGTTTTTGGGTTTATTCGGTAGCGGGGTATGGAGGTAGATGGCATAGGCCCGGCCCGGTTCGACCAGTGCCTGGACGGAAAGTTTTTCGGATACCTGTTTGACCACACCGGCCTCTGGGCGCATCCGGATAAAATCGAAGCTTTCGATGAACCGTTTTAGGATGGCGAATTGTTTGCGGAGTTCGGGGCTGCCGCCGCCGGGGGATTTATAGTTTCGCAGCGTGCCGTCCGGATGACTGGGCGTGAACGAATAATCTAGATGGCTGAATAGGCCACCGCCAGCCAGAATGAAATCCCATGCTTCGGTTCGATACAAAACGTCGTCTTTACCGCGGAAACCGGTTTCGTTTTCGCCGATCAGTTTACCTAGATGGTAGTTTATGGCTACGGTGTCCGGCGGCACGCAGTAGTGGAAGTTGAAGATGGCCACGGCCGGATGGGGATTTTCGACCTTTTTTCGGCCATTGGCGATGTTCCAGGAGATCAGATGTTTATTTGGCAGGTTTCGTTCGGTTTCCACGATCACATCGGTGATTCGGCGTTGCCAATCCTGCTGGACGCCGCCGAAATACGGCTCATTACAAACTTCATAGTAGAGATTGTCGTAGCGGTTGAGTTCCTGGACGATTTTTCTCGTGAAGGCCGTCTGCACCTCTAGGAGCTTCGGATGTTTTAGGGTGAAAACCTCGGTTCGGGGGCAATCGCCCACGCCGTTGATATTGTTTCGGATGTTCATGGGCGAGGCTTTCCAGAGCTCATCATTGTAAAGGGGGCAGAACAGGTTCATTTCCACCACCACGCCGGTTTGTTGGGCGATCTGCATGAACTCATGGAGTCGGCGGAAATAGGCCTCATCCCACCGACTGAGATCGAATTGGTTGCCGCCGTCGTAATAGCCGGGCTGGTCGCTTCGTGCCCAGGGGGCAATATAGCGGTTCGGCTTCGGCGCCAGGGGATTATCGGTAATGCCGAAGGAACTGGGCACTTCCCGGTAGGTTCCGGAAAAGGTGCGGGTATGGTTCAGGCCGTCGGCTGCCAGAGCGGCAAAATACCGGCGGAAATCAAAATCTAAATTGAGCACCGCTCCGTAATGCTCGCTGGAGCCGATCAGCACGGTTGGCCTTCCACGCCAAAGGAAATAATGGCCGTTTTCCGGATGCAGCGAAATCGGCGGGGCGGAGGCCGCTGTCTTGGCCGCCGGCGCTAGTGCCCGATGCGTTGTGGCCGCCGGTTTGGGAATGGCTGGTCCTGCTGCCTGAGCAGCTTGCAGGCCGAAAACTGTCCCCACTCCGCCGGCCAGTACCGTCAGCTTGGCCAAAATGAATAGGCTCTTTTTACGCCAAGGTTTCATCATCTAGCCTCCTGCGAAAAGGAAGACCCGGTAATAGGATGTTCGGTTGAGACTCTGTCAGAAAAAGGGCAACGGGGCTTCAGCTCTCCTTAAAAAGCAGATCCGGGAGGTAAGATTTCCGGGAGATTTTTATTGTTATATCCCGTCCGGCGTGGAAAGAAAGCCCCCTGATTGAGAATATGGGGAACATAAAGTATTGAACAGTTATTCCCCATAAGCGGCAATCCAGACTCAGCCTGCGCAAGCAGCAATCCGGTAGAGTTCCTTTTTCCCTGGTGGGAAACAGCGGCCAGTCGTTCCCCTGGCAGATAAGCTGGAGGACCTGGAGGCGCCGTCTGGCACGTCCATGTTGGCTGTCAGTCCCGGGGAAGCACCAGACCGGAAGGCCTCTGCTGCTTTTTCCAGGGGTGGGCAAAAGAAAGTTAATATTTGTTTATATAACTTCCTAACCCCAATGTTTCGGATGGGTTACGCGAATGTCTTTGGGGGGGCGCAAAATTGGCAAACCCAACCGGAAGCTCTCTGCTTGCTGCGCAGAGATCTGGGGAAGCGCAGCGAAAGCCAGGAGGGTTAAGGGACCAGGAAGACACCACCGACCCAGGCACCGGCTTGGGCAAGGCCAGCCCGAATGCTCAGCGGAATCGGATCCAGATAGTATGGCGCACAGCTTCCCGGCCGATAGTGGCCCAACGCATAGATACATTCATACGGCGGCCAAAGGGCCAGTTGATACGGAAGCGTAGGAATCGTCAGATAGAAATGACCTGCTGAAACGATCGGTTGGCTAAGCGGGCCGGTGCTGTGGCCATATCGTTCTAAATGGGGCTGCTCAAAGTAGAGCGGTTTATGGCAAAGAGCCGAGGCTTTCCAACTCACCGTGGTTTCGGGCCAAGGTTGGCTCATGCGTTCAGGCAAGGCGGTTGGGGGCGGCTCACACCACATTTTAGCGTCGAACTCGGCCTTAGCCCGACGGAGCTGTTCTAGACGGGTTGGTTGACCCGCCTGCCGGAGGCGAGCTTCTTCTTCCGGAGAGATCTCCGGATGGATGTTCGGATCGATGTCTGTGCGAGTGGTAAGTTTGCGGATCGGGAGCAGCAAGTTGTCATTGGGGAGGCATTCGGCCCGGACCTGCATAGGATGGCCGGGTGTGGGAGCAGGGGCTGGGGTGGGGCCGGGCATGGGCCGGGTTTCTTCTTCCGGCAGATAGGGGGGTTCGAGTACTTTCGGCAGAGGGGGATGGGAAGGAAGCGGACCCTTTTCTGCCCCGGCTCCTGGCAGGGGCGCTGGAGGAGTCATCTCTTGGAAAGGATCCTCCAAGGGGTGTTTTTTATGCCCTCCTGGGGGGGCAATACCCGTGGAAGGCATCGGCTTTTGGAGAGGTTGAACTGGAGAGGTATCATTATATCCCTCTTTATGGGGAACATAGGGGGTAGTTGTACCCCCTGAAGGTGGTGCAGATGGGCTTTCGGCGGCTGTAGGTTGGATCGGTTGCGAGACCGCAGCAGGATGGGGAAGCCATTGAAGATGGGCTTCGGCTTGCTGAGCAAATAGGAAATTACTCCCTATCCCTAGGCAGAGGGTGCCCGGAGCGAGCCAACATAGGATGGCAACCCTACTGATAGGGGGGATAAAATGGATATTTTGGAGGGATTTTGAGCTTCTAGTAATGGATATCTTCACTGGCTGCATATTCGACGCTGTAATTTGGGGCTTCTTTGGTAATAACGATGTCATGAGGATGGCTCTCCCGAACACTAGCAGAGGAAACTTGGATGAAACGGGCTTGGGCTTGGAGTTGGGCGATGGTTCTGGCACCGCAGTAGCCCATGCCGGCCCGTAATCCACCGACAAGTTGATAGATGAACGGTTCGAGGGGTCCTCGGAAGGGGACCCGACCTTCGACACCTTCGGGCACGAGTTTATCGGGCTTTCCGTCGGGGCGTTGGCGGTACCGGTCGCTGGAGCCGGCCACCATCGCTCCGAGCGATCCCATGCCTCGGTAGGCTTTGAAGGTTCGGCCTCGGTAGAAGATTTGTTCTCCTGGGCTTTCGGCTAGGCCGGCAAACAGCCCGCCGATCATGACCGAGGAGGCGCCAGCAGCCAAGGCTTTGGTAATATCCCCCGAATAACGTATTCCACCATCAGCAATAATGGGGGTTTTAGTCGCGGCAGCGGCCTGGGCAGCATTGAAAATGGCCGTGATCTGCGGTACCCCCACTCCGGAAATCACCCGGGTGGTGCAAATCGACCCAGGGCCAATGCCGACTTTGACGCAGTCGGCACCTGCCTCGATCAATGCCCGGCATCCCTCGGCTGTGGCTACATTGCCGGCAATGACATCTATATCCCAGTTCCGCTTCAGCTCTCGGACCGTTTGGATCACATTGGCCGAGTGCCCATGGGCACTATCCACCACTAGGACATCCACCCCTTTGCGAATAAGGCTTTCGGCGCGCTGGTAGTCATGGACCCCGATGGCTGCGCCGACGCGGAGCCGACCCTGCGAATCCCGACACGCCTGGGGAAACCGGCGCATATTATCAATGTCTTTTATCGTAATAAGTCCTTTCAGCTTAAAATTTTCGTCAATCAGCAAAAGTTTCTCGACCTTTTTTTCCATTAAAATCTTCTCAGCTTGCTCAAGCGTTACAGGTCCCCTAGCTGTTACCAACCGCTCTGCTTGCGTCATCACCTCTGAAACCCGTAGATTCCAATTTTCCAAAAACCGCAGATCCCGGCGGGTGAGAATGCCCCGAAGCCGACCGTCCGCCTCGACAATCGGCACCCCAGAGACGTTGTAATGATCCATCAGCTCCTTGGCTTGCTGCACAGTGGCATCCGGAGGCAGGGTTTGAGGGTCAAAGATAATACCGTTGGCACTGCGTTTGACCTTTTCTACCTCATTGGTCTGCTCTTCAATGGAGAGGTTTTTATGAATTACCCCTAGGCCTCCTTGCTGGGCCAGGGCAATGGCCATGGCGCTTTCGGTCACTGTGTCCATCGGAGCACTCAAAATCGGAATGTTGAGCCGAATCCGAGGCGTCAACTGCGTGCTCACATCCACCTCCGACGGCACCACATCACTATAACGCGGCTCCAGCAATACGTCGTCAAAGGTAACCCCGTAATACACAATCTTTTCTCGCATGGTTGATAGCCCTTCCTATGCAAGAGGAGTGAAAATTTCCAAAAATGAAATACCCCCATCGCCTTTATAAAACCCATATTCGCACATAAGAGGGTTTTAAAAAAGGTGCCCCGCCTTTTCTCTTAACCGTCCAATTAGCCCGTAACATTTCAGCCCTATGGAGCACCTGTTTTCCCCGCGAAAGCTCTCGATCTAGGGCTGCTGGAAAAAGGCCACTTGGCCCTGTCGAGAGGTTCCGGAAAAATAAAAAACAGCCCCAAAGAAATCTGCATTGCCACTTGCGCGGCAGGAATGGGGTGCGGCTTCTCAGGAAAAAAGCAGCAAGATCACTCCAAACGGCTGAAGGTACCAGAATAGGAGCAATTTCTCTATTGGGCTGGTTATTCTTGTTGCTCCGTTAACGGGGGAAAACGGTCAAAACAGTCTCAGGGACCACCAGCTTTTTCCTCCAAGCGCAAGAATGGTTCCTGGGTGGGGAGCAGTGGCAAGGGGGATGTTTCGGGCGTAGTGGTATGGCATAATCAAGTTCAATGGAAGGTCAACGGACCGGTTCTTCCGGCAAAGGCGCTTCGGGAAGTAGTGCTGGTCCTGCTCCAACGGGAGGGATACGAGAGGCCGTCTGGAACAGGATGATCCTGAGTTGCTCCTGCCTATGGTGGTGCCACAATAAGAAGAATGGACATCCTCAGTGTAAGAGAAAAGCAGATTCATCGGTGGTTGCAGATTCACATAGCCGGTTTGGCGGCCCTGGGCACATTACTTTTAGGTTTAGGGCAAGGGGATCTTTTGTGGCCGGCTGGGATGGTTCTGGCAGCGGCGGCTTCGCTGGTGCTAACGGATATAACCGGCTTGTTTCGCTTGTCTCGGACCGCTGCCAATCTGATCGCCCTGGCAGTGGTCCTGTGGGTGCTGAAAGACGTTCGCCAATGGACCGGCATCGGCCAGGTGTTGCTGATCTCGAAATTGCTGATCTATTTACAGCTCATTTTGCTATTTCAACAGAAAGACCACCGGACCTATTGGCAACTGGGGATGGTCAGCTTATTGCAGGTGGTGGTGGCCGCTGCATTTCAGCAAGGGGTATTGTTTGGGTTGCTGCTGGTGGGGTATTTTCTGTTGGCCGTATGGACCATGATGTTGTTTTTCCTTTATCGGGAGTGGCCCCAGCCGGACCGAGCCGATGGCCTCGGCGGCCGGTCCGGGCGCTTTCGGGATCGGGTAGGAAAGTTTTGGCTGACACGAGTGTTTTTCCGTCAGGCAGTATCTCAGGGGGGTGGTGGGGAGGAGGCCAATCGGCAAGAGGCCTCTGGGGAGGTAAGGGAACAACCCGTTGGACCGTCGGAACGAAAAAGCTGGTCTGGTGCGCCTTTGGGGTCAGAGGGGAGGCTTCGGTGGCCGTTGGCTGGTCAAGTCTCTCGTATGGAAGGGGGTGTGCTTTCTGGCCCCACGGGGGTAGGTTGGCCGATGCTTCGGCCGGTCAACCAAATCGCCCTGGCTACCTGGGGCGTTACGTTGCTGCTTTTTTTTGTGATCCCCCGGCCAAGCAGTGGTCCTTGGCGAGCAGTGCCGGTGCCGCTGCGGCATGCGGTGGGTTTTACGGATCAGGTAGCCCTGGGCGAATTAGGCCGAATCATCCAAAAAAGCGACGAAGTGCTTCGCATCCGCCTGTTCGACTCACAACAGCGCCCCTATAGCGTGGAAGGCCCTTTGTATTTGCGAGGCGCTGTGCTGTATCACTACCAAGACGGCCATTGGCGATTCTCTGGCAGAGCAGTCCTATCGTTTCAACATCCTTTGGGCAGTCGGCTGTTGCCTGCGTATCGGCCTTTGGTGCTCCAAGAGATCACCATCGAGCCGATGGATCGCCAGGAACTGTTCTGTCTTTGGCCTTTTGCTATCACAGATCCCAGCATATGGCTTCTGGAGGATGTAGCTCGGAGGCGGCTGTTACGACTGGAAGAGAACTGCCGAGAGCGTTTTACTTATAGGCTCTGGACTACGGCTTTGGAGCAGGGAAGCCAGGCCCCGCTGAATCCTGCGGTATTTCCCCGGGAGCTGTACTGGGACATGCGTCAATTGCTCCAAATACCTACCCGGAATGGGCAAAGTGCGGTTCCTTCGTTGGAAGCTTTGGCTCGTCAATGGGTGCAGCAGGCAGGCATTTCGTTGGAGGATCGGATCCATGTAGCTCGGCTTTTGGAGGCTCGGATGAAATTGTCCGGCCGGTTTCGATATAGCCTTCAAGGCCAACCGAGAAATCCAGATCTGGATCCCATTGAAGATTTTATCACTGAGCACCCGGCAGGCCATTGTGAATATTTTGCCACGGCACTGGCCTTGATGCTTCGCAGCTTGGGCATTCCCAGCCGCGTAGTGGTGGGGTATCTATGCGATGAATGGAATCCGGCAGGTCAGTTTTTCCAGGTCCGGCAGTGGCATGCCCATATGTGGGTGGAGGCCTATTTATCGGCTCAGCATCTGCCAAGCTCGCTGACCCAAGGGGATTATGGGTGGGTATGGAAGGAGGGAGGGTGGCTTCGCTTGGATCCCACGCCGCTGGTGGTTCCCCTGCAAGATCAGCCTTTTTATATCCGATGGGCAGCTCGGCTTCACAGTCTCTGGGCCAATTACGTGCTGGAATTGGACCGATTCCGGCAAACCGAAGGGATTTATAAACCTATCCAAGAGGCTGTTGGCTTCATCGCTCAGCGGCTTCAAGACCCCGCGTGGTGGGCGGCATTGGCCTCGGAGGTTTGGCAATGGGCGGAGCGTTTTTTTGCCGAATGGCGCCGCAGAGGATGGTTCAGTTGGCCAAGTTTTGCGGTCAGTTTCGTTTTGGGTTTATTGGTGGGCGGACTGATCCTGCTGGCGCAAAAAATCCGGCACCGGTGGCACCGTCAAACCGTCCTACCTCAGTGCTCGGCTGTTACGCGGCGGGTGGTGGAATTCTATCATCGGATGGAGAGCTTGCTGGCTGGGTATGGATTTCGCCGCCTGCCCGGCCAAACGCCGTTGGAATTTGCTTTGCAAGCAGGTGCTGCTTTGGCCCATCGGCTGGAAGATCCCCAATGGCAAGACTTGCCCGCCCAGGTCGTCAGGGCTTTCTACCGAGTCCGTTTCGGCGCTCAATCGCTTCCACCCGACCAAACCCAGCTAATAGCCCACATCTTGGAATCCCTCAAAAAAGTCCCCTGCAAACCAACAAAGTAAGCGTATCCCCTCCCCATCATCCCCTAAAAACTGGCTTGCTGACTATTGGCAACCCGCCTGCCACTCTGGGGAAACAAAGCAATTTATGGCAACTTCCAACCTGTCCGCCGGGAATCGGAGTTATCGGCGGCAACCGTCTAGGTAACCAAAGCCATTATGGCCACTTCCAACGAGCTTTGGGAAGCTTATAAAACCGCATGTGCCGATCTGCTGGCTGAACGGACTCCCGATGGGCATTGGGAGGGCCGATTGGCCAGCTCCGCACTGGCTACGGCCACCGCCATTGGCGCATTGGCTTTGGTGCAGCGTCATGGAGGCGGCGTTGGGCCGGAAACCTGCCAGATCCTCCAAACTGCCCTCCAGTGGCTAGCCGACACGCAAAATCCAGACGGCGGCTGGGGCGATACCGACCGAAGCCCCTCGAACATTGCCACCACCATGTTGGTTCGGGCTGCTGTGCATCTGGCCGAGTTCGCAGCCTGGGCTCCTGCCAATGTGTCGGCCCCAAGGGCCGAATCTCCTGCCAGGCAGCTGGCAGGCCTTCCGGTACGATTTGTCCCGCTTCTGGATCGAGCCACCCGATACATCGACCAGCAGGGCGGCCTGGAAGGCCTACGCCGTAGATATGGCAAAGACCAAACCTTTGCGGTGCCGATCCTGACGATGTATGCCTTGGCGGGGCTGGTCGGCTGGAAAGAAGTGCGGCCCTTACCGTTTGAATGGGCCGTTCTGCCGCATCAGATCCTCGGTTGCATTCGCCTTCCGGTGGTTAGCTATGCCATTCCTGCCCTCGTGGCGATGGGGCAGGCTAGGTTCTTCCATCTACCGCCGAAAAATCCCTTGGTCCGGTGGCTCCGGGCAGCCCTGGTGGAAAAAACCCTTCAGGTCTTGGAAGCCAAGCAACCTGCTAGCGGCGGGTTTCTGGAAGCCGTGCCCCTTACCAGTTTTGTCATGATGGCCTTGGCCAGCACTGGCCGGGCCTGTCATCCGGTAGTCCAACGGGGGATAGATTTTCTGCTACGGACCTACCGACCGGAGGGCGCTTGGCCCATTGACACCAACCTGGCTACCTGGGTCACCACGCTTTCGCTGAATGCCTTGCTGGGGCCGATCCATCGGTCCCCAAACCCCCAGAGCGTCCCCCCTCACTGCACTGCCCGGTTGGGTAGGGATCGATTTGCTAAGTTCTGGGCAACCCAGCGGGAGATTGCCTGGGCATGTTGGCCGTGGCTGCTCGAGTGTCAGCATCGGAAGATCCATCCGTTTACGCATTCACCGCCTGGCGGTTGGGGCTGGTCCGATCTGCCCGGTGCCGTGCCGGATGCCGACGATACGGCGGGGGCCCTGCTAGCTTTAGCCGCCATCTACCAACTGCTCCATCAGGAACTTTTCCCCCAGGACCGCCGCCGGATTTTGGAAGCCGTCGGCCTGGGACTCCGATGGCTTCTAGACTTACAGAACCGGGATGGCGGTTGGCCCACCTTTTGCCGAGGATGGGGGGCTTTGCCATTCGACCGAAGCGCCACGGATTTAACCGCCCACGTCTTGCGTGCGTTGGCCGCCTGGAAAAACTTAATCCGCCAGGCACTGTTCGATCAGGGGGTGCTCCCTGCCAGGGGCGACATTTCGGAAGCACAACTCCAACGGGCCATCCACCGGGGGCTGGCCTACTTGTCCCGCCGACAGAATCCCGACGGCAGTTGGACGCCCCTTTGGTTCGGCAATCCGTATTGGCCCGAGGAAGAAAATCCAATCTACGGCACAGCCCGGGTGCTTTTGGCTTATCGGGACCTAGGCCTATGGGACCATCCGGCTGCACAGCGGGGCCGACGGTGGCTTTTGGCCCATCAAAACCCCGACGGCGGCTGGGGCGGCCGACCTTCCAGCACCACCCACACCACACAAAACCCCTCTAAACTGCAACCAGGCCACTGGCAGAACATGGCTTCTGTTTCCGATGACGCACATCCCCCCTCCCACCAACCTGGCGAACCTTCCCAGCCCAGCGATTGGCAATCCAGTGTCGAAGAGACCGCCTTGGCCCTGGAGGCCTTATTGGCTGATCCTCTGGCCATTAACCTCTTGGCCGAACGAACCGAGCGGAATTCTGCCACCCCCGATTTTTTTCCTCCCGATCCGAAATCTCCTGCTGCCCACTACCAGAGGTCTGCATGGCAGAAAGCGCCCGGCCCTGGGGAACAGCACCGGTTCCGCTCTGCGGTGGAACAGGGGTTGGCGTGGTTGGTCTGGGCAATTCAGGAAGGCCGACATCGCCAACCCGAACCGATTGGCCTGTATTTTGCCCGTTTGTGGTATTATGAAGAGATATATCCGTTGGCTTTTGCCGTATCGGCTCTTGGACAGGCCCTGAGATATCTGGCCGGGCCGGAATGTTGGGAACCCTAAAGAAAAATAAACATGTTTTCATCACTTGATGCCCTTTCTAAATTGGTTCGGTTTAACCTGGCCTACCGGTTTCCTGCCTGGGTACAATTCTCTTAAACAGGCCCAGCCAGGTTCAAAACATCTTCCCACCGGATAGTAGGCGTTTTAGAGTGGGTAACCAAAGGAGCATTGGTTTTGTACCATTTCAGCCGAGGCTAGCAGGTTCCTGTTTTTTAAGGTGAATGCCCCCAAGTCTCCTTCCCGCGGAGGCGGCAGGCCAGAAAGCACAAATCCATCGAAGAACCGGATTCCTGCTCTCGCAGAAATGAGAGGTGAGATCAATCGGCGGAAATCCTACTTGGTTTTTATAGGCAAAAGAGCCTGTTGAAACTTTTCCCGCCGGGAAGCCCAAACCTACCAAAACTTTAAAAAACCCCTTCGGATGGACGGTAAAGTCTCGCAGGCTCTTTCCCCCGAGCCCATGCAAACCAGATGCCCTCGTGAGGTAAACGTCGGAGTGGAACCATGGCCTTGACCGAACCGTTGCAACCTCCGGAGGAAAAACTGCTTGGGCAGTCCTGGGTAGGGCCGTCCGCTTCGGTGCAGCCAGAGCCAAGTTCTCCTACGCCGTATCCGAAGCAGGTACCGGCCAGTCGAGCGGTCCGGGAACAGATTCGCTCTCAGGCCTGGCAGGTGGCTGCCGGCTGGGATCGCACTCGGGTTCTGTCCCGCCAACAGATCGAACAGGCCGCCCGCCAACTGTTGGCTGACCTGCGGTTGCCGGAAGACTATCTGGGTTGGACGATGGTGATGCTTGGCTCGGCATTTTGGCAGCCGCAGGTGGCCGCTGTGCCAGTGCACCGTCGGCTCCTGCTATTGCCCCATTGCTTCCGTTCGGTCGAACAATGCCAAGGCCATTACACCGCCCAGGAACTGGTCTGCCGAGATTGCGGCGCCTGCCGACTCTGTTTCTTCCGGGCCGAAGCCAAACGTCTAGGCTACCAGGTGCTTATTGCCGAGGGCACACCCATTGTCCTGGATATGATCCTGCATGGTCGGGTCGATGCCATTTTGGGCGTAGCTTGCCTGAACAGTTTGGAACGGGCGCTGGAAAAGATCCTCCAGGTGGGCATTCCTTGCATGGCGGTTCCGCTGTGGGAAAGCCGATGTCGAGATAGCCAAACCGACGAGGATTGGGTTCTCCAGATGCTTCGCACCCCGTATGTGCCCGCGGTGGTGCAAACAGAAACATATTTACATTTACTCCGGGCCACCACCCAGCTATTTCAACCTGGTCGGCTCTGCCGGTTTTTGCCGACAGCACCGACCGACGAGCGTTTCGCCCGGCACGGCCAGTCCAATCCGCCTGCTGATCGAAGCTCCAGTTTGCCAACGGAAACCTATTCCCGTTTGCCCTCGGAGTCCCCAGACGGAACATTGGTTTGGGAAACCACCCAGCGGTTGGCATGGGATTTTCTCGTTCGGGGCGGAAAACACCTCCGACCGTTTCTGACCTTAGCTGCCTACGACGCCATGACCGGCGCCCGGGCCACTCAGCCCGACGGACGAGACGTCCTAGAAAGTTGGCCCGATCCCATCTGGCAGTTGGCCTTGGCCATCGAAGTCTTCCATAAAGCTTCCTTGGTGCACGACGACATCGAAGATGATGATCCCTACCGGTACGGGCAACCAGCACTGCATCGGCAGTACGGAGTACCGATGGCCTTAAATGTGGGCGATTTTTTGCTTGGGTGGGGGTATCGGCTGGCAGCAGAATCGGTCCGGCAATTGGCGCCCGATGCGGCAGCCGACATTCTGGCCCACCTGGCCCAGGCGCACGTTCGGCTCTCGGAAGGTCAAGGAGTGGAGCTAACCTGGCGGCAAACAGCCCGAAAAGACCTGAGCTCCCTGGAGGTACTGAAAATTTATGCCCTGAAAACCGCCCCCGCTTTTGAGGCCGCCTTGTATGTCGGGCTGCGCCTGGCCGGCCCCGTCGAACCCCTCCAACCCATTTTAACCCGCTACAGCCGACAACTGGGCGTGGCCTTCCAGATTCAAAACGATTTGGCCGACTGGGACTCGGACCATACCAATAAACGCACTGCCGGGGCAGACGTCTTAGGGGCTAGGCCCACCATTCTTTGGGCGTTGGCCCGGCAAGGCCTTCCCCCACCAGAGGCCCAACGCTTGGATCAGTTGCTGGCCGAAGCTCCCCAAAGCACCTTTTGCAATTGGGGACGGGGGCCTGAAAATACCTCTTCCGCCTCCGTCCGGACCTGGCAACCAGGCCAGTTGGCTCCGATTCCGTCGGAAATCGCTTCGTGGAGCCTGCCCCAAGGCAACTACCACCCGGCTCAAACGGAGCACTACTGCGCAGCCCAACCGGAGGCCCTTTTGGCCGAGGTCCGCCGACTGTACCAGAAAGCCGATGCCTTTGCCCAAGCCCGTAGCTTGCTCCAAAAGCATCAAGAGCGAGCTCACCTGGTGGCCGACCAAGCCGATCCCCTGCCCTTAAAACGCCTCTTGCATTATGTGGCCGATCTGGTAATAAATCGTTAATCGGTTCCGGGGGGCGTAGCAGCTCTCCAGCCGAAGTAAGCCGTTGTGCCTGGGCCAAAGGGTACCCATCCTATGGCCACGGAACCGGGTCTCCGGAATGGCGCTTCAACTGGTTGCCGACCTTTGCAACAAGGACCAGAAAGGCGCTCAGCCCCCCGCAGACCCACCCAGGCCACTCGGCGCAGACTGGTCCCGCTTATCCCTATCTGGCAGAGGTTTTCTCGGATCAGCATCTTATGGCTCGAGAACACACAGTAGAGTTTCGCATCCGGTATAGCGAGACGGATGCGATGGGCAGCTATTACAATTCTCGTGCGTTGGAGTGGTTTGAGTATGGTCGGGCAGAACTGCTGCGTGCTCTGGGCAAGCCCTACCGACAGATGGAAGCCCAGGGCCTTTGGATGCCGGTCCGGGAAGCGCATGTGGAGTACCTAAGCCCGGCTCGGTACGACGATCTGCTGCGGATGACCTGTCGGTTGTATCGTTCTGGCCCGGCCAGGTTTCGGTTCGATGTGGAGATTGTGGATGCCGAAACTGGTCGGCCCGTCTGCCGCGGTTGGACCGAACATGTAGTTATGGACCGCCGGGGCCGACCAATCCGCCCACCTCCATGGCTAATCGAGTTGGTGGAAGATCAAAAAACTTGACCGTGCCTTCCGGTTACCTCAGCCTGAACCACATCGCAGACTTTTCCTGCTTCCTCTGCTTGATTGTTGGCTGGATGAACCCTCCGATGGAAGAGGAAACATCCTGCAAAACCGCAGCTTTTGCCAACTAGGGGGGAAAATCGGAATCTCCTATGGAAGTAGATAAACTTTTATGCACTCTCCCGCAGAGGGGCGAATTCCAATTGATATAATCGCCGGTAGGGGCCGCAACGAGCAAACAACTGTTCATGAGTACCTACATCCACAATCCGCCCTCCTTCCATCACCACAATGCGATCGGCCAGAGCTAGCGTAGAAAGCCGATGGGTTACCATGAGCGTGGTCCGATTCCGGGTAAATTCCTCTAGTACAGTTCGAATCAGCCGTTCACTTTCCGGATCGACTTGGCTGGTTGGCTCGTCCAACAGGAGAATGGCTGGGTTTCGCAGGATGGCCCGAGCCAGGGTGATTCGCTGACGCTGGCCGCCGGAAAGACGGCTCCCCCCCAGGCCCACTGGCGTCTCATATCCATCCGGCAATTCTTCCATGATAAACCGATGGGCGTGGGCCTGTTGGGCGGCCCGAATCACATCCTCCCGGCTTGCCCAAGGAGCGCCGTATCGGATATTATTGTACACTGTATCATCGAAAAGCCATGGCTCCTGCGTAACCAATCCAATCTGCCGGCGAAGCTCCCGGAGTCGCAGTTGCGGCAAAGGAATCCCGTCCACCCGAATCTGGCCCCGCACCGGATCGGCAAACCGAAGCACCAAATTCAACAGCGTCGTTTTCCCTGCGCCGTTTGGTCCCACAATGGCCAACCGCTGTCCGAACGGAATCTCCAGACAGATGTCCTCTAGCACGGTTCGGTCTTCTCGATAATGAAACCATACATGGTCGAAGACCAAATCCCGCTGATGCCGCCGAAGCACCACGGGACAGGCCGGTTCTTGCAATTTCGGCTCCCGATCCAACAGGGCGTAAATGCGGTCTGCTGCCGCGGCCGCCCGCTGAAGCCGGGAAAACACATCCGATAGCTTCCGGGCCGGATCCGCCGTACCGATCAAAAACGCATAAAAAAGCATTAGCGCCCCTACGCTCAACGGCCGATCACTCATCCGGATTCCTAAAAGATGGGTTTTTCCCTCCAGCGTGAGGTAGGCCCCGGCTATCAAAGCTAGACTGATCATAAATATACCTAAAATTTCGGTAATCGGATGCGTCATGCTGTCATATCGGGTAATCTTCAGCGATTTCCGATAGTACTGTTTGCTCCGCCGGTGGAACCGAAGCCGCTCGTAACGCTCCATCGTAAAGGCTTTCACCACCTGGATGCCGCGGAACGTCTCTTCCAGGATGTTATACAGTTCGGCCATGCCTTCCATGGCGCGGCGGTTGGCCCGTTTAAGCATCCTGCCAAGCCAGTGGATGGCCCAAGCAGCCACCGGCGCTACCAATAACGTCAACACCAAAAGCGGCCAGCAGACCCATGCCGCTCCTGCCAAACAAGCGGCTGCTTTGAGCGGTTCGCGAACCACTTTGCCAAAAAGTACGTTCAGGCCCCCTGTGAGACTTTCCATGTCATAGGTGAATCGACTCATTAGGTCAGTGGTATCTTCGTTGGTAAAAGCGGCGGTTTCCAGTCGTAAAGTCCGGCGATAAAAGAGCTTACGGAGCTCAAACTCCCCCAAGGCGGCCAATCGACCCACTAAAACGCCATGCCAAAATTGAAACAAACATTTGATCAGTATACCTAGTAACACTACCCCAATCACCAACACAAGCGTCTGAAACGGGCTGTCGGGCAAACGGGCAAGGTACGGTTGCAAGGCCCGGTACATCAGCTCAGCACGCTGTTCCGCAGCCAGCCGACTCTCCGCCAAACTCCGTTGGGCCTCCAAATGGCGTCGTTCCGCTTCCGAAGCCTGCGCCAGCGCCTTTTGAAGGGTTTCCACCTCCGCCGTGTATCGGGCTGCCGCTTCCTGTGCCGCCGACAATTTCCGTTGGCCCCACCGCTGGAGCGATTCCCCCTGAAAAACAATCTCCACAAACGGATATACCGCCCCAATATTGGCCCCCCAAAATACCCCTACCCCCAAAGCACAAACCAGCGAAAGAAAAAAGGTCCACCGATACCGAAGCGATAACCGAACCACACGGGCAAAATTCCTCATGATGCCTTCCTTGCCAGCGTCGGCGTTATCCTGTTCGATTCCAACCTCTGAGGCCCATGCACTGCTGGATAAGCCAGCAACGCCGCCCTGCCGAGAACCATTCAGAATTCCTTCTCCTAGAACGTTTCTACCCCAACCCTTTGGGATGGTTGATGTTGGAGAGGGGCATTTTTAGCAGATTTTTGAGCTGAGACCAAGGCCGAACAGTCATCCGTTGCCGTAACGCCTATCTCTTTCATGTGGACGATGGGTTGGGGTAAACTCAACGCGGTTATTCTGGATTGGTTTTTTTGAGAAGCTAGCTAATCGGTCCAGGAGGACATATTTTGAGAAAAATAGGACGTCTGGAGAATCTAGGGAATTTCTGAGGCAAATCCGTCCGATAATCCAAGCATCCAAAAGTTTTGCTTTTTTTTGTATTTTGCGTATATTGACTAGCATAAACTCCTTACAAACGACTACGCTCAGGTCGGTTACTTTTTGGGATAAGGCAGACAGGGTATAAGATAAAATTACTAGGTTTATAAAGCTTTTTCATCTGATTTGTATCCTGCCCTTAGTTTTCAAGGAGACTACCGTCATGGAAAAAATCCTTGGATTACTCAAGTTGGGGGTATTCGGTTGGATGATGGGATGGGGGTTAGGGGTTGCTGGAGGGGGGCAGGTTTCTCTGGCTGAGGGCCCGACGAAATCGACGCCTGCCATCGGAGCCATGCGGGCCAACTTAAATAGCCCCAACGTCCATCTCCGCATCCAGGCCATTGTCGGCCTGGGATGCCGAAAGGATCGGCAGTCCATCCCCGCCATCCGGAAGTTCCTCCA
Source organism: uncultured Thermoguttaceae bacterium (assembly GCA_938042245.1). Lineage (GTDB taxonomy): Bacteria > Planctomycetota > Planctomycetia > Pirellulales > Thermoguttaceae > JANXAQ01. The sequence continues at coordinate 40,407 of CALIRO010000007.1, forward strand.
GGACCCCGACAGCCGGGTTCGCGCAGCGGCGTTGCATGCTTTGTATGATCTGGAAGATCGGGACTCGCTACCGGCCTTTCGGCAAGCCCTAAAAGCCGCGGAACCGGAAACCCGGGCGTTGGCGGCCGAAGTCTTAGCCGAGTGGAATGACCAGAAGGCCATCCCCCTGCTTCGTCCGCTTCTCAAAGACCCGGAACCGGATGTACGAGCCGCTGTGGTGGAAAGTCTGGGCCAGCTTCGAGATCAAGAGTCGATCCCAGGCATTCGGCAGGCCCTCCGGGACGAAGAGCCCAACGTGCGTTTTGCAGCGGTTCGGACGCTAGGCCGGTTCCGGGATCACCACTCGATTCCCCTTTTACGAAACGCCTTACAAGATAAGGATAGCCAGGTCCGGGCGATGGCCATTCGAGTTCTGGCGATCTTGGAAGATCGACAATCCATGACCGAATTCCAAAAATTCCTTCAGGACCCCGATGAAGAGGTCCGGACAGCAGCAGCCCAAGCTCTGCGCCACTTGGGTCAACCTATATCCCGCTCCCAAGAAAAACCTTAACTTTTTCGGCGATTGGGTATCACTGGAGTATATACGTCTTTTTGGCAGGAGTTTTTGTTATGGCCCAGACACGAGCGGAAATCCTAGCTCGGTTTCGGCAGAAAATTGCCGAAGGTAAACCCATCATTGGCGGCGGCGCAGGTACAGGCATATCAGCGAAATTTGAAGAGGCCGGCGGTATTGACCTAATCATCATTTACAATTCCGGTCGGTTTCGGATGGCAGGGCATGGCTCGCTGGCCGGGCTGCTGCCGTTCGGCGATGCCAACGCCATTGTCATGGAAATGGCCCGGGAGGTGCTCCCGGTGGTAAAACATACGCCGGTCTTGGCCGGTGTGTGCGGCACAGACCCCTTCCGTCGGATGGAGTATTTTCTGCAAGAGATTAAGGCGATCGGGTTTGCCGGGGTCCAGAATTTCCCAACCGTTGGGCTTATCGACGGCCTGTTCCGGGTGAATCTGGAGGAGACCAATTTTGGGTATTATCGGGAGGTGGAGATGATTCGGCTGGCCCACGAACTGGACCTTTTGACTACGCCCTATGTGTTTAACCCGGAAGATGCCAAGGCGATGACTGAGGCGGGGGCCGACATTTTGGTGGCCCACATGGGGCTGACGACCTCCGGTTCCATCGGGGCCAAGACAGCGAAAACCCTGGATGAATGTGTGCGATTGATCGACCAGATTGCCGCCGCCGCGAAAGCGGTGCGGGAAGACGTGTTACTGCTGTGCCATGGCGGCCCGATCGCCGAGCCCGAAGATGCCGAATATATCCTCCAGCACTGTCCGGTGGTCGATGGTTTTTACGGCGCCAGTTCCATGGAACGGCTCCCTACGGAACGGGCCATCCGAGAGCAAACCCAGCGGTTCTGCCAGATCCGCAAACGCCCAGCGGCATAAACCCAGACAGGCGAGAGCGCGCGGGCCTGCCTCTGCCTATTGTCATTCCCGCTTGCGCGGGAATGACACAAAATAGCCGTGCCGCCCGCAACGACTAGAGTGCGGACGTGCCCCCAAACTCTGGAGTGCGGACGTCTCGCTCGCATCATCTAGATTCCCCCTTGTGTGGGAATGAGACAGTGCGGCATCGTACAAAAACGACTAAACCCGCTCCAAACGGCTGAAATGGTACTCATTTTCTTTGTTTTGCAAAGGGGATCGCCATGAAGCGGAATCTTCCAGGCCAATGTTTTTGCGTTGATGCAGGTAGGTCTAGTGGGATCAGCTCTTCGCCCAGAGAGGGGAAATCGGTTCGGATTACCTTGTTCGCCCTTTTGGGGACGCTCCTGGTAAGTGGAGCCGCACTGGCCGCCGGGGGCCAGCGGAAGCGACCACACCAGACCGGTTGGCCGACGGTCAGGTCGTCAAAGCCGTATTGGCCCAGGAGCTTTCCGGCGAAAATCTTCTTCGGCCGGATGGTTGGCGGCCGTATGAGCAAGGTTTCAAAACCCAAGGGGATGTTTGGGGTTGCGACAACGGCGCCGACGCCAAGGCCCGCCGGGGTCTCCGCCAACATGTAGTGCTCGATCAAAAAGAGCCAGCCCCTATTGTGGCCATTGCCACTAGCAAAGCCGAGGGCGTCCAGGGGAACACCGAAGGCAATTACGCTGTGTATTTGGACCTTCGGTATCAGGACGGCACGCCGCTGTATGGGCAACAGGCCGCCTTTGCCGCCGGCACACACGATTGGCAGGAGCGTCGGGTGATCGTGCTGCCGGAAAAACCGGTCCATTCGCTCACGATGTATCTGCTGTTTCGCAATTGCCAGGGGAAGGTGTATTTCAAGGCGCCACGGCTTTTTGTGATTCCGGTCCAGGAGAAGGTTTGTTTATTTGAGGGGACACCGGTGCGATTGGCGGCCCGGCCCTCGGAAGGGTTCCAGGTGCGGGATGTGGCGGCGGGCAGCGATTTTGTGCGCATCGAGCGGGAGGCGTTGGGACTTCGGCTTCAGTGCCGTCAGACAGCAGGACCGGCTGGCGTGCGGTTTTTCGATGTGCAACTGGAAGATACCAGCGGCAAAGACCGGGCAATTACCCTGCTCTATGCAGTACGGATTCCGCGCGAAGCGACCGATTCGGCTCGCCGTGCCGGAGGCCAAGCCAACCGAACTTTACAGTCTTCGGGGCCTGGTCCATCGACAGCCACAGCACCGGCACGCCTTCAGACGCCCAACCAAAAAACCAATAGCCTGCTGGGAACAAATTCATCGGCAGGCCCAGCACCGGCAGCTATTCCGGAGGCCTCCGTTGGCCAATCGGCGGCGGAAGAGCTTTTTTGGCTGGTGGATCCCCGGCGGGAAGAGCTGATCCGAGCAGGCCGGGAATATCTCTATGCTGCCCGCTTTAACTGTGGGGCAACCGGCTATTTATCCCGGTATCCGTTCGGAGCGGTTCGGCGGGGCCAGCAAGGCTGGGCCATCGGTATCGACATGCAACAACCGGCCTTTTTCCGCATCGGGTACCACGGAACAACAGAAGAATTGTATCTTGCCTATGACATTGGCCTGGCGCCGGAAAAGCCTTCTGCCAAAGTGCGATTTTGTACCTTTACCTTCGAAGCGGTTTGGGGATTCCGATCGGCGTTGGCCCGGTACTATGAAATCTTCCCGGAAGCGTTTCGATGCCGGACGCCGGAGCAGGGCCTGTGGATGCCCTTTGCCAAAATTAGCCAGGTTCAAGGTTGGGAGGATTTCGGATTTAAGTTCAAGGAGGGCAACAACGAAACAGCCTGGGACGATGCGCACGGGATCATTACGTTCCGCTATACGGAGCCGATGACCTGGTGGATGCCCATGCCGAAGGAAATGCCCCGGACGATGGAGGCGGCTCTGGCAGAGGCCAAACGTCTGGCCGACAAAGGAAACCTGCATGCCCAGGCCCTGTTCCAGAGCGGATTCCATAACGCTGAAGGTCAATTACCGGCCCGGTTGCTAGACACCCCTTGGTGCAACGGAGCGGTCTGGAGCATGAATTCGATTCCTGGCATTCCGGGCCAACATACCGATTTTAGTGTCAAATGGAACCCCCAGATTCGAGAGTCGTTGTACGGGCCAAACCGCAAAGGCGACCTGGACGGTGAATACATCGACTCCAGCGAAGGCTATGTAACCGATGAATTGAACTTTCGGCGGGAGCATTTTCGGTATGCGGAGCGGCCGCTCAGCTTTTGTCTGCACACCCGACGCCCGGCCATGTTCCGTGGGTTGATCACTTTTGAATATGTCCGGGCCATCGCTAAAGACGTTCATGCCATGGGCAAACTGATGATGGCAAACGCCACTCCCAGCCGACTCTGCTGGCTTGCCCCCATGCTGGAGGTGATGGGCACGGAAACCGATTGGCATCGGCAGGGCCGATGGCAGCCGATGAGCGATTCGGAACTGCTGTATCGGCGGGCCTTGTGCAAAGGGAAACCTTTTTGCTTTCTGATGAACACCCATTTTGATGAGTTTGGGCCGGAACTGGTGGAAAAATATATGAAGCGATCCCTGGCCTACGGGATGTTTCCGGGCTTTTTCAGCCCGAATGCATCGACCGGGCATTATTTCACCCGACCGGAACTTTACAACCGGGATCGGGCGCTGTTTAAGAAATATGTACCGCTGTGTAAACGGGTGGCCGAGGCCGGTTGGGAACCGTTGCCGTTTGCCCGCTCCAATAACGAAAAGGTCTATGTGGAACGGTTCGGGCAGCGATATTTAACTGTCTTTAACGATAGCCCGCAGACCCAGACAGTAACCATCCGTCTGGAGGGCCTTCAGCCAAGCCGACCCGAAACGCCCGAACTGGTCCACGGCGGCACCGTGGTATGGAAAGACGGTCAAGCTACCTTGACGTTGGCCGCCGAAGACGTAGCCCTGCTGGACCTCCGACCGGAATAACAAATCTTCCCAAAAGAATCTTGACAAGCCAGAAAAACTTGCAACATTAGCGGGCTGGAAACGTGGGCAATTTCCTTTTGGGGATGGGTTCTTCTGTGGTGGGATGGGTTCTAAATTCCACAGGATGAATCCTTGAAGTTGTCTATAAAGGGCCTTTTTGCCAAAAAGCTCCTCCTGTAGTCTCCCCTGGCCGCTCGTCGGCGCCTGCCTGCTTCCTGATCTCCTAAATTGACCATACCATATCAGCCGGATCCGTGGGATTCCTGACGTTGCATTTTGGCGGCCGGGATGCTAAGTTTGGAACAACCGGTTAACAAAGGATAGCAGGTGAATCGGCAAAGTGATTCCGAACCGATCCAAGCAGCCAAACAGTTTAACGACCAGAAGGCCACCGGGAAAACCAGCCGGCCTGGGCTGCTAAAGCGCCTGTACCATTGGGTGCTTCACTGGGCAGACACACCCTACGGCACACCGGCCCTTTTTGTACTGGCCTTTGCGGAAAGCTCCTTTTTCCCCATTCCGCCGGATGTGTTGCAGATAGCCCTTTCGATCTCTAAGCCGCGCAGATCGTTTTATTACGCCTTGGTCAGCGGCATGGGTTCCGTGTTGGGGGGAGTGCTGGGGTGGGTGATTGGTTTTGCTTTTTGGTCCGGGGTGGGGTGGTTCTTTTACCGTTATGTGCCCGGCTGCACGCCAGAAAACTTCCAGCGGGTGCAGACCCTCTATGAGCAAAACGCCTTCTGGGCGATTCTGGGCGCGGCCTTTACGCCCATACCCTATAAAGTATTCACCATCGCCGCTGGGATTTTCCGTATCTCGATTCCGGTGCTGCTGGTGGGCTCGTTTTTCGGCCGGTTTGGCCGATTCTTTCTGGTGGCCGCCGCTATTTACTTTCTTGGTCCCGGTATAAAAACCCTGCTGGAAAAATATTTCGAGTGGCTAACGCTGGCCCTATTTGTGCTGCTAGTGCTCGGCTTTTTGGCCATTAAGTATCTCTTTTAGAGCCTCTCTTCAAATTGCCAGAAATGGAAAAATCGCTACGACTCCCCGTTTTTTGAAACTCGTAACATTTCCGCCGAATGATACAACCTGTCATTTCTCCGAAAGCAGAGATCCAGTTTTTTCCGATGGGTTTTTGTTCTCTGAATTCCCGCTTCCGCGGCAGGGATACTCGGGGGCATTCTCCCTAAGAAATCGGAACCTACTTCATGGGGCGGAAATGTTAGCAAATCGGCAGAAGGCGGCGTAGCAACCACGAGGAGACCATCTCTGAAACCAAGGACCCGATGATCTCCATCAGCATAATCGCCCTGATGATCCAACGGCTTCCCAAAGCCCAAAATGGATTCGGAAGTGGCCTTCTGAGATTCTTTCAATGGCTTTATCCGAATTTCCCAAATTCTCCATATTATCTGATTTTTCAGGTGCTACCCAACTTTGGTGTAATATAGATCCACCTTAACGGTGGGGATAAATGAGAAGTTGTACTCAGGCCCCGGAGATTCTCAGCCCCGGATTAATTAAACATATGTATATCAACAAGTCGCCCTGGGAGAGCATGCCTTGTGCAAGCAGACCGAGTACGCCGAAGGATGCGAACGAGCCGTCCGCTCTCCCAGGAACTTCCTCCAGCGAAGATCCCCGTGCTGGCCGGTGTTACTTTTCCGCCATCAGGCGGTCGAACTCTTCGACCGACACCGCTGGGGCGGTGGTAAAGCCGATGCCGGTCATCTTGCTCAGGCCAACGGAAGCCTGCATGGCCGCCTCGATACTGGGCATTTCTACAATGCAGACCAAATCCCACTGACCCAGCAAGGCGTAAATGCCTTTCACCTGGCCTCCGAGCTTTTCGATCAAGGCGGTGGCCTTTTTCGTCCGAGCCGCACTAATCCCCTTCAACGCCTCAGTACTGTACTTTCCCAACATCAAAAACGTCGCCATGGCAAACCTCCTTTTGGAAAAAAACCGACTGACCATTGGGAACCCCGAAGAGCTTCTGTTTGCTTTTTCCGCAAGCCCCCTCCTCCCTTGCGAGGAAGGAAAAGCTTTCGATTCGTTACTAGTGATACCAAATTGGCCTTCCGATGAGAAGCCCCCGGGAAGCTACCCAATTGGAGAAGTTTTCCCTTTTACAGGGAGTTTCCACCGGTTGGGGAGTCCTGTTGGTAGAAAGAGTTCGATTATGGTAAATTCCCCCAGAAACCGGTGTAGCCCCCGATCCAGTCAGGTTCGGGATGCCTTTGGCCTTCTTAAGCGTCCTAGTTCCTCCGCTAACAAAAACCATGCGGATCGGTGCAGAAAGCCAGCTGATGTGTGCCCAAAACCCCTTACGGGAGGGCCTCACGGTATGGAAAGAGGGGTTGGCCTTGGGGGTGATTTTGATAGGGATTGGGCTGTTGCATGGATATTTCCTCCGAGAGGGCCACCTGTGGGGGGACGATTTTGCGCAGTATCTGATGCACGCCAAGAACTTGGCGGAAGGCCGACCGTATGGGCAGATCGGCTATATTTACAATCCCCATTATCCGGAGCTTGGGCCGCCCGCTTATCCGCCAGGAACGGCCCTGCTTTTGGTCCCGATCTGGTGGCTCTGGGGGCTGAATTGGACGGCGATGAAAGGAATGATGATTTTATGTCTGTTGATCTGGTTGGGCGTAGTGGGCTGGTATTTTCGCAAGGAAGTGCCTTTGCCGGTTCGGTTGTGCCTGGTGGGGCTGGTGGGGCTGAATCATTTCTTCCTGGATCAGACCAATTCGGTGGGATCGGATTTGCCGTTTTTGGTGTGGCTGTATTTGAGCTTATGGTTGGTGCAAAAGGCAGAGCCACCTCAACAAGCGGGGCGGTCTGTTTCGTGTTGCCCCTGCAAAACTGGTCTCCTGACCCAGAAGCTACAAGAGGAATTCGCACCCGAACATGCCCCCATTCCACCCAGGCGCCACAAAAGTCCTGCAACACGGGTTTGGTATTTGGGGGCGGCAGTGGCTAGCTGGGCGGCTTTTGGGACCCGAAGCATCGGCCTGGTGGTTTGGGCAGCTATTGTTTTGGCCGACTGGTGGCAGTTCCGACGGCTCCGGTCGCCACTGCTTTGGACCACTGGACTATTCGTCCTGCTGGCCGGGCTGCTCCTATGGCTCATTCCAGGCACTACGGGATATTTAGATCAGATTTCCTTCGATCCGATCAGATGGGGTCTGCATATGGTTCAATACGGTCGGCAACTCGCCGCCTTCTGGAAAAATCCTTTGTCTCCCCTTCTGGCCGCGGCATTGGCAGCCGTCCTAACTCTTTTAGCAGCCGTAAGTTACTTTCGCCAATGGAGGCAAAAGGTGTCGGCTAGGGAGATTTTTGTGCTGCTGTATGCATCTGCCGTGCTGCTTTGGCCCAGTTATCAAGGCTTCCGAATGCTGAATCCGTTGATACCTTTTTGGCTTTTTTATGCTTGGTTAGGCCTGGAAGAACTGAGGCAACGATGGAAAGCAGTCCCGTTGGGCCTCCGAATCTATTTAGCTAGGGCACTAACCGTCGGTTTGGCTGCTGGTATGGTAGTTTGTTATGTAAGCGTGTTACTCAGCCGGCCCACCGGGCCGTTACCGGAAGGGATCGGCCGCCCTAGTTCCCAAGCGCTTTTCCAGGCCGTCGAAAAGCACACCCAGCCGGAAGATGTCCTGATATTCATTAAACCCCGAGCGTTGGCTCTGTTAACCGGACGCCGATGCTCGGTGTATCCTCCGGTGCAAACCGATGCGGAACTATGGAACTATTTTACTAACATTCAGGCCCATTTTCTCGTGGTGCTTCGGCGCCCAGAAGCCCTGCAGGGTGCAGAAAAGCGGGAACTGGTGCAACTGCTGGCGGACTTTGCCGCCCGAAACGAACACCGGCTTCAACCCGTGTGGACTAATGAAGACTTTGCCCTTTATCGTATCCAAAATATCACCTCCGAAACGAAGCAGCCCACCGAATGAAGGAAGCTCTGCAAAATCCTGAACATCACGTGAACTCTATGGATATTAAATCTATTCCTTTGCCTATCGGTTCCCATTGCTGGGCACTATATATTGGGTCTCATGTTGGCAGGGCCACTACATGTTGGGGTTATTGAGGGAGGTTCGGAAATAGTGTAAAAACATCTCCTTTGAATTATTCAGAGGTTCCTGAAGTTTATTTTCCCCTAGGGAATACTTTTAGGTATTCCTCTTGCAAGCAGGGTTCCCCTGTGTGTTATTCCTTCAAAAGGAGGGCTCCAGTGCTTCTCATTCCCGCGAAAGCGGGCAGCGAGGCTTCCTTGGGGCTACATCTTGTTTTTCGGGAATCTTCCGAGAGTCCCCAAATAGGCTCTTCCTAGCAGCCCGGATCCCTGCTTCGGCAGGGCGGAGTTTTGATCCCCTCACCCTAATCCTCTCCCGCAGAAGGGAGAGGGTAATCTTTGCCTCTCCCCTGGCAGAGGAACCCCACCTTGTCATTCCCGCGCAAGCGGGAATCCAGGTTCCTTGGGCCGCTCCTTTGTTTTTTTGCTTCGCCCCTGGCAAGAAAGGCCGGTGCCGCCGGAAGGCGGAGCCAGGGGAGCATCCGGTTTTGGAACCTAGTCTAGTCCAGTGAGTTGGGGCCAGCCGAGGGAGACGACGTACCATATCTCCGACGAGGATCCCTCCTCGAATGCTACGGATGTTCCAAGCAAAGAAAACCGGCTTGTCGGTACTGCTCGCCTCCGCCGGTGGCAGTTCCCTGGGATAAAAGCCTCTTTTCAAACCGCTCTTAGACCTTTTCGGGCAGTTCGTAGCCGGGCCGTTTTGGAGTATCCAAGTATTTATTGGCCTCGTCGTCGCCGGGGAAGATTTCTTTTTCGGGGTCCCAACGGAGCTTCCGGCCGAGCCAACGGGCGATGTTGCCCAGATGACACAGGGTGGCCACGGCATGGGCCCGTTCGACGTTCATGATGGGGTCTTTGCCGGTCTTGACGCATTCTAAGAAGTTTTTCATGTGATTGTCGCTCTGGTAGAGCTTGACCTGAGGATTGGTGAGGGGTTCTTTGTCCAGGTCTTCGGGATCGCAGATGTAGCCGCCGCGCATGACGGTGATTCGTCCCTTTTCGCCCAGGAAGGTAACGCCGGACATGGGGCCGCCGCCCATAATGAGCAAGGTGCCGTCGGCAAACCGATAATGGATGGTTGTTTGCTGGGATCGGGCGTCGCCCCGCCAGCGGGTTTCCGGCTGGGTGTAGGTAAGAGGTTTATAGGGCGGCACTTTGCCTTCGCGCCATTCGTCCGGTTCAACCCAGATTTCCACCGGCCCGGTTTCGTCGGTACCCAGGCCCCAATTGGCTAGGCTCAGCGAATGGCAGCCCCAATTGACCAATTCGCCGCCGGAGTATGGTTCCAGCGACATCCAGCCGGGATTCGCTCGAGACAGGTAAATATCCTCATGATAGGGGATCAGCTTCGTTGGGCCGCACCACATGTCCCAATTCAGCTTGGGCGGCACCGGCTGCTCCGGAAAACGAGCCCGGAACGGACTGGCAAAATTATAACCTAAAACGGCATAGACTTTGCCGATCCGCCCGTTCCGCACCAGCTCGCAGGCATGACGCACTTGCGGATTGGAGCGCTGCTGTTCACCCACTTGAAAGACGACGTTGTATTTGCGAACCGCTTCGACCATTTTTCGGCCTTCGCGGATGGTGTGGGCCAGGGGCTGTTCGCCGTAGATGTGTTTGCCTGCCTGAGCGGCGTGGATGCAAGGCAGATAGTGCCAGAATTCAGGGGTAGCGTAAATGACCGCCTCCACGTCTTTGCGTTCCAGGAGTTTGCGGTAATCTTGATAGGGGATGCAATTTTCTTTTTTGGCCCATTGTTCGGCTCGTTCGAGATTGACGTCGGCCACGGCCACCACCCGGATCATTTCTTCCGGCATGGGGCCAGACCCCCCATCCACCCGGATCTGCCCGGCCCGGCGCCCGCAGCCAATAAACCCGATGCCGATCCGCTCATTTGGACCCGGATTTCCCGGGGCCGGCCAGGCCGACGAGGGAATCACCGTCGGCACTGCCACCCCCGTAGCTGCCATCCAACCCACACGCCGCAAAAAATGCCGCCGGGAATAAGTACTTTCTTCTTTTTGCCTCATCTGGGGTACTCCTTGTTTCAGGAAGGAAAAAACCATTTGCCTGGTCAGGGGGAACCATCGGATTCCAATATGCAATCCTCCAAAGCGGCTGTCAATACCTTACCTAGGCTCGGAATAGATGATCGTTTCTCGGGCCGGGCGGACACGCACTCGCCACTATTTCGCGAAAATGGTATCATAGGAAATGGCGTTTTCTACCAAAAAACCGGTTTGCAGATCCTCTCCAAGTCTATCTTTTTGCCAAGGGAGGCTTCCGATGAGGTGGGATAAGGGCATCGGTAGTGATCCGAGAGGGCTGTGGATTGGCGTTCAGAAGGTCTGGGGGGCGTTTTTCTGGGCCGGGCTAACAGGGGCGATGGCGGGCGGTATTTTATTGGGGGCGGGGGGCTGGACGGTCCGAGCGGCGGAACGACCTAATGTGCTAATGATCATCACCGACGACCAGCGTTGGGACTGCATTAGCCTCTGTCCGGCCTCTCGAATTACTACGCCGAATATTGACCGGCTTGGCCGGGAAGGCGTCTATTTCGCCAACCACTTTTGTACTACTTCGCTTTGTTCGCCAAGCCGCGCCTCGATCCTTACGGGCCTTTACGCCCACGCCCACGGTGTGCTAAACAATTTTACGGAATATCCGGAAGATCTCCCCACCTGGCCCAAAGCCCTTAAAGCGGCCGGGTACCGGACGGCCTACATCGGCAAATACCACATGGGCGAAGACAGCGACGAGGTGCGCGGCGGCTTCGACTGGTTCGTTACTCATAAGGGACAGGGCCGATATTTCGATCCCGAGTTCCGCTTTCATGGAGGCCAGCGCCGGACGCTTAAAGGCTATTACACCACCCTGGTTACCGACCTGGCCATCGACTGGCTCCGGCAACAAAAAGCAGACAAACCTTGGGCCTTGATCGTCGGGCATAAAGCGCCGCATAGTTTTTATGAACCAGAACCGAAATATGAACATGCATTTGACTATGTAAATGTTCCCTATCCGGCGAGTGCCTTCCTGTTGGAGGATAAGCCAGCCTGGTATCGGGATCGGCTAGAGACCTGGCATGGGATATATGGGCCGATTTTCGGGTATCGGAAGAATTGGCCGGACCGTTCGCCCGAAGGGGCTGCTGCCTTTGCCGCCATGGTCCGGGCCTACTGGGCAACCATCCTTTCGGTGGATGATAGTGTGGGTCGGCTTTACCGGTTTCTGCAGGAGACGGGCCAACTCGATAAGACCCTGATCATCTTTACTTCAGACAACGGGCTCCTTTTGGGCGAACACGGCATGGTGGATAAACGGACCGCCCATGAACCGAGCATCCGCGTGCCCTTGGTGGTACGCTACCCGGGCCTTACAGCCCCGCACAAGCCGGTGGTCGTCCGGCAGATGACACTTACTGTGGATTTTGCCTCCAGCATATTGGACATTTGCGGACTGCCGCCGCTGCCGAAAAGCCACGGACTGTCTTGGAGAAAATTGGCTTCCGGCCAGCCGGACCCCCAGTGGCGAAAAAGTTTTCTGTATTGGTACAATTATGAAAAACAGTTCCCTTATACGCCCAATGTTCGGGCGGTGCGGACCGAGGAGTGGAAATATATTCGGTATCCCCACGGCGACGGCGGCCCCGACCGCCATAAAGCAGAACTGTACCACTTGGCCTCCGACCCGGACGAAACCCGAAACCTGATCGACGACCCCCAATACGCCGATACCGTCCGACAGCTCCAGGCCGAACTCCAGCGCCTCTTAGAAGCCGTCGGCGCTACGCCTGACCCCATGCCCCTGGACGAAGGCATCCAAAAACATCTGCCCGACCCGAAAATCCGATAACCCAACCTCCGGTCGTTCTACGAAATCTCTGAAGGAACCTCTGAATAATTCAAAGGAGCTATTGTTACACTATTTCGGAACCTCCGTGAATAGCCCCAACATATAGTGGCACTGCCAACATGAGACTCCCTAGATAGTGCCCAGCAATGGGAACCAATGAGCAAAGGAATGTAGCAAATGTTCATAAAGTTCAGGTGATGTTCAGGATTTTGCAGAGCGTCCGTTCTTTTATTTCGTTGTGCCGGTTCTGCCCAGTCCCCAGGGGGTGAACTTCTTCAGAAACACGGCAACAGGCCGGGGAAAGGATGGCTGCCCATTTTTAGCGAACCTTTTGTAGCCTACCCTTTTTGGGCTTTCCACTTACTCCATTTGACTCTTGCCTGCCATTGCGGCCTTTCTAGCTGGGCCGTTCCCACTAGCTGAAGCGTTCGGAGTCGACCTGGCCTCCCTTTGTCTCTAGTGCGTTCCGTTCTTTTGTAGCCATGACATTCCGGCGTTTAGGAGCTAGGCTGTGGCGGCTGTTCCGAGGCAAGGCGAATCAGGCACCTCGGGACCAGTCGGGATTGGGTTTGGCCAGGATTTCTCGAGGGATGTTTTGTTGGAGTTTTTCGACCTCGGCTTTGGCGGCGGCAACGGCCTCGGGGGTCGGATGGGCATGGAGGGTAACCTGGAAAGTTCGGCTTCCGGCCGGCGGCAGCACAATGACCCGTCCCTTAGTTTTTTCGAAGGATTTATTGTTCGGGAAATTGGTGGCTGGTTCCAGGCCGGTTACATAGCCATCGATGACTGCCTGGCGGTTCTTCCACTGGATGAAATAGGGGAGTTGGCGTTTGTTGAACGAGACGCTCACTCCTCGGCTGGCCGAGGCGTTGTGCAACAGGACCTGGGTTTGGCCATCGGCATCGGTAGCCAGATCGTAAAAGAAACAGGCTTCCGGCGCGCCCGGGGTCTCCGGTCCATAGGTATCCCACTCCGGCAGATTCCCGACAGCCACATCATTATGGGGGGCCATTTTATGGAAGGCAGCCACTAGTTTGGCCCCCGGTTCCAAAAGAGGCACGCCGATATTGATATGATAAAGCAGTTGCAATTCGCTGGGTTCCGCAGAGATATTGGTTACCACATCGGTGATGGTAAAACTGGGCTGGCCCACTCGGGTGGTGATCGTCGAACTCATGCGAAGCTTATTGCCAAATAGCCGGGCTTCGTCCACCACCCCGACCACGGCAATCAGGCCGGTATCGCCGTCGATGGTAAGATCCAGCTTATGAGCAGGGCAATTGGCGATTTTTCCATGCAGGTTGTAGCGGAGTCGGCCGTCTTCGTGGAATTCTGGGGCGCCATTGGATTCCAGGCCGCATCGGCAGACCAGCTCGTCGAAGCCGTCCAGCCAGCCCAGCCCGCTTGCCTCATTCAGCCGGACAAACGCCGGATGCACCGGTCCTTTGACAGGAGATTGCCAACCGAGGCTTAGATCGGCCACCTTAGCCCGCCAAATGCCCATGCCCCGGGTCGGCACCACCACAAACCGCACAAGCCCATTATCCACCTCCACCACATCCACGCCGTCTCGCAATCCCCCGTAGAGTCGGCGTTTGACAATCCGATACCCGGTGGCCGGCCCACCTACATCCGCCGGACTAACCGTAAAACACTCCACATACAGATCCTGTTCCACATCGGTCAATGTCCAGCTCTTTTTAGGCATGTCGATGGTCCTCCTCTGGCAGAAAATGAGCGTCCTATGTCTTCCCGTTTACCCATGGCTTTCCCCTTTTCTTTCTCACCAGGCAGGGGATAATAATTCCTGCTCAGCCACCAGGCCTCCGTTGCAAATCGGAGGAAGTTCACTAGGGCTACTCTCTCTGGAGGATGGAGAGCCACTTATTTTTGGAACCTCTGAATAATTCAAAGGAGATGTTTTTACACTATTTCGGAACCTCCCTCAATAGCCCCAACATATAGTGGCAATGCTAATATTAGACTCAATATATAGTGCCCAGCAATGGGAACCGATAGGCAAAGGAATGTATTAAATGTTCATAAAGTTTATGTGATGTTCAGGATTTTACAGAGCTTCCGTTTTTCTTTTTGAGCCTCTATCCAAAATCTTGGTAATCCGGCAAAGCTTGGAAAATTAGGGGATTGGAAAACGGCTAATTTCCCTTTTTGGGATGGGCTCTTTGCCCAAACCTAGCCGGTTTTTCTTCCAGAGGCAACCGGGGGACCCCTCATTTTTACCGAAAACATGTCAAAATCGCCAGCCTCCCGCTTGTCAGTCCTTTTAAAAGGGGCAAAAATGCTTCTAGTTTGTCTGTGGTAGGTTTTACAAAGGCTTGTTGGGAAGGAGCAAGCAGTCATGTGCGCATCTCCGATTTACAAAGGAGACAATGTGGGCAGGATTTTGGATCGAGCGATGGATGCGGGAGAGGGAATTCTTCGGTTGACGCCCACCTGGGTGCCTCGCAGCTTCTTGCAGCCGGGCCGCCGCATCAAATTGCATCCAGACGATCTGTATGCCCTAGGGCTTCATCGGGGCGGCATCGACGAACGCTGGTTCGCTAGCACCACCGAGGCGATGAACGAAAACCGCGCACCCGATGAGGGCCTGAGCTATTGCCTCTTTGAAGGCCAACGTTTTTTGCTCCGCGATGCGGTCGAAGAAGGCCAAGGGCGCATCATCGGCGATGAGATTTGGAACACCTATCACCGCTGGCCCGTCTATTCCAAGTTCTTCGACAATATGGGGCCGATTCCGCACCACATGCACCAACGCCAGGAGCACGCTCAACTGACCGGCCAACAAGGGAAACCGGAAGCCTACTACTTCCCCCCCCAACTGAACGCCGCCGAAAACCATTTTGACTATACCTTCATGGGCCTGGAGCCAGGAACCACCAAAGACGATGTGATCCGATGTTTAGAGAACTGGAACAAAGGCGACAACGGGATTTTGTATTTATCGAAGGCATATCGGCTTCGGCCCGGCACCGGCTGGGTGATCCCGGCCGGGGTCCTTCATGCACCAGGCTCCATGTGCACTTATGAACCCCAATGGGGAAGCGACGTCTTTGGTATGTTTCAGTCCCTGGTCGAAGGTCGGCCCGTGCCATGGGAACTGTGCGTCAAAGACGTGCCCGACGATAAGAAAAATGATCTTCAGTTCATCGTCGATCAGCTCGACTGGGAAAAGAACGTCGATCCCTATTTCGTCATGCACACCTATGTCGAACCGATTGTCGATCCGGAAAACTCCGGCGATGGATATACGGATCGGTGGATTACCTATGGCACCATTGATGGCCAGCAACTCTTTTCCGCCAAAGAACTTACTGTGATGCCAGGAGTCAAGATGACCCTCCGGGATCCGGGCGCCAGCGGCTGGATTACCGTGCAAGGCTGCGGACGGATCGGCCCGCTTGCAATTCAGACCCCGGTCATGATCCGATTCGGGGAAGAGCCATGGGACGAAGTGTTCATCACGGCCGAAGCGGCCAAGCGCGGTGTGGTAGTCGAAAACACCGGTAGCGAACCCTTGGTCAGCCTCCGCTATTTCGGCCCCGGCGTTCACAAACAGATACCCGAAATCGGCGACCACCGAAAGTATAAACAGCGGTAAATGTTCCTCCGGGCAGGGCGGGTTTCCTAGCCTACAACTGCCCGGAGTGCAAATGTCCTGTCGGCGAAAACTTCCACCCTCTCCCATGGAGGGGAGAGAGAATTCTTGCGCCTCTGCCCAGCCTGGGAGAGGCCGGCGTGGCCAAAGGCCAAGCCGGGTAACGTGGCATGCTCATTCCCGCACAAGCGGGAATCCAGAAAAACCCTCTATCCCAAAAACTGGGTCGAGAGATTTCACAGGGGATGAGAAGCTACTTCAGTCGGTTGAGATGTCCGTAGGGTTGCCCCAACCTCTTTGGTGATTTCGGCCAGCGGTTGGGCAAAGGGCGTTTTTCGTCTCTTTTCGAGGGAACCAGCGATGAGTTCTGCACATCCGAACAATTATCCGAAGTTGCACAATGCGGCTTGGCCGGGCGTGGTCGGCAAAGGCGACGGCGGTGAACCACCCATCGACCTGGACACCATGTTGGACCTGACGGCCGGCGCCGAAGTGGACGGCGTTCGGTTCGACGGCTTCGATCTGTTCCTGTATCTACCGCACATCGACATCGATTCGACGGTCCGAAGCGACGACGCTATTAAGGAGCTTGCCGACAAGGCCGCCCGAAGGAATCTAAAAATCGGTACCGTGGTAGCCCCCATTTGGCCTCCTACGGGGGGCGGCTCAGCCATCGGCACCGACACCGAACGCAAAAAATTCCTCGATCAGGTCCGCAAAGGCTGTTATGTGGCCAAACGGCTCCGAGAATTGGGGGTGCGCCCGCACGGCTGTGTGCGGATCGATTCAGCTTGCAGCGTGGAAGCCTGGCTGGCCAACCCGGATGAAAACCAAAAACGCCTGGCAGACACCTTCCGGCAAGCCTGCCTGATTGCCGAGGACCATGGCGAACGTCTGGCCGCCGAAGGCGAAATCTGCTGGGGCGGCATGCACAGTTGGCGCAAGATGGTGCAACTGCTAGAGATGGTCGATCGGCCCCAGACCCTCGGCTTCCAAGCTGATATGGCCCATACGCTCCTGTATCTATTGGGCTATAACGCCCCAGAAGACGCCATCCTGCCGCAGGATTTCGATTGGAAAGATCAAGCCGCCTTCGACCAGGCCTACCGACAGTTGACCAATGCCCTTCGGCCCTGGACCATCGACTTCCACGTGGCCCAAAACGACGGCAGCGTCCACGGTTCCGGTAGCCACGATAAAACCGGTCGCCATTGCCCGGCCAACGATCCCAACGGGAAACTGGACATCCCCAAAGCGGCTGGCTACTGGCTCCGGGATGAAAACGGCCAGCTCACCCGGCGCATGCGCCACATCTGCTGGGACGGTTGCATGTTCCCTAACCAAATGTTGCTCAATCCCAAGACCTGGAACGAAATCCTAGCCGTGATGATCCAGGTGCGGGACCAGCACGGCTGGTACGAGGCGGAATAATGCCCCCTGGCAGCACGCTGGGCATCCCGTCGGCCTTCATCTCTCAGCCTACTCCTCTCCTCCGGAGGGGAGAATTCCCCTTCACCCTAACCTTCTCCCACGGGAGGGAAGAGGGGACTTATTCGCCTTTGTCCGCCGCAAAACATCGCCTCTCCCCTGCCGGGAGAGGCCGGCTTGACCGAAGGCCACGCCGGGTGAGGGATTCCTAGCAGTGCGGCCGTCCTGCTCGTATCCTGGGCATCGGATACGTCTGGTACCCACGTGCATAGGTGAAAAGCCAATCTTTCTGCTCTCCTCTTAATGCCAGCCGATCGTCAATCCAACCTGGCCTGCATCTGGGTCAATTGCCGGCGCAAAGGTTCGGGCAATTTTTTCTCGGCATGGGGCATCTGGCTATCGAGCCAAAGGGCCGCTTGGGCCTCCCGACGGATGCCAGGCTGGTATCCTAGGGCGGCAAAGGTTTCCGCCAATCGGGCCCGGTAAAGGGCATTGTTTGGATAGAGGCTAGCCGCCTGCTGCAAACAGCCCAATGCTCGGTAAAACGCCCGCCGGGCTTCCCGAGGGGACTGGGCCAAAAGGAGGCTTCCGATTTCCAAAAACCGCTGGCCCTGGATAAACCAAGCCGGGGCGTCCTCCGGGTTGAGCTCCAGGGCCAACAAGGCGTATTGCTCGAACTGCTGCAAGCGGGCCGTCCAATGGGCCGGTTCCTTTGGCCGCTTCTGGAACCGCTCTTGCCACTGCTGGAAGGCCAAGGCGGCAAGCCATTCCGCAGGCTGGGCCGAAAAAGGATCGGCGCTGGCCGCCTGCTGAAACAGTTTTTCCGCCTGCTGCCCATCCCTACCAGCCAGCCGAACAGCCTGATACATGAACGTCTGCCGCTCCAAAACCGGACGAAAAGCCGTCTGATGGCAGGCGAAAAAAACCGCCATCGTCAACACCACCCCACCGATCGCCCCAGGCCAACCCACCTGATGCTGCAGGTCCAACCAGGCTAGCCAATGCCAATTGCCTTGGTCCCGCAGCTTTTGTCTCCAGGTATGGGGGGGTTCTCCGACAGAGGAATCTGAAACGGCAGGAAAGTTTTTGACAGGTCCAGGAGGAACCGTTTCCGAAAAGGCCGATAGGTTAGCAGTGCAAGGTGCTGAACCCTCCGGTCGGCCAGGAGTGATGGTGGCCAGGGCGGCCAACAGCCAAAACGAACCAGCCACTCCGGCAAAACTGATCCCGCCAACCGCCAATAGGTTCACTAGTAGCGCCCCGGCCGCCACGGCCAGCACCCCGGGAAAGACCTCTGTTTGCCCGAACCCTGGATGGGGCGGGGAAAAAGAAGCATGGGCCTGGGCACTAGAACCATCCACTTCGGGAGAGCCACCAATCCCCTCTCCCCTCTGCGGGAGAGGGTTAGGCTGATGGGAACCAATCCCCTCTCCCCTCTGCGGGAGAGGGTTAGGCTGAGGGGGCCCAGTCCCCTCTCCCTTCTGCGGGAAAGGGTTAGGCTGAGGGGGACTACTGGCCGAAGGGCGGCCAGCAAAGTCGGTTTGGGTTTTCTGGCCAGCCTTGGCGGTTCGATCGGAGACCTGGCCACCATCGGCGGTTGGACCGGCGCTTGTTTGCACCCAGGGCCAAAGGGCCCACAGGATAGCCACACCTAGCGGAAGGCCCACGATCAGAGCATACAGGCTCGGCGGGGCGGCGCTCCATTGGCCTACCCAAAATCCTACCCCCACTCCAGCCACTGCCCCCAGCAATACTTTTCCCGGTGAATCGGGGGAAACTAGGCCGGAAGGACTGATGCTCCCCTGAACGGGGCTAACATGGGTCAAAACTCCAGTCCCGCTGAACTGGCCCATTGGAGTGCCTGCCCGGCTTATGCGCCCCACCTGGATCACCCATAGGAGGAGGAAAACCAGCATGGCCAAGGCAGCCGGTGTACCTGCCGTTGCCCAGATTTCCAGCAGAAAATTATGTGGGTCAGCGATTTCTTCGCTTGCCTGGGGGAGTTTGAACCGAGTATAGGCGTACCGGAAAAGTCCCGGTCCACAGCCCCAGACCGGCTCTTGCCGGATGATCTGCCAAGTGGCTTGCCAATATTCGAAGCGGTATTGGAGCGACTTTTTGGCTTCGGTGAGCACCTGGATGTCCAGCCCGCCCCAATACCAGGCAGCAGCAATCATCAGGCTCAGTAGGATAAGGAGCCCGATGGCGCCCAAGGCGATCCGACGCCATTGCTGGGAGTGTGGACGTGCTGGGCGCATTGGTTGGGCGGGGGAACGGGCCGGTAGCCTATAGTTGGTTGAGCCGAGGTCGTTACCGGCCGTTCCTTCCCCCTCACCCGGCCTGCTTTGCAGGCCCCCTTCTCCCGCAGTGGGGAGAGGGGAATAGGGACTTTGCCCCTTAGGTTCCGCCTGTGGGGGACAAGAGGGTTCCGCTAGGACTTCGGAAAGCGAAGTGTTTTTTATGGCATGTTCTTCCAGGACGGTTGGCCCACGCAAATAACGAAAATAAGCTCGTTGAACCCAGAGCCACCAGACGCCTAAACTGCCCAGTGCAGCCAGGACCGCTAGGTAGGCGCTTCGGCTTTTGGTAAGCAGCAGACAAGCCCCTAGGAGAAGGCAGCCGACAAGCAGTCCCAGTCTGGGCCGCCACCCCGCTGACCAGGCGCCGCCTAGCAGGCCAATTCCTACCGCCGCCACCAGCCAGGCCGTCAGAAAACCGGCCAAAGAATTCGTCAGGGCGAAGGTGGCGATCGGTTCTTTGCTTTCCAGACGCTTTTCAAAAGCAATCCGTTCCGGAGAGCCAGGCGCATAATAGAAACCAGCCTCTCGGAGGGCCTTTTCGGGGTCTGTTTGGTAGGCGGCTCGGGTCCGGGGGAATTCATAGACACATTGGAACAGTCCGTAGCCGGCCAACCCCACGGCTAAGGCGAGCATGACTGCGACGATAGCCCGGATTTCTCTCCTGCCGGCCGCCCATTGCCGAACCAAGACAAATACTAGCCCCAGCCCGACCCATTCCCAGAGCATATTGACGGCGGGTCGGGCGTGGCTTCGGCTAGCCCCCAGCAAAGCCGACCCCACATGCCAACCCACCAAAAACACCACCAGCCCATCCAATAGGCCAAACCGGACGGGAAAGCGCCGTCGGCCCAGCAGACCCAGCATCCAGACCACGGCCAAGGCAAGCCAAAGCATCACCAGGGGCAATCCATCGCCGGTATCTGCCGGGGTTTCACTGGGGTAGAGAGGCCTAGCCACCAGCAGCCCTACCGCTCCGGCCACAAGCCACGGTCGCCACCGGTCCGAAGCCGCCTGGTCGCCGCTGACAGAGGCCCCTGCCGAGCCGTCCCGCTGCTTGACCGGTAGAACTGCCGGCCGTTTTCTTTCCGCTCGTTTAGAACCCTTCCTGGCCATGGGGATGGTTTCCCCTCCCTATGAGAGTATCATTTTACTGCACTTCCGATGCCCCTTTGATCTCGCTGCCGCGTAAGCGGGAATCGAGGCCCCTTCGGTCGGCTAGCCTGGGGACTAGCCGGCCTCTGTCAGGAAGTAGCAAGGCAAGCGAATGGATGGTTAGGTTCCTTCGGATCGGCCTCGGCGAGCGGCGGACTCTAAAATCCCGATCACCACCAACACACAGACCACCATCCCGAACAGCACCACCGCCCCGGTCATATCCACCTGATGCAGCAGCAGGGCGCCCAGGCCGCAGGTGGCCGTCAAAAGATAAATCACCCCCACCGCCTGTGCCCGGCTCATCCCCAATTCTACCAGCCGATGAGACAAGTGGCTCCGGTCGCCTTCAAATGGGCTTCGGCCTGCTCGGAGTCGAATGGCTATGACAGTGATCATATCATAGATCGGCACAGCCAACACACACAGGGGGGCCAGAATCGCATGACGTTTCGGCTCTCCGTTTTCCAGTACCACAAAGGTGGCCGAAAGCGTGGCCATGGCAATCCAAAACCCCACCAGGTAACTGCCGGCATCGCCCAGGAAAAGCCGTGCCGGCGGCCGATTGTGCCATAAAAAACCCACCAGCGCCCCTACCAGCACCAGGAGAAAGCCGGCCACAAAAAACTGCGGTTCCTGCGACTGGGGATTGGGCACCATCAACAGTACGGCGGCCAACATACCGGCGGCAATAGCAGCCACCCCGGCTGAGAGCCCGTCCATATTGTCCAGCATATTAAATGCGTTGACCAGGCCGACGATCCACAGCACACTGGCCGCCCCAGTAATCCAGGGGTTTTCGATAAACAGGCTCAATCGCCAACCCAGGCCGACCAACACAGCAGCCACTAGGAGTTCGACGGCCAGGCGCAGGCGCCAGTCCAATGGCCGACGGTCGTCCAGCCAGCCCAGGATCATCAGCACCGTGCCAGCGCCCAGCAGGGTCCAGAGTTTACCAGATTGAAGCCATAGGCCTGCTAGATGGGGCACTGCAAACCCTGGTACCGGCAGGCCAAGGATGGTGGGGGCTGGGTTGTGCAACTGGCCGGTGGCCTTTAGCCACCCAAGCCCTGCCTGGCCCACAGCAAACACAGCCACCACAGCGGCCCAGACAGCGAGTCCGCCGCTAGTGGGCATGGGGGTGGTGTGGATTTTTCGACCTGCAGGCCGATCCAACCAACCCAGCCGGGGGGCCAAATGCCGCATCAACCAGCCGCCGACCCACGCCAATACCATCGGCGGCATAACCGTGGCCAAAATAAAACCGACCAACATGCGCAACCACTCTTCTGCCAAAAGTCTTTTGTCTCGTTTTCTCCGGGCTACTGGGACTGTCGATACTCTTGGAGCCGACGCTGGAGGTACTGCCGGGCCTGTGTGAAAAACGCATGATACTCCGGCCGACGATAATCGGGAAAGGTCCACGGATGGGGCTCCCATCGGCCATGCCGATAAAAAAGCGTTATCTCCGCATAAATCCCCCGATCCAGATAAATCCGATGGGCAAAATCTTTGGTGGAAGCCAGCACCAGCTTGGCCAAACTAAGATAGCCCGGATCGAGGTTCAAAGGCCGGGGTTCAGCATGTCGGCCCAACTGGGCATACTCGGCTTCCCAGGCGTTGGTCTGGAGTTTCCAATCGACTAGCCCAACCGGGTCCTGCAGTTGGCAAAAGACGAAAAACTGCTTTTTCAGCCCGGTGCCCATGGTCGGCTGATAATAATCGGTCTGGTGAAAATCAAAGACGGTGCTTTCCAAGGCCACCTGGCCCCAGGCGGCAGCCGACCGATGCCTCGCCCACTGCAAGGCCTCCTCGTACCGGCTAAAAGCGGCCATGATCAATAGCACCGGCGGATGCGGCGTCGGCTGACCCATACCACTACATCTTTTCGCTTCGGAGAGGTCGGACAGCAATCGGTTGCCGACTTACTGCCCCGGAAGGCGTCGGCTGGTCCATCCCAATCCTCTTTTCAGGAGCAAACCCTATTTCCGGTCCGCCGATTCCATTCTTCCGAGGGTTTCGATGGCCTGGGCGATTTTGGCCCGCTGCTTGTGGATCGGCCGGGGATCGGTCGTAAAGTGGGTCATATCTTGGGTGATCTCTGGTGGCACTTCCAGCAGGGCCTCATACTGTCGGACTTTTTCGAGTCCTAGGCGCTGACGATGCCGATCCAACAACTCCCGCAACATGACCAGATATTCATAATCCTCCACGCCTTCGCGGAGCATTTCCCATCGGATGCTGGAAACCGGCCCTTCTAAGACCGGTCCAGGAGATTTTCCCGGCACAGCCGCCGCCAACGGCGGATATAAAAACCGACCATCGCCGTTGCCCCAATGCCGTTTTACTCCCTTCGGCGTCGAATAGCCGCTCACATAGCTCATCGGGTCTTCGTAGGGATTTTGTGGTTGATCGGGATAGGCGGCCTCAGAAGTCCAGTAATTAGTTTGCCAGATCAGGATGCCCTGGATACGACGTTGCCAGGTCTGCCAGAGCCAAACCCGAAGTTCTGTGGCCGGGTGGTCGATAAACAGGGTGCAATAAGGGGCTTTAGGACCGGTGCAAATGTACCACCAAAAGATAGCCCCCTTGGCCCGCTCCGTTTCGGCCCGCTGGTGATTATAGTTGAAACTGATCGGGCACCAGATATCGACCGGCGCTTTGAGGGTGTCGTTGGGTTCTTCGGTCAGCATCCGGCGAAGACCTGGCGCATAGCGTCGGAGTCGTTCCATGCCGGCAGTAACGAAGTCATAATCTTTTGGGTCCGGTTCATCGAACCAAAAGACGTAGGCCATTGGCAGCCAGCCCTTGGCCCGTAGGTGGTCTTCCAGTTGGCGGACGTAGCTAGAGAACATGGCCTGGTACTGGGGGGTGTTTTCGCCGTATTGGCCGATGGCCGGTTCGTACCGCTCGTGGAAAGTGCCGCCGCCCATGCCTTGGACATGGAGCATGATCGTGTTGAAATGGTAGTTGGCCAAGGCGTGTTCGACCGCTTTATCAAACGCGCTAAAATCCACCTCCGCCCGGGGCGGGTCGGCCTCCGGCAACCAACGCACCCGGATCGGGTCCAGCGGCGCCGGATCATAGGGGCTGATCCGATGCTCCGCAAAGCTCTGGAAATACAGGTCCAGAACTTTTCGTTTGTCTTCTTCAGTTTTCAGATTATGGTATTGGAAGACCGTCCCAGGCGAAAAACCAAACGCCGTCTCCAGCCGATTCCGGTCCGGCAATGTAAAATCCCACACTTGAAGCCGAAGCGGCACTTCCGCCTGAAACCCTTCGGCCTGGATCGTAAGCTGCGCCTGATAGAGGCCCGGCCGGGCGTCCTTCGGTACATGGACTAATATCCACAATGGCTGGTTTTGCCCGGCGGGCACATCCAGCGGCTGATCGGGCCGAAGCGGCGGCAGGGCGTCCGGCCACCAATCCCGGACGCCCGTCCGATCCGTCGGCGTATGCACGTTGTGGTAATAGACATACAGAATCTTGGTTTGGCTGGCCGGGATCCGGCCCCCATCCGCTCCAACCCAATCCGAAATCTGCGCCGATAGTCTCCGCAGCGTCTGCACCGGCCGAATCACCACCTGGACGGCTTCCCGATCGTTTCGGCAGGCGGCAAGCTGGGCAGCAGAGTCGGCCGACCCGACGTCCGGTTTCGCCTCAGCCGAAACAGTACCTGTCTGATCCGCCGTCGGGACAGCAACCCGCTTGCTTGATGCGGGCGTACTGCACGGGCTGGCCGCCGGCAGGACAGCGCCCCGGGCGGCCGACGGCAGGTTTTGGGCGGGTGGAGGCTCCGGTTGGTCAGCAGCCGGCTTGGCCGGTTCCGGGGTGTTTGGTGCTGGGTTGGCTTCCGATTGGTTAGGAGCCGGCTTGACCGGTTCGGGCGGATTGGGAGCGGGAGGTTCCTTCGGTTGGCCTGCAGGCGTTTTTTCCGCTTCCGGCGCCGGCCGTTGCCGGGGCACTTTCCAGCCCGCCTCGCACCACCAAATAACTGCCTGATCCGATTGGATGATCAGATGCCCATAATCCGTCCGATAATAATCCGAGGTATCAGAAAACAGCCCACGGAATATCTGGCTGGCTTGCTCAGCCTCCTGCACCATAAACCGAAGTAAACGCCGACCCGCTTGAGAAGCAATCCGTGGGAGCTGTTCCGCCCGCTGCTCTGCCGAAACCTGGCGATCTGCCGTGGCTTGCTGGA